>NZ_BCXA01000033.1 GCF_001894865.1 Rhodococcus maanshanensis NBRC 100610 | reverse complement strand
AGGGATCGCGGCCCGCGGGCGCTCCGCCGCAGGGCGGTGCGGCCCCGGCCGCCCCGCAGGGTGGTCGACCGACCCAGGCGCCGACCGGCCAGGCGCCGACCCAGGCGCCGGGACAGCGGCCCCAGCAGAACGGTGGCCCGGCAAACGGTGCGGGCACTCGTCCGGTCTCGCCCACGAGCGGTCCCGCGACGCGTCCCGGTGCTCCCGCGGGCGCGCCGGGCACGCGCCCGACCTCGCCCACGAGTGGTCCCGGTACGCGCCCCGCGGCGCAGGCCGGTGGTCCGGCGACACGTCCGGGTGCCGCCGCCGGTGCGCCTGGCACGCGTCCGGCCTCGGCCCCTGGTGGTCAGGGCACCCGTCCCGGTGGTGCTGCGGCCGGCAAGCCCGCGGCTGCAGCCCCCTCGGGGGACGACGCGGCGAAGGCGGCCCGCAAGGAGGCCGCCAAGGCCAAGACGGCGGTGATCGACGGCCCGACCCGGCACATCGACCGCTCCGATCTGGCGAAGGATCTGCCGGACCTGTCCGCGGTCAAGCATCCGCTGCCGGGCGACGCCCCCGCGGCGGCCGGTGCCGGCGCCAAGACGGGCGCGCAGCCCGCGGTCGTGGCCGTGCCGATCGACGCGGTCGCGGGTGACCCGTTGCGCGCGACCATCCAGGTGCGCAAGGTCGACCCCTGGTCGACGCTCAAGGTGTCCCTGGTGATCTCGGTGGCGCTGTTCTTCGTGTGGATGTTCGCCGTCGGATTCCTGTACGTCGTGCTCGACGGCATGGGTGTCTGGGATCGCCTGAACAACGCCTTCACCGACATCGTGTCGGAGTCGGGCGACGAGGGCCTCGTCAGCGCCGGGCAGGTGTTCGGCTACGCCGCGCTGGTCGGTGCGATCAACGTGGTGCTCTTCACGGCGCTCGCCACCATCGGATCGTTCATCTACAACCTCTGCACGGACCTGGTCGGTGGGGTCGAAGTGACCCTCGCCGATCGCGACTGACCAGGGGTTTTGGTTCCCCGCCGGGCCGGTTTTGGTCGCGGCCGGTCGGTGGGGTAATCTCATGCCTCGGTTCGGGGAGACAAGTTCAACGCGTCTCCCGGACCGAGGTTAAGGGCCTATAGCTCAGGCGGTTAGAGCGCTTCCCTGATAAGGAAGAGGTCGGAGGTTCAAGTCCTCCTAGGCCCACTCCCCGTGCCGACGAAGGGTTCGAGCATGAAGGTACTGCTTCTCACGGCAGCCGTTGTGACCGTTCTCTTCGGGCTGACCAAGCTGCGGTCGCGCCGCAGTCAGGACGTATGGCACGAGGTCACCAGCCGCTAGCGCGGACGGGGCCTTAGCTCAGTTGGTAGAGCGCTGCCTTTGCAAGGCAGATGTCAGGAGTTCGAATCTCCTAGGCTCCACAGCAGTTACACAACCGAACACGGCATCACATCAACACCCCTCACTTTCCGGTGAGGGGTGTTTTTTGCTGGGTGTGCGTCCCGACGCGGGGGCGGGCCAAGGTCACAAGCGGATCGCATGCCGGGGCAAGTTCATCGAATTGTGTTCGATATCACACGGTCTCGACTACTGTTCGGCTGGGGGAAATCGCAACCGAACCCGGGAGCCGACATGAAACTCAGGAAGATTGTCGCCACTGCACTGTTCGTGACGGCCGCGATGGGCGCCGGGGCGGTGACCGCGCACGCCGACCCAGCCGCGTTGGTCGGCGCCCAGATGCAAGGTCGGGACCAGGGCGTCGGGTATAGCACCGGGCTCGCGCCGGGCGGTAACTCGGTCGTCACCCTGCTGGACGCGGGCGTGTTCCGGGTCTCAGGGGATGGGGCCGGGGTGAGCGTGCTCCGGGATGACGGCTCGCCCATCGGCACGATTCCCCTCGCATATCGCGTGAACGGTGAGACGCACTCGATCGCGCCCGTGATCGGCGACGGCGGCCGGACCCTGACGCTGACCCCGAACACGATCCCCTCGCTCGCTCAACCGGTCGCCTGGGACAACCCCGCGGATCAGCAGCGCCTGATGGGGGAGATCCAGAAGGCCCAGATGGGCGGGATCGTCGGGCAGACCGTCGGCGGCATCATCGGGCTCCTCGTCGGCTGCGTGGTCGGTGTGCTCGCCGGCTGCTTCCCCGGATCGATCATCGGCTCGCTCATCGGTGGCGTGATCGGACTGGACATGGTCGGTGGCGAACCATTGCGGTCGGCGTTCTTCAACTTCGTCGGGCCGCTCCCGACCCTGCCGGGGCTGCCGGCACCCGCGGCGCCCTGATTCGCGCCCGCGCCACAACAGACTGCAGGCACACAGCCCGCGATCAGCTCCTGGTCGCGGGCTGTGCGCTGTGCCTCGCCGAGTGTGCAGTTGTTGGGGCATAAGCCGAGATGGGCCGACGGTAGCTGCACACTCGACGGCCGAGGTCGAGCCTGTGCAATTGTGAACAAACCTGTGCAGCAATTGGTTTCAGTACCGCGCGGTCGGGTGTCGACGCCCGCGAATCGGCACGTCCACCTGCCGAAATGTATGTGTTACCGTGCGTGCGGCTTCGCGACCGGAGTCAACGGACACGGGGCGGAGTCGACGGTGGACAAGAGGGTGCGCGCAAACGGTTGGCGGGGTGCGGTCGTCGCGGCCGCCATGTCGGTGGTCGTGGCCGCGATCGCGGCGCCCATTGCGGCGGCGGCGCCTGCGGACTTCTACACGCCGCCCGCCGACCTGACGGAGAGCGCTCCCGGCGACCTGATCCGTACCGAGCCGTCCGAACTCGCGCTCCGGGTGCCGGGAACCGACGGGGCGTTCCCCGCCGACGGCCGGCGCATCATGTACCGCAGCACCGACGCGAACGGCGCGGCCAACGCGGTCACCGGCACCTACCTCGAGCCGCAGCGGCCGTGGGAGGGCCCAGGACCCCGGCCCCTGGTCAGCCTCGCGGTCGGCACCCACGGCCAGGGCGACCAGTGCGCCCCCTCCAAGCTGCTGAACCAGCTCCTGACCTACGAGGGGCCGATCGGGCTGATGACCGAGTACGAGGTGCTCGGCATCAACGCACTGCTGCTGCAGGGCATCGCCGTCGTCGTCACCGACTACGACGGCCTCGGCACGCCGGGCATGCACACCTACGTCAACCGCGCGGCCGAGGCGCACGCGGTGCTGGACGCGGCCAGGGCCGCCAAGAACCTGCCCGGCACCTCCATCACCGCGGCAGGGCCTGTCGGATTCTGGGGATACTCGCAGGGTGGCGGCGCGGCGGCCGCCGCGGCCGAACTCGCCGCCGACTACGCACCGGAACTCCAGGTGAAGGGCACCTACGCCGGGGCGCCGCCCGCGGACCTCGCCGCGACACTGGCGCAGATCGACGGCTCATTCCTCACCGGCGCGATCGGGTACGCGATCAACGGCCTCGCCCAGGCCTACCCCGAGTTCCGCCCGCTCATCGCGGCCGAGCTCAACGACAAGGGCAAGGCGATGCTGGCGGCGACGCGCGACTACTGCGTCGTCGAGACCGGTGCGCGCTTCGCCTTCCAGAAGACCAGCGAGTACACCCGCAGCGGCGAATCGCTGTCGGTGGTGCTCGATCGGCTGCCGCTGGCGAAGGAGCTGCTGGAGCGGCAGCGGATCGGCAGGGGGACGCCGTCGGGTCCGGTCCTGATCCAGTCCGGCAACCACGACGACGTGGTGCCGTTCGGCCAGGCCGAACAGCTGGCCGGGGCCTGGTGCGGTCGCGGCGCGACGGTGCAGTTCACCGAGAACCCGCTCCCGAGCGTCCTGCCGGGCTCCGTGATCAACCACGGCGCGCCGCTGGTCCTCGGCCTGCCCGAGGCGCTGACCTACATGGTCGACCGATTCCACGATCGACCGGCACCGAGCACCTGCTCGTCCTGACGCCTGCTGGCCCTCCGGTAGCAGGGGCCACCGATACCGTGGGGTGATGTGCTGCCGTCGGCGCGGCGCGATGCTCGTGGCATGACGACCGACGCAGCCTCGCCCCGCAGCTGGGCGCCGACGACGATCTACGTGCTGGTGGCGTTTCTCGCGGGCGGTGTCCTCGTCGCGCTCCAGGCGGTGACCGGTCCCGACGCGGACCTGCTCGAACTGGTGCAGTTCGCACCGGCCATCGCGGTGGTGGCGGTCCTGGCGGTCTGGCGGGGCAGATGGCGGCCGCCGCTGGCACTGGGCATGTGGCGGCCCGACCGCGCCGCCCTCGCGGCAGCGATCGGCTCGGTTCTGGTCATTCTGGCGCTGCCGGCGGCGGTGCTCGTGTCCCTCGGCGCAGGCCCCGACTTCTCGGCCGTCCGGGCCGGCGGGGCGCCGCTGGGCCTGCTGGTCCTCGCGCAGTGCGCCGGGGCGTGTGGGGAGGAACTCGGCTGGCGGGGGTTCCTGCAGCCCTACCTGCGCACGAGGTATTCCGTGCTGGTCACCGGCGTGCTCGTCGGAACCGTGTGGGGGGTGTGGCACGTCCAGGTGTTCACCGCGGGCGCCGCGTACGCGACGGCCTTCCTGTCGGCGACGATCGCGATGTCCGTACTGCTGGCGGTGCTCCTCGACAACGGACGCAAGGGCAGCCTCTTGATCGCCACCGGGTTCCACGCGGCCGTCAATCTCGGCCTGCTGGTGTTCGGCGACGCCGGGGGCCGTGAGCCCCTGCTGTGGTCGTCGATGGCCGTCGCCGCGGCGGGCTGTGCCGCGGCGACAGCGGTGTTCAGGAGTTCTCGACGTCCCGCAGGCTCGGCGGCGCCGGCGCGACCGGCGGCATCTCCCGCCGACGCTGCTTGACGTACACGGCGCCGGCAGCCACGGCCGCACCGAGGCCGATGACCAGCAGCGCCCGCCTGCCGCGCCTGCGGCCCTTGACCTGCTCGGCGGCCACGGCCGCGACGGCCTGCTCGTCGACCAGCGCGAGGGCGGGGACGGCCTTGGGCCGGGAGGACAGTGCCTTCCTGGCCAGGGCGTAGCCCTGGCGGCCGAGGTAGAGGCTCAACGCCCCGGTGCTCTTGGCCACCACTCCGGTGCCCTTCGCGACACCTCCCGTGCCCCTGGCGAACCCGAGCGCCGCGAGCTGCGCGAGCCTCAATGCGCTGCTGACCGTGGAGGATTCGGGTGCGGGGGGTACGACCTCGAGGGTGGGCGCCTGGTCGGCCGGGGCGGGGACAGAAACCGGGGTGGACTTCGTCGCGCGAGTCATCTGTCCACTGTCGCACATGTTCCCTGGGACGGAATGGCACCATGGTGGAGTGACCTCACCGAATCAGACCGCAACCGCAACGCTGCACACCAACCGCGGCGACATCAAGATCGCCCTGTTCGGCAACCACGCGCCGAAGACCGTCGAGAACTTCGTCGGGCTCGCCGACGGCACCAAGGCCTACAGCACGGAGAACGCCTCGGGCACCAAGACCGGACCGTTCTACGACGGCGCCGTCTTCCACCGCGTCATCGACGGCTTCATGATCCAGGGCGGCGACCCGACCGGTACCGGCCGTGGCGGCCCGGGCTACCAGTTCGGCGACGAGTTCCACCCGGAGCTGCAGTTCGACAAGCCCTACCTGCTGGCCATGGCGAACGCCGGACCGGGCACCAACGGCTCGCAGTTCTTCATCACCACCGGCAAGACCCCGCACCTCAACCGCAAGCACACCATCTTCGGTGAGGTCGTGGACGAGGAGTCGAAGAAGGTCGTCGACGCCATCTCCGGAACCTCGGTGGACCGCACGGACCGCCCGCTGGAGGCGGTCGTCATCAACAGCATCACCATCTCCTGATCGGTACCGCGAGATGACCAACCCCGGTTGGGGTGGCGTGTCCGGTGACGGCACGCCGCCCCAACCGCGGTGCGTCCGGCACCCGGACCGGCCCACCGCGCTGTCCTGCACCCGCTGCGGCCGTCCCGCGTGCGTCGAGTGCCTCCGACCGGCCGCCGTCGGCCAGCACTGTGTCGACTGCATCGCCGCCGACGCCAAGACCACCCGTTCGGCCCGCACCGTCGCAGGCGCGCCGCTGCGGACCGGCCTGCCGACCCCGATCGTCACGTACGTCCTGATCGGGCTCAACGTCCTGATCTACGCGATCACGGTGCTCCAGTCCGGCAACGTGGCGAACAACCACCTCGGCTCGCCGCTGTTCACCAGCTGGGCGCTGTGGCCGCCCGCGGTCGCCGACGGCGACCTGGTCCGCGTGCTCGGCAGCGGGTTCCTGCACTTCGGCGCGGTCCACCTGCTGGTCAACATGTTCGCGCTCTGGGTGATCGGCCGCGACACCGAGATCATCCTCGGGCGTTCCCGCTACGTCGCGGTGTACCTCGTCTCGATCCTCGGCGGCTCGGCCGCCGTGATGGCATTCCAGGTGAACGCCGTCACCGCGGGCGCCTCGGGCGCGGTGTTCGGGCTGATGGGCGCGCAGGCGGTGATCCTGCTGCGGCTCAAGCGCAGCCCGGGCCCGGTCCTCGCGATCATCGCCCTCAACGTGATCATCAGCGTGACGATCCCGGGGATCTCGCTGTGGGGACACCTCGGCGGGCTCGTCGCGGGCGCCGCCGCCACCGCGGCGCTGATGTTCGCCCCTGGCAGCCTCGGCACCCCCGCGGAGCGTCAGAAGGCCCGCAACCTCGGCTGGGGCGGTCTCGCCGCCGTCACCGTGGTCTCGGTCGGTGTCATCGCGCTGCGGATGGCGCAGCTGCGGGCCGAACTCGGGATGTAGTCGCCTCGCCGGCTACGGGCGCGGCCGCTCCGGCGGCACCAGCCCGCGGCCGGCGAGCGCCTCGAAGACATCGGTGGGATCGGTGCCGAGGTCCCAGCGACCGAAGATCAGCAGCTTGTCGTCGTCGACGCCCGGCGGCCGCACGTCGATCTCCAGCATCGGCACCCGACGGCCCAGCCGCGGATAGCGCACGATCCTGACCCGGCTCAGCTCCGACGCCTGGTACTCGCGGCGCCCGCTCAGCCGCTGCACCGCGATCCCCCTCGAGTCGTCGAGCACGGCGAGCCGGGGCCGCTGACGCAGCCCAAGTGCGGTGATCGCCAGCAGCCCGAGTGCGCCGAGACCGATCAGCACCCGTCCCGCCGGATCCGACGGCACCGCCGCGGCGGCGAGGAGCATGGCCACCCCGCCGACACCGGTCGCGATCAGCGCACCGGTGGGTGTGGACCATGCGAGCGCGGGGTTGTGCACAGGGTTTTCGGGGTTGTGCACAGGCTCTCCACAGCTATCCACAGGGTTTATCCACATTGGGGATGAATGACAACGATGTAATTGACGCGGTTGGAATGGGGATATCCCCAGGTCAGCGCCATCTCATCGTCATGATGAGGCCGACAACCATGAAACCGAAGCCGATCAGGAAGTTGTAGGCCCCCAGGTCGTTCATCCAGGTGATCTGGTCCGCGGCCAGGTAGTAGACGATCAGCCACGCCAGCCCGAGCAGCATGAAGCCGAGCATCACCGACACGTAGAGCGTGCTGGAGGGGCCGACCTTGACCTTCACAGGCGTGCGGTTCGCGGGATTGATCGTGTAGTCGGTCTTCTTGCGGACCTTCGACTTGGGCATGACGTCCTCGTTGGTTCAGTGCGGATCGTGCGATTGCGTCGGCGTCGGCGTCGACGCCCACCAGGTAGATTCGAGATTACCGGTGGTGAGTACACGCTAGCCGAGCACAGACGTGCCCGGGCAGGGTCTGCTGGGTGGACCCGCGAGCGCAGGCGAGCGCGGACAGGGGGAGGGAGGTGAGGACCGTGGCCGATCCCGATCCGACCGATCCCGATCCCACCGCCTCCCATCGGCAGGCGGCGCACGCCGCGCCGCGGAAAAGGCAGCTCTTCTGGAAGATCTGCGTCCCGGTGGTCTGCGTGGTGACCGGGCTGCTGTTGGCGACCACCCGCGCGGTCTCGGAGGGCAACGAGCTGCGGCGTGGAGACACCACGAGGCTCTCCGACCTGGTGCGCAGTGCGCAGGCCGACGTGGACGACGCGGCGGGGGCGCGCGACGGTCTCGCCGCGCAGTTGGCCGCCCTGCAAGACCAGGCGGCCGGTTCCGACTCCGACGTCGCGGACGTTGTCGAGCAGAGCCGGGCGCTGGAGGCCGCGGCGGGGTTGAGCGAGGTCACCGGACCCGGCGTGCGGGTGACCCTCACCGACGCGCCCCGCGACTCCGACGGCAAGTTCCCCGCCGGCGCCTCGCCCGATGACCTCGTCGTGCACCAGCAGGACGTGCAGAGCGTGCTGAACGCGCTCTGGGCCGGTGGGGCGACCGCGGTCGGGATGCAGGACCAGCGCGTGGTCAACACCTCGGCGCCGCGCTGTATCGGCAACACGCTCTTGCTGCACGGGCGGACCTACAGCCCGCCGTATCAGATGACGGCGATCGGCGACCCGGCCCGGATCGAGGCCGCGCTCGCCGCGGAGCCCGGCGTGCGCACCTTCAAGCAGTACGCGGTCCGCTACGGGCTGGGGTACACCCAGGACGCCTCGGACTCGTTCACCGTGCCGGCGTATACGGGCCAACTGAGGACCAAGTTCGCGAACTAGGCGTCCGCGCCGCCCGTGCGTGTGACCTTCAGTGAAAAGTGGCGGGATTCTTCGAACTCCACACCCTCACCGCCGACGTCGTCGAAACCGCCCGCAGCACCCTCGTCATCGGCGCCACATAGCCCTGCCAAAACCCCGCTAGACGGACGCTCTCAGCGCCGCTGGGTGTTTCTGGGTCCGATCGCTGACCGAGGCCATCGACACATTGACTGCCGGGGCAAGCTGATCTTCCACATCTTCGGCGCGCTCGCCGATTTCGAGCGCAGCCTCATCCGAGAGCGAACCGTCGCCGGCCTCGCTGCCGCCCGCGACCGCGGACGCGTTGGCGGCCGCCCCGCAGCGCTCAGCCCAGCAAAGATGCGCCTCGCCAAGAAGATGCGTGCGGAGGGCACGCCGATGGCGGAGATTGCCGAAGTGCTCGAGGTGGCCCGAAGCACGCTCTACCCGGCACATCGGGTGAGCATGCGCGAGCGGCGAACGTGTAAGACTCGGATAGCCCCCGCGAATCCCCGTTGCCGTGGACGTACCTCCCCGGGCTCCGTTCTGCGTGCAGCTCGGGGAGGTACAGATTTGCCGCAGCCGCCATCGCGATTGTTGAGGCTACGAGATGAGACCTTGACGGTCTCTCATTTCGTAGGCGTCACGCCAGCGGCCGTGTCTTGTAAACGGCACGCAGGACCAGGAACGCTGATCCGGTGGCAATCACGCAAACCAACAACGTCGCGGTTCCTTTGGTCCAACTACCAGCCGAGGCGCCGAAAACGACGCCAAGGACTAAGGACAGAAGAAGCCCTGCGGTCAATGCCTGCCGCTCGTTGATCCTCATGTGGCTACCGTGACTCCTGACGCATTAACCAGTCTCGAACAGCGTCCAGCACAGCGTCCTGCATGCGGAGGCCCTTGGCTGCGCAAGTCATCTTCAGCTGGCGCTGCACCTCGACAGGAAGCCGAGTCCCGAAGGGTGCGAGCGTCGCTCCCTTCAGCGATCGATCCTCCGGTTGAAGTGACCGTTGTGGTCCCCCTTGCACGGGAGGTAGCGCAGCATATGAGACTAGTTCGCCTCGATGGGATCCATAGGGGTGGCCAGATGTTCCCCTGTCCGCATTTGGTAGATGTGACCCCCCGCTGGTCCCCACTTGCACTCCGTGTCTGATTTGTAAACTAAGAAACTTAGAGTACGTAACCTTAGTGCATTTCGGGGGGCATTGGCTTTACGGTTTTACGGCGAACATTCACAATCTCAGGTTGTTAGACGCGCGGTCGCACCCCTTTTCTAGAGCGGTGGGCGTGAACCTCTGGGCTACTTATCGCCCTCGCGCGATTGTCAGACGTGCCCAGATCTTCCCAACAAGAATGGGTGCCACAATGCCACCGATAATCAGACCCACCAGTGCGTCTGCACTTAAACGCGACGCCGCAACCCCGACGAAGACGGCGAGCGTCGCGATGAGCACAGCCCAACCGCCGAACCTGACAACGGGCGCCGTAGTCGGCCGCTCCAACCAACGGGCAGCCGTGGCCGTAATTGCGTAAGCGATTACAGCCACGACAGCCATTGCGATCATGATCCACATCAGCTGCAGTATCCACCCCGGTAGTAGTCAACACCCAGAATGCCGGCGCCGAATGGAAGCGGGGAGCCGGGCAGCAACGGGAGTCCGCCGAGTCCGAAGCCAACCTTGAACTGAACGCACTGACCGGTTGCCGTACCGTAAGCGGCAATGGCGGAAAGTGTCCGCCCACCCCACACCGTGGCGGGATTCGGTAGCCAGGAGGCCACAAATCCCCCGACCCCCATCTTGGCAGTCTCCTGCTTGTTGAGGTAGACGTGGCCGGACACCCATCCCCAGTTCCAGGAGGGGTCGGCGGTCACGGGGAAGGCTGTTTTCTCGGTGAAGTTGACGTACTGAACGAGGCTGTTTCCCTCTACTTTCAGCGAAGTGGAGATCGTGCCACCGTTCGCATCGGTCGCCCATGGCTTCGCGAAGCTGCCGACAGGAAGGCCGGCGGCGTTGTTCACTGTGATCGACCCATCTTCCTGAGGATCGGTGGTGAAGCCGGCCGGCAGGTTAAGGGGGAATTCGTAGCGGCTCGGCGCCGCCGGGTCGGGGATGGTGATCGTGGTCGAGACCTCGCCGTTCGAGCCAGTCTTGGTGTCGAACGACGGTGAAGCGCCGCCGCGTTTGGCAAGACCGTCGTTGGGGATTTGCCAGCTGATTTGTGAACCATCTGTTCCGGTCCCCTGAATCTCCTCGCCAGGAGTGGACGGCGCAGCATGTGCAACTCCGCCAAGAGGCAGAATTGCGGCCATTGCAATAGTGGTCAACGCGACACGAGAACGAACCTTCATGGATCTCCCTGGTTGGAGGATTGGCGGACTTATCTCCGCTCGGGCCAAGGATGCTTTATTCGTGTTTTTGCGTCAATGGCCAACCCGGAATGGGAGGATGAATCTTCGAAATTTATACGCGGGCTATCTTGTTAGCATTCCAAAATGGGAGGTGGCCAGCATGAGAATGTAATAAAGATAGAAATCTAACAACTTAACAATATTTTCAAATAGGTGCCGGCATCGCCGTCACCCGGGCTCTGGCCTCAGCTCGGCCCCGCGAGCGCGGCCGTGTCGGCGGACGTCCGTCAGCGCCGCGGTCGGCGCTCCCTGACAGAGTCCATCGATACGCTGTGACCTTCAGTGAAAAGTGGCGGGATTCTTCGAACTCCACACCCTCACCGCCGACGTCGTCGAAACCGCCCGCAGCACCCTCGTCATCGGCGCCACATAGCCCTGCCAAAACCCCGCCACCTTGGGCTGAAAGTCACAGCCCGTGCACGATCCGTACCCCAGGTGGGGTGCAGATCGCGCACAGCCGGCGAAGCCGCATATCCTGCTGCAATGCGCATCCTGGTCGTCGACAACTACGACAGCTTCGTGTTCAACCTGGTGCAGTACCTCGGCCAGCTCGGCACCGAGGCCACCGTCTGGCGCAACGACGACCCGCAGCTCGCCGACCGGGACGCCGTCGCGGCGGAGTTCGACGGGGTGCTGCTCAGCCCGGGACCGGGCACGCCGCAGCGGGCCGGCGCGAGTATGGACCTGGTCGCGGCCTGCGCGGCGGCCCGTACCCCGCTGCTCGGTGTGTGCCTGGGTCACCAGTCCATCGGTGCCGCGTTCGGGGCCACCGTCGACCGGGCGCCGGAACTGTTGCACGGCAAGACCAGCCAGGTCAGCCATGACGGCACCGGGGTGCTTGCCGGTCTGCCCGATCCGTTCACCGCGACCCGCTACCACTCGCTGACGGTGCTGCCGGAGACGATGCCGGACGAGCTGATCGCCACCGCGCACACCGACACCGGCATCGTGATGGCGATGCGGCACCGGGAGCTGCCGATCCATGGCGTCCAGTTCCATCCGGAATCGGTGCTGACCCAGGGCGGCCACCGGATGCTGGCGAACTGGTTGGAGGTGTGCGGGCAGCGGCCGCCGGAGGCGCTCGTCGCGACGCTGGAGGCCGAGGTCGCGCAGGCGCTGGGGTCGGCGCTCACCCACAACTGAACCACCGCCGGGTCGGCGCCGGGCCAATCGGACGGCGCGGCTGGTGTTCGGCGTTTGGGCACGAAATCATGGCGATCTGGCCATGGTCTTTGCCCCAAAGTCTGCCTAGCGTGGATCTGCGCGGCCAACGAGGAGTTCGGGCCGCGCGCGGCGGCCCCCAATCGGACGGCGGGCCGTGGCCACCGTTCGAACACTCGACCCGAGAGGTGGGCCAATCATGGCCGACAAGGTGAACATCGTTCTGGTGCACGGCGCTTGGGGGGACGGCTCGCATTGGCGCCACGTCATCCCGACCCTGCACAACGCCGGGCACAAGGTCGTCGCCGTGCAGAACCCGCTGACCTCGCTCGCCGACGACGTGGACCGCACGCGAAAGCTGGCGGAATCGATGGACGGGCCGACGTTGCTCGTCGGTCACTCCTACGGTGGCGCCGTCATCACTGGGGCGGGGCACGCCCCGAATGTCGTTGGTCTGGTGTATATCTCGGCCTTCGCGCCCGATGAGGGGGACAGCCTCGGCAGCATCTTCGCCCGCACCGATCAGCCGGCGGGGGCGGCCAACATCGCCCCCGATGCGCAGGGATTCCTGTGGATCGCACAGGACAAGTTCCAGGAGAGCTTCAGTCAGGACCTCGACGACACCGAGGCCCTGGTCATGGCCACGACGCAGAAGCCGATCTCGGGTCAGTGCTTCTCCGACCCGTCGGGCCCACAGGCCTGGAAGCAGAAGCCGAGCTGGTACCTCGTCTCCGGCCAGGACCGGATGATCCCGCCGGAGACCGAACGGTGGATGGCCGAGCGCATCGGTGCCCGCGAGACCGTCGAACTCGACGCCGGTCACGCCTCGCTGGCATCGCATCCGCACGAGGTGACCCAGCTGATCCTGACGGCGGCCGCCGCCGTCGGCTGACTCAGCAGAGTCCCCGGCCACCTGGCGCGGTGGCCGGGGACCGTGCGTGTCAGCGCTCGCTGCCGTCGCCCGAGGGTCCGTGTCCCATGCCGTCGGCGTACGCGCCGTGGCCGTGGGCCTTGTCCTGGACATCCTTGAGGATCGCCAGCTGATCGTGCTCGTTCTTGTGGGCGGCCGCGGCGAGGGCATCGGACTGCTCGGCCGGGTCGGCGACGAGCAGGCTGCCGGAGCCGGGTTTGCCTGCCGAGCCGAGCTTGTTCATCTTCTTCGGGACCGTGGTGCCCTGGTACTCCAGCGGGATCGGGTGGCCGTGGTCGTCCACGGGCCCGAGCGGCTGGTGGACCTCGACGTACTCACCGTGCGGCAGACGCTTGATCACGCCCGTCTCGATGCCGTGCTCGAGCACCTGGCGGTCGCTGCGCTGGAGGCCCAGGCAGAACCGGTAGGTGACGAAGTAGGCGATCGGAGGCAGCACCACGATGCCGATGCGGCCAATCCACGTCGTCGCGTTGATCGAGATGTCGAACTTGAACGCGATGATGTCGTTTACGCACATGATCGTCAGGATGGCGTAGAACGTCAGGGCCATCGCGCCGAGCGAGGTGCGCACCGGAACGTCGCGCGGACGCTGCAGCAGGTTGTGGTGAGCGTCGTCCTTGGTGAACTTCCTCTCGATCCACGGGTAGGCGATCAGCACCGTGAACACCAGGCCCATGATGATCGCGACCGCGAACACCGCCGGGATCGTGTAGGTGCTCCACAGGTAGACCTCCCACGCAGGCCACAGACGCGCCATGCCGTCGGTCCACATCATGTAGATGTCGGGCTGGACGCCCGCGGACACCTGGGACGGGTTGTACGGGCCCAGATTCCAGATCGGGTTGATCTGCAGCAGGCCACCCATCACGGCGAGCACGCCGAAGGTCAGCGCGAAGAACCCACCGGACTTGACCGCGAACACCGGGAGGATGCGGACGCCGACGACGTTCTGCTCCGTGCGGCCGATGCCGGGGAACTGGGTGTGCTTCTGGTACCAGACCAGCGCCAGGTGCGCGCCGATCAGCGCCAGGATGATGCCGGGCAGCAGCAACACGTGCGCCACGTACAGGCGCGGGATGATCAGATCGCCGGGGAAGTCGCCATCGAAGATCAGCCACTGCATCCAGGTGCCGACCACCGGGATGCTGAGCGTGATGCCCGACAGCGCGGCGCGGAGGCCGGTTCCCGACAGCAGGTCGTCGGGGAGCGAGTATCCGAAGAACCCCTCGAACATCGCCAGGATCAGCAGCAGGCAACCCATCACCCAGTTCGCCTCACGCGGGCGTCGGAACGCGCCGGTGAAGAAGATGCGCAGCAGGTGCACGACGATCGCCGCGGCGAACATCAGCGCCGCCCAGTGGTGGATCTGCCGGACGAACAGGCCGCCGCGAACCTCGAACGAGATGTTCAGCGCGGTCTCGTACGCCCGGGACATCTCGACGCCGCGCAGCGGCTGGTAGGCGCCGTCGTAGACGACCTCCGCCATCGACGGGTCGAAGAACAGCGTCAGGTACACACCCGAGATGAGCAGGACGATGAAGCTGTAGAGCGCGATCTCGCCGAGCAGAAATGACCAGTGCGTCGGGAAGACCTTGTTGATCTGCCTACGCACGCCTGCGGCAAGGTGGTACCGAGAATCGGTGCTCTCGGCCGCCTTGGTGGCGTGAGCGGAGACCTTGGACCCGCGACGGCTCATGTCGTGGCCCCTCTCCCACAGGAACCGCAAGTCCAGCGTCGAACCCGTGTCCGGCCTATGTCGTGGGCGCAGCGGCGGCCTGGCAAGGCCGAACTTGAGCGCGCAGCGCACACGCTTCTCAACTACTCAGTGCTCTTGCAGTTTAGTCCTGGCGGCGTCCCGGGTGAAGGGATACCCAGCACGACTCCGGCGCGTCTGTGGGCCCCGGACCTGCGCCGACTCCGCGATCACCGTCCTCGCGCCGGGTAGGGATCCATCGCCCGGCCCACGCCCTCGGCCATCTGATCCGGGAGCATCCGGTTGGCCGGCTCACCGCGCCCGCTCGCCCGCAACCGGGCGCGCGGGCGCCGGGGTGATCGGCGCCGCGATCGTCAGCCCGCGTCCCCGGACAGGAGCTTCGTGATCGGGGCCATGTCGAAATAGTCTCGCCACGAGATGATTTCGCCCGACTCGATCTCGAAGACGCCCATAACGGGCAACTCCACGTGCTTGTCGCCGAGGTCGAACCGGTCGGTGCGTTCGTTCAGGACGACGGCCCCGTTGGCAGCCTGGTGGTGGATGGAGAACTCGATGCCCCCGAATGCCGAGATGAAGCCGTGCAGGAAATCGGCGATGGCGGCGCGTCCGCGCAACGGTTCCATCGGAATGTTGTGGTACACAGCGTCTTCGCTGAAATAGCCGGCGATCGTCGTCGCGTCTCCGTCCCTCCACTCGGCACAGAAGGCGGTGACGAGGGCTGCTGGGTCGGTGTGCGGGTGCGCGGTGGGTGCATCCGGGGAGGTGGTCATTCGCGGTCCTCTCTGAGGCTGAATCGAGTTGTGGGTCAGTTGATCTGGAGCGGAAGACTGAGATGACGCCGAACGAAGATGCTCGGCACCCAGGCCGCGTCGTCGGCGAGGGCGATATCGGAGCTGCGTTTGATGAGCATCGTGACCGCGGCCAGTGCTTCCATCCGCGCGAGCGCCGATCCGACGCAGAAGTGCGTGCCCTTGCCGAAGGCGAGGTGGGAGCGGATGCTCGGGCGATCGAGGACGACCTCGTCGGGACGCTCGAACCGTGCCGGGTCGCGGTTGGCCGAACCCCACAGCAGGAGCGCGTGACTGCCCGCGGGCAGCGTCACCCCGCCCAGCGTGGTGTCCGCCACGACGTGCCGATGATGCGCCCGGAACGGGGACTCCAGCCGGAGCGCCTCGTCCAGGAAATGGTCGACGAGGGCGGGGTTGTCGCGGAGCCAGTTCTGGATCCCCGGGTTGGTGGCGAGCAGCCGCGCCGAGTTGGCGATCAGCCCTGCGGTGGATTCACCGCCCGCACCGACCAGTTGCACCAGGATCAGTACCGCGACATCGTCGGTGAGGTCGCCGTCGGCGCAGGCGCGCGCGAGGACACCCATGAAGTCGTCCTGCGGGTCCTTCTTGGCCCCGACGAACTGGGTGTGCAGGTAGCCGGCCAGCTCGACGGACGAGGTCACCAGCTGACCGAGCCGGTCCGCGGTGACCACTCCGCCGAGCAGCTCGGTGCTGTCGTACGCCCAGGTCAGCAGCTGCGGGACGTCGCTCTCGGGCAGCCCGACGAGGTTGGCGATCAGCGCGAGGGGGAGCTTGTCCGCCATGTCGGTCGCGTAGTCGATCCGGCCGTCCCGCAGGCCCTCGTCCCACAGCCGATCGGCCAGGCGGTCGACGGTCGGACCCAGCGCGCGAATCCTCTTGCCGAGCGTCTGCAGCACCAGCTTGCGGTGATGCGCATGCGTCGGATCGTCGGCGGTCGCGAGGACATGGATCGCCTGCCCGCCCCCGTCCATGTCGAAGGTCAGCGGCGGCCCGTCGGGCTGCTGGACGAGGACGCCGGTCAGGTTGGACGAGAAGTCGTCGACGCGCGCCGCGGCCTCGCTGACCAGTTCCCAGGTGGAGACGAGGTAGAAGTCGGTTCCCGGGACCCGATGGACGGGCGAGTTCTCCCGCAGCGCGCGGTACAGCCGGTTCGGATCGTCGAGATTCGCGGGGTCGAAGATGTCGATCCCCTCGAGCGGCAACGCGGTCATCGAGGCTCCCACCGATAGTAGAACTGGTTTCAGATGCCCCACCGTCCACCCGCTGCCGAGGGCCTGTCAAGGGTGCGGACGAAGATGAGATTGTGGGCCGTGACCTGCCCGAACGGGAAATCTCACGCTGCCGATCCGGTATGGCGCCGTCCCAGCTCACCGCGGTGTGACACGGGATGAGTTGTAGACTTGGAGACAGATTTGTCTCAACATGAGATGGACCCGAGACAGCGTTCGGAGGCGTTTCGTGGACGAATCGGACGCGGGGTCGGATTGGCTGGCCGGCGGCAACCGGCGCGCGCTCGCGGTGGCGAGGATCCATGCCGCCGCGGCGGAGTTGTTCCTGGAGCGGGGGCTCGATCGGGTCAGCGTCGAGGATGTCGCGGCCAGGGCCGGGTGTTCACGGGCCACCCTGTACCGCTACGTCGGCGGCAAGTCCGCCCTGGTCGGCGGGGTCGTCGCCGCGGCAGCGGCTGCGGTGGCTCAGCAGGTCGCGGCGACGGTCGAACCGCTCAGCGGTTCCCGACGGATCGTCGAGGCGATCCTGATCTCCGTCGCCGCCGTGCGAGCCGATCCGGCGCTCGCCCAGTGGGTGACCAACTCACGGACCGGCCGCGGCGACGACTATCTCGCGTCGTCTCCCGAACTCGGCAGGGTCGCGACGGCGTTGACGGGCATCGCGCCCGACTCGGAGGCCGCGCAGTGGATCGTGCGGGTGGTCATCTCGCTGCTGACCGTCCCGGCGGGCGACCCGGCGACGGAGCGCCGGCTCGTCGAACGCTTCGTGGAGCCGGCATTCCGCTAGCTCGCCTGCTCACGGTCCTGCCGACCGCGATCGGTGCCGCGTTCAGCCGGGCCTTCCGGAAGCGCTTCGCCGCCTCACCGCTCCGGTCGCGACGAACCCAGTCGTCCACTCCGGAGCGGTGAGGCGGTCCCGGCTAGCGGGGAATGCCGAGCTGACCGATCCCGACCGAGATGGTCGCGGTCTTGGAGATCTCCGAGCCGGACGGCTGCGCCTGGGTGACCACCTTGCCGACCTGATCGGTCTCCAGGGTGGCCTCGGGATGCTGAACGAGCTGGCTCGAGGATCCCGTCCAGCCCGCGCGCCGCAGGGAGTCGAGCGCCTGCGACACGCTCTGGTTGTTCAGGTTGGGCATCGTGACCATGTTGCCGTTCGACACCCGGATCTTGACCGTGGCGCCCTTGGTCGCCGCGCTGCCGCCGGTCGGGTCGGTGGAGACCACCTCGCCCTTGGGCTTGCCGGAGTCGATGTTCTCGACCTGGACCTTGAAGCCGGCTCCCTCGATGTTCGGCTGCGCGACGTCGAGGGTCTGGCCGACGACGTTCGGGATCCGGATCTGTTCCGGTCCGCTGCCGAGGGTGATCTTCACGGTGCCGTCCAGCGCGACGTTCGACCCGGCGTCCGGCTTCTGCGAGACCACCTTGTCCAGCTGGTCTTGCGTCGACGTGGCGGTGCTCACCGTCGGGTCCAACTGCAGCCCGATCGCGTTCAGCGCCTGCGCCGCCTGCGCCTGCGTCATGCCGGTGAGCGTCGGGACCTCCACCTCCTGCGGACCGGTGGACACGTCGAGGGTCACGGTGGTGCCCTCGTCGGCCCTGGTCCCCGCGACGGGGATGCTGGTGATGACGTTGCCCGAGGCCACCTCATCGCTGGCCTTCGGCTGCGTCTGTACCCGGAAACCGAGGTCCTGCAGCGCGTTCTGCGCCTCCTGTGCGGACTGGTTGGTGACGTTCGGGACGGTGACCTGCGCGGCCTTCGAGCCGGGGCCGAGCGACCACAGGAACGCGCCGACGATGCCGATCACCGCCAGCGCCGCCACCGACAGCAGCACCGCGCGTACGGCCTTGCGGCTGCGCGGTTGGCCGTCCTCCGGCCCTGGCGCGGCCGCCTGCGCCACCGGCGGGGGCGAGGCGGGGGGCGCCCCGTACCGGTTCGGCGCGTCGACCGCACCGAGGATCGTGGTGCGGTCCTCGTCGTTCATCACCATCGGCGCGCCGGGACGTTGACCGCCGAGCACCCGCACCAGATCGGAACGCATGTCGGCGGCGCTCTGGTACCGGTTGGCCGGGTTCTTGCTCATCGCCTTGAGGATCACCGAGTCGAGCTCGCGCGGCACGTTCGAGTTCACGCTCGACGGCAGGGCCGGGTCTTCCCGGACATGCTGGTACGCCACCGCGACCGGGGAGTCGCCCTTGAACGGCGGTTCCCCGGTGAGGATCTCGAACAGCACGCAGCCGAGTGAGTACACGTCCGAGCGGGCGTCGACCTGTTCACCACGCGCCTGCTCGGGCGAGAGGTACTGCGCGGTGCCGATCACCGCGGAGGTCTGCGTCATGGGGCTGGACGCGTCGGAGATGGCGCGGGCGATGCCGAAGTCCATCACCTTCACCGCGCCTGCGCGGTTGATCATGATGTTGGCCGGCTTGATGTCGCGGTGCACGATGCCGTTGCGGTGGCTGAAGTCCAGCGCCGCGCAGACATCGGCGATCACCTCCATCGCCCGCCGCGGAGCCATCGGCCCTTCGGTGCGGACGATGTCGCGCAGCGTGTCGCCGTCGACGTACTCCATCACGATGTACGGCAGTGGACCGCCGTCGGTCTCGGCCTCGCCGGTGTCGTAGACGGCCACGATGGCCGGATGGTTCAGTGCCGCCGCGTTCTGCGCCTCGCGGCGGAAGCGGAGGTAGAACGTGGGGTCGCGGGCGAGATCGGCGCGCAGCACCTTGATCGCCACGTCCCGGCTCAGGCGCATGTCGCGGGCGAGGTGCACCTCGGACATGCCACCGAAGCCGAGGATCTCGCCCAGCTCGTAGCGGGAAGAGAGCTTGCGGGGTGTGGTCATGGCTGTCCTTGAGGGGCCGGCTCGAGTTCTTCCGGCGTGGTCGTGGCGGTGGTGGTGCGGCGGGTCGTCGTCGTCGTGGTGGTGGTCGTGGTGGTCGGTTCCGTCGTGGTGGTCGTCGGTTCCGTTGTCGTGGTCGGTTCCGTCGTGGTCGGTTCCGTCGTGGTGGTCGTCGGTTCCTCTGTCGTGGTCGTCTGTTCCGTCGTGGTGGTCACGGGCGGGCGGGTGGTCGTGGTGACCACCGGCCGTGACGTGGTCACCTTCGGCGGCGCCGGATCGCTTGGCGCTCCGCCACCGCCGAACAGGAGGATCCCCACGGAGATCAGCAGGGCCGCGAGCAGCAGTCCGCCGCCGCCCCACGCCAGGATCTTCTGTCCCTTGGTCATGCCCGTCGCCACCGCCGGCACCGACCCGGAATCGGGGCCAGCATATTCGCGCTGGGACGTGGGCAACATCTGGGTCCCGACGATCGGCGGCACCACGCCCGTCCCCGGTCGCGGCGGCAGGCCGGCCCCCGGCAGCGGCGGCCGCGCGCCGGACCTGACCACGGCGACCGCGTCGGCGAACTCGCCGCCGCTGCCGTACCGCGCGGCCGGGTCCTTGGCCATCGTGATGTCGATCAGCTCGCGCACGTTGGGCGGCAGATCCGCAGGCAGCGGGGCCGGCACCTCCTGGACGTGCTTCATCGCCACCGTCAGCGCGCCGTCGCCGACGAACGGGCGCCTGCCTGCGAGGGCCTCGTAGCCGACCACGCCGAGCGAGTACACGTCACTGGCCGGTGAGGCGTCCTGCCCGAGTGCCTGTTCGGGTGCGATGTACTGGGCGGTGCCCATCACCATGCCGGTCCGGGTCACCGGGGAGGCCTCGACGGCCTTCGCGATACCGAAATCGGTGATCTTCACCTGGCCTGCGGGGGTGATCAGGATGTTGCCCGGCTTGACGTCGCGGTGCACCACGCCCGCCTCGTGCGCCACCTGCAGGGCGCGGCCGGTCTGCTCGAGCATGTCGAGCGCGTGCGGCAGCGCCAGCCGGCCGACCCGCCCCAGCACCGCGTTGAGCGGTTCGCCGTTGACCAACTCCATCACCAGGTACGCGGTGGACTGGCCGACGCTGTCGAGCGTCTCGCCGTAGTCGTAGATCCCCGCGATGCCAGGGTGGTTGAGCTGGGCGGTGGTGCGGGCCTCCGTGCGGAAGCGCTCCAGGAACTCGGGGTCGGCTGAGTACTCCGACTTGAGGACCTTGACCGCGACCCGGCGGTGCAGGCGGTTGTCGGTGCCCTCCCAGACCTGGCCCATGCCGCCGGTGGCGATCAGCCGCTGTAGCCGGTACCGGTTCGCGATCACCGCGCCGTTGTTCAGAGTCATCTCTCAGCCCCCCTGCCGCAGTCCGGCTTCGATGACGGCCCGCCCGATCGGTGCCGCGACCGAGCCGCCGGTCGCGGCGAGAGCGCGGTCGCCGCCGTTCTCGACCAGCACCGCGATCGCGATCTCCGGGTTCGCCGCGGGGGCGAACCCGATGTACCAGGCGTGCGGAGGGGTGTTGCGGGGATCGGTGCCGTGCTCGGCGGTGCCGGTCTTGGACGCGATCTGGACGCCGGGGATCTTGTTGCCGCCGCCGGTGTTGTTCTCCGAGCCGATCATCAGGTCGGTGAGCGTCGCCGCCACCTGCGGGGACACCGCCTGCCCCAGCGACTCGGGGTGGGTGGTCGCCAGGTTGGACAGGTCGGGACTCTGCAGCTGGGCCACGACGTGCGGCTGCATCCGGACGCCGCCGTTCGCGACGGTCGCGGCGATCACGGCGTTCTCCAGCGGCGTCAGCGCGACGTCGCGCTGGCCGATGCTGGACTGCCCGAGCGCGGCGTCATCGGGGATGGACCCGACGGTGCCGTCCGCGACCGGCATCGGGATGCCGGGCGAGTCGGGCTGGATGCCGAACCCGGCGGCCTTCTCCTTCAGCGCGTCGGCGCCGGTCCGGATGCCGAGCTCGACGAAGGCCGTGTTGCAGGACCTGGCGAAGGCCTCCCGCAGCGAGGCGGTCGGGCCGCTGCCGCAGGTGCTCCCGTTGTAGTTCTCCAGCGTGGTGTTGGTGCCGGGCAGCGTGATGTTCGGTGCCGCGGTCAGCTGCTCCTCCGGGTTGGCGCCGTTGCTCAGCGCGGCGGCGGTGACCACCACCTTGAACGTGGAGCCGGGGGGATACGACTGCGAGATGGCCCGGTTGAGCAGCGGCTTGTCCTCGTCCTCGTTCAGCGCCTCCCATGCCTGGGTGCTGACGGCGCCGTCGTGGCTGGCCAGCAGGTTCGGGTCGTAGCTCGGCGTGCTCACCATCGCAAGCACCTCGCCGGTGCTCGGCTTGATCGCGACCACCGAGCCGGTGTAGCCCTTCGCGGTGAGCTGGTCGTACGCCACCTGCTGGACGACCGGGTCGAGGGTGGTGACCACGTTGCCGCCGCGCGGGTCGCGCCCGGAGACCAGGTCGAAGAACCGGCGCCCGAACAGCCGGTTGTCGGAGCCGTTGAGCACCTGGTCCTCGGTCCGTTCGAGTCCCGTGCTGCCGTAGAGCATCGAGTAGAAGCCGGTGACCGGCGCGTTGGCGAAGGGGCTGGACGGTGCCGCCGGGTTCGGCGGGTACGTGCGCAGGTACTTGTAGCGGTCGTCGGTGGGGATCGACGCGGCCAGCACCTGGCCGCCCGCCGAGATCTGTCCGCGCTGGCGCGAGTACTCGTCGAGCAGGACCCGGGAGTTACGCGGATCGGTGCGCAGGTCGTCGGCCTTGATGACCTGCACGTACGTGGCGTTGGCCAGGAGTGCCACCACCATCACCATGACCGCCATCGCGACGCGTCGCAGGGGCGTGTTCATGGGCGCCTCAACATTTCGGTCGGTGCGTCCGCGATGGGGGCGGGTCCCTTCTTCGTTGGCTTCGGTGGGGTCCGCGCCGAGTCGGAGATCTTGATGAGCAGCGCCAGCAGCAGGTAGTTCGCCAGCAGCGAGGAGCCGCCGTACGACATGTACGGGGTGGTCAGGCCGGTCAGCGGGATCAGCTTGGTCACGCCGCCGACGACGACGAAGACCTGGATCGCCACGGTGAACGAGAGCCCGGCCGCGAGCAGCTTGCCGAAGCTGTCACGCACCGCAAGCGCGGTCCGCAGCCCGCGGATGACGAAGATCAGGAACAGCATCAGCACGGCGGCGAGGCCGATGAGCCCGAGCTCCTCGCCGATCGTGGCGACGATGAAGTCGGTCTTCGCGAACGGGACCTGGGACGGGCGCCCGCTGCCGAGGCCGGTGCCTGCGAGCCCGCCGGTGGCGAGCCCGAACAGCGACTGCGAGATCTGATACCCGGTGTTGTTGTAGTCGCCGAGCGGGTCGAGCCAGGTGTTCACCCGGACCCGGACGTGGCCGAAGAGCTGGTAGGCGAACACGAACCCGAGCGCGAGCAGCCCGCCGCCGATCAGCAGCCATCCGACCCGTTCGGTGGCGATGTAGAGCATCACCAGCACGGTGCCGAACAGCAGCAGCGAGGTGCCGAGGTCCTTCTCGAGCACCAGCACGCCGATCGAGACGATCCAGGCGACGAGGATCGGCCCGAGGTCACGGGCGCGCGGCAGGTCCATCCCGAAGAAATGCCTGCCCGCGGTGGTGAACAGCTCGCGCTTGGACACCAGGACCGAGGCGAAGAAGATGATCAGCAGGATCTTGGCGAATTCTCCTGGCTGAATGCTGAAGAACGGCAACTTGATCCAGATCTTCGCGCCGTTCACCTCGGACATGGATGCAGGCAGCACCGCGGGGAGGGCGAGCAGCACCAGGCCCGCAAGGCCGAGGGTGTAGCTGTAGCGCGCCAGCAGTCGGTAGTCCTCGAGGAACACCAGCACCGCGATGAAGCCGGCGATCGCGAGCGCGGTCCACAGCACCTGCTGATTGGCGTCTGGGGAGGGGATCTCCCACCCGAACGAGGCCGCCGTCGCGGCGTCGGCGAGGTCGAGTCGGTGGATCAGCACCAGTCCGAGGCCGTTGAGCAGCGCGACGATCGGCAGCAGCAAGGGGTCGGCGTACGGCGCGAACCTGCGCACCGCGAGGTGGGCGACGACGAACAGGACCGCGTAGGCGAGCGCGTACTTGGCCAGGTCGAGGGTGATCTTCTGCTCCTGGCTCGCCTCGACCAGGATCAGCGACAGGGTGGTGATCGCGATGGCGCAGCAGATCAGCAGCAGTTCGACGTTGCGTCGGTTCGATTGCACGGGTGCGGGCGCGAACCCTCCGGCCGGACTCGGGAAGGAGGGCCCCGATGGTGCCGCGGAGACAGACATCAGCGGCCGGTCCTGCAGTTCTGCCCGGGCACCTGTGCCTGAGCCAACTCGGAGGGGGTGGGCGTCGGCGGCGCCGCGGAGGGCGGCGGTTGGGTGGTCGGCGTGGCCGTGGCACCGGGCGCGGCGGGGCCGGCGGGTGCGCCGGTCGCCGGGGGAGCGGGAGGCACGGGGGTGGTGGTCTGGCACACCGGGAGCAGGTCGGCGGTGGCGAGACGGCTCATCTGCCGCTTGGCGTCGTCGAGGCTGCCCGACGGCAGGCCAGCCCGCACCTGTTCACGGGCCGAGGGCTGCAGGTCGTCGACCATCAGCATGGTGCAGTTCGTCGGCTCGGCGTCCGGGGTCACCAGGCTCAGCGAGCCGCTGTTGGTGATGCACCCGACGAGGTTCGCCTCCTGCAGTGAGTACCCGAACACGGAGCCGGGGACACCACGCAGCACGGTCACCCGGCTGTCGTCCGCACCCACGTAATAGTTGCTGCGGATCAGGCTGCGCCCGATCACGAGCCCCACGACCACGACGGCGATCAGCCCCAGCCCCAACAGGATCCAGGTCAGCCGTCGCTTCGGCTTCGCGGCCTCGGTGTCGACCGGGCCGGTCACCCGGCGCGGGGTCGCCCGCGGCGGGCGCATGGCCGCGGCCCGTCCTGCGGCGGTGTCCGGCGGCGGTGAGTCTTCCTCGTCCTCGTGGGAGGCGGCGCCGGCAACGATGGGATGGCTCTGGCCGTAGTCGAGGTCGATGACGTCGGCGACGACCACCGTGACGTTGTCGGGACCGCCGCTGCGCAGCGCCAATTCGATCAGCCGGTCGGCGGACTCGCCGTGCTCACCCTCGCCGAGCACCTCCGAGATCGTCTCGTCGCTGACGACATCGGAGAGTCCGTCGGAGCACAGCAGGTACCGGTCGCCTGCGCGGGCCTCCCTGACCGTGAGGGTCGGCTCGATCTCGTTGCCGGTCAGCGCCCGCATGATCAGCGAACGCTGCGGGTGGGTGTGCGCCTGCTCGGCGGTGATCCGTCCCTCGTCGACGAGGGACTGGACGAAGGTGTCGTCGCGGGTGATCTGGGTGAGCACGCCATCGCGCAGCAGGTACGCGCGCGAGTCGCCGATGTGCACAAGGCCGAGCCTGCTGCCCGCGAACAGGATCGCGGTCAGGGTGGTGCCCATGCCGTCGAGTTCGGGCTCGTCCTCGACCTGATCGGCGATGGCGGCGTTGCCCGCGCGGGTCGCCGCCTCGAGCTTGCCGAGCAGGTCCTCGCCGGGCTCGTCGTCGTCGAGGTGCGCGAGGGCCGCGATCATCAGCTGGGAGGCGACCTCGCCGGCGGCGTGGCCGCCCATGCCGTCGGCGAGCGCGAGCAGACGGGCGCCCGCGTACACGGAATCTTCGTTGTTCGAGCGCACCAGGCCACGGTCGCTGCGCGCCGCGTAACGGAGGACGAGGGTCACGGGCGCAGCTCGATCACGGTCTTGCCAACGCGAACCGGGGTACCGAGGGGCACCCGCACCGCGGTGGTCACCTTCGCCCGGTCCAGGTAGGTGCCGTTGGTCGATCCGAGATCCTCCACGTACCAGTCGGTTCCGCGCTGAGAGAGCCGAGCGTGCCGGGTGGAGGCGTAGTCGTCGGTGAGCACGAGGGTGGAATCGTCGGCCCGCCCGATCAGGACGGGCTGCGAGCTGAGCGTGATGCGGGTGCCGGCAAGCGCGCCCTGAGTGACGATGAGGAACTTGGCCACCTTCGGCTTGCCGAAGGAGGGCAGCACCGAGGAGCTACGCGAATATCGGGGCGGCACACGCACACCCGAGGCGGCGTAGACGTCGCTGCGCAGGGCCCGGAGCACGCCCCAGACGAACAGCCACAGCAACAGCAGGAAGCCCGCCCTGGTCAACTGCAGGATGAGTCCCTGCACGGCGGTCCACCTCCTCATTCGTGGCGATCGGGTGGTCCCGAACTCCGGCTTTTTACTGGCAGCATCTTATGGCGATACGGCCTGTGTCGATCGCTATATGGGTGCGCAACCACCATACGGAATCCGAAGGGGCTTCCGCTGGTTCGGTTGTTACCGCCGTGGCGGGTCAGAGGATACGGACCAGGATCTCGGAGTTGCCCGCGCGGATCACGTCACCGTCGGCGAGCTGCCAATCCTGAACCGGCGCGCCGTTCACGGTGGTGCCGTTGGTCGAGCCGAGATCGGAGAGCATCGCGACCTGGCCGTCCCAGCGGATCTCGATGTGCCGACGCGAGACGCCGGTGTCGGGCAGCCGGAACTGGGCCTCCTGGCCGCGGCCGATCACGTTGCGGCCCTCGCGGAGCTGGAAGTTGCGGCCGCTGCCGTCCTCGAGCTGCAGGGTGACCGTGAAGGTGCGGTCGGCATCGAAGCCCGAGTACGCGCCCGCGCCGTAGGGCTGCTGGTCGTAGGCCGGGTAGTCCTGGCCGTACGCGCTCTGCTGGTAGTCGTAGCTCTGCGGGGCCTGGGGGGCCTGCGGGGCCTGCTGTGCGGGGTAGCCGGAGCCCTGCTGCTGCGGCGGGTAGGCGGGGGACTGCGGCGGGTAGACCGGCGCGCCCTGCTGGTAGCCGCCCTGCGCGTACGGATCGCTCGCACCCTGGGCGTACGGGTCGCCTGCCCCCTGCGCGTACGGATCGCCCGCCCCCTGCGCGTACGGATCGCTCGCACCCTGGGCGTACGGGTCGCCCGCGCCCTGCGCGTACGGATCCTGGTAGCCGCCGCCGTAGGGCCGCTCGTAGCCGTTGCGCGGCTGCTCGCTCGCGTAGCCGTTGTTCCGCGGCTGCTCGCTGGGGTAGCTGTTGCCGTTGGCGTAGCTGTTCGAGGCGTATGCCGGCTGGTATTCGGGCCGGCCCTCGTTGTCCGCGGGCTCGCGGTTGGCGTCGTAGCCTGAGTTCTGCGTCATGGGGCCAGCTCCTGGGTTCGGATGAGCGGAGGGTCGAGGTAGCGGGACTGCGTGCACTTCCGGGCCTGGGCTACGAGCCGGTGGCCGCCCCGCATCGGGGTCCACCGTCCCGCTGGTCCGGAACTGGCCCGTGTGCAACGCCGGGCTCGGTTCGAACCGCACGGTGATGGGGCCATAGGTCTGCCATCCCTGGTCGCGGATGAAGCCCTCAAGGTGTCGGGCGAAGGCCTTGACTGTCAAGTCCCGGTCCGTCGCCAGTTCGTCGTGATCGGATTCGTTGATGGTGATCACGTACATGTTGGGGGCCAGCAGGTGTCCGCCATCGAGGTGCTGAACCCGGTCGGTGGCCTCCTGCTGGAGTGCGGATTCCACCTCTTGGGGCATGACGCCGCCGCCGAAGACCCGGGCAAAGGCATCCCCGACGGCGCCCTGCAGCTTGCGCTCGAATCGCTGGACGATCCCCATCGTGGCTCCTCTCCGGTCCCGGTGGCGTGTCGCGGCCTCGATGCCGCCCCTGCATGATATCTACCTTTGCCGGATGCCCGTGGGGGTGATCGCTTCCTTCGCAGGTCGGGGGGGCGAATCGTCATTCCCGACCGGTACGTGTTAATGTTTCCGGCGTCGCTCGGGCGAGTGGCGGAATGGCAGACGCGCTGGCTTCAGGTGCCAGTGTCCTTCGGGACGTGGGGGTTCAAGTCCCCCTTCGCCCACCATAAGCAGTTCGACGAACTGCGACGAACGAGGCCACGAACTCGAAAGAGATCGTGGCCTCGTTTTTTTGTCGGTCCGAGAGCGACAGGTCGCGCCCACTCGAACCCGATTCCCTCATCGACGGTCCGGTCGGTGTGCCGCTCGCCGAGCAGAGGTCCTGCGCGGTGATCGGCACTTGGTCTGGTGACCTTTACCACAGTGCGATCGAGTCACGATCCGGTCACGCTATGGTTACCGACAACACTGACCGCAGCTGACATGTTCGCTGCGGTCAGTAGTCATTTCGGGGCAATTTCGTCGTCATCCGAGCCTGGTCACCAGGCCGATCGCGACATCCCGCAGCGGCGTCAGCCGGGTTGCGGTCGCCACCCTCCCCATGGTCCTCGAGGCGCGCATCAGCGCGCGGGTGGGCCGTCGACGGCGCCGGTCGTAGCGGCGCAACGCCTCGGACACGTCCGCGCTCTCGGTCAGCGCCCTGCCGAGGGCCACCGCGTCGATCATCGCCTCGCACGCACCGCGGCCCAGGTTCGGTGCCATCGCGTGGGCCGCGTCGCCGATCAGGGCCACGTTGCCCCGCACGTACGACGGCAGCGCCGGGCTCTCGTAGAGGTCGTGGTGGAGCAGCACGGCGGGGTCGATCCGATCGAGGACCGCCCGGACCTCGGCGTGCCAGGTGCCGAACCGCTCGCGCAGGAACGCGGCTCCGCCGTCGGAGTTGTCTGGTCGTTCCGCAGGCTCCACTCCCGCGATGTCCGGTTTCATGCGGACCGCGGCGAAGAAGTTCGTCAGGCCGCCGTCGCGCGGGCTGATCCCGAAGAGGGCGCCGTCCCCCCAGGTCTCGGCGGAGTTGTCGGCGGTGCCCGGCACCCAGCCGCGCCAGGCGGCCATCCCGAGCGGGCGGGGTCGGTAACGCTCGCCGAACACCGCGTCCCGGATCCGGCTGTTGATGCCGTCCGCGGCGATCACGACGTCCGCCCCGTCGCCGCCCTGGTCCCCGGTGCTGTCGTAGTGCAGCACTCCCGGACCGAGGGGCGCGGCCAGGGTGCTCAGCAGCCCGGGCCGCGACAGCAGGGTGGTCGACCCGCCCCGCACCGTCACACGGGCGATCGCGGTGCCGTCCGGGCGCAGCAGCGAGCCGGACGACTGCGGCACACCGAGCTGGCGGACCCGGTCGCCGAGTCCGATCGCGTCGAGGGCGGCGAGCGCCTGCGGCCACAAACCGAGCGCGGTGCCGGTGGCGGGTGGTCCGTCCGCGCGCTCGTGCACCCGAACCTCCCATCCCGCCCGGATCAGGTAGTTCGCGGCGGTGAGACCGCCGATGCCGCCGCCGACGACGGTTGCTGTGCCCCTCATGTACGTCACGTTACTACGGATGTAGTGGCATTACTACTGTTGTAGTGTCGCGCTATGTCCGGTAAGCGTGAACGCGTCCTCGACGCCGCCATCGAGGTGCTCGGCACGCGCGGCATGCGCGGGCTCACGCACCGGGCCGTCGACGAGGTCGCCGGCATCCCGCAGGGATCCACCTCGAACTACTTCCGGACCAGGGGATCGCTGCTGGAGGCCGTCATGTTCCGGCTGGTCGAGCGCGATCGCGAGGACTGGCGCGCGCTCGCGGCGGTGCCGAGGCCCACCTCGGTGGACGAGTTCGCCGCCGGGCTGGCCGGGTTCGTCAGGTCGGCGACCGGGCCGGACCGGGTTCGGACCGCTGCCCGGTACGCGTTGTTCGTCGCCGCGGTGGCGGAGCCGGAGTTGGCGACCCCGCTCGGCCGGGCCAGGGCCGAACTACTCACCTGGGCGACGGACCTGCTGGCCGGGCTCGGGGCGGCCGAGCCGGATCGGGGATGCCGAATCCTGGCGGACTACCTGGACGGGATGATCCTTCACCAGTTATCAACGCCCGCAGCACAATTCGATCCCGCGAGTGAGATCGCGGCGCTCACATGCGCCCTGCTCGGTGCGGATCCTGGCCGCCCATGAGTGCCGCGAGTTCCCGGTCTATGCACTGGTCAGGCGGCCAAAAAGGCTAACCTAAGTTGGCGCGGCACGGGGGTGCTGAATTATCGTGTTCGGAACATGCTGGACACACAACCGTCCAGATAGTCACTCAGCCACGTCGGCGGAGGCGGGGACACATCCCGATCACCGTCTGCCGCCGCAGCTGAATGGGCGCGCCGGCCCAGTGTTGCGTCGGCGCTTTGTATTGCCACGTGATGGCCATCAGCGTTGCTGGTCGTCTGTGCATCTGACGCACACGAAGGCTAGGTATGAAGCAATTTCCAGGCCACAGGTCTCACGGACCCCAGGGCCTCTATGACCCCGCGAACGAGCACGACGCCTGTGGTGTCGCGTTCGTCGTCGACATGCATGGTCGCCGCAGCCGCGACATCGTCGACAAGGCCATCACCGCGCTGGTGAACCTCGAACACCGTGGTGCTGCCGGTTCCGAGCCGAACACCGGCGACGGCGCGGGCATCATGCTGCAGGTCCCTGACTCGTTCCTGCGCGCGGTCGTCGACTTCGACCTGCCCGCCGAGGGCGCCTACGCGACCGGCATCGGGTTCCTCCCGCAGGCCGCCGCGGCCGCCGACGAGGCCGCCGCAGGCGTGGAGAAGATCGTCGCCGAAGAGGGCCTGACGGTCCTCGGCTGGCGCGAGGTCCCCACCGACGACTCCTCGCTCGGTGCGATGGCGCGCGAGGCGATGCCCACGTTCCGGCAGGTCTTCGTCGCCGCGGCCGACGCGTCGGTCACCGGCGTGGCCCTGGAGCGGCGCGCCTACGTGATCCGCAAGCGCGTCGAGCACGAGCTCGGCGACGGCGGAGCAGGCGAGGACGGCCCCGGCCGCGAGTCGGTGTACTTCCCGAGCCTGTCCGGCCAGACCTTCGTCTACAAGGGCATGCTCACCACGCCGCAGCTCAAGAGCTTCTACCTCGACCTCCAGGACGAGCGGATGGAGTCGGCGCTCGGCCTCGTGCACTCGCGCTTCTCCACCAACACCTTCCCGTCGTGGCCGCTGGCGCACCCGTTCCGGCGCGTCGCGCACAACGGTGAGATCAACACCGTCACCGGCAACGAGAACTGGATGCGCGCTCGCGAGTCGCTCATCGAGTCCGACGTGTTCGGCGAGGGTGCGATCGAGAAGATCTTCCCGATCTGCACCCCGGGCGCCAGCGACACCGCGCGCTTCGACGAGGTGCTCGAGATGCTGCACCTCGGTGGCCGCAGCCTCCCGCACGCCGTGCTGATGATGATCCCCGAGGCGTGGGAGCGGCACGAGAGCATGGACCCGGCCCGCCGGGCGTTCTACGAGTACCACTCCGCGCTGATGGAGCCGTGGGACGGACCCGCCTCGGTGTGCTTCACCGACGGCACCGTGATCGGCGCCGTGCTGGACCGCAACGGTCTGCGCCCGAGCCGCATCTGGGTGACCGACGACGGACTGGTCGTGATGGCCTCCGAGGTCGGCGTCCTCGACATCGACCCCTCGAAGGTGATCAAGAAGGTCCGCCTGCAGCCGGGCCGGATGTTCCTCGTCGACACCGCGCAGGGCCGGATCATCAGCGACGACGAGATCAAGTCGGAGCTGGCGGCCGAGCACCCCTACCAGGAGTGGCTCGACGCCGGGCTGGTCCACATGGCCGACCTGCCCGAGCGCGACCACGTGCACATGAACCACGAGCGGGTGCTGATCCGTCAGCAGATGTTCGGGTACACCAACGAGGAGCTGAACGTCCTCATCGCGCCGATGGCCAAGACCGGCGGTGAGGCGCTCGGTTCGATGGGCACCGACACCCCGATCGCGGTCCTGTCGGCTCGTCCGCGCCTGCTGTTCGACTACTTCTCGCAGCTGTTCGCGCAGGTGACCAACCCGCCGCTGGACGCGATCCGCGAAGAGGTCGTCACCAGCCTCGGCGGCAGCATGGGACCGGAGGGCGACCTGCTCAACCCGGGCCCGGCGTCCTGCCGCCTGCTCGCGCTGCCGCAGCCGATCCTCAATAACGATGACCTCGCCAAGCTGGTCCACGTCAACGACGACGGTGACTTCCCCGGCCTGCGTTCGGTTGTCGTGCCCGGCCTGTACCGGGTCGCCGACGGCGGCAAGGGCCTGCGCAAGGCGCTCGACGACATCCGCTTCCAGGTCTCGCAGGCGATCGCGGGCGGGGCCCGGATCATCGTGCTGTCCGACCGGAACTCGAACGAGACGTTCGCCCCGGTCCCGTCGCTGCTGCTGACCTCGGCCGTGCATCACCACCTGGTCCGCGAGCGCTCGCGCACCAAGGTCGGACTCGTCATCGAGACCGGTGACGCCCGCGAGGTGCACCACATGGCCACGCTCGTCGGCTTCGGTGCCGCGGCCATCAACCCGTACATGGCCTTCGAGACGATCGAGGACATGATCGAGGGCGGCGACCTCACCGGTATCACCTTCGAGGACGCGGTCAAGAACTACATCAAGGCCGCGGGCAAGGGCGTGCTGAAGGTGATGTCCAAGATGGGCATCTCCACGCTCGCCTCCTACACCGGCGCGCAGCTGTTCCAGGTGATCGGCCTGTCGCAGGAGCTGGTGGACGAGTACTTCACCGGTCTGAACTCGCACCTGGGCGGCATCGGCCTGGACGAGCTCGCCGCGGACATCTCGATCCGGCACGCGTCCGCGTACCTGAACCGTCCCGAGGAGCGCGCGCACCGCGAGCTCGAGGTGGGCGGCGAGTACCAGTGGCGCCGTGAGGGCGAATACCACCTGTTCAACCCGGACACGGTGTTCAAGCTCCAGCACGCCACCCGCACCGGCCAGTACGAGATCTTCAAGGAGTACACCAAGCTCGTCGACGACCAGTCGGAGCGCCTGGCCTCCCTTCGTGGCCTGTTCAAGTTCAAGAGCGGTGTGCGCCAGCCGATCTCGATCGACGAGGTGGAGCCCGCCTCCGAGATCGTCAAGCGCTTCTCGACCGGTGCGATGAGCTACGGCTCGATCTCCGCCGAGGCGCACGAGACGCTGGCCATCGCGATGAACCGTCTCGGCGGTCGCTCCAACTCGGGTGAGGGCGGAGAGCACCCCTCGCGCTTCGAGGTCGAGGCGAACGGCGACTGGCGCCGGTCCGCGATCAAGCAGGTCGCGTCCGGCCGGTTCGGCGTGACCGCGCACTACCTCAGCAACTGCACCGATATCCAGATCAAGATGGCGCAGGGTGCCAAGCCCGGCGAGGGCGGCCAGCTGCCGCCGCACAAGGTGTACCCGTGGGTCGCCGAGGTGCGCGGGTCCACCCCTGGCGTCGGCCTCATCTCGCCGCCGCCGCACCACGACATCTACTCGATCGAGGATCTCGCGCAGCTGATCCACGACCTGAAGAACGCGAACCCCGCGGCTCGCATCCACGTCAAGCTGGTCTCCGAGGTCGGTGTCGGCACGGTCGCGGCGGGTGTCTCGAAGGCGCACGCCGACGTGGTGCTGATCTCCGGTCACGACGGTGGCACCGGCGCCACCCCGCTGACCTCGGTCAAGCACGCGGGCGCGCCGTGGGAGCTCGGCCTCGCCGAGACCCAGCAGACGCTGCTGCTCAACGGTCTTCGCGACCGGATCGTGGTGCAGGTCGACGGTCAGCTCAAGACGGGCCGCGACGTGGTCATCGCCGCGCTGCTCGGCGGCGAGGAGTTCGGATTCGCCACCGCGCCGCTGGTGGTCTCCGGCTGCATCATGATGCGCGTGTGCCACCTCGACACCTGCCCCGTTGGCGTCGCGACCCAGAACCCGGTGCTGCGCAAGCGTTTCGCGGGCAAGCCCGAGTTCGTGGAGAACTTCTTCATGTTCATCGCGGAGGAGGTGCGTGAGCTGCTCGCCGAGCTCGGCTTCCGCACCGTCAACGAGGCTGTCGGCCAGGTCGACGCGCTGGACACCACCAAGGCCCTCGAGCACTGGAAGGCGTCCAAGCTGGACCTGTCGCCGATCCTGGCGAAGACCGAGTCGGGCTTCATGGACCAGGATCTGTACTGCACCGGTTCGCAGGATCACGGTCTCGAGAAGGCCCTCGACCAGCAGTTGATCGCACAGAGTCGTGCGGCCATCGACAGCGGTCAGCCGGTGAAGTTCGAGTCGAAGATCACCAACGTCAACCGGACGGTCGGCACCATGCTCGGCCACGAGGTGACCAAGGTGTACGGCGGTGCGGGCCTGCCCGAGGACACCATCGACATCACCTTCACCGGATCGGCGGGCAACAGCTTCGGCGCCTTCGTCCCGAAGGGCATGACGCTGCGGCTCTTCGGCGACGCCAACGACTTCGTCGGCAAGGGACTGTCGGGTGGACGCATCGTGGTGCGCCCGCCGCTGCAGGCCGCCGACGGGTTCGTCGCCGAGGAGAACATCATCGCGGGCAACGTGATCCTGTTCGGCGCCACCGGCGGCGAGGCCCTGATCCGCGGCATCGCGGGCGAGCGTTTCGCGGTCAGGAACTCCGGCGCGACGGCCGTGGTCGAGGGCGTGGGCGACCACGGCTGCGAGTACATGACCGGCGGACGGGTGGTCGTGCTCGGCGCGACCGGACGCAACTTCGGTGCCGGCATGTCCGGTGGCGTGGCGTTCGTCTACAACCCGGACAAGTCCTTCGAGAAGGATCTCAACACGGAACTGGTCGATCTCGAGGATCTCGAGCACGAGGACTTCGGCTGGCTGAAGGGTGCCATCGAACGGCACCGGGACGAGACCGGGTCCGAGGTTGCCGCCCGCATCCTCTCGGACTGGTCTCAGCAGGTGAATCACTTCGTGAAGGTGATGCCGCGCGATTACAAGAAGGTGCTCGTGGCGATCGACACCGCGAAGAAGAACGGAACTGACGTGGACGAGGCAATCATGGAGGCAGCTCGTGGGTGATCCAACCGGCTTCCTCAAGCACACCTCGCGCGAACTGCCGGTCCGGCGGCCGGTGCCGCTGCGGCTGATGGACTGGAAGGAGGTGTACGAGGACTTCGATTCGAAGACCCTCCGCACCCAGGCCAGCCGATGCATGGACTGCGGTATCCCGTTCTGCCACAACGGTTGCCCGCTCGGGAATCTGATCCCCGAGTGGAACGACCTGGTGCACAAGGATCGCTGGCGCGACAGCATCGACCGTCTGCACGCGACCAACAACTTCCCGGAGTTCACCGGTCGGTTGTGCCCGGCGCCCTGTGAGGCGTCCTGCGTGCTCGGCATCAACCAGGATGCGGTCACCATCAAGCAGGTCGAGGTCGAGATCATCGACCGCGCCTTCGACGAGGGCTGGGTCAAGCCGGTTCGGCCGTCCAGCCTGACCGGCAAGAAGATCGCGATCGTCGGCTCCGGGCCTGCCGGCCTGGCCGCCGCCCAGCAGCTGACCAGGGCCGGTCACACCGTGACCGTGTTCGAGCGTGCCGACCGCATCGGTGGTCTGCTGCGCTACGGCATCCCCGAGTTCAAGATGGAGAAGCGCCACATCGACCGGCGCCTGGTCCAGATGGAGTCCGAGGGCACCATCTTCCGCCCGGGAGTCAATGTCGGCGTGGACATCTCGGCCGAGCAGCTGCGTGCGGACTTCGACGCCGTCGTGCTGGCCGGTGGCGCCACCGAGGCTCGTGACCTCCCGATCCCCGGCCGCGAGCTGGACGGCATCCATCAGGCGATGGAGTTCCTGCCGATCGCCAACCGCGTGCAGCTCGGCGATGCGGATGCACCGTCGATCACCGCCGAGGGCAAGAAGGTCGTCATCATCGGCGGCGGTGACACCGGCGCGGACTGCCTCGGCACCTCGCTGCGCCAGGGCGCGGAGCTCGTGCACCAGTTCGAGATCATGCCGCGTCCGCCGGAGGCCCGCGCGGACTCCACCCCGTGGCCGACGTACCCGCTCATGTACCGGGTCTCCTCGGCGCACGAGGAGGGTGGCGAGCGGGTGTTCGCGGTCAACACCGAGCAGTTCACCGGCGCGGACGGCAAGGTCACCGGGCTCAAGGCCCACGAGGTCAAGATGGTCGGCGGCCGCTTCGAGAAGCAGGAGGGCACCGACTTCGAGCTCGAGGCCGACCTGGTGCTGCTGGCGATGGGCTTCGTCGGACCGGAGAAGCCGGGCCTGCTGACGGACCTGGGCGTCGACCTGAACGAGCGCGGCAACGTGACCCGTTCCGGCGAGTGGGCGACCAACGTGGACGGCGTGTTCGTGGCCGGTGACATGGGCCGCGGCCAGTCGCTCATCGTGTGGGCCATCGCGGAGGGTCGCGCCTGCGCGGCCGCCGTCGACAAGTTCCTCGAGGGCGAGACCTCGCTGCCCTCGCCGATCGTTCCCACGGCGGCACCGCAGCGATGATCACGGGCCGGTAACGGCCTGTAACCGAACGGCAACCCGCCGTCCCGACCACTCGGGGCGGCGGGTTTGCTGCGTAATGGGTGATTTCCGGCGCTGTCGGTCAGATGGACGAATGTTCAGAAAAGCGGGGACGTCTCGGTTTGGTGACGGTTAGGCTTCGGCCGATTCTGTGATGTGAGTCACGCCACTGCAAACCCACTCCGGTGGGCCGTTCAGGAGGTAACCGTGCTCTTGTCCATGACCCGTCGCCTCGCGACACCCCTCATAGCGGCCGGTGCCGCGATGACACTGATGCTCGGCGGTGCGGCCACCGCCGCCGCTCAGGAGACACCCCCGCCGCCCGCGTCGTCGGGCGACAAGACGGCCGACAACTTGCGCTGGAACCTCAGCCTGACCGCCGTGAACGGGACCGCGGTCAACCCCGCAACGCCGGGTGTCAACGTCGTCCACCCGGGCGACACCGTGACCTACACCGCCAAGATCTGGAAGACCGCGGGCATCGGCCGGTACATGACCGCGATCCGGCAGATCCAGCCCGCGGGCTTCCAGTACCTCTCGCACACGATCAGCAAGCAGTCGAACGTCACCAACGAGGGCGCCGCGGGCGTCAAGGCGACGTGCACCGGCGGCGGCTGCAACTCGGTGCCGATCCTGGGCACCAAGGGCTACCTGGACAACGTGAACTTCGACGTCACCTACCAGATCCCCACGACCCAGGCCTTCGGCGACTACAACGCCGGCTTCGTGTTCGACGTCTATGCGTTCAGCACGCAGTCGGGCGCCAACCCCGCGGGCGCGTGGGTACGTGTCGTCGACCCCGCCGTGAACACCACAACGGACCTGCAGGTCCCCGCGACCGCCAAGACCGGCACCCCGGTCGACCTCACCGCCAACGTCGGGCCCGCCAACGCGGTCGGCACCGTGCAGTTCAAGGACGGTGCCGCGAACATCGGCGGCCCCGTCGGCGTGGCCAACGGCAACGCGACGCTGTCGCACACCTTCGACTCGGTTGGCGCGCACAACATCTCCGCCGTGTTCACCGCCGGTCCCGGCTTCCACGACTCGACCTCCGGGGTGAAGACCGTCGACGTCACCGCCGACACCACCACCGCGATCCAGGTCCAGGCCACCGCGCTGGTCGGCGACGACGTCCAGGTCACCGCGACGGTCACCCCCGCGACCGCGGTCGGCACCGTGCAGTTCAAGGACGGCGCGACCAACGTCGGCGAACCGGTCCCCGTGGTCAACGGCACGGCCTCGATCACCCGCAAGTTCGACGAGGCGGGCACCCACAGCTTCGTCGGCGTCTTCACCGGCACCGCCGGCTACACCGACTCGGTGTCCCCGCCTGCCGAGCTGACCGTCAAGGACGCCGACTGGGGCACCACCACCACCGTGCTCGAGCCGGTCACCGCGGTCGTCGGTACCTCGGTGAACCTGTCGGCCACCGTGCACCCGATCCCGACCGGCGGCACCGTCAAGTTCCTGGTCAACGGCACGGAGGTGGGCACAGCACCGGTGGGCACCGGTGACGGCGTCGCCATCCTGCCGCACACCTTCGGCGCCGCGGGCACCGCCAACGTGGTCGCCGAGTTCACGGGGACCACCGGCTTCACCGGATCCACCTCGAGTGGCTTCACCGTCACCGTGAACGAGCCGGACACCCGTGAGGCCACCACCACGGCCCTCGCGGTCACCGGCAACGCGGCCGTCGGACAGGCCATGCAGTTCAAGGCGACTGTCGCGCCCGCGGGTGCCAACGGCACCGTGCAGTTCAAGGTCGGCACCACCCCGATCGGTGGCCCGGTGGCCGTCGTCAACGGCGTGGCCACGATGTCGCACACCTTCGCGGAGGAGGGCACCTTCGGCGTCACCGCCACCTTCGTCGGCGGCGCCGGGTTCAAGGACTCGGTGTCCGGGCCGTCCGTGGTGAACGTCGCGGCCGCAGGCACCCCCGGTGGCACGGGCAGCCTCGACACGGGATCACTGTCCAGCCTCTTCGGTAGCTAGCCGACCCACCCCACCACCGGCCCTGGGCGTGACGCGTGCACGCCCAGGGCCCGGGTGGGATCCAGACTTTCCCTATCTCAGGAGAATTCATGCAGAACAGAAGAATTCGGCGGATAGCGACCCCGATCACCGCGGCGGCCGTCGTCGGGATCACCGTGTTCGGTGGCATGCCCGCCCAGGCCGCCCCGATCACCACCAACTTCACGGCCGCCTGCCTCGCGACCCCGTCGGCCGTCGCCGGACCGACCGTGCAGGCGCAGCCGTCGTCGGTGACGATCGACGCCCCCACGACGGTGGATGCCGGTCAGGAGTACGAGGTCACCATCGCGCCCCCGCCGATCACCTACCCCAACTCGGTGTCGGGGGCGAGCGTGCAGAACGTCTCGCGGATCAAGATCGACGTCGACGTGCCGCAGAACGCGGAGTTCCTCGGTGCGGACATCGTCCCGGGAACCAGTTCCGGACTCAGTGGTGTCGCACCTAATGTCTTGCGGGTCAACGAGAACGGCACTGTCGACCCCAACGGGACGATCATTCGTCTCTCGGGCAACAACGCCGTCATCGGTAACGGTCCCAACTCCAGCAAGAACTCCGAGGGCGGCATCGTCGCACCCGCGGCGAGCGGCGCGAACACCACCTTCCAGCTGCCCAAGGTCAAGGCTCGACTGCGGGCCGGGGCCTCTGGCAACGTCCAGATCAAGCTGCGCACCGGCGGTGACGCGGGGAAGTGGGCCAACGACAAGAACTTCCTGACGTTCCTGCCGAAGGCGACGCTGATCATCACCGCATGGGCCCCGACCCAGTGCACCCCGCGTGACAGCGAGACCGCGCCCCTCAACGGGGGTGCGGGCCCGCTGGCGACGACCAGCATCACCGAGGCGGACAAGGCCACCACCACCACGCTCGCCGGCCCTGGCACCGCCAAGAACGGCACCCCGGTCACCCTGACCGCCAACGTCGCTCCCGCGGCAAACGGGGGCACGGTGCAGTTCAAGGACGGTGACGCCACGCTCGACGACCCGATCGCGGTGGCAGGCGGCAGCGCGGCCCTCACGACGACGTTCACCGCCGACGGCGACCACTCGATCACCGCGGTCTACTCCGGCGCACCCGGATTCGTGGGATCCACCTCCGCGGCCAAGATCGTCAAGGTCACCACCGACGCGCCGCCGGACACGGTGACCACCACCACGGTGGAGGCCCCGGCCGACGCCAAGGTCGGCCAGGACGTGAACCTCACGGCGCGGGTCACCCCCGCCGGCACCGGCGGAACGGTGAACTTCATCGTCGACGGTGGGGCCCCGGTGACCGGCATGGTCGGCACCGACGGCATCGCCGTCGCCCCGTACACCTTCACCACGACGGGCACCCATCGGGTGGTCGCGAAGTTCAGCGGTGCACAGGGTTTCGCGCCGTCGACCTCGCTCGCCTTCCCGGTGAGCGTCACCACGCCCGCGCCCGCGGACGTGGAGACCACCACCACCCTCGCGGCACCCGGCACCGTGGAGAAGAACGTCCCGGTGACGCTGAGGGCGACGGTCGACCCGGCCAACGCCAAGGGCAAGGTGCAGTTCAAGATCGGCACCTCGCTGATCGGTGGTCCGGTCGACGTGGTCGACGGGGTGGCGACGCTGCCCACCACGTTCCACAACTCCGGCACCTACAACGTCACGGCGGAGTTCACCGGTGACGCCGGGTTCACCAGTTCCGCCTCGGCTCCGCAGACGCTGACGGTGCCCGGCGCAACCGGTCCGGGGAACGGCGGCGGACTCGGCAGCCTGGAGAGCATCTTCGGCTCCTGATCGAGGCCGAGTGCCCGGGTGCGTCGTCGGCTCACGGCCGGCGGCGCACCCGCGCTCGCTACACCCCTGCGGTGAGCGCGACGGTCAGCGGAACGACCGTCAGGCAGCAGATCGCGGCCGCGAAGAGGGCGATCACCACGCCGCGCCGCCAGCGTCCGCGGGCACCGCTGGCGGCGGTCACGAACAGGATGAACCCGACGCAGACGGAGACGATCGTCAGGATCACGGGTGTGTCGACCATGGTTCGATTCTGCCCGCAGGCGGGCTCTCGCCCGCGGCCGCCCCGGAGGCGTCGCAGAGGGTGGGATCGGCGCGCGAGATCACCGGTGGTTGCGGTAGCGTCTCGTTAATCGTCTGTGCATCTTTTTGATACCTCCCGATGGCAGCATGTGCTGGCCAGGCCGGGAATCGGAAGGAAAGAGGGGGCTCGCACAATGCGCCTGAAGAAGTCCATCGCAGTGCTGTCCGCGTTTGCTGCTGCCACCGTGGGGACGGTGCTCTCCGGTACGGCCGCCCAGGCCGCTCCGGCGGCAGGCAATTGCCCGAGTATGTACGTGGTGGCCGTCCCGGGTACCTGGGAGACGTCAACGCAGCCGGACAAGCGTCCCGGCCCCGGCATGCTCGCCGCCGTGACGAATGCGCTTCCCGCGTCGAAGATCCGGGCCGACTACGTCACCTATGCGGCGACCGCGTTCCCGTGGGAGGCCGAGGTGTACGGGGCGTCGAAGAAGCAGGCCACCGATAACGCGCGGGGCATGCTCGAAGCGATGCAACGGGACTGCGCCAACACACGTTTCGGCATCATCGGCTACAGCCAGGGTGCGGACGCGGCAGGCGATCTGGCCGCGGAGATCGGCACCGGCACCAGCACCATCCGGCCCGAGAGGGTGGCGGCCGTCGGGCTGCTGTCCGACCCGCGCCGCGCGGACAGCGATGTGCTGATCGGCCCGGCCGTGCCGGGCATCGGCTCGGGCGGCCCGCGAATCGGCGGTTTCGGCTGGCTCAGCGATCGCACGGTGACCTTCTGCGCACCAGGGGACCTGTACTGCGCGACCGAGCGCACCGACTTCGTCACCAGGCTGGCCGGATTCCTCGCGCAGAACTCGGATCCCGGCTCCTCGGATTCGCCGCGCTACGGCGACGAGGCGACGATGATCTGGAACGACCTGCTCGGCGCGGGCGGCATCCCGACCCTGCAGAACCAGCTCACCGACGAGGCGAACAAGGGCCGCCGTAAGCAGCTCGAGCGGTTCTACGGGTCCGGCGCCCACCAGGATTACCAGGGCTACGCGGTCGACGCCGCCGGGAACACCCCGACCTCCTGGCTGGCCGGCTGGCTGCGCGACCGCGCCTGATCCCCGAGGGGTTGCTCCCCGTCACCGCCTCCGATCCCGCGATGAACCCGCTTCATCGCGTGATCGACCGGCCCCGGCGCCGGACTCACCGGTTTCTCTGGTCAAGGAGAGCAGGGTCCGGCACAATGCCTGCGACCGGCGGACAGCCGGTCGGGCGTGAGGGAGCAGCGGCATGCGATCGTCAAGTGAAGCGGCCTTGGGTGCGCGGGAGCTCGTTGTCGCGCTCGCGTCGGCGATGGAGACGCAGAGCGAGGAACTCGCGGCGCGGGTGATCGACCGGCTGACCTCGGAGATGGAGGAGGCCCGGGATCCGCTGATCGCCACCATGCAGGCCGCCGCCACGGTGGAGTCGCTGGCGTCGATCCGCCAGATCCTGCAGCACCGGATCGAGGCGGGGCGAACGGATGCACCGGCTGCGGCGTTCGAGCACGTGCGGCGACTCGCGCAACGCGGGGTCTCGCCCGCTGCGATGGAGCGGGCCAACCGCCTGTCCACCGACACCGTGATGCGGTGGTGCCTCGAGCAGATGGAACTGCTCACCGACGATGCCGCGGTGGTCGCGCAGGCGGCGGTGCTGATCATGACCGACACCGCCGGTTACGGCGACCGGGTGGCGCACCAGCTGGCGGCCGCCTACGAGGTCGAGCGTGAACAGTGGCTGCGTCGCAGCAGCGTCTCGCGGGAAGCCTGCATCGGAACGCTCCTGACGGGCCGGGTCACGGACCTGCCCGCCGCCGAACTGACCCTCGGATACCGGCTGTCCCAGCGCCATCTGGGCATGGTGCTGTCGACCGAGCACGCCGGATCCGGTGACGACGAGACGGGCTTCCTCGAGCGTTCGGTCGGCGCCCTCGCGAAAGGGCTCGGCTGCGCAGGGCCGCCACTGGTCCTGCCGCGCGCCGACAACGAGGCGTGGGCCTGGTTGTCCGTCGCGGCGTCGGTCGACCTCTCGGCGATCGAGCCGATCGTGGCCGGCTGGGAGCGCCCGGTCACGATCGCGTTCGGGGTGCCTGCCGAGGGGGTGGCCGGGTTCCGGCGCACCCACGAGCAGGCGATGTCGGCGCAGCTGGTGGCGAAGAACTCGGCGCGTCACGGTCCGCTCGTCGTCTCCAGCACGGAGGTCGGCGCGATCGCGCTGATGTGCGCGGACATGCCGGCCACCGTGAGATGGGTGCGCGACATCCTCGGATCGTTGGCCGTGGACGATGCCGCGAGCGAGCGGCTGCGCGAGACGATCCGCGTGTTCCTGGCCAACGGTGCCAGCTACACCGCGACCGCGGAACAGCTGACAATGCACAAGAACTCGGTGGTGTACCGGCTCCGCAAGGCCGAGGATCAGCTCGGGCACAAGCTCAGAGACGGCCGTCTCGACCTGGAGATCGCGCTGGCGCTGTGTCACTGGCTCGGCGCGGCCGTGCTCGAGGCGGCACCGGATTCGGCCGCCCCGAGCACCGGCGGCTAGCGGACCAGGCTCAGCGGTTCCCGCGTCGCCGACCTGATGAAGTAGGCGATCTCGTCGATCGCGCGCTGTGCCTCCGGCACCACGTCGGCGGCCGCCTGGAATACGTGCACCTGCTTGCGCCACACCTGGAGCTCGCAGGGCACGCCCGCCTCGGCGAGCCGGTCGGCCATCAGCTCCGAATCCGGCAGCAGCAGCTCGTGCGACCCGACCTGGATCAGCACCGGCGGCAGGCCCCGCAGGTCGCTGTCGACCGGGCACATCCGCAGCAGGTCGCGGACCGACCCCGACCGGCTGTCGGTGCGGCCGGAGATGCGGGCGAGCTCGCCGAGCGCATGGCTCGGGAGCATGGCGTCGCGGCCTGCGTTGCGGTGCTCGGTCTTGCGGGCCGGATCCATCTCGGTGAGGGGCGAGAGCGCCACGATGCCTGCCGGACCGGGCAGGCCCTGCTCGCGGAGGGCCAGCGGGATCATGAAGGACAGGTAGCCGCCCGCCGAGTCGCCCGCGATGACGATCTGATCGGGCCGGTAGCCCTTGGCCAGCAGCCAGCGGTAGCCGTTGACCCCGTCCTCGATCGCGTCGCCGATGCTGTGCGCCGGGAGCATCCGGTAGTCGACCATCAGGACCGGCGCCTGTGCGGCGGCCGAGATCCGCGAGACCAGGCGCTGGTGGGTGCCGATCCCGCAGAACATGAATCCGCCGCCGTGTAGGTAGAGGACGACGCGATCGCTCTCGGCGCCGTCCGCCTTGACCCACTGTGCGCTGCAGTTGTCGAGCAGGATCGTGTGGCTGCGGGTGCCCTCGATCGGGGGATGCATCACGGCGCTGATGTCGTCGAGGAACTTCATCGGCCAGGGCAGCGTCGACGCCTTCGCCCACATCGAGATGACCGGGCGGACCGTCATTCGCAGCGCGTGGGCCAGCATGCGCGACTGCATGCTGGTGCCGTGGATCTCCTGGCGATCAACCGTGGTCGGGAGGTGTCCCGGCTGCGGCGCGACGGCGCCGTCGACGAACCGGGCCTGCACCGGACCGAACTCGCGGTCGCCGGCACTGGCAAATTCCACAACTTCACTGCTGGTCACGTTGACATCCTTGGGGCTTCGCAGGGAACGCGATCGTCATCGGTGCGCGCGGCGTTGACGCCGCCTGCGCGGTCAAAATGTGATGGCGGTCACTGACATTTCAAGGACATTAGGGCGGATCGCCCGCCCTGCCACCGGGCGCACCGCACGAGAAATCCGACGGCTTCTGTACTGAGCGTCCAGTTTTTACGTACAAGCGTCCAGTTTGGGGTTCGGATAAGCCCGACGAGGGCGCCCGAGGGCAAGTAGCGTGACCGGAAAGGGCCGCACGGGGTGGCCGTGAGGGAGAGGGAGTCGATGTCGGATCTGAAGGTGGTGGCCACCATCGCCGCAAAGCCCGGTTCGGAGCGGATCGTGCGGGACGGCCTGTCCACCCTCGCCGCCGCCAGTCGTGGTGAGGACGGCTGCCTCGGCTACGAGCTGTACGAATCGTCTTCGGCCCCCGGCACTTTCGTCACGGTCGAGGTGTGGACCGGTCAGGAGGCACTGCAGGCGCACATGGCGACGCCGCACCTGCAGGCCGCGCTGGGCACGTTCGGTTCCCACCTGGCGGGTGCGCCGCAGATCCACCCGCTGACCCCGATCGAGGTCTGAGTCCGGGATCCGGTCGCTACGGGCGGTGCCGGATCAGCAGGTCCCGCACGTGGCCGGTCTCGTTCACCGAGGCCACCCGCGCATTGCCGTTGCGGGACACCAGGACACGGGTGATCGACGCATAGTCGATCGGGAAGGTGAGCGGCCGGTCGAGGCCGAGCAGGCCCTGCAGGTACACGTTGATGACGCCGCCGTGCGCGAACACGGCCACGGTGTCGTCGTGGGCGGCCCCGGCGATCACCCGGTCCAGGCCCTCGTGGACCCGGGACCGGAACTCCGGCTCGTCGACGAAGTCGGGGAGGTGCCCGGCCAGGATGCGGGCGTAGGCCTCCGGGGCGATCGTCTTCGCCTCGTGGATGGGCACGTAATGCGCTCGGCGGTGGTCGTACTCGGCGAGCCCGGCATCGGCGGCCACGGTCAGTCCGCGGGCTGCCGCGACCGGGGCCGCCGTCTCGAGGGCGCGTCGCTGCGGGCTGCTGACGATCGCGGAGATCGGGTAGGGGTCGAGGGCGCCGGGGAGCCGTCCGGCCTGCGCGTGACCCTCCGCGGTGAGGCCCGGGTCCGCACCGTCGGCGGACTCGGCCGCGAGGATTCGTTCGGGCAGCGCGTGACGGATCAGCAGCAGTTGCACCCGGTCAGACTGTCATGCTGGCGATCAGGGCAGCGACCGAGGCCGGACGGTCCGCCATCATGTTGTGCCGGGCGGGCCGCAGCGATTCGAACCCGGCGCCGAGCCGGTCGGCGAGCCGCCGCTGCGCGCGGACCCAGCGGCGCGACCGGCCGGAGTCGGCCGCCACCACGAGGGTCGGGGGCAGGGGGCCGAGGGGGCGGAGCTGCTCGAGCTCCACGCCGAGGTCCGGGTACGCCGCGTTCTCGATCAGGGCCGATCGCAGGTAGTCGGGGTCGGTGAAGGTCTGCCGGATCCAGTCGACCGCCGCCTCGTCGGGAGCGCCGTGGGTGGCCAGGCGCACCCATGGACCGGCCAGCCGCTGGAGCCCGCACGCGGAGGCGCCTCGAGCGAGGCCGGTCGAGACGCCGAGCCGCCACCGGCGGGGGAGTGCGACGGGGTGGCGCGCGGGGATGCTGGTGTCCAGCAGCACCAGGGCCGCGGCCCGGCCGGGGTGCGTCCGGGCGAACCCCTCGGCGTACCAGCCGCCCATCGAGTGGCCCACCACCGTCACGGGCGCGGGCACCCCGACCGCGTCGAGCACCGCACCGATCCGGTCGGCTTCCCCGCGGACCGTCGGCGGCTCGTCGGAGGCGGGGCTGAGCCCGAACCCGGGCCGGTCGAACCGCACCACCGTGCAGGCCCGGGCGAGCAGGGCCGCGACCGCGTCCCAGTCGAACCAGTTGCCCGCGAGGCCGCCGACGAGCACCACCGGCGGGCCGGACCCCTCCACCAGCATGTGCAGGGATCTGCCGCCGACCTCGACGAAGGTTCCCGGTGGTTTCACGTGGAACCCCGTCGGCCTTCCTGCGCGGCGATCAGTGCGGCGAACACGATCCAGCCGGTGACCGCGATCAGCTGCAGTCGCTGTGCGTAGCCGAGGAGCCAGACCTCGTCGCCCCGACCGTCCATGTCGACGGCGAAGAGGGTCCACACGGTGCCAACCGTGTAGAGGCCGACGACGCCCAGCCCGTACCAACGCAGCGGCCGCGGCCACCCGTAGCGGTAAGCGGCGAGGATGAAGGCGAACACCGACACGGCCGCGGCGGTCGCGGCGGCCGAGCTGGTGATGGCGTGGAGCGACCGGACGGCGTGCAGCAGGCCGGCCTCCTCGCGGCTCGCGCACTCGCTGCTGCCGTGGGCGGAGCAGGCCAGCGGCATCCGGGAGTCCAGGAAAGTGCTGACCGCGAACACCGCGAGGCCGACCCAGCCGATCGTGGTCAGCAGCCGGCGTGGCCGCAGCGCCAGGCCGAACCCCGCCGCGGTGGCGAGCACTATGCCGGTGAGCAGGTCCCCGGTGCGGAAGAGGAAGCCGTACGGCTGATCCAGCGCGGCGAGTTCACTGACGTAGGCCCGGCTCGGGTCGAGGCCGGTCGGCAGCACCCACTCCAGCATCCAGGACGAGTACAGCACCGCCCCGAGCGCCAGCAGTCCGATCAGGATCCGGCGGACCCACCGCTGGGTGTCGGGCGCGGTGTCGGTGTCGGTCACTGTCGCGGCTTGGCCAGGGGGAACGCCAGTGATTCCCGGATGCTGCCGCCGGTGATGAGCATGACGATCCGGTCCACGCCCATCCCGATCCCGCCGGTCGGCGGCATCGCGTGCTCGAGGGCCTGCAGGAAGTCCTCGTCCAGCTCCATCGCCTCCTCGTCACCGCCGGCCGCCAGCAGCGACTGCTCGGTGAGCCGCCGACGCTGGTCGACCGGATCGGTGAGCTCGCTGTAGGCGGTGCCGAGTTCGACGCCCCAGGCCACCAGGTCCCACTTCGCGGCGACGCCGGGGATGGTGGGGTGCGGCCGGGTCAGCGGCGACATCGAGGTGGGGAAGTTGGTGTAGAAGGTGGGGAACTCGGTCTGGTCCTCCACCAGGTGCTCGTACATCTCCTGTGCCACCGCGCCCGCGTCCCAGTCGGACTGGTGCGGGATCCCGTTCTCGTCGCACAGCCGCCGCAATTCCTCGATGGGGGTCTCGGGGGTCACCTCGACGCCCAGCTTCTCGGCGACCGCGCCGTGCATGGTCTTGACCGGCCAGTCGCCGGAGATGTCGACCTCGACCGGCACGCCGTCCGGTCCGGGGCGCAGGATGACCTCCCGGCCGTGTGCGGCCACCGCCGCGGCCTGGATCAACTCCCGGCACAGCACCATCATCCGCTCGTAGTCGCTGTGCGCCTCGTAGGCCTCCAGGATCGTGAACTCGGGGTTGTGCTTGAAGTCCACCCCCTCGTTGCGGAACACCCGGCCGATCTCGAAGACCCGCTCCATGCCGGCCACGCACAGCCGCTTGAGGTAGAGCTCCGGCGCGATGCGCAGGTACAGGTCCAGGTTGTAGGCGTTGATGTGGGTGAGGAACGGGGCCGCGTTCGCGCCGCCGTGCACCTGCTGCAGGATCGGCGTCTCGACCTCCAAGAAGGCGCGCGAGGTGAGCGAGTCCCGCAGCGACTTCACCACCACGCTGCGGGCGGTGAGCAGGTCCCTGGCCTCGGAATTGATGGCGAGGTCCAGGTAGCGCTGGCGCACCCGGGTCTCCGGGTCGGACAGGCCCTTCCACTTGTCCGGCAGCGGGTGCAGGCACTTGCCGTTCATCCGCCACTCGGCGGCGAGCACGGACAGTTCGCCCTTGCGGCTGCGTCCGATGGTGCCGCTCACCTCGATGAGGTCGCCGAGGTCGAAGTCCGCGGTGAACTCGTCGAGCCGGTCGCCGACGGTGGTTCGGTCGAACAGCACCTGCAGGTCGCCGGACCAGTCGCGGACCTCGGCGAATGCGACGCCGCCGTAGGCGCGGATCCGCATGAGCCGCCCGGCGATCCGTACCCGGGTGCCCTCCGGCGACGAGGCGGCCGCGGCGACGGTGTGGGTGGGCGGGTAGGCCACCGGATACGGGTCGATGCCGTCGGCGGCCATCCGGTCCAGCTTGTCCATCCGTACCCGGACCTGTTCCGGGCGACGGGGGCCGACGGTCTCGGTGGCGAGCGTGGCGACGTCGTCGGGCGCGCTGCCGTCGGAGTGCAGCAGCCCCGACGCCGCCACCGCCTGCGGCACCGCGACGTGGGTGCCGGTGTGCTTGCTGATGTCGCGGCGCCCGAAGCGCGGCAGCGTGACGAAGCCCTCCGCCACCGCGGACGCCATGCCGACCTTCGGCAGCACCCGACTGTCGGAGAAGCACAGGTAGCGCGGGGCCCAATCCGGTTGGTATTTCACGTTGGAGCGGTACAGCGCCTCGAGCTGCCACCACTTGGAGAAGAACACCAGGATCGATCGCCACACCCGCAGCACCGGTCCGGCGCCGATCCGGGCACCCTCCTCGAAGACCGACCGGAACACGGCGAAGTTCAGCGACACCTTGTTGACGCCGAACCGGTCCGCGCCGGTGGCGAGCTCGGTCACCATCAGCTCCACGACACCGTTGGGCGCCTTCGGGTTCCGGCGCATCAGGTCGAGCGACACCCCGGTCGGACCCCACGGCACCAGCGAGAGCATGCCGAGCACCTCGCCCTCGGCCGAGTCCTGCGCGCCCGGGTCCGTCTCGCCGATGGCCTCGACCAGCAGGCAGTCGCCGTCGGCGACGTCGCCGAGCCTGCCAAGGGCCATCGAGAAGCCGCGCTCGGTCTCGGTGTCGCGCCAGGCATCCGCCCTGGCGATCACCTGCGCCATCTCCTCGGGCGGGATGTCGCGATGGCGTCGCATCCGGACGGTGACGCCCTGCTTGCGAACCCGATTGACCGCCTGCCGGACCTGACGCATCTCGCGGCCGTTGAGATTGAACTCGCGGGTGTGCAGGATCGCCTCGTCACCGAGCTGGAGGACGGTAAGCCCGGCGCGCGCGTAGGCGGTGGCGCCGAGCTCGCTGGCCCCCATCACGGCCGGGGTCCACCCGTATTTGGAGGCCAGGTCCAGCCACGCGTCCACCGCGTGCGGCCAGGCCTCCTCGTCGCCGATCGGGTCGCCGCTGGCCAGGCAGACGCCGAGTTCGACCCGGTAGGTGACCGCCGCCTTGCCGCTCGGCGCGAAGATCACGGCCTTGTCGCGGCGGGTCGCGAAGTAGCCGAGCGAATCGTCGGCGCCCGAGCGGGCGAGCAGTCCGCGCAGCGCCGACTCGTCGTCCCCGGTCAGTGCGTTGTTCGAGCGCTGTGACCGGAACAGGGTGATCACCGCGGCCAGCAGTGCGAGGGCACCGAACAACCCGAGCAGGGTGTTCACGAAACCGTGTGTGCGCCCGTCGAACTGCTCATTGTCCAAGACCACGACGCCCGCGACCCGGTTGAGCGACCAGAGGAGCCGCTGATCCGACGGCAGGGTTCCCGGGAACACCTCGACCAGGGCCCAGCCGACCAGGGTGCCGATGGCGAGGCCGAGGAGCAGCACCCCGAGCGCCTTCCAGCCCGCGCCGCGCCGGACCCGCGTGTAGAACTCCTTGCGCGCGGCGATGAGCACGCCGATCACCGCGAGGTGGACGACGAGGGCCAGCGCCGCGTTCATGTCCTTGTCGGCGATCGCCTGGGCGAGATTCGCGACGGCGATGAGCACCAGGTAGATGGTGAGCAACCACCACGCGATGCGCTTGCGGCTGGCCAGGGCCGCCGCGAGCAGCGCCAGCACCAAAGCCCAGGAGATGCTGGTGTCCGGTGCGTCGAAGTAGTAGGTGTCGATGTACTCGCGCGGGCCCCGGAAGAGGTACCGCAGCACGGGGGAGATGCTCCACAGGAAGACCAGGGTCGCGTAGATGCCGATCACCACACCGGCGATGTGCGGCACCTCCCTGAGGCGCCCGGTGGTGGGTCTGCCCAGGCGCTTGGGTGTCGGATGAGCGGACTCGAGCGACGTTTCGGTCGTGGTGGTCGGCGTCATCTACCCAGTGTGAAGGGTTCTCCCGCGGTGTGGGGGATGATGAACGAGTGCCTGCGCCCCAAGATGTACCGATCCGCGACGAGTCGATCCGCCTCGGCCAGTTCCTCAAACTGGCGAACCTGATCGAATCGGGCGCCGATGCCAAGGCCGTCATCGCCGACGGTCTGGTCAGCGTGAACGGCGAGGAAGAGGTCCGCCGCGGCCGCCAGTTGCACGAGGGCGACGTGGTGGAGATCGGTGGGATCAGCGTGCGGGTGTCGCGCTAGGTGGTCGCTTGAGTAATCTCGCCCTCGAAGTCGGGGTGCGGATTCGACACGATGAGAGCCGATCCGTCCATGGCGACGCGGCCGTGGGCGAGTTTGTCAGTCTGAGGAAGGCTGAAGAGGCCTGCGACGAACACTGCCACTGAGCTGAAGAAGATGATCGTCATCATCCCGTCCTCGCCTCGCCCTCTGAGTGCGAAGAGCGTGCAGAACAGAAATATGCCGGCTACGAATGCCAGCAGAGAGAATCCGAAGCGCCTCCGTCGGTAACGCAAGCATTCATCGCAGAACGGCCATTCATCCCAGAGGAAAAGAGACTGCGCGCGGATGCGGTTCCACTCGATGATTTGCCAAAAGGCGATGAAGCAAGTGATGCGCTTCCACCTGGGGTAACCCGGTCCCGTGAACGGCAGTACCGGCACTGACGAAAAATGCGTACTGCGGCGTCCTGCTGCGGCCTGTCCGTGCGCAACGCATACGTCCGGCGCAGGTTGGATCAACTCGTAATTTCGATCGCGCAGAAGGTGTTTCGTTGCTGCTGGCCCGTGGAGATCATCGTCGGCCTGTGGGCGAATCGGCAGACGAATCTCCGGAGGCGTGGCAGCTTGCACCGGCCAATGATTGCGTACGCGGTTGAAGTCGGCAACCAGTTCGTCCGTCGACGGGCCGGGTGGCCCGGCGTGGTAGCGTCCCGAATCCGGGGGTGGATTCAATGAGTGACTTGGTCGTCGAACCCGACGATATCGACAGGTTCGCAGCGCGAATGGGCGAGCTTTCCGAGCAATCCAGGCAGGCACTGGACTATCTGAACCGGTGGTTGGCGATTGACTACGGTGATGGGCGGATATTCGTCACGGCAGTGGAAGCCGCATCCTCGATAAGAGATTCACTCAGCGACACCTATCGCACTCTCGAACGACTGAACTCGGATGCCAGTTCTGAGCTGCGCAGGACTGCTCAGATGTACCGGGCTACCGAGAATGTCACGGCGTTCGAGCTGGACCGAACGTACGGATCGCGGCATGACTGAACAACCGAGCGCGCACCTCGCACAGCCAGGAGCGGCCGATCCGATTCCGGATGCACTCGAAGACATCGTTGGCCTCCAGTACATCAGTCCGTCGTATTGGTTTGAGAAGGCCCTGACCACGGTTTTCGATTGGAATCCGTACGAGCTCGCAGCACAGCAGGTTGCGGGCGATTGGGAAGCGGTGCGCAAGGCGGGTGATGCAGTCAAGAACCTCGCAGATTTCAACCTCGCGCATGCCGATGCGGTCAAGGCTGCTTCCGCAGATGTGGCTCATTCGTGGAGAGGCAACGCGGCGGACGCGGCTACGAGTTACTTTGCAGGGCTTGCTGACGGCTTGGATGCGCAGTCCCGTGGAATGAGCGCGATCGCTGGTCAACTGGACCAGATGGCTCTGGGAATGTACGAGACGCAGCAGGCGATCAAGGGGTTGCTCTCGACATTGACGGACCAACTAATTGTGTTCGGTGTGGAGCTTGCCGCCACAGCTGCGCTCAGTGCAACGGTTGTGGGCGGTGTTGCGCTGGGTGCTGCGGCGGCCTTCCAGGTCACTCGAATTCTGGCGACCTGGGACAGTGTCGTGACTTGTTGGACTGCGGCGTGGAACGTCGCGCAGGGGGCGATCGGCCTGATCGCCGGGTACCTTGCCGGAATCAACGGCGTCGACGTGGGGTCGCTGCCTGGGGCTTCGTACGATCATCCGGGGGCATAGGTGAAGGTTGAAGGTGGAGAGCCGGTAATCGATCTGGCCGGAGGCGACCCTGGAGTTTCCCGGCATCTGCGGGATGTTCTTCAAAAGCTGTCCGAGCGTAGCCATGACAGGGAGTTCAAGGAACTGGTCGAGGACGTCCTCTCCGGGCGCCGCGGGCTGCGAGATGTTGCCTCATCCCCCGTCTTTGCGCGGGAATTGGATCCTCTCGTTGCAGCAGGTGCAAGAAAGTTCACGGAGTTGTCCGAGGAACAGAGAGCTGACCTTGCCGCTGAAGGCGACAGACAACTCAGCCAGTTGGGGTCGGATTCTCGAAGGTCAGATCGTGCCTCCGTTCACCCCGATGTCGACGAAGCCGACGACGACTACTTTTCGAACCGGGGTCCGGTCTTGAGATCCGACTGGTAGCACCCGTCGCCTCAACTCGACGAGTCGAGCGTGCAGCTGTCGGGGCATCGTCCGAGTGGAGACGCCGACAACTGCACGCTCGGCGGTCAGACCACGAGCGGGACGAGGGCCTTGCGGTCGGTGGGGTAGTCCTCGAACTTCTCGCGGTACCACTTGTGGGTCGCGATCGCTCGGGGGATCAGGTTGCCCGCGGTGATCAGGAAGATGACGACGCCCGCCAGGGACCAGGTCAGCAGGGCGAACCCGGCCCAGGCGATGAGCTCGCCGAGGTAGGCCGGGCTGGTGACGAACCGGAACCCGCCGCCGTACGGGATCTTGTACTCGGTCGCGCCGGGGTTCTGCTTGTCCCGGAGATTGCGCACGATCGACTCGGACGACACCAGCAGGGCGAACCCGCCCAGGTAGATCACCACGCCGATGAGGAATCGGGGGTCGGTCAGCCACTCGGTTCCGTACTGGTTCAGGTAGTCGTGGCTGAAGAAGGCGCCGTTGAGGTAGCCGTGCATGCAGGTCACCAGCATGCCCATGCCGATGACGGAGACATTGAAGGTGCTGCGCTTGCCCGGGACCTGCCGGATCGACAGCGGGAAGAACCAGCCGCGGTTCGCGTAGTGCAGCAGCCAGATCCCGGCGAGGACCAGCGAGGTGGGCTCGAACCGGTTCGGGCCTGTCAGGAAGAAGATGGCGAAGACCACCGTCGCGGGGATCTCCATCAGCCACCAGCCCAGCTTCGGGTTGAGGTTGAACCCGAGGTTGGTCGAGCTGAATCGGCCGTACGAACTCTGGGCGAAGAAGCCGCCGATGATGACGAATGCCGCGAAGGCGAAGGCGATCGTCAGGACGGTGTCGTAGACCGTGTTCCCGGTGTACCAGTGCATCGAGATCCTTCATCGTGCGAGCGGCCGGCTCGGCCACGTTCGAGGTGGAGCCGCCCGATCGCGACACCAAACTGGAACACGTTCTACCACGTCTCGATTCTGTCCGCGGCGCTATCGCGCGATCGGTGCGTTGGCGACAAGCCCTGGAAAGGGCGCGGTTTGGCCGCTCAGGCGAGGCGGGGCGCACGAATCGGTGGCGCGCCCCGCTCGGCAACGTCCGAGAAAATTGAACGCGGGCGGGCCCTACTCGACGTATTGCTGCTCGAACTCCGCGGTGGGCGGAGTCGGGGTGATGATGTCGATGAGGATGCCGCCGGGGCCGGCGATGATGAAGTGCCGCTGCCCGAAGTCCTCCGTGCGGATGTCGAGCACCGCGGGGTGGCGTCCGAGTGTCACGAGGCGCTCGTACTCGGCGTCCACGTCCTCGACCTCGAAATTGAGGATGAGGCCCTGTGCGCGCGAGCGGTACCCGTCGGGGATGGTCTCGTGGGTGTGATCGAGGATCGCGAGTTCGAGGTCGGGTTCGCGTCGAAGGCTTACGTACCAATCGGATTCGAATGTCGACTCGAAGTCGAACCAGCGGCGAAAGAAGTCCGCCGATTCACCGACGGTGTCCGTGCAGATCACCGGATAGAAGCTCGTCTTTGCCATGAGGCTCTCCGTTCACGATAGATACGTACGCAATGTATGTGTCTGCACCATACGCATACACTGCGTACGTATCAATGGGTCAGCGAAGGGGTCGGATTGAGTCCGTCGAAGAAGGAGCAGACCGCGACGACGACGCGAGCGCTGCTCGCGGTGGCCGTCGAGATGTTCGCCGACCGCGGATACGGCGCGGTCGGACTCGACGACGTCGCAAGGCAATCCGGTCTCACGCGCGGTGCGGTCTACCACCACTTCGGCAGCAAGGCGGGACTGTTCGACGCCGTCGTGGAACAGGTGCAACGCGAGGTCGCCGAGCGTGTCGGTCACGCCGCGGCCGCGGCGGGGAATCTGTGGGACGCCCTCGTCGTGGGCTGCCACGAGTTCGTCCGCGCCGGGTCGGACCGCAGGGTCCATCGGATCATGCTGATCGATGCGCCTGCCGTGCTCGGCTGGCAGCGCTGGCGGGAGCTCGACGCGGCCAACTCGGGTCGCCTGCTGCAGGAGGTGCTCGACGAGTTGCAGGCGGAGGGCACAATCGCTCCCGGACTCGCCGAACCGGCCGCACACCTGCTGTCCGGTGCGATGAACGAGGCGGTGCTCTGGGTGGCCCAGTCGGAGGTCCCCGGTCGGGACCGGGAATCGGCGCTGGCGACGCTCGACCATCTGCTGGGCTCCCTGCGGCAGCGCTGACCTCGTCGAGAGTGCACCTACCGCACGCCCCACTCGGCCGATGCCCCGACAACTGCACAATCGGCGGGACACCGCGCCCGGGGCTCGCAGGGCACCGGATGGGTATCGGGCGCACAACTCCGCACGGGGTGTCCGAATTGTCCACGAATCCTTGGGCTTTCGCGTCGCGTGACGTGGACGTGAACCCCCGGCGTCAGTAATTCCCTCCCGGTTCACGGGGAGGACACGAAGCATGCACGAAGTGCGTCAGTGCACTGAATAGCGTCCGGTCATCGTTGTTCATCGATGAAGGGATCGGACGTGACCACCTCACCACTCAACCGCAGGGCGTTTCTCGGACGCACCGCGCTCACCGGGCTCGGCGTCGCACTCGCGGGAAGCGTTGACACCCTGTTCCGGCCCCAGGTCGCGGCCGCGGTGCCGGGGACGGCGCCCGGGTACGGCCCGCTCGTTCCCGACCCCAACAAGATCCTGTCGCTGCCCGCGGGATTCTCCTACACGGTCGTCTCTCGCTCGGGAGAAACCCTGCTCGACGACGGCTCGCCGGTCCCGAGCGACCCCGACGCGAACGGCGTGTTCGCGAACGGAAACGGTGCCACCATCGTGACGAATCACGAGGTCGGCAGCAACGAGCCCTTCGGTGTCCCGGTGGTCGACGGTCTCACCTACGACCCGGGTGCCCGCGGCGGCACCACCACCGCCACGGTCGGGCCGAACGGGGCACGTCAGGGCCAGTACGTCAGCGTGGCCGGAACCGTGAACAACTGTGCCGGTGGCATCACCCCGTGGGGCACCTGGCTCACCTGCGAGGAAACCGAGGCCCGCGCCGGATCGAACGGCTTCACCCGCGACCACGGCTACGTCTTCGAGGTCGCCCCGGCCAGCCAGGCTGCGAACGTCGGCAAGAGCCCGATTCCGCTGAAGTTCCTGGGCCGGTACGCGCACGAGGCGGTCGCCGTCGACCCGGCGACGAGTGCCATCTACCTCACCGAGGACGCATCCAACCCGAACGGCCTGTACTACCGGTGGACCCCGCCGCAGGGTTTCGTCGGCGGCCCTGGCGCGCTCCACGCGCTCGCCCAGTCGGCCGGCGGGGACACCGCGGGCAGCCTGCAGGCGATGAAGTGCCTCTCCGGCGGTACCCACGTGCCGGACCTGTCCCGGGCCACCGAACCGGGCGTCCGCTACACGGTGCAGTGGGTCGACGTTCCCGACCGGGACGCGAAGTCCACGTCGGTGCGCAAGCAGTTCACGAACGACCAGGTCACGCGCAGTCGCAAGCTCGAGGGTCAGTGGTGGGGCGATGGCGGTGTCTACTTCGTCGCCAGCTTCGCCCGCACCAGTGACGGCAGCGTCGCCGAGCACGACGGCCAGGTCTGGTTCTACAACCCCGCCACCGAGACGGTCGAGCTCAAGACCCTCTTCGGTGTGAACCCGGACCCGGCCGTCGACACCGGGAACTACGACGGCCCCGACAACATCACCGTTTCCCCGCACGGCGGCATGATCCTCGCCGAGGACGGCGAGGGCATCAGCCACCTGATCGGTGTGACGGAGGAGGGGCAGCCGTTCCCGATCGCCCGTAATGAGCTGAACGACAGTGAGTTCTGCGGCCCGGCGTTCAGTGCCGACGGGAAGACCCTGTACGCGAACATTCAGACACCCGGCCTGGTCCTTGCGATCACCGGGCCGTGGCGTCGCGCGGCGGGGGGTTCGGTCTTCGGCTCGTAGCGGCGAGTGTGCACCTGTCGGCGGATATCGCGGGTGGTCGCGTCGCCAGGTGCACACTCGGCTGCGGTGAGGGCGTCAGCTGCCGGGCACTGTTCTATGGCGTCTCGCGGTGCCACACTGGATGGGCCAGCCACGTCTTCTCGAAGGGCGGCACGGCGATGAGGACAACACCACAGCGCAGGACGTCCCGGTACGTTCGGGTGACCGTCACCATGATCGTGATGATGGTGCTGCACATGGGATTCGGCGGCGTCACCGCATCGGCCGTCCAGATCGGGCGGACGCAGGGCGGCGCGGTGTCCGCGGTCGCGAACGTCTCGACGCACCAGTTCACGGTCAGCATCGACGGGCAACCGGTGCGGACCATGCCGGCCTCGATGGGTAAGCCCGGCCACGAGACCCCGCTGGGGACCTTCCGGGTGCTGGAGAAGTTCCGCGACATGGTGATGGACTCGTCGACCTACGGCGTGCCCATCGACTCGCCCGAGGGATATCGGCTGTATGTCGAGTACGCGGTCCGCATCACCTGGGGCGGCATCTTCGTGCACGCCGCGCCGTGGTCGGTCGAATCGCAGGGGGTCGAGAACGTCAGCCACGGCTGCATCAACCTGAGCCCCGAGAATGCGCAGTGGTTCTACGAGAACGTGCAGATCGGCGACCTGGTCACCGTGGTCGGTTGAACCGACAGCCTCCGCGCACCCGCCGAGTGTGCACCTACCGCGTACCGCACTCGGCGGATGCGGCGGCGACTGCATACTCGGCGGGCCGGGGTTACGCCTCCGCGCGGACGACGACGCCGTCGTCGTCGCTGTAGACCATCTCGCCGGGGTTGAAGGTGACGCCGCCGAAGGAGACCGGCACGTTCTTCTCGCCCGAGCCGGTCTGGGTGCTCTTGCGCGGGTTGGTGCCGAGGGCCTTGATGCCGATCTCGAGGGTGCGCAGGATCGCCGAGTCGCGGACCGCGCCGTTGACGATCACGCCCGCCCAGCCGTTGGCGACGCCCTTGCCGCCGATGATGTCGCCGACCAGCGCGGTGTGCACGCTCGCGTCGCCGTCCACCACCAGCACGCCACCGTTGCCGGGCTCGCCGAGGGTCTGCTTCACCAGCAGGTTGTCCTGGAAGCACTTGATGGTGGTGATGCGGCCGGAAAAGACTGCGCGGCCGCCGAACTGGATGAACTGAGTGTCACAGCTGCGGATGTCGGGGCCGATCTCGTCGGCCAGATCTGCGGTCGCTACCTGCTCAGTCATCTGTTCTTCCCTTCGTCTGTTGAACGCATCCACCCTAGTTCGCCGCGGGCCCGCCGCGGCCGTGGCGCTGCTCATAGTCGTCGCGGGTGCTGTCCGCCCGACGCTGCGCCTTCTCGTTGAGCAGTTCCGGGTCCAGGCCGTGGGCGAGCAGCCGGTGCCTGCGGTAGATGTTCATCAGCGCGATCGCGAAATACAGCACGGGGAACAGCAGCAGCGCCATCATCGCCAGTGGGATCCACCGCTCGCCGGGGATGAGCAGGTAGAACGCCAGGAACAGCGGGATCAGCGGCAGTGTGAAACGCAGCACGTAGCGCACCGAGGCACCGGGGCCCACCAGGTCGTTGCGTACCCAGTCCTGCATGGAGTCGGGCAGGGTACGGCCGAACAGGTAGCCGAGGTACTGCGTGAGGGAGGGTTTGCGCTGGTCGGGCATGGTCATAGGGTAGGGCACCCGAGTCGGGCCGAACGCCCGCCGGGTGACGGATCGACCCGGCGGCGGTGCGCCATCGAAACCGCCCGCTCGAGGCGAGAGCGGGGGACCCGAGTTGCAGACCGACCGGTACGTGTCCTAAATTTCTGGTTTGCTCCCTTCCGGGAGTACCGGAGGCCTGTTGTGCGGCCCCGGAGGCAACACCGCAGCGAGACCGGCTCCGACTCGGGGCAGGCAATGTATTCCGGGGGGAATATGTATTTCGGGGGAATCGTCCCGCGCTTTGCGCCGGACCAGGTCATCTATCGCGTCCCGCGCCTTGCGGCGCTGACCCGTCGTGCTCTCGGCCGACACGGTTCTTCTCCTCTTCGCTGACCCAGCAACCACGTCATCCATTCGCGGTCACGCCGATCGGCGGCACCGCGCGGCCCATTGCGGCCTCGGATCGCGTCGGCACCATCGCGACCTCACGTGGTGGTGCCACCACCACGAAACTTCGAAGGAGAACCAATGAACCACCACAATGGCGCCCGTCATCGCGCGCGCACCGAGCGTGCGACGGTGGTGGGTGTGATCCCGCTGGCGATCGCGATCACCTGCGCGGGACCGGCTTTCGCCCAGCCCGGTGTGATGGTGCCGGAGGCCGAGCAGCCCGGCGTCGTGGCGGAGTCCGCCCCAGCTCCCGAGCCTGCGCCCGAGGTCGAGCCCGCCCCGGAGCCGAAGACCTACTGGATCGCGCCTCCGGTTGAGTACGCCGAGGTGCCCACCCGTCCGGTGCCCACCTACGACTACACCGAGCCCGTCGCGCCGGTGGAGTTCCAGGAACTGCACCTGCCCGTCGCGGTCGAGGTGGTGGCCCCCATCGAGGCGCCGAAGGAGCGGCTGCGGATCGGTGACTACGTCTCCGACCAGCCGAACTGGCTCTCCGACGAGTACCTCAACCGGACGAACAACACCTCCGCCGTGATCGAGGCGCAGGTCAACACGTTCTGGAAGTCCATCGGCGTGGATGCCAGCCGCTCGGACCGCATCGCCGCGGCGACGGTCGGCGGCGCGGCGGCAGGCGCGGTCACAGGCGCGGTCACCGCCGGTGTCCCGTTCGCGGTCGGCGGGGCCCTCATCGGAGGCACCATCGGCGGTAACGCGGGCCTGGCCGTCGGCAACGCGTTCATTCCAGGATTCGGCTGGGTCGCGGCCGGTCCCGTCGGCACCGCAGCAGGCGCCGCGATCGGCGCCGCCGCGGCCGGAATCCCCGCGGCTGCGGTTGGCGCGGTCGTGGGTGGCGTGGCGGGCGGCGCCGCGGGTACCGCCTTCGGCGCGGGCGACAGCCTCGGCACCCCGACCGAGCTCGTCCTGCCGAACGTCACCGAGCCCGACGCCGCGGCGCTGAAGCTGCAGGCAGGCGAGGAGTACGCCCGGCTCGCCATCGAGCAGCCGGCCGCGGCCACCGCCGTGGTCGATGCGGTCGTTGCGGCCCCGCAGCTCGCGGAGCAGGTCACCGGCCAGGCGGTCGTTGCCCGCGAGGCGACCCTCGCCCAGCCGGGTGGCGAGCAGGTCATCGCCGGACTCGACGCCGCCGCGGTGGAGCTGAATCACGCGTTCGGTCCCGCCGCGGGCATGGTCGGCGAGGCGTTGGCCGCGGGCCGGGACGGCCTGGCCGTCTAGGGCCGCCAGCGCACCGGCAACAGGAGGTTCGACATCGTGGGCACGCGACAACCGCCGCCCGGCGGTCGATTCGGCGAATCGTCGTCAGATCAGCGTCGCCCGCCCCCATGGGTCCCGATAGCCGGCCCGAAGCCGGGCACCTCCGACCCGGGCGCACCGGGTGCCTGGTTCGACAAACCGCAGGACGGTGCGCCGCCGGTCATCGACACCGGCTGGGTGCCGCCGCAGTCCCAGCCGGGGTGGCTGCGGCGGCACCGGGTCGACGTGGCACTGGGCGCCGTCGTCGCGGTGGTCGTCGCGGGCGGCGCGGCGACCGCGTTGCTGCTGGCCGACCGGGGGGCGTCCGACGGCATGGTCTCGCCTGCCACCTCTCCCGCGGCGTCCGACGCGTCCGACGAGCCCGTCGAGGCGACATGGTGCGCCGGATTCGCCGACGGGGAGCTGGTCTCACCCGACTCGTCGGACCACGGCGCCGCGACGATCGCGGGATTCGAGGACGCCTACTACGTGGCCCGCGACGGGGTCAGGGCCCGCACCTACGTCGCGCCCAATGCCCTCGTCGCCTCCGCGGAGCAGATCGGGCAGGGAATCTCTCAGATCCCCACCGGTACAACGCATTGCCTACTCGTGAAGCGGATCGGTGAGGGAAGGTACGCGGTCGACGTGTTCGACCGACGGCCCGACAACAGCGCCAATCACTACCGCCACACCTTCACCACCGCGGCGGACCCGGCGTCGCCGACAGGGGCCGCCATCACGTCCATCACGCTTCGAGAGGGGAAGTGACCCGGCATGAGCCGCGGCTACACGGATTCGACCCGCACCTGGGCGATCCACACCTACCGGCAGACCCGCGACCAGTACCGGTCGCGGCTGGAGTGCTGCGCCGCCATCGCTGCGGACGTGGGCGCGCACGCGAACACCGTGGTGCGCTGGGTCAACGACGAGCTGGGCCGGCCGCGAGTCGTGTCGGAGGAGGACCTCCCGCAGCGAGTCCGGGACCTCGAGGGTGAGGTCCGCAGGCTGAGGCAGGCGAATCGGGAACTGAGCGAACGTATTTCGCTCGGTCCGTGATCCGCGTCCGCTCACTGCCGGGAGCGGCGCCGCTGCCGCGCGTTGGCCATCCCGACCGCGGCGCGCAGGACGTGCGGTGCTCGGCGGGCGGTTTGCAGCACCGCCCGATCGATCATGTTCAGGCTCAGAGGCTTTCGCGATGCGGATGACGGCTCGCCCTCGGCCGGGGCGTCGGTGGCCGCCAGGGCGTACAGCTGCCATCGGCCGGGGACGCCCTTGAGTTCGTGCGTTCCGTGGTCGACGAAGGAGAGGCCGGACCCGACCACCAGGTCCCGGACGGTCCGCGAGACCAGCACCTCGCCCGGCCCGGCCGCGGCCCCGATCCGGGCGCCGATGTGCACGGTCATTCCGGTCAGTTCGGCTCCGATGCCCTCGACCTCGCCGGTGTGCACGCCCGCGCGCACAGCCAGCCCCAGGTCCTCGGCCTGCCGGCACACGATCCGGGCGCACCGGACCGCGGCCGCCGGGCCGTCGAACACGCTGAGCGTGCCGTCGCCCGCGACGTTCACCAGCCGGCCACCGGCCAGCTCGACCTCGTTGCGGACCTGCCGTTCATGGGTGGCGCGCAGGTCGCGATAGGGGCCGTCGCCGATCCGGGCCAGCGTCTCGGTGGACCCGGCGATGTCGGTGAACAGCACCGAGGCGAGATAGCGCTCGGCGTCGACGGGCCGATGGACCCCGGTCGCGACCTCCTCGATGTGGTCGATGATCGGTATCCAGGCCTCGCCGAGCGACGCACCGGGTGCCGCGGCCTCCAGCGTGTGCAGCGTGGCGTGCGGGATCGAGTCGGTGACGTAGCGGGAGACCGCCTCGGGCATTGAGCTGGCCGCCGGGTGGAGCACCCGCGTCGTGCACTGGACGAGGGGGAGGGCGTCGGAGCAGTCGATCCGGAGCAGCCACTCGAGGTGCGCGCGGGCGGCCGCGGGCGGCGCGGAGCAGCGTTCGAGCAGCGCCAGCAGCCTGCGATTGAACGGCGAGTCCTGGCTGGGGTCCCACATCGACATGAGCTGGCCGGAACCCCAGTTGTCGTAGACCTTCCGCCAGCCCTCGACGTAGCGGGCCAGGGAGTCGGGGTCCCAGCCGTGCGGGATGTCAGGGCCGTCGCGGAGCATGCCCTCGATGAACGGTTGCTGCAGCAGCAGGCCGTTCACCCGCTCGGGCGCGCGGGCGGCCAGCAGCACCAGGGGCCCACAGGTGCTGCCGATGCCCACCATGGTGGCGCGTTGCATGCCGATCGCGTCCATCACCGCGAGCACGTCGTCGGCCTGCTGTTCGAGGGTGGGGATGTGGTCGACGGGGTCGGACAGGCCGAGGCCGCGGCGCTGGAAGTAGACGGTGCGCGAGAAGGTCGCCGTCCGCTCGAAGAGGTAGTGGATGTGCGGATCGGTCCACATCAGGTCCGGGTGCAGACCGATCTCGAGGAACAGGACCACGTCGGCGCCGCTCTCGCCCACGACCTGATAGGCCAGCGCGTGCCCGTCGCGCTCGACGTACCTGGTACCCGGTGGGTCCATGATTCCAGGCTAGTCGGGTCAGTCGGATCGACGGGACAGTCGGCGCTGCCGCGCATTGGCCATCCCGGCCGCGGCGCGCAGGACGTGCGGGGCGCGGCGGGCCATGCGGAGCACCGCCCGATCGATGATGGTGAGGCTCAGGGTTTTTCGCGATTCGGTCGAGGAATCGCCCTCGGTCGCCGCATCGGTGGTGGCGAGGGCGTACAGCTGCCATCGGCCGGGGACGCCCTTGAGTTCGTGCGTTCCGTGGTCGATGAACGAGAGGCCGGAGCCGACCACCTGGTCCCGCACCGCGCGCGAGACCAGCACCTCGCCCGGCCCGGCCGCGGCCCCGATCCGGGCGCCGATGTGCACGGTGATCCCGGTCAGCTCCGTCCCGATGCCCTCGACCTCGCCGGTGTGCACGCCCGCGCGCACAGCCAGCCCCAGGTCCTCGGCCTGCCTGCAGACGGTTCGCGCACAGCGGATCGCCGCCGCCGGGCCGTCGAACACGCTGAGGGTGCCGTCGCCCGCGACGTTCACGAGCCGGCCATCGGCCAGTTCGACCTCGTTGCGGACCTGCCGTTCGTGGGTGGCGCGCAGGTCGCGGTAGGGGGCGTCGCCGATCCGGGCCAGCGTCTCGGTGGATCCGGCGATGTCGGTGAACAGCACCGAGGCGAGATAGCGCTCGGCGTCGACGGGCCGATGGACCCCGGTCGCGACCTCCTCGATGTGATCGAGGACCTCGATCCAGGCCTGACCCATCGAGGTGCCGGGCGGAAGCGGCGGAAGTACGTGCAGTGTGCCGTGCGGGATCGCCTCGGTGATGTGCCCCGAGGCCGCCAACGGGACCGCGCTCTGCGCGGAGTGGAGCACACGCGTCCCGCACTGGATGGACCCGAGCACATCGAAATAGTCGATCCGGAACAACCATTCGAGGTGTGCGCGGGCCGTGGCGGGGGTCGCCGAGCAGCGTTCGAGCAGCGCCATCAGCCGCCGATTGAACGGCGAGTCCTGGCTGGGGTCCCACATCGCGATGACCAGGCCCGAACCCCAGTTGTCGTAGACGGCCCGCCACCCGTCGACGAAGCGGTCCCGCGCCTCGACGGTCCAACCCCGGGGCAGGTCCACGCCCTCGCGGAGCGCACCCTCGACGAACGGCTGCTGGAACACCAACCCGACCACCCGGTCCGGGGTGCGGGCCGCGATCAACGCGAGAGCGCCGCAGGTGCTGCCGATGCCGACGAGGGTGGCGCGTTGCATGCCGATCGCGTCCATCACCGCGAGCACGTCGTCGGCCTGCTGCTCGAGGGTGGGGACGTGGTCGACAGGGTCCGACAGTCCGAAACCGCGGCGCTGGAAATACACCATCCGGCAGAAGGTCGCGGCACGCTCGAAGACATAGTGGATGTGCGGATCGGTCCACATGAGATCGGGGTGCAGGCCGATCTCGAGGAACAGGACCACGTCGGCGCCGCTCTCGCCCACGACCTGGTAGGCAAGCGCGTGACCGTCGCGCTCGACGTACCTGGTACCCGGTGGGTCCATGATTCCAGGCTAGTCGCCGGACCAACCCTGTCGGGAGGACCACCGCTGCCGCGCGTAGGCCATGCTGACCGCCGCCCGCAACACCTGCGGCGCCCGCCTGGCGGTCCTGAGCAGGGCCTGATCGATCAGGCTCAGGCGCGGCGCCTTCCGCGAGACGGTCCGTGGTGTGTGATCGGCACCGGCGAGGGCGTACAGCCGCCATCGCCCGGGCACTCCCTTCAGCTTCCGTTCCCCGTGGTCGACGAAGGAGAGCCCGGATCCCATCGACAGGTCGCGGGCCGCGCGCGAGACCAGCACCTCGCCCGCTGCCGCCGCCGCTCCGATCCGCGCGCCGACGTGCACGGTCATCCCCGTCAACTCCGGGCCTGCGCGCTGTACGTCGCCGGTGTGCACCCCCGCGCGGACCTCGAGGCCGAGTTCCCTTGCGCCCCTGCGCACCCGCTCGGCGCAGCGGATCGCGGCGACCGGGCCGTCGAAGACGCTGAAGGTGCCGTCGCCGGTGACGTTGACCAGGCTTCCGCCCGCCTGCTCCACCTCGACTCGGACGCTGCGTTCGTGCGCGGCCAGCAGATCGCGGTAGGCGTCGTCGCCGATGCGTGCCAGGACCTCCGTCGATCCGACCGGGTCGGTGAACAGAAGTGCGGCGAGGAAGCGGTCGGCGTGACCCGGGTGGTGCTCTCCGGTTGCGACCACTTCCACGTGATCGAGAATCGGCACCCAGGCCTCGCCCAACGAGGCGCCCGCAGGAGCCTGCGGCAGAAGATGGAAGCTGCCGTTCGGGATCAAATCGGCCACATGGCGCGACGCCCCCCTCGAGACCGGACTCGCGGGCACGAGCAGAACTCGGGTGGGGCATTGGATCGAGGGCAGGGCCTCGGAATAGCCCACACGGAGAATGTGTTCGAAGTGCGCCTGTGCGGTCGCGGGCGTCGATGTACAGCGCTCCAGCAATGCCATCAGGCGTCGGTTGAACGGTGAGTCCACCGCCGGATCCCACATCGGAACGCTCGCGCCAGATCCCCAGTGTGCATACGCCGATCGCCACCCGCCGATGAACCTCTCGATGTCGGCTGGATCCCAACCGGGCGGTGTCCCGGTCCCGAGCAGGCGCTCGGCGAACGCCTGGATGAGCACGAGGCCGGCGACACGCTCGGGCGCTCGAGCGGCGAGGAGCGCCACCGGTCCACACGCGCTGGCGACTCCGACGAGTGTTGCCGACCGCATCCCGATCTCGTCCATGACCGCGAGCAGGTCACCGGCCTGTTGTTCGAGGGTGGGGATGTGGTCGACCGGGTCGGACAGGCCGACCCCGCGGCGCTGGAGGTATGCCGTGCGGGCAAAAGTCGTTCCCCGGTCGAGCAGGTAGTGGATCTGCGGGTCCGTCCACAGCAGGTCGAGGTGCATGTTGAGCTCGAAATACCAGACCACGTCGACGTCGCCCTCGCCCACGACCTGGTAGGCAAGCGCGTGACCGTCGCGCTCGACGTACCTGGTACCCGGTGGGTCCATGAGTCCAGGCTAGCCGCCGGACCAACCGTGTCGGGAGGGCAGCGCGACGGTTTCGGGGCGTGTGGTCCGTTACGGGTGCGGGTGCGGACCGCTGTCCGGACCGTGCAGGTGGGCTCGTTCCCCGTCCCGGTCGAAGATGGTGAGGATCTCCACGGGGCCGCCGTGCGCCCCGATGGCATGCGGGACCATGGTCGAGAACTCGGCCGCCTCACCGGCCTGGACCAGCAGTGTTCGCTCGCCCAGGTGCAGCCGGGCGGTGCCGGACAGCACGGTGAACCAGTCGCGTCCCGGGTGCACCCCCAGCTGGTCCGCCGTGGTCGGACGGTCGGGGGTGATGCGCATCTTCGCCACGGTCACACCTGGCAGGGCCCGGTCGCGGGAGAGGAGCCAGGTCGTCACCCCCGGCGTGTGTTCGGGCTGCGGACGGATCACCACGTCCTCGTCGTCCGCCGACTCGACCAGTTGATCGAGGGTGGTGCCGAGGGCCCGGGCGATGGGGACCAGCTGATCGAGGGCGATCCTGCGGTGCCCGGTCTCGATGCGGCTCAGGGTGGAGGGGCTCAGGAAGCAGCGCGCCGCGAGGGCGTCCAGCGACCAGCCCCTGGCCAGGCGAAGGCCGCGGATGCGCTGCCGGATCATGGCGTCCATGGTGACTTCTTGCGTCATAGGCAAGATGGTATGCCTATTGCGCATGACGCGCCTAGGGTGGAGCCATGACGCAGCACTCCCACCAGCATGGACATACCCACGGCCACGCACACGGCCATCACCACGAACACGGACACCACGACGAGTCGGGCCTGGCGGACATGCTGGACCTGGACGCGGAGGTGCACGGCGCTCGCCTGGGTGAGGTGACGGACTGGGTGGGGCAGCTCGCCCCCGACGCCCCGCGCGCGGTCGCCGACATCGGTGCCGGGACGGGCACCGGCACACTGGAACTCGCGCGCCGGTTCCCCGAGGCCGAGTTGATCGCGATTGACTCGTCGCAGGCGATGCTCGAGCGCCTCCTGGCATCGGCACGCGAGGGCGGTCTGGTCGACCGGCTGCGCGTCTTGCAGGCCGACCTCGACGCAGGCTGGCCCGCGGTCGGCGAGGTCGACGTCGCCTGGGCCGCGTTGTCGTTGCATCATGTCGCCGACCCGGACCGGGTGCTCCGCGACATCTACGACGCCCTGAACCCGGGCGGCTTGCTCGCGGTCATCGAGATGGACGCGTTGCCGCGCTTCCTGCCCGATGACGTGGGTGTGGGCAGACCCGGACTGGAATCACGGTGCCACGAGGCCATCGCCCGGGCGAACTGGAATGCGCACCCGAACTGGCGGCCGCACCTGGAGGCGGCAGGGTTCGAGATCGCCGAGCAGCGCACCTTCACCTTCGACGTGAGTCCCTCGCAGGCGAGCATGGCGCGGTACGCGCAGACATTCCTGACTCGCGTGCGCGCCTCCCTCGGCGACAGTCTGGCCGCCGACGACCTCGACACCCTCGACCAGCTCCTGGGGGGTGACCGACCCGGCTCGCTGCAGCGGCGCAGCGACCTGAGGCTCCGGGGCAGCCGGACCGGATGGGCGGCCCGCCGACCCTGAGTTCCCGGGAGGCGAGACGCGGATGGCGAAGTCGTCTCGGGGAGCACATCATTCGTGTTAGCTGGTCGCGAACCATCTCATCTGAAGCAAGGATCTCGGTCGTGTCGCTCAATATTGCCGATCTGTACGAGGCGGTCGCGGACGCGATTCCCGACCGCGTGCCGTTGATCTTCGGATCGCCGGACCCCGCGGGCGCCGGTCCTGGCACGTCACAGCGCCGCACCTACGCGGAGCTCGAGCAGCGGGCCAATCGGCTCGCCCACCATCTGCAGTCGGTCGGGGTGCGGCCGGGCCAGCACGTCGGCATCCACATGCGCAACAGCATCGAGTACGTCGAGGGCCTGCTCGCCTGCCTGAAGATCCGGGCGGTGCCGATCAACGTCAACTTCCGGTACACCGACGCGGAGCTGGTCTACCTCTACAACAACTCCGAGATCGTCGCCCTCATCGTCGAGGAGGAGTACCTGCCGACCGCCACCGCCGCCCTGTCGCGCTGCCCTGGCGTGGGGCACCTGTTGACGGTCGGCGCCGACTACGAGGCGGCGCTGGCGGCGCAGTCCCCGGATCGGGACTTCCCGCCACGCAGCCAGGACGACCACTTCATCATCTACACCGGCGGCACCACGGGCATGCCAAAGGGCGTGGTCTGGCGGCACGAGGACTTCTTCTACGCCGCGCTGTCCGGCGCGAACCTGAGCGGCCCACCCCGCACCAGCGTGGCGGAGGTGGTCGAGGCCGCGGCGGCGAACACGAATCCGGCCGTGCTGATGCTCATTCCGCCGCTCATGCACGGGGCTGCGGTCTACTCGCTGCTGACCGCCTTCCTCATGGGGGCGCCGCGGGTGATCGCGCGCAGCTTCGACCCCGTCGAGGTGCTGCGGCTGATCGAGGCCGAGAAGATCGCGGGCATCACCGTCGTCGGCGACGCCATCGCCGGGCCGATCGCGGACGCCATGACGGCGCACGCGGGGGAGTACGACCTGTCCTCGCTCAAGCTGATCGGCTCCGGCGGTGCGCTGTTCTCGCCGCAGCTCAAGGACCGGCTGCGTGAGCTGGTGCCGGGGCTGGTCATCAAGGACGCCTTCGGCGCCTCCGAGTCCGGCAACGACGGGGTCGTCGAGTTCGGTGACGACGGCGCCAAGCGGATCAGGGCCAACCCGAACATGCTGCTCGTCGACGAGCGGGGCCGGGCCATCGCGCCGGGCTCGGACGAGATGGGCTACATCGCGCGCCGCGGTCACGTGCCGGTCGCGTACTTCGGCGACGAGGAGAAGACGGCCGCGACGTTCCCGGTGGTGGAGGGGGTGCGGATGGCCATCCTCGGCGACATGGGGCGGATGGAGGCGGACGGCACCATCGTGCTGCTCGGCCGCGGCTCGATGTGCATCAACTCCGGCGGCGAGAAGGTGTTCCCCGAGGAGGTGGAACAGGCCCTCAAGACGCACCCGGCGGTGGTCGACGCCCTCGTCGCCGGGGTGCCCGACGCCCGGTTCGGCGAGCGGGTCGCCGCGGTGGTGCAGCTGCGCGAGGGCGATCAGGGCGCCGACCCCGCCGAGATCGCCGAGTACTGCCGCGAGCACGTCGCGGGGTACAAGATCCCGCGGTCGATCGTGGTGGTGCCGTCGATCGTGCGGTCGCCGAGCGGCAAGGCGGACTACCGCTGGGCCAAGGAGACGGTCGCGCAGGGCTGAGGCGCACTCCCCTGTGACGCCGGCCACGGACCAGGTAGGTTGTGTGTAACCGCAAGAACTACTCACCAGTAGGGGTATGAAATGCCTGCTCCGTCCGCCGCGACCTTCGCGCGGCTCGCCGACCTCATCGCCATCCCGGATGCGGCGAGCCGCCCGACCCGCCCCGTCGTCGAGGCCTTCACCGGCCGCGAACTGACGACCGTCCCGGTCGGCACCGCGGAGGACGCGGTGGCCGCGATCGAGCGCGCCCGGGTGGCGCAGCGGGAGTGGGCCAAGCGTTCCGCCGACGACCGCGCCCGCGTCTTCCATCGCTACCGCGAGCTGGTGCTGGAGAACCGCGACGCGCTGATGGACATGGCGCAGGCGGAGACCGGCAAGTCCAGGGCCGCCGCCCTGGAGGAGGTCCTCGACATCGCCATGACCGCCCGGTACTACGCCCGGCTCGCGCCGAAGGCGCTCAAGCCGAAGCGGGTCCAGGGCATGCTGCCCGGCCTCACCAAGACCGTGGTGCACCATCACCCGAAGGGCGTCGTCGGCGTCATCTCGCCGTGGAACTACCCGATGACCCTCGCGGTGTCCGACGCCATCGCCGCTCTGATGGCAGGCAACGCGGTGGTCATCAAGCCGGACAGCCAGACCCCGTACTGCGCGCTCGCCTGCGTCGACCTGATGTACCAGGCCGGGCTGCCGCGCGAGGTGTTCGCGGTGGTCCCCGGCCCCGGATCCGTGGTCGGCACCGCGATCGTCGAGAACACCGAGTACCTGATGTTCACGGGATCCACCGCAACCGGCCAGCTGCTCGCCGAGCAGGCCGGCCGCCGGCTGATCGGCTTCTCCGCCGAACTCGGTGGCAAGAACCCGATGATCGTCACCAAGGGCGCCAACCTGCGCGAGGTGGCCGATGCCGCGGTCCGCGCCTGCTACTCGAACTCCGGCCAGTTGTGCATCTCCATCGAGCGGATCTACGTCGAGCAGCCGGTCGCCGACGAGTTCACCAAGCTCTTCGGTGAGCGGGTCAGGAACATGACCCTGGCCCCCGGCTACGAGTTCGGCATCGAGATGGGCAGTCTTGTCTCCGAGGCACAGGTCAAGACCGTGTCCGGCCACGTCGACGACGCCGTGGTCAAGGGCGCCACCGTGGTCGCGGGCGGCAAGGCGCGCCCCGACCTGGGCCCGCTCTTCTACGAGCCGACGGTGCTCACCGGCGTCACCGACGAGATGGAGTGCGCCCGCAACGAGACCTTCGGTCCGCTGGTGTCGATCTACCCGGTCCCCGACGTGAACGAGGCGATCCGGCTGGCCAATGACACCGAGTACGGCCTCAACGCCAGCGTCTGGGCGGGCAGCAAGGCCGAGGGCGAGGCCATCGCGGCCCGGGTCCGCGCAGGCACCGTCAACGTCGACGAGGGGTACGCACCCGCCTGGGGCAGCACCGCGGCGCCGATGGGCGGCATGGGTGTGTCCGGCGTCGGCCGCAGGCACGGTCCCGAGGGTCTGCTCAAGTACACCGAGTCGCAGACCATCGCGACCACGCGGGTGCTGAATCTCGGTGGGCCGCGCGGACTTCCGCCGAAGGTGTGGGCAAAGGTGCTGGCGCCCTTCATCAAGGTGCTGCAGTACGTCCCCGGACGCTGACCGGATGGATCGCGCGAGCGTTCTCATCGAGGCCACGCCGTCGGCGGTGTGGGATGTGGTCACCGACATCGCGGGCATGGGCCGGTTCAGCCCGGAGAACACCGGCGGCCGGTGGACCGGCGGTGAACCGGTGACCGCCGGCGCGACCTTCACCGGCAGCAACCGGCACGGCCCGGTGCGGTGGACCACGCACTGCACGGTGGTCGATGTGGTTCCCGGCGAGCGGTTCTCGTTCGAGGCGGACCAGCCGAAGGCGCGCTGGAGCTACCTGATCGAGCCGAACGGAGCAGGCACCCGGCTCACCGAGACCAGGGAGATCTACGGGACGCCTGCGCTGTGGGTGCGGATCGTGCAGCGCTCGAAGGTGCTCGGTCGTGACCGGGACACGCTGATGCGGGCGGGCATGGAGACCACGCTGGGGCGGATGAAGGCGTTCCTGGAGGCGTAGGGCACCTGCCCGGATCCCGCTCGGCGCCGCGGCGAATCCATCGAAAGTATGAAACTCGGCGCGCCCCCTGCATTTCGCGGCGACGGGGGGTGGTGGCGATGATGGAATCGTGGTGGCGCCGTTCGGCGCCCGCTGTTCACGTGGAAGGGGCACCCCCATGACCACCGAGTCAACCGACTTGGAACCGAGGGCCGACCGGCGCGCCTGGATCGGACTCGGGGTGCTCGCCGCGGGACTGTCCATGATCGTGGTGGACGGCACCATCGTCGGCGTCGCGCTGCCGGTGATCATCACCGACCTCGATCTCGACCTGACCGACGCCCAGTGGGTCAACAGCGTCTACTCGGTGGTGTTCGCGGCCCTGCTGCTCACGGCCGGACGGCTCGGCGACCGGCTCGGCCGCCGCAACATGTTCATCCTCGGTGTGCTGGTGTTCCTGGCGGGCAGCGTGTTCGCCGCGCTCGCCACCAACGCGACCTCGCTCATCATCGCCCGCGTCATCCAGGGCGTCGGTGGAGCATTCGTGCTCCCGACGACCCTCTCCAGCGTGAACGCGACCTTCCGCGGCAAGGACCGGATCGTGGCGTTCGCCGTGTGGGGAGCGGTGATCTCGGGCATGGCTGCGGTCGGCCCCCTGCTCGGCGGCTGGCTCACCACCTACTTCACCTGGCCGTGGATCTTCATCGTGAACGTCCCGATCGGCATCGCGGTGATCATCGGTGCCCTGTACGCGGTCCGCGAGACCAAGGCCACCATCACCGAACCCGGCCTCGACGTGGACGGGCTGCTGCTCAGTGCGATCGGCTTCGGCGGCGTCATCTTCGCCCTGATCGAGGGGCAGAGCCTCGGCTGGTGGAAGCCGATCGCTCCGTTCAGCGTGTTCGGGCTCGAATGGCCCGCGGACGCGCCGGTGTCGGTGGTCCCGGTTGTCGGCGCGATCGGCCTGGCGAGCCTCGTGCTGTTCGTGGTCTGGGAGCGGCACCGGGCCCGCGGCAGCCACCGGTCCGCGATCCTCGACCTGAGCCTGTTCTCGGTTCCGACGTTCAGCTGGGGCAACCTGACCGCGCTCACCGTGGCGATCGGCGAGTTCGGCCTGCTGTTGGTGCTCCCGCTGTTCCTCGTGAACGCGCTCGGCCTGACCACGATGGGCGCAGGTCTGGTGCTGGCCGCGATGGCGCTGGGCGCCTTCGCCTCCGGCGCCGCGGCCCGGCACGTCGCAGGCGCGATCGGCGCGCCGAAGACGGTGATCCTCGGCCTCGCGCTCGAGGCGGTCGGCGTGGTCGTGGTGGCGCTGTTCATCTCGGCGACGGTGTCCCCGTGGCTGCTCGCCGTGCTGCTGGCGGTGTACGGCGCGGGCCTGGGTCTCGCGTCGGCGCAGCTGACCGGGACCGTGCTCGCCGACATCCCTGCGGAGAAGTCGGGCCAGGGCTCGGCGACGCAGAGCACCGTGCGCCAGCTCGGCGCCGCGCTCGGGTCCGCGGTGCTGGGTGCGGTGCTCTCGGTCTCGTTGGCGCAGAACCTCAGCGACAGCCTCGAGCCGGTCACGGCGGTGCCGCCGCCGGTGCAGGAACAGCTCGTCACGGCGACAAGGGACTCCGCGGGCGGCACCATCTCCGGGCTCCGCGAGCAGGGCGAGGAGGGCAAGCTCGGCCCGTCCGGGCCCGAGGTGACCGCGGCGCTGTCGGAGGGATTCGGCGACTCGACCCGCACCTCGCTGTTCGTGGCGTCCGGGTTCCTGGCGCTCGGCCTGGTCAGCGCGACCGCGCTGAACGCGCGGTCCCGCAAGGAGACCTAGCCGGCCGCCCGGTCGCGGTCGTAGGCGGCGACCACCCGCTTCGGGGCGGTCAGCCGCCACGCCTCCTCGACGAGTTCGGCCAGCTCCTGCGGATCGACGCGGTCGAGGACGACGTCGATCCAGCCCCAGCGCCCGAAGAACGGGGCGACCAGGAAGGTCTCGGGGTCCTGCGCGAGCAGCGCGGCCTGATCGTCGCGGGTGGCCTTGAGGCACGCGGTGGGCGCGCCGTATCCGACCATCGCGAACATCTTCTTGCGCACCCGGAACGTCGGCTGGTTGCCCCAGTTGTCGACCACGATCTCCTCCGCCTCGGGGAGGGCCAGCATCAGTGCGCGTACATCCTGCTCGGAGGGCATGACGCAGTTATAACCTCGCCCGCCGACACCCGCACAGTTCAGGCGGTGGTGGCGAGCGCGGCGGCCAGTCCGAAGGCGACGGCCATCGCCAGCACCTCCAGCACCGCGCGCCGCAGCGAGTCGGCCGCCTGCATACGGTGCGCTCCCGCCGCGGGCACCCAGGTCCGTCGCCACCACCAGCCGAGCGCGCCGAGCGCGAGCAGCGCCGCGGACTTGGCCAGCACGATCCGCCCGTAGCCGGTGTCGAACAGCGCGCCGACGCCGCCGAGTTTGACCGCGGCGTCGATCACCCCGGTCACCGTCAGCACCGCGACGCACCGCCAGGCCAGCTCCGAGTAGTGCGGCAGCAGCGTGGCCCATGCGCCCCTGGCCCGCAGCAGCAACGCCATCGCGACGAGCGGTCCCAGCCACAGCGCGGCGGCGAGCGCGTGCGCGGCGCCGAGCAGCGAACCGAGGGTCTGCGCCGACATGTGCCCGGTGACGGGACGGGCCGCGAGCGCGACCGCGGCTAGCACCGCGACGGAGGTGATCGGCCAGTTCGCGCCGCGCCGGAAGGCCAGCGCCGCGATCACCGCGATCGCGGCGGTGCAGGCCACGGTGGCGCCGCCGATCTGGCCCGCGTTGACGTCGCCGAGAAACCGGCCGAACGTGGTCGAGGAGAGCGCGCCCGCCCCGATCTCGGTGGTCTCCGCCGCCGCGGCGACCACCAGGGCGACCTCGGCCAGGGTCCAGGCCCCGGCCAGCGCCGCGATCGGCCGCCACAGCTCGCCGCGCGCGATCACCGGCCGCGTCTCGGACCGCTGCAGCCACTCCAGTGTCGTCAGGCCGAGCACCGTCGCCCCGAGGAGGACGGCGAGCACCCGGATCAGGCTCGACGGGTCGGGGCCGGCCGGGTGGGCCAGCAGCCAGGCCATCCCGACCCCGGCCAGGCCGGCGGGCGCGGCGAACAGCAGCCATCGTGGCGAGATCTGCCACTGCCGCCGGGCGCCCGCCGAGGCCACCGCGGTCAGCTCTTGCCGCTGGGCCGGCGCAGCGCGAACGCCAGGCCGCCGCCGAACACCAGCACACCCGCGACGATGAACGGCCACATCGGCAGCCCGTCCGAGTCGCCGCCCTCGGCGTCGGCCTTGTCGCCGCCCGGCCTCGCGCCCGGGGTGCCCGAGCCCTGCTCGGTGAGGGTGAAGGTGCGGGTCCCGCTGACGGGGTGGCCGTCGGCTGAGGTCACCCGGTAGGCGATCGTGTAGACGCCGGTGGGGCCGAGCTCACCGACCGGGACGCTGACCGATGGGCCCTGCACGGTGGGCTCCCCCTTCGACCACAGGTTGCCGTCCGGGCCGACCACGGTGAGGGTGGCGAAGCTGGGCTGCATCGGTTCGTTGAACGTGATGACGGCCTGCTCCGGGCCAACCGCGACGGACGAGCCGTCCGCGGGGGTGGACGCGGTCACCACCGCGTGGGCCCCGGCGACGCCCGCGCCGAACAGCGCGGCCACCGCCGCGAACATCGTCACGGCCAGGACGCGGACCCGGGCGCTCATGAGCGCCGCCCGCGGACGGTCGCGCCGACGCCGAGCGCGGCGCCGAGCGCGCCGAGCACCAGGCCGATGCCGCCGAGCCAACGGGCCGTGGTGTCGACGCCGTCGTCGTCGCTGATGGCGGCGGAAGCGGTCGCAGCGCCGTGGCCGTCCTCGGACTCCGACGCGGGGGCCAGCGCGAGGGCGGGCGCCGGCTTGTCGGGCTCGCTGCCGTCGGGGCCGGGCTGCTGGTCCCAGTTCACGACCTGGCCGTCGCTGTAGGTCTGCGTGGCGGCGAAGGACACCTCGTCCTGCTCCGGCAGCGGTCCCGTGGACAGCAGGAACTGCTGGAACTGGCCGGGTCCGACGCTGACGCCGGGATCGGCGGTCCAGGTGACCGAGGTGGCCTCGCCGGAGGCGGCGTCCTTGGTGACCTGCGACGTCCAGCCGGGCATCGGCTCGGTGCGGGCGGAAGCCAGATTGGGCAGCGCCACCGTCAGCTTGGTGGTGCCCGCGGTCTCCGACTCGGTGGGCACCTTGAAGGTCAGGACGGTGTAGCCGCCCTGCTCGGCGCCGGGGGCGCTGACGGAGACGTGAGCGGAGGCGAGTCCGGTGCCGAGCAGCAGGACACCGCCGGTGGCGCCGACCGTGAGGAGGGCGCGGGAAATGAGGGTGGTCATGGGGTTCTTTCTCTCGAGAGGGAGGGCGGGCTCGGGTCGCCGAGTCCGCTATGCGGGTACCGCCGCGGGCGGTCCCCGTCTCGAGATGCAGAAGTACAGCAGTGTCACCGGCGCGATCGGGTCTGTCGGCGCGGTGCGAAGCGAGAAGTTGGTGCGCGGCAGCGGATTCCAGCGACGCAGGACGGACCGCAGCACCCGGGTGATCGGGCCGTACACGGCCTCCGCGGCCAGGATCAGTGCGGCACACAGCGCCGTCGCGACGGTGTGGGCGGCGAGCATCGTCAGCCCGCGGGGGGAGAGCTCCGGGGCGTGGAACTGGTGCGCGGTGAGGGCGGTCGAGAGCGCGAGATGCCCGACGAGCTGCCCGGCGGCCAGCGCCCCGAGCAGCGCGACCCGCCCGCCGCGCAGGCTGCCGGTGAGCGCGCCGACGGCGGCGCAGCACAGCACCAGCAGCGTCAGGGTCGAGGAGTCCGGGTACCCGCCGCCCGCGACCCCATGGCCGGCCACGGAGAGCGCCGCGGTGAGCGCCCCGACCGCCGCGGCGCGCAGGCGGGCGGGGTGGGCGGGGCGGGCGGTCGGCATCTTCGGAGTGGTCGAGCCTGGGGTCAGCGGACGCCGAGGCGGGCGAGCAGGTCGGCCTCGACGCCGTCGAGCTCGGCCGAGATCGCGTGGTGGGCGGCCCTGCGGCGCTGGACCGGCATCTGCTCGGCGGCGCGGACGGCCGTGTTGAGCTCGGCCAGCCGACCGAGGACGGCGCCGGTGAACCGGGTGGTCTCGGGGTCGGGGTACTGGGCGGCGATGGCGTTCGCGGACCGCTCGGCGCCTGCGATCCGGGCGCTGAGGTGGGCGCCGTGCCCGGTGTAGGTGCCCAGCTCCTCGGCGGCGATACCCATCTTGTTGGCGCGCTGCTGGTCGAGCTGGGCGCGCAGCACGGTGGCGCCGCGGTAGACGAGGGGGGCGAGCACCGGCGTCAGCAGCCGGGCGATGCCGAGGTACTTGCGGACCTGGCCGACGCTGAGCTTGCCGCGGGTGGCGGCCTTCTCCTGCGCCTTCAGCGTCGCGAGCTGAGCCTTCTCGACCTTCTTCGCCGACTTGGCCTCGGTGCGCATCTTCTTGCGATCGTTGCGGGCGCCGAGCTTCGCCTCGACCTTCGCCTTGTGCTTGAGGGCCTTCGCCTCGGCACGCCGGGTCGCGCGTGTCTTACGTTTCCTGAACAAACCCATGCGTAAGGCCCCTCATTCTTGGCGCTCGAGCTTCGGCACACCTCGTCCCCGACAGCCTATCCGCGACCGCCCCGGGCCACGGCGGCGAGTCCGGCAGGGCCCGCTCCGGCGCGGTCCGGTCGCTCCGCGGGCTCCGGTCCCGGTAGGCGCGGTGCGGGTTGTCGGTGCGACGGACCATAATCTCGTCATCGTGAACTCTTCGCAGGACCCCCGGGATCCGCACCAGGACGCCGAGCCGGGCCGTAACGGCACTCGGTCGGTGCTCATCGACCCCAGGACGCTCACCACGTGCCGGCACCGGGTCCACCTGGATTCGGCGTATCCCGAGCTGATCGCCTCGGCGCCGGAGGACATCGGCGTCCAGCAGCGCCGGGAATCGGCCCAGTCGCACCGGGAGGACATGCTCCGGCGGTTGATGGCGCCGGGCGGTCACAGCTGGGTGCTCATCGATCAGTCCGGCCCGACGCGCGAGCGGGCCGCGGCGACCCTGCGGGCGTGCGCGGAGGGTGCGGACCGGATCTGGGGCGCGGTGTTGCCGCTCGAGTTCGACACCGGCAGGCGCGGGCGGGCGGAGCTGTTGATCCGGGACGCCGACGGTGGGGGATACATCCCGGCCATCGTGGTGAACCACAAGGTCACCGACCCGGGCAGCGGCGCGGTCACCTCCGGGCTGGACGACTGGGCGCCGAGCGTGGACCCGGACCGGAAGGTGCGCGCCCAGCTCCGCGATCAGCTCCGCCTGGCCCACCTGCAGCGCATGCTCCAGGCGCAGGGCGTCGCGAGCCCGTCGATGCTCGGCGGTGTCATCGGGTACGGCGGCGAGCGTTTCCTGGTGCACGACCTGGCCGCGGTGATGGACGTCTACGACGAGCGGTTCGCCGACCGGCTCGCCGTCGCGCGTGGCGACCGCTTCACCTCCCCGTCGCAGATCGGCGAGTGCCGGTCCTGCCCCTGGTGGTCGCGGTGCAAGGAGAACCTGACTGCCGCGCGGGACGTCAGCCTGGTGGCGACGGGCTCGCGGGCCGAGACGCTGCGCGCGGCCGGGGTCTACACCATCGACGACCTCGCGGCCTGGGACGGACCGGCGCCGGAGGAGTGGCAGGGCAACGGGTTCGAGGACACGGTGGTGATCGCGAAGGCCTGGCTGGGCGGGGTCCCGCTGGTGCGGCGGCAGCCCGAGGTCACGGTGCGCCGGGCCGACGTCGAGGTCGATGTGGACATGGAGAGCTACCAGGAGCACGGCGCCTACCTGTGGGGCACGCTGCTGACCGCGGACGGCGTCACCCAGCCGTACCGGCCGTTCGTCACCTGGGACCCGTTGCCGACCCGGGACGAGGGTAGGTCTTTCGCGGAGTTCTGGGGGTGGCTGATGGGGGTGCGGGAGCAGACCCTCGCCGCTGGCAAGACCTTCGCGGCCTATTGCTATTCCCGTGCGGCGGAAGACAAGTGGCTGCTCGACTCGGCGACCCGGTTCGCCGGGATGCCGGGCATCCCGACGGTCGCGCAGATCCGCGCCTTCATCGACAGCCCGGACTGGGTGGATGTCTACCAGGCGGTGAGCGACCAGTTTGTCTGCCCGAATGGTAAGGGACTCAAGAAGATTGCGCCCGTCGCCGGGTTCAATTGGCGGGACGCGGACGCAGGCGGCGAGGCGTCGATGAGCTGGTACCGGGATGCCGTCGGCTACGACCACGAGCCGGATCTCGAACAGCGCGAGCGGTTGTTCGTCTACAACGAGGACGACGTGCAGGCGACGCGGGTGCTGCGGGAGTGGATGACCGAGCGCGCGGCGGCGGAGACCCCGCTGGCCTCGGAACTGTAGGCGCCTGCGGCGCCCGTGCGCGGTTGACGAGTCCTGGGACCCGCCGACCACGCACGGGCAGCGGAGCTGCCTAGCGCGGCGCCATCCGGAGCGCGCCGTCCATGCGGATGGTCTCGCCGTTGAGGTAGTCGTGTTCGACGATCATCTGCGCGAGCTGCGCGTACTCGGAGGGGTTGCCCAGGCGGGACGGGAACGGCACGCCGGCCTCGAGGCCCTTGCGGTACTCGTCGGTGACGCCCGCGAGCATCGGGGTGTCGATGATGCCGGGGGCGATGGTGTTGACGCGGATGCCGAACTGCGCCAGGTCGCGAGCGGCAGGGACGGTCATGCCGTGGACGCCGCCCTTGGAGGCGGAGTAGGCGATCTGGCCGATCTGGCCCTCGAATGCGGCGACGGAGGCGGTGTTGATGACGACGCCGCGCTGGCCGGACTCGTCGACGGTGTCGGTCTTGGCGATCGCGTCGGCGGCCAGGCGCATCACGTTGAAGGTGCCGAGCAGGTTGACGGTGATGACCGTGCGGAACAGCTCCAGGTCGTGCGGGCCGTTCTTGGACAGGATGCGGCCGGCCCAGCCGACGCCCGCGCAGTTCACGACGGTGCGCAGCGGCACGCCGGAGGCGACGATCTGGTCGACGGCGGCCTGGACCTCGTCGCCGCTGGTGACATCGGTGGGGATGAGGGTGACGCCGGCCGGGACGCTGTCGCCCGCGCGCTCGATGGACTGGGCCAGATCCAGCCCGAAGACGGTGGCGCCTGCGTCGGCGAAGCGCTTGGCGGTGGCGGCGCCGAGACCGGAGGCCGCACCGGTGACCAGTGCCGCGGTTCCCTGGAGTTCCACTGTTCGATCCTCTTTTCTGGCGGCCACCGTTGGCCGACCGGTAGTGACCTGAACGATAGCGCCCGGTCGTGAGTCTGGTTAACGACGGTTCACCGAACAGTGTGCCAGCCTGACCGTTCCGGCCGACGCTAGTCGTTGCGTATAACGGTTGACCTGCGAAGATGCCGATTCTCGATTTCGCTGCGGCGCCGGCCGGCCGGCCCTAGTCTGACGCGGTCGGGGGGCGTTCCGTGGGTTGTGGCCGCCCCGGTCATCACACTTCGAACGAAGGGGATTTGAATGTTGCGAAGCCTGGCGCGCCGAGGCGCGTCCGTCCTTGTCGCCGCGGCTGTGCTCGGCGGCGGTCTGGCCCTCGGCGGGGGCACGGCTTCGGCCGAGGAAGTCCCAGGAAGCGCGAGCGGCTCCGTCGAGATGATCAATATCCTCACTTCCGAGATGGCCAGGGCCTTCTCTTCCGTGCTCACCGCCGCCGCCGGCAGCTCCGAAGATGACGGCAGCGTGTCCTTTTCGTGTCGTGGGCAGGGCGCGGACTGCCCGATCTAATCGAGGCACTTCTCGCATGGTTGCGCGGGCGCGCGGCCGGTTCCCGGTCGCGGCATGGAACAGCCGCATCCATTCGGCCGCGATGCCGCCTGCTCAGGGTTCCTGGGCGGGCGGTGTCGTGTGTTGATCGTCGAGCCTTAGTGGTCATCCTCGTCGTGATGGACGGTGAGTCGTCACCCGGTCGTGTTTAACGCTTTGACCTGGGGAAATTCCATGCACGATTCGGCTGTCCGGCCTGGCCGCTTCGTCCTATGCTGGCGCGGTCGGGGGGCGTTCCGTGGGTTGTGGCCGCCCCGGTCATCAAACTTCGAACGAAGGGGATTTGAATGTTGCGAATTCTGGCGCGCCGTGGCGCGTCCGTCCTTGCCGCTGCTGCTCTGCTGGGCGGCGGTCTGGTCATCGGAGCGGGCACGGCGTCGGCCGATGAACTCCCCATCACCGGCTCAGCAGCCGTGGACGTATTACTTGGGAATGTGGGCGATGCGATCGGCTCCCTGGTGACGATCAGCCAGATACCTTATGACGCCTGGGTCAACAACGGGTCCATAGACACCGGCAGCGCCCCATCCGGCACTGTTTTTTGTACCCCGCGGGACGAGGACTGCCCGCTTTAGACGAGGCGCTCTCGCATGGTTGTAGGGGCGCGATCCGGTTCCCGCTTGTCACGGCGTGGAACAGCCGCACCCAGTCGATCGTGTACCGCCCGCCCGGGTTCCCTGGCGGGCGGTTTCGTGTGCTGATCGCCGGGTCCTCGTGTTCGTGCCCGGTGTTGTCGAGGCGTGCTTCTCCTGGTTCGCGTTTAACGCTTTGAACTGCGGAAAGTCGAGTTTCCGTTCGGCCGTAGACCTGGTCGATTCGTCCTATGCTGGCGCGGTCGGGGGGCGTTCCGTGGGTGTTGGCCGTCCCGTCATCACGTGGAACGAAGGAATCTTCATGTCTCGTACACTGGCGCGCCGAGGCGCGTCCGTCCTTGTTGCCGCGGCTGTGCTCGGCGGTGGTCTGGGCCTCGGCGGGGGCGCGGCATCCGCCGCGGAATCCTCCTCCGCCCCGGTGGGCTCCGTCGGCGGCGTCGTCGACCTCGCCCTCCTGGCCGTCGCCTTGGGCTCCCTCCTGGGTCTTGATTCCGCGCTCGGGGCGGTCGGCTCCGTCGAGCCCGGCAACGTATGGACGGGATGCGCGGCCAACTGCCCGCCTCCGGGCACCCCGATCGGATCGATTGCCTGGGACGACTGGATCAACGGGCGCCCTCCGGGTACCTCCATGCCCGATGGCGGTGGCACTTCGGGATAGTGCACGCCGTTTCGGTCGCCCGCCCGGGGTTCCCGGGCGGGCGGATTCATCTACTGAGTGGAAGGTGCTCACGGCCGCGCTCGTCGTCCTGCGATGTGCTGTCGCCCGGGTCGGGTTTAACGCTTTGACCTGCGGAGAGTCGCGGCTCGATTCGGCTGCGGGACTGACCGATTCGTCCTATTCTGGCGCGGTCGGGGGGGTGTCCGGCGGCTGTGGCGCCCGGTCATCGCATGTCGAAATGGAGAAACATATTGTCCAACAACATGATGCGCCGCAGCGCATCGATCCTTGCCGTCGCGGCGATCGCCACCGGCGGGCTCACGATCGGTATGGGCACCTCGGGTGCGGAGGTGAGCGCCGGATGCGGCTCGGTATGCCCGAGCGAAAAGCACCTGGAACAGATGTTGACCCACGAAGGCTTCGAGATCACCTATCGGTACCCCGAAAGGGCCGTCGGGGGCGATCCGGCGACCTTTCGAATCACCGTCAAGAATGTGGGCGACCCTGACCGGGGAATCACCAAGCTGGTCCACAACAAGCCGCTCAATTTCGCGTTGACCGGTGTCACCACCAATCGGATCAGTCATGTGACTGCCGGCAATCAGGACCGCCTCGACCCGATCGTGCTCGATCACGTGCATGATCCGGAGGCTCGCACCGGCACCTTCACCGATCCTTCCGGAAACCCGGTGAGAGTTGGCGACGGACTCCAGTTCGACCTCACCTACACAGCGGCCCATTCTCAGAAGTTGATCGAAGGCGCCGGTGTCAGCGGGTTCACCCTCGAGGGGCCCGGCTTCACTCCGGTTGTGTCGCCACCGGTGGGCACGGTGACGGGCGGCAACCTGATGGTCCCCCTCAGCTGATCATCTCGGGATGATCGGCGTGATCATCAAATATTGTTGTGGAACAAGCTATTTCGTGTAATTCTGGCGCGGCCGGTTGGCGCTCCGATGGGGTGTGGCCGCCCGGGTCATCACTACTTGAAACGAGGGAATCTTCATGTTTCGAACTCTGGCGCGCCGTGGCGCGTCCGTCCTTGTTGCCGCGGCACTGCTCGGCGGCGGTCTGGCCCTCGGTGGGGGCACCGCCTCGGCCGAGGAAGCCCCCGGCAGTGTGGGCGGACTCGCCAGCGGCTCCTTCGACATCCTGAACGGTGTCGTCTCCGCCCCTGTGCTGTTGTTTACTGATCTGATGAAGGTCGCCGCCGGCTCGTCAGATTCCGACAGCGTCACTAGTGGGCAGACATGCTCGCTCAGACAGGACCGGGATTGTCCGTTCCTCCCGTGACGGGGAGGGCGATGGTGGCATCGATCGTCGGCAACTGCTCCTGATCCACGGTGGTGGTCGCGGCCGAACCGGGCGCGACCACCACCTCGATTGCTGCCGCGACGGCCTAGGGCCGACGGGCGCCGTGTCAGGAGCAGTCGATGCAGCGCAATGCGGCGGGCAGCACGTCGAGCCGCTCGGCGCCGATCGATTGCCCGCACTTCACGCATATCCCGTAGCTGCCGTCGTCGACCCGGCGCAGGGCGGCGTCGAGATCCTCGAGGTCCTGCCGCGCGTCCCCGAGCAGCGATGCGACCTGGGCGCGTTCGAACGCGATGGTCGAGCCCTCGGGATCGTGCTCGTCGTCGTTTGTGCTCAGCTCCGAGCCATCGAGGATGTCGTTCAATCGGGCGTTCAGCGATTCGATCCGATGCACGGTCGCGGCACGTTCCGCCGCGATCCTGCCGCGGGCGGTGGCAGCGGCGGACTTGGTCATGTCCGGTACAACGCCGCGGCGCAGCCGATGCTTCCGTCGGGCCGTGACCCGGTCCCGTTCACGGCGCGTGGAAGTCTGTCAGCTCGTAGTGGAGCGTGGGGGTGCGCATGACCTTGTGCGCCGCCCGCACCATGACACGCTGCAGGATCGGGAAGCGGCGGTCGATGGCCTGGGCGGCGGCGTCGGCCTGGGCGCCGGTGAGCAGGTGCGCGGTCGCATCCGCCTCCTCGCCGGTCGGCTTGCCCGACCACGTGCAGGGCCACATCCGCACGTCGGGGAAGTTCCGCAGCCGCTTGTTCTTCGAGGCCCTGCCGGGTGTCCGGAAATACGCGTGGGTTCCGTCGACCGCGATGTTCACGGGGGTGTCGACCCAGCTGCCGTCCCGTTTGCGGGTCTGCAGCAGCACCACTTTGGCGGCCGCGATCGGTTCCGGGGGAACTCGTTCGGTCATGTCACCCCTCCTGTGGGTGCCTGCGAGACCCTTCCAGTATCCGTCGAATCTTCGGTTTGCGGCTGGCGGCCTCGTGCTCGGGAGCCCCGGCGCGGCGGGGACCGTTTCGGGACAGTGTTTAACGCTTTGACCTGCGCAAAAGCGATACGCGATTCCGACGCGGCGCGCCGTTTCGCCCCTTACTCTTGGCGAGTTCGTGGGGCGGGCGGTGGGCCTGTTCTCTCAACAGTGAAGGAGACATTGTCGATGGTCGGACAGCTGGTGCGTAGGGGTGGTTCGGTGCTCGCGGCGCTGGCCGTTGTCGTAGGTGGGGCGACGATGGGTGCGGGCGTCGCGGGGGGCGCGCCTGGCGGAGGGTTCGGAAGCTCATGCTCCGGGCTCTACGAAGAGCTATGCGGCGAGGCCTTCCTGGATCACGGCGCGAAAGGCAACATTCTGCTGGGATACCAGGGTCCCGCCAAGGCTGAAGTGGGCAGTGAGGTCACGTACTACCCGAGCTTCACTGCTCGGGATGGCATACCCGGGTTGGCAGTAATGAGCGTCACTCACCATGCTCCGCGAGGGTTTGAATTCGTCGGGGCCGAGGTGACTTCCCGCCCGCGATTCGCGGCGGATGCGAAGCTGGACTCGACCGCGGTGGTGGATCCCGTCACGGGGGATGTGACGGTAACGGCGCCCGCAGGTGGCTGGGCCATCCCGACGTCGGCAACCGATGCCGGCTCCCTCAGCGGGTCCCTGTTTGTCGGCTTGCGCTACAAGGTGGTCGAGTCGTATCTCGCTGGCACCACCGGGGTGACGTTCACCGGCACCGACGTCCCGGCGTCGGAGGGGTGGCTGGCGACGGGGGCAACCCGAGTCACATCGGGTATCGGTGGCCTCGGCAGCTCAGGAAACTGATTGCCAACGCCGCGCCGCCCCTGGGCGGCGTGGCGGTGGTGGTCTCGCTGCGGTTCACCCTGCCTGATGGTCGAGGGGCGGTGGGGGATTCCTCGTCTGGCCCGGAAGTGGACCGTTCTCGACAGTGTTTAACGCTTTGACCTGCGCAAACTGGCACACCAATTCCGATGCCGGGCACCAGTCTCGCCGCTTACTCTTGGCGGGCTACCGGGGCGGGGTGGGTACAGGGCTCGCCGGTGTTCCACGATCGAAGGAGATCAGGTCAATGGCAATTGCTGGACAGCTGGCGCGTGCGGGTGGGGCGGTGCTCGCGGCGCTGACCGTTGTCGCCGGGGGCGCGGGGCTGGGTACCGCGGCCGCGGCATCCACGGCCCCCGAATCGGCAGAACCGATGATCAATTTCTTGGCTCTAACCATGCTGGGAAGTACCTCGACGGACCACGCCACCTGTGTGCCAGGCGATCCAGACCCGATGCCCTGCGACAACGGTACGTTCCACAGCTCGAATCGCGGCGAGTTGGGGGCGGTCTTCAGTGGGCCCCACAGCCTCAAACGGGGCGAAAACGTCCAGCTCGATGCACAGTTCTTCGCGTTCGCGATGCCCAACGGCGGCCTACACCCCTCGCGGCCCGACAAGGTGGTCACGAGCGCCACGATCAAAAACCCGGATGGCTTCGTCTTCGCCGGCGGTGACGTCACGGCCTACACGCACGATGAGGCAGGAGCCGTGGACAGTGGCAGCGTGACCGCGCTCGACGCGACGTTCACGGTCGACCCCGTCACCGGCGACGTCACCGCCACGCCCCCTGCAGGGGGTTGGGACATCCCGAGCGTCGAACGCGCGGGGGGCGGTTTCTCATCCGGAATGGTCCACGTGAAGGTCAACTACCAGGCGACCGAGCTCGTGCGTGACGGGGAGGCGGCGGTGGGTTTCATCGGTACGGGGGTCCCGGTCACGGAGTGGTTGCCTTCGCCCACGATCGATGTCATGCCTGAGCTGGGTGGTTCTGGCAGTTAGCGACAGCGGTCTACCCCGTCACCGGTCGAGGGGCTCGCGGGTCTCCTCGACCGGTGCGGGGGCGATTGTTCTCGAGCGCGCCCAGCGGACGACGCCCGCCACGACCGCGACCGCGAGGATCGCGCCGCCGGCGATCGGGCCGGCCGCGCTGCCCGGGAACAGGCCCTGGAGCAGCAGCATCACGCCGAAGACGAAGAACAGGGTCGCGGCGGCGAGCTGGATGAACCGCTCGGGCAGGTGCTTGCCGAGCACGGCGCCGACGACGATCGCGAGAGCGTCGGCCGCGACCATGCCGACCGTCGAGCCGATCCACACGCCGACCCAGTCGTTGTCCGCGGCCAGCGTGATGGTGGCGAGCATGGTCTTGTCGCCGAGCTCGGCCAGGAAGAAGGCCGAGGCGACCGCGAGGAACGCCGAGGCGCCGACCCGGGAGGCCTTGTTCTGCTCGTCGTCGCTGAGGCTGTCGCCGCGAAGGGTCCACAGGGCGAAGATCACGAAGGCGATGCCGCCGAGGGTGCTGATCAGGTTCGTGGGAATGGCCACGCCGAGGTAGTGGCCGACGCCGACCGAGACCAGGTGCACGACGGTGGTGGCGACGGTGATGCCGCCGATCACCACCCACCACTTGTAGCGCAGCGCGAACGTCATCGCCATGAGCTGGGATTTGTCGCCGAGTTCGGCGACGAAGATGACGCCGAAGCTGAGCAGCAACGCGGCAAGCATGCGGACCTCCTCCGTTATCTGGTTTCGGAGGATGTTGGGAACTGTTCCTCCGGCCGCCGACGTGTGGACGTCGACAGCCGAAGGTCTCGCCCACCGTGCCTGTCGCGTGAACGACGGCGCCGGTTCGGGCAGCCGGGCGCATCGGATCTGACGATGCTGACCAGTATGTCGACTGCTCGATTGGGGGCTACTCCCCTTCGCTAGGCGTAAGACTACCCCAGGTCAACGAGATCGCAAAGCGCACAACAAGTTTGGGAGACCGAACTTTGTTCTTCCGGTCCGCGTCAGGAGGCAAGCAGCATGGCCAAAACGGCGGTGTCGGGGTCGGTGTTGGGATCGAGGCTCATCCGGCTGACCAGGGACGTGACGGTGCCGTCGGCGTCCGCCTCCACCCAGGTCGCCCGGTGGTCCAGTCCGAGATGCGGCACGCCCGGCAGCAACAGGCAGCCCGAGGCCGCGCCCACGCACTCGGGTAGAGACGGCATGGTCTCTGACGGCGGGTGCAGGACCAGCAGGGCGGGCGGTTGATGCTCCGCGAAACACCCTGGCGTGAGGGCGGATTCGCCGATCACCGGGCCCTCTGCGACCACGAGACCGACGGTGCCCGGTTCCGGGTCCTCGGGAACGTCTTCGTGAGCGCCGAAAACCGTTGAGGTGGGGAGTAATCCGGGTACGCAGGCGACCCGGACCGCGAACACCAGGAGCTGAGCCCACTCCTTGGTGGTGTCCGGCCACCGGCCGGAGATGATGAACCCGCGAAGGGCCCCGGCGGCATGGAACGGCGAGACGCCGATGTGTCCGTGCTGGTTCACGTCCGTCCCCCTTCCGCGCGACGGTGCCCCGGGAGCGCATCCCGTGACACCTCCAGGATGCGCCGAACTCGGCTGGCAGACAAGCGGGATGGAGTGCCAGCCCGGCCGTGGGACGTCCTACGCTTGCGGGGCGGGAACCCGCACCCGGACCCGCCGTACGGCGCCGCCCCTGTCTCGTTCCGCTTCCTCGGGAACCCACGTTTGGGCGGTGCAGACGAACAGGTCGCGACCGTCGGGCCCGCCCAGCGCGAGCGAGTAGGGGTTGGGCGCGGACAGGCGGTCCGTGATGGCGCCGTCGGCGTCGACGCGGAAGATCTCGTCACCGAACGGGGAGGCGACCCAGACGCCGTCCTCGGCGTCGATCGCGAGGCCGTCGGGTTGCACGGTGGCGTCGAACTCGGCGATCACCCGTCGCTGTTCGAGGCCGCCGTCGGGTTCGATGGTGAAGCCGGTCAGCCGGCCGGGGGTGGATCGGCTCTCGGCGACGATGAGGGTGGTGCCGTCGGAGGTCACGACCATGCCGCCCGCCAGCACCATCGCGGTCGCGACGTCGTGGACGGTGCCGTCGGGTTCGATCATCGCCAGGTCGGCGGGCCGCGGCGGCCGCGGGGGATCGCTGCCGTCCCCGGCGTTTCCGACGTACGCGCGTCCGAACCGGTCGACACACATGTCGTGCAGGTACCAGGTGGCGATGCCGGAGAGGTCGGCGTGCACGACCAGGGTGCCGTCCGATTCCCTGCGCAGCACGAGCAGGTCGCGGGTGGAGGCGATCAGCAGCCGTCCGTCGGGGAGGAAGCCCAGGCCCGCGGGTCGGCCGGGAACCTCGGCCATGGTGTTGAGCGCGCCCGTCACCGGGTCGTACGCCAGCACCTCACCGGCGTGCGTGTCCGAGAACCACAGGTGCCGGTCGTGCCAGCGTGCCCCATCGGGAAAGGTCAGACCCTCGACGAGGGTGTCCATCCCTCAACGATACGACCGTTTGCCGGAAACGACTCCGCCGCGCCCGGAGGTCGGGCGCGGCGGAGGGGGTCGAACTGTGCGTGATGTGCACCCCGATCGGGGTACGACTCACGCACGGGCGGGGGATCCGCTTAGACGATGAGGCCTGCGGTCTGGGTGCGGGCGCGGTCGAAGCGGGCGGCGACGTCGTTCCAGTTGACGATGTTCCAGAAGGCGTTGACGTAGTCGCCCTTGACGTTCTGGTAGTCGAGGTAGAAGGCGTGCTCCCACATGTCGAGCATGAGCAGGGGGGTGAGGCCGATGGAGATGTTGCCCTGCTGGTCGTAGAGCTGGACGATGATCAGTCGCTGGCCGATGGAGTCCCAGGCGAGGATGGACCAGCCGGAGCCCTGGATGGCGTTGGCGTTGGCGTTGAAGTGGGTGCGGAAGGCGTCGAAGCCGCCGAACTGGTCGTCGATGGCTGCGGCGAGTTCGCCTTCGGGCTTGTCGCCGCCGTCGGGGCTGAGGTTGTTCCAGAAGACGGTGTGGTTGGTGTGGCCGCCGAGGTGGAAGGCGAGGTTCTTCTCGTGCAGGTTGACCACGGGGGCGACGGCGTCGGCGGCGCGGAGTTCGGCGAGCTTGTCGAGTGCGGCGTTGGCGCCTGCGACGTAGGCGGCGTGGTGCTTGTCGTGGTGCAGTTCCATGATCTTGCCGGAGATGTGCGGCTCGAGGGCGGCGTAGTCGTAGGGCAGTTCAGGCAGCGAGTAGACAGACACGAGGG
>NZ_BCXA01000032.1 GCF_001894865.1 Rhodococcus maanshanensis NBRC 100610 | reverse complement strand
GCCCGCGCCCCCGGCGGGCGGCGGGTACACGCCCCCACCCGCACCCCCGCAGGGTGACGGCGGCGGCCAGATCGCGAACGACTTCGTCGACGGCGTCGGCGGGGTTGCCACCGGTGTCGGCAACGGTGTCGGCGGCGTCGTGGAGGGTGTCGGCAACGGCGTCGGCGGCGTGCTCGGCGGCCTTGGCGGGGTGGTCGGCGGCGTCGGACAGGGCGTCGGCGGACTGCTCGGCGGCGGGCAGTAGGACCCCTCACCGTGCTGACCTCCGAATCCACCGTCATCCCGGCGACCACCCTCGCCGGGATGCCCGGCGCGCAGGCGTTCCTCTTAGCTGCGCGAACGGGCAACCCGCACATGCTGATCCGCGGATCGGCTGGCAGTGGCAAAACAGCCCTGCTCGCCGCCATCCGAGAAGACCTGCGAGCCAACGGGATCACCGTCGCCACGACCGCGGGTGCGGGCCTCGAACCCGGCGGCGCGCTGGTCGTCGACGACGCCCATCGGCTGCCCGACGCCGCGGTCGACGCGCTGACCACTGTCGCGCACCGCCAGGACATCACAGTGATCGTCGCGACCGAACCCCGGCCGCACAGCCGGGTCCTGCGCGCGCTCGGCGACACGCTCGGCTCACTGGTCCTCGACCCGATGTCCGCGCGGGACATCGTTGTTCGCGCGGAATCGACACTGGGCGTACGCCTTCCCATCGGGCTGGCCGCCGCGATCCTGCGGATCACCGGGGGTGGCGTGCAAACCGTCGACGCTGCGCTCGGCGCCCTGTCCCACCTCGACCCCGCCGAACCCCGTACCCAGGCCGCCCTGGAACGGGTACTCGACGCCGCGACGGCCGCACACCTGCGCGCCCGGCTCGCCGAGCTCGACGCGGACCTGCTGTGCACCCTGGCGATCGCCGCGATCGGCTCCGGTCCCGACCCCGTCGAACTCGTCCGGGTGCTGTCCGTCGACCCGGCCGCGGCGCAGGACCTGATCGACCGGGCCCGTGGCACCGGGCTTGTCTCGCACACCCTCCTGCCCGTCGCCCGCGAACCGCTCGCCGCCGTCCTCGGAACGCAGCGGGTGGCCCGGCTGCATGCCGACTCGCTGCGCGCGAAGCTGGCGGACGGCACCCTCGACCTCCCCGCCGCCCGTGCCTACGGCGAGGCGGGCGTGACGGATCCGAATCTCGCCGGGTTCCTCTGTGGCGCCGCCGAAGACGCCGAACCACCGCTTGCCGCGAGCCTGTACGCCGAGGCCGTCCGCGCCGGTGCCGATCGGGCCACCCTTGCCCTGCGCTGGTCGGAGGCGGCGGCACTGTGCGCAGACTTCGACACCGCGGTCGCCCTCACCGACGGCCTGCTCGAACGGGCTGCGGACCTGACCGACACCGAACTCGCCGCGGCCGTGCGGATCGCGGCGAGCGTCGCGGCGCAGCAGGGCATGCTCGGCCGCAGCGCCGATCTCTACGAATGGCTCGGTCCGGCCCGCGTCGGCCCCGACGCACCCGTCGCGGCCACCGTGCTCCTTGCGGCGGGGCGGCCGGCACAGGCCGAGGCCATGACGGACCGCCAGGCCGGCGCGCCCCCGACGTCGACGTCTGCGGGTGCCTCGCTGCTCGCGCAGGGCCTGCGGCAGTCGATCGACGGCCAGGTCGCGATCGCGGTCAACTCGCTGACCCGTGGACTGTCCCTGTCCGTCAACGGTTCCCGTCCCCGAATGCTCCCCGACAGCGGGGCCGCCATCACCGCGCTGGCAGGCATCGCCTGCGGCGAACTCGCGGGCGCCCAGGCCGTGCTGCAGCGGGCCCTGGACACAGAGCCGCGCGAGAGCACCACCCGTCAGCGGCACGAGTTGCTCCTGACCTGGATCGCCATGATCCGCGGCGACCTGGACGCTGCGACGGCCCGGCTCGACGCGATGCCGACGGAGACCGAGCCCGCGCCGCGCGACGCGCTGTTCGTCGCGGCGCTGCGGGTCGGACTGGCCCGCCGCGTCGGGGACATCGGCGCCCTCACCCACTCGTGGGAGCGAGCACACGGCGTCATCGCGGAGCACTCTGCCGATCTCTTCAGCCTGCTGCCGCTCGGCGAACTGTGGCTTGGCGCGGCCCGGCTGCGAGACACCGACCGGCTGGCGCACCTCATCGAGCAGGCCAGGGAGCTGCTCACCCGGCTCGGCGAACCGACGCTGTGGGGCTCGCCGTTGCACTGGTACGGCGTGCAGGCCGCGATCCTGGCCGAGAGCCCGGCGGAACTGCTGCCGCACGCCAACGCCCTCGGTGTCGCGGCCGAGACCAGCCCGTACGCGGCAGGGCTCGCGGCCGCGGGCCGCGCCTGGCTTCGGGTGCTGCAGGGCGAGATCGACGCGACCGTGGTCGAACAGTCCGCCCGCACCCTGGACCGCATCGGGTTGCCATGGGACGGTGCCCGTCTCGCCAGCGAGGCCGCGCTCCGCGCCTCGGACACCAGGACCGCCACCACGCTGCTGCAGGTCGCGCGCTCCCTGCGTCCGGCCGCGTCGTCGGCACCCGGCACCGTGGCGGGAACCGAACGCGAGCTCAGCGCGGGCCTGACCGACCGCGAGGCCGAGGTGGCGAACCTGTTGGTGATGGGCCTGACCTACCGGGACATCGGCGCCCGGCTGTTCATCTCGGCGAAGACCGTCGAGCACCACGTCGCCCGGATCCGCCGCCGCCTCGACGCCACCTCTCGCGCGGACATGCTCTCGATGCTGCGCGCGATGGGCCACGGCGCGGAGAACTGACCGCCGGGCTCGGGTCACGACCCCGACACATCCGGCGTCGTACCCGCCTGTGACACCTATGATCACGACCTGACCTCTTCGCGTCAGACCCCGAGCAGGGAGGGATCATGTCACCGGACGAGCAAGTCACGCCAACGTCGAACCGGCCGTTGACGAGCCTTCCCGGCGCCGACGCGGTGTTCCTGACGATCGGCGCCGCGGTCACGGCGGCCGAGGCGGTCGGCGCAACGGCCCGCTTCGCCCTCGACACGCTGCGCCGGGTGCCCGGGTTGGCCCGGCGCCTCGACGCCACGGCGGACGCGTTGCGGGCGCGAGGCGAGGACGTGGTGCGGACGGCCGCCCCGACCGTCCAGGACCTGCTGCGGCTCGTGATCCGGGAGGTGGTCGCGGCTGCCCTGCTCGAGGTCGATCTCACCCGCCTGGTGCGCGAGAACGTCGACCTCAACCTGATCGCCGAGTCCCTCGATCTGGACCGGATCGCCGCCACCATCGACATCGACGCGATCGCGGCCCGGCTCGACGTGGACGCCGTGATCGGCAGGCTCGACCTGGACGGCATCGTCGACTCCGTCGACCTCGACAGGCAGATCGAGCGGGTCGACCTCGACGAGGCGGCGCGACGAATCGACATCGACGCGATCATCGCGCGCGTGGACCTCGTCGGCCTCGCCGACGAGATCATCGAGGGCGTCGACCTGCCGGACATCATCCGGGAGTCGACGGGTTCGCTGTCGTCAGAGGCGGTTCGCGGGGTCAGGAGCCAGGGCATGCAGGCCGACGACGCCGTCGCAGGCTTCGTCGGCAGGCTGTTCGGCCGCGGCCCCGGCCAGGACGACGAGCTGCCGATGGGCGGCGACGATCGCCCCGGGAACCCGGCGCCGTGACCGACCGGATCGAGCAACCTCCGCACCGGCCCGCCGGGATCGTCACCCGCGCGACCGCCGCCCTGATCGACCTCGGGGTGGTGCTCGCGATCATGGGCGTGACCTACCTGGGCCTGGCCCTGGTGCGATTGCTGTACTCCCCGCAGAACTTCCGGTTCCCCGAGCCGGCCGCGCTGGCCTCCGCGACCGTCACCCTCACCGTGTCGATCGTGTACCTGACCGGTTGCTGGGCGACGACGGGGCGCACCGTCGGCGCGCTGGCGATGGGGCTGCGGGTCGTCACCGTGAAGGGCAGGCTGCTCCGGCTGCCCCGCGCCACCCTACGGGCCGTGCTCTGCGTCCTGTTCGCCTTCGGCCTGCTGTGGGCGGCCGTCGACCCCCACCGCCGGTCGCTGCAGGACATCGTCCTGCGGACCCGGGTCGTCTACGACTGGCGGAAGGAATCGAGCGAGCTGGTCGGCTGAGCGGTGAGACCCGTCCGTCGTCGGCCTCAGCCGCCCGCCCTTGGTTCGAGCACCATCACCGGGATCCGCCGATCGGGCGCGCGCTTCTCGTAGGCGGCTCTGCTGGGGTACACCTCCAGGTCCATGCGCCACAGTCGCTCCCGCTCCTCCCCCTCCGCCTCGTAGGCGACCACCCGCAGGGGCTCACCGCCCGCGACGGTGACCGTGGCGTCGGGGTGCTTGCGCAGATTGAAGTACCACGCCGGGTTCGAATGCTGTCCGTAATTCGAGGCGATCACCACGATCCGGTCCCCGTCCGGCATCCCGACAAGGGGGACGGTGCGGCTCGCCCCGCTCTTCGCCCCCGTGGTGGTGAGCATGACCAGCGGCAGCCCCGTGACGAGGGTCGTGAACGTGTTGCGCCCCTTGGTGAGCCGGTAGACCGGACCATCGATGTGGTGGAGCGTTCGGGCGAAGAACCACGACATGGGCTTGGTCCCGCCCAGGGTGCGCATGAACCTGAACAACGGATTCGCGTCCCGGTAGTTCGGTGAGTGCGTCATCGGTCAGCGTCCCAGGACGACGGCGGCCTCCGCCGTCAACGACGAAAAGGTCAGCGTCTCCTCGAGATACAGCGTCACCGACTCGGCGGTGTGGCTGTCGTACCCGATCGACAGGTCCGAACCCAGCGTGAGCTGGTTGTCGCCGCCCCTGGTGGACAGCACGTAGCCGCCCGTCACGGCCGGGGCCCAGACGATGTCGCCGACGAGATCCTTGAGGTGGTGGAACACCGGGTGTCCCTTGTCCCTGGTCTCGCTCACCGCCGTGTAGGTATCAGCATCGAGGACCAGCGAATACGGTCCCTCCACGCCGGCCAGTCGCAGCGCCGACAGCGCGGAGGCGACGGCGTCGGGGACCAACAGCGGGTCCTCGGGCAGCGACAGCGGCGGGTTGCTGCTCGACGGCCCCAGCCCGGCGATGCCGGCCTCCTCGAAGCCTGCGAACACGGTGCGGTCCTCGGCGAACGCGATCGCCTTGGCCGCGTCCTTGACCGGCTGCCAGTCGGAATCCAGCGACCCGCGGGCCACGTCGTCGATCTCCGCACGACTGAGCGTGAACGGGAAGCGCAGCTCGACCAGCGGGTGCACCTCGCGGAGCTGTGCCCGAATCCTGCTGTCCGATGCGGTGATCGAGCGCACGCGGCCGAGGTTGTGCGCGGAATAGGAGTAACCGAACGGACCGGCGACGTCGACAACCCGACGCCCGGCGACGTGACGCTTGAAGGTGCGCGCGGCCTCCTCGCCGATCTGCTCCCAGGCGGCCTCGGTCACCGGCGCCAGGTTCCGGTGCAGATTGCTCGAATCAGTCATTGGGACACTCCTTTGAGATCACCGATTTTCAGGGACAGGTCGCGCGGCGCGACCTCCTCCGGCTCCGCTTCCGCTTCCCCGGGCACGGGGACGTCGGCGAGCGCCTCCAACAGGTCCTGGCTCGGCACGAAGAACAGTGTGCCCGTCGCCGCCTGGGAGAAGTCCAGGATCCGGTCGTGGTTGCCGGGGGGATCGCCGAGGAACATGTGCTGCAGCATCAGCTCCGTGACGGCAGGGTCCTTCGCGTATCCGATGAAGTAGGTACCGAACTCGCCCGCGGAGAGGGACCCGAACGGCATGTTGTCGCGCAGGATCTCGCGCTCGGTCCCGTCGTCGTCGACGATGGTGTTGAGCGCGACGTGCGAGTTGTTCGGCAGGTCCGCGTCGTCGAGTTCGACGTTCTCGAGCTTCGTCCGTCCGATCACCCGCTCCTGCTCCTCGGTGCTCAGCTCGGCCCATGCGGCCATGTCGTGCAGGTACTTCTGGACGATCACGTAGCTGCCGCCCGCGAATGCGGGGTCCTCCGCCCCGATCAGGGCGGCCGCGCCGGCGCCTGCCCCTGTCGGGTTCTCGGTCCCGTCGACGAAGCCGAGCAGGTCGCGGGCGTCGAAGTAGCGGAATCCGTGCACCTCGTCCTCGACGGTCGCCGCATCGCCGAGCGCCGTGAGGATCAGACGCCCCAGCTCGAAGCACAGGTCCGCACGCGAGGCCTTGATGTGGAACAGCACGTCCCCCGGTGTGGCCGGCGCGCTGTGCACGTCGCCGCGCAGCGGGATGAAGGGATGCAGCCCGGCCGGTGTGGCGCTCGGCCCCACCCGATCCCAGAACTCCGAACCGAAACCCACCACGCAGGACAGTGACCCGGCGAGTTCGCGGAAGCCCACCGCCCGGACCAACGACCCGACGTCCGAGGCGACATCGCGGAGCCGGATCGCATCCTCGGTAGCGGGTCCCGCCGTCATCACCAGGAAGAGGGCCGCCGCGCTGAGCGGCACGAGGACCGGCTGTGGCACCGGTGGCGATGCGGGATCGGTCATGTTTCTCCCAGTACCTCGCGTGGGGCCACGGGTCACCGCCCCCACTTGCGTCGATGCTCTCGGACCGAGAGTAGGCGAATGGATAGGCTATCGCCCGAGATCGCGCATCGGTCCGGCAGCGCGACGCGCGACACCCCGGCGAGCGCGGCAGTTATGAGACGGGGGAAGACATGGCCGCGGGGCTTGGGCTGGGGGTCGGCGGCACCAACGCCGTTGCGGTCCTCCACACCACCGGTGATCCTGGTACCGACGCCGAGCCGGCCATCATCGCTCGCCCCGCCACACTGCAGTTGACGGCGGCGGGCGAGGCGGTGCTCGGCTCTCCGCTCGATGCACCCGACGTCATCTCCGGGTTCGCCGCGCACGCAGGCGATCCGGCCGGGCTGGTGATCGGCGACGGCTCCGCATACCTGGCCGAGGACCTGGTCGCCACCGCGATGCACAGTCTCGTGCACGAGGCCGCCGACGCCTTCCCCGGATTGTCCGAGCAGCCCGAGATCGTCGCCACCCACCCCGCGCGCTGGTCCGAGGCGACCGTTGAGTCGATGCGGGACGCCCTCGCGCACGTCGGGCTGGCCGGGGTGACGCTGACCCCGGAGCCGGTGGCCGCGGTGGCCTGGCTGGAGGCGGCCCACGGCAGGCTGGGCGACGCGATCGTCGCGGTCTACGACCTCGGTGGCAGCGGGCTCGACATCTCCCTGGTTCGCACGGGGGCGGAGGCAGGGCTGCTCCGGCCGTCGACCTTCACCACCCGATTCGGTGGCGACACCTTCGACCAGGCGATCCTCGAGCACGTCCTTGGCGCGGCCGCGGGCGACCTCGGGCCGGTGGACCTGAGCGATCCGGCCACCAGGGCCGAGCTGTCGGCGTTGCGGCGCCGGTGCGCCGACGCCAAGGAAGCACTGTCAACGGCGACCGAGACGTCGATCGCGGTGGAGATCGCAGGCGCGACCGCCACCGTCACCCTGCTGCGGAGCGAGCTCGAGGAGCTGCTGGAGTCGTCGATCACCGGATCGCTCGATCTCGTGGAGCAGACCATCGGCGCCCATGACCTGGCGCCGTCCGACGTGTGCGCTCTGTTGCTGACCGGCGGCGGCTCGACGATGCCGCTGGTGTCGCGACTGGCCGAGGCGACCATCGGCCTGCCGACGGTGCTCGCGCCCCGACCCGGATGCACGGGAGCGCACGGCGCCGCGATCATCGCGGCGGGCGAGGCCTCGTCCGCCACGGACGACGGCATCGCCACGGTGGTCGTCGCCCCGGTCCGCACCGACATCGACGGCGACGCCGACACCGTGACCCTTCCCCCGGTCCCGGTTGCCGGCCCGCCTACCGCGTTCACCGAGGCCGGGCCGGGCCGCCCGGTGCTGCCCGTCCTGCTGGACCCGGACCCGGTGCCGCCGTCCTCCGCCGCCGCGGCGACGCCGATCGCCGCGGCGCCCCGCTCCCGGTTCGAACGGACAACGGTGATCACGGCGGCGGCCGCCGTGATCCTGACCGTCGCACTGGTCGGTCTGGTGGTGAGCCTGCGCTCCTCCGACGCCCCCGCGACCGCGGTTCCCGTCATCGACGAGTCCACGACACCCAAGGTCACCGTCTCGCTGCGCCCAACCACCACGACGACCACCAAGGCGCCCGCGTCCACGACCGCAAGGAGCAGCAAGACGTCGAGCGCAGCCTCGACCGCGCCCACCACCACGGTTCGCCCGACGACCCAGGCCCCGCCGCCCGTCACCACGACGCCACCCGTACAGCCGAGCCCGTCCCATCGGCCGACCACGACCACCAAGACCACGACGACGACCGAGCCCACCACGACGACAACCACGACCACCACAACGACCACGACCACCACGACGACGACCACCACCACGACCACCCCCGAGGACATCGCCTGACGCACGGTGCCCGACTTGCCCGAGTTGCCCGAGCGGTGTACCAGGGACACGGGCGTCGGGGCCGCACTTGCCCTAAGGTGGAGCGCTGATACATCCGCGCTCTCGACGAAGGGTCTTCATGCGTCTCCGGCTGGCGTTCCGCGCCGCAATCCTCGCCTCGGCCACCCTGCTCCCCCTCTCCGCCATCGCTCAGGCCGAACCGCATGAACCCCAGTCGAATTCGCCCGCCGAGGTCGCGCAGCAGCTGCCCGCCGAACTCGTCGACGCGATCGCCCGCGACCTGAAGCTGAGCCCGCAGCAGTACATCGAGCGCGCCGAGGCCGCCCAGCGGCTGGCCGGCTACGCGCAGACCCTGCGCGAGGGCCGCCCCGCCACCTACGCCGGTTCCTGGATGGGCGTCGACGGTGTCCCCGTCGTCGCGGTCACCACCACCGCCGAGGCGCAGCGGGTGGCAGGCGACGGCTACGCCACCCACCTCGCCGCGGTGTCCGCGAAGGATCTCGAGGGTTCGCTGGCACAGCTCAACCAGTGGATCCTCGGGCTGCCGAAGGACGTCTCCTCACAGATCAACTCCACCTCCATCGACGTGCTGGAGAACCGGGTCGTCATCGACGTGGTGAACAGCCCGATCGGCCGGGCACTGAACCTGCCGACGCTGCTGGCCGGGCTGAAGGTCGTGCTGACCCCCGGCGGCCAGCCGCCCGTCGACCAGCACGCGCAGGGCGGCGACACCTACATCACCACGCCGCGCCCGATCACCCGCGACGTCGACCCGGGCGAGATCGGGGTCTGCTCGTTCGGCTTCAACGCCGTCGACGCCGCCGGCGCCCCCTACAACCTCAGCGCGGGCCACTGCGATCCCTCGCAGGAGAACGCGAAGGTGCCCGCGGGCGCCCCGGTCTACCTGCCCGACTTCGCCGACGTCACCCGCAGCACGCAGATCGGCACCTTCCGGCACTCCGCGATGGGTGAGCCCGCCGGCGGCCTCGACTACTCGGTGATCAAGCTCAACGACGCGGGCACCGCCGCCGGGCTGGACAAGCCGACCGTCCGCGGGGCCAACGGCACCACCGTCACCGTGACCGGCACCGCGCGTCCCGTCATCGGCGCGCCGATCTGCAAGTCCGGCCAGACCTCCACCTTCACCTGCGGCCTCGTCCTCGCCGACAGCGTCGACGCCCCGCTGCACATGGCGGACGGCAGCACCCGCCTGGTCCGTGGGTTCGCGGGCTCGACCTGCACCCTCGGCGGCGACAGCGGCGGCGCGATCCTGACCGGGACCAGGGCCCTCGGCATCACCAGCGGCTCCAACTCCGGCGGCGCCCCGAACTGCACGGAGGCCAACCTCGTGCTGGCGCCGGAGGGCGGCACCGCGAGCATCGGCATCCCGATCGAGAAGATCGTCGACCACGCGAACGCGGCTCTCGGCCTCGACCTGCAGGTCCGGGCCGCCGACGCGCGCCGCTGAGCCCAATCATCCGACAGATTCCGGTAGGCAACGGCGGGCGTAACCCATATAGTCGCTACAACTGACCCGGCCCCTTCGGCTTGGTCATGCCCGCATGCCCTCAATCCGAAAGGTCCCCATGCGTAGCGTTCGCGCCCGCCGTGCCGCGATGATCGGCTCTGCGGCCCTCCTCCTGATCGCGCCCGGCGCGGCCCTCGCACACGCGGAGCCTGCCGCACCGGCGCCCGCGACCGCGCTGCCCGCCGACCTGGTGGCCGCGATCCAGCGCGATCTCGGAATCAGCCCGGAGCAGTACCTCGACAAGGCCGAGGCCGGTCAGAAGCTGGTGGAGTTCGCCAACACGCTGCGCGGCAAGTTCCCCGAGTCCTTCGCGGGCGCCTGGCTCGATCCGGCCGGCTCGCCGCTGATCGGTCTGGCGGACGGACCGGACAAGGCCGCCGCCCGCGCCGCCGTCGAGGCCGCCGGCTACAAGGTGAAGGACCTGCCGCGCAGCGAGCGCGCGCTGCGCGACCAGCTCGGCCACATGAACAGCTGGATCGAGAAGCTCCCCGCACCGCTGTCCGGTCTCATCAGCGGCGCCGCCATCGACACGGTGAACAACGACGTCGTGCTGCGCGTCCAGAACACCGCCGAGGGCCAGGGTCTGCAGCTGCCCGACTTCCTCGAGTCCGCACGCGTGGTGCTGGCACCGGCCCTCGGCTCGTCCGCGCCGCCGGCCGCCGAGAGCCCCGTCGCCGCCGACGCCCGCCTCGGTGGCGACGCCTACGCCGCCGAGAACGCGGACGGCGCGTTCCGCTGCTCGCTCGGTTTCAACGGCACCGACGGCTCCGGCCGCACGGTGAACATCTCTGCCGGACACTGCGACCCGAACCGCGACGCCGCGGGCACCGGCGCCGCCTCGATCGCATTCGAGACGCACGGCGCCAAGTTCGGCGATCGCTTCGGCACCTTCGCGAAGTCGACCGTCGAGGGCCTCGACTACTCGGTGATCAAGATCGACGACGCGGCCACCAAGCGTTTCGAGAACAACTTCGTCCGCGCCCCCGGCGCGAACCCGGTGCCGATCACCGGCACCGCCGATCCCGTTGTCGGGGCGCCGGTCTGCAAGTCCGGCCTCACCACCGGCTTCAGCTGCGGCACCATCAACTCCGTCAACCAGATCGTGGACGTCGGAACCCGCACCCTGAAGAACGGCTTCACCGCGAACATCTGTGCGCTGCAGGGCGACAGCGGCGGCGCCGTCGTGACCGGCACCAGGGCGCTGGGCATCTCGAGCGCCTCCAACGTCGGCGACATGGGCTACTGCGAGCTGGCCTCCGTGGTCACCACGCTGGTCGGCGACAGCCCCCAGCTGTACGCCACGCCGATCAACGCGATCCTCGCGGCCAACCCGGGCCTGAAGGTCCGCACGAGCTAGACGAGAACTCTCGGCCTCACGAAAAGGGGCCTCGGACGCGAGATTTCGCGTCCGAGGCCCCTTTTCGCATTCCCGGGTGACACCCCGACCCGCAGATCCGAGCCGACGCACGCCCCTGAGTCCACATTCATCCCATCAATTTTCGGTAGGCAACGGCGGACATCGCCCATACAGTTCCGCAACCGACCCCGGCCCCAACGCCTTGGTCATACCCGCATACCGAAAGGTCCCCATGCGAAGTACCCGAGCCCGCCGTGCCGCGATGATCGGCACCGCGGCACTCCTTCTGGTCGCGCCCTGCGCGACCCTCGCCCAGGCGGCACCCGCCGCACCGACACCCGCGCTGCCCGCGGACCTGGTGGCCGCGGTCCAGCGCGATCTCGGACTCAGCGCGGCCCAGTACCTCGCACAGGCAGAGGCCGGGCGCGAACTGGCGACGTTCGCCGACACGCTGCGCGGCAAGTTCCCCACCGCGTTCGCCGGTGCCTGGCTCGATGCGGCCGGCACCCCGCTGGTCGGCCTGGCCGATGGACCGGACAAGGCCGCCGCCCGCACCGCCGTCGAGGCAGCCGGCTATCAGGTCAAGGACCAGGCGCGCAGCGAGAACACCCTGCGCGAGATGCTCGGCCAGCTCAACAGCTGGACCCAGCAGCTCCCCGCACCACTGTCCGGCCAGATCAACGGCGCCAAGATCGATGCCGTCCGCAACGACATCGCACTCGAAGTCAAGGACACCGCCGCGGGCCAGGGCCTGCAGCTGCCCGACTCCCTCAGCTTCGTGCGGGTGGCGCAGGGGCCAGCACAGGAACCCATCTCGCCCGACCTGCCGGGGCTCGGTTCGCTCGGCTCATCCGGCCCGACCAAGCCCACCGAACCCACCGCCGAGTCGAGCACGGTCACCCTCGACCCCATCACAGCGGCACCCGACGTCAATGAGTACGAGCTGACGGCGAAGGTCACTCCCGCGGCAGCGGGCGGCACCGTCGAATTCAAGGACGGCACCGACGTCATCGGTAGCACAAAGGTCGAGGCCGACGGCACCGCCGTATGGATCTGGAGCCCCGAAACCAACGGCAAGCACACCATCACCGCCACGTTCTCTGGCCGCGACGGCGTCGCCGGATCCACCACCACCCAGCAGGTCACGGTCACCACGGCCGAGGGCACCACGCCCCAGCCGGACCCCGATGCCTTCATGGGTGGCGACGTCTACGATTTCGTGGATACCTCCGGCGGTTCCCACATGTGCTCGCTCGCGTTCAACGCCACCGACGCCTCCGGTCACGCGGCGGTCCTCACCGCCGGACACTGCGACCCGGCCGACCCTTCGACCGCGGCACCCCTGAGGCCTCGAGCGCACACGAGGTGGTCGACGGCGTTCGCGGCGATCGCTTCGGCACCGCCATCAAGACGTCAAAGAGCCCACTCGACTACACGGTGATCAAGATCGACCAGAACTTCGCCAAGCGCTTCGAGAACAACTACGTTCGTGCCCCCGGCCAGGACCCGGTAGCGATCACCGGCACCGCCGACCCCGTGGAAGGGATGCCCGTGTGCATGTCCGGCCGAGTCACCGGCTACCACTGCGGCACGGTCGGATTCGTCGACATCGACACTATTCCCCTCTGGCCGAGTCGTTTCACCGTGAACATCTGTGGACTGGGCGGCGACAGCGGCGGCGCCGTGCTGTCCGGCACCACGGCGCTGGGCATCGCGGTCCGATCGAATAAGGCCATCGAGGGGACGTGCGATTCCGCCACGGTACCCGAGGTGACCGCGACACCGATCACCAACGTCCTCGCGGGAACCCCCGGCCTGAAGATCCGCACCAACTAGGCGCATAGCCTTCCCGAAAAGGGGCCTTGGACGCGAGCTTTCGCGTCCGAGGCCCCTTTTCGCATTCCGGGGTAACTCACCACTTAACCGTTGGTTAACGGTAGAATCCCGTTGTTCCTGGGGCGGGGAGGATTGCGCGCCAGCGACACACCTGGCTGGGGGGCCCAGCCAGAACGATGCCTGGCATTCGCGCCGGCGGACAGAAGGAAAGTTACATGGAGGCATTGCTGCCCGTTCTGATGGATTCGTTCGGCTACGTCGTCAAGATCGCGACGAACATCGGCGGCGCCAACCTGTCCTAGCGCGCAACGCCGGTGCGGGCCTTCCAGCCGGCACCGGCGCCGCTGTGGACCTCGACGGTGCGGGCTCAGACGCCAACGTCAAACGGGCCTACGCAGAACTGCGGCCCGTCACCTCCGGAGAGGTGACGGGCCGCAGTCGTGTTTCTGGGCTTACTACTTCTGCAGGTGCTCCGCGTACATGGTGGTACCCGGCTCGGCGAGCAGGGTCTGACCCAGGCCGATGCCAGCAGCGATCAGCGTCGGGCCGCCGACGGCGATGGTGCCGACGATCGCGCCGATGCCGGCACCGGTGACGCAACCGGGCAGCGCGCCGATGATGCCCGCCGCAAGACCGGGAACGAGGCCCACAACGCAGCCGATGATGGTGCCGGTCAGACCGCCGGTCGCGGTGGCCAGCGCGAGCTGCGAGTTGAAGGTGTTCTGAGCGATCAGATTCTCAGACGGCGAGGCGATGTCCTTGATCGCGATGTTGCCGACGGCGCGGTCGCCGCGATCGGCCGGGGTGACCGACTTGGCCTTGCCGAGATCGAAGATCGGGGTCAGGGTGACGGACTTGCCGTCCTCGCTGATCTTCTGCTCCATCGGGAACTTGAGCGAGTTGAGCTGGAACGCCAGCGGCAGGCTCACGACGGCCTTGCCCGCGTTGTCCTGCAGCTCGATGTTCTTGCCGTCGCCGGAGACCTTGAAGGCGCCCGCGTCGATGGTGGTGACGACCGACTGTCCCTCGACCTTCGAGCTCCAGTCGATGGTCTCGGGCGCTGCCGGTGCCGCGTACGAGGTGCCCGCACCCACACCCATCGCCGCGATCGCCATCAGCGACGTCGCCGCGAACTTCTTCAGCCTCATCTACAAATCCCCTCTGGAAACCAAAATTGACACATGGGTCACAACACAGTCTCGGTGGAGACTAATCTGTGATTCTTCTGAGAACAAGGCGCAGCAATTGCCCGCCAACCACTTCGATCCGCTTACTTCTCCGCAGGTCATCCGGCGAAGTTAGGTTGACCTGCGCTGAACCCCTCGAAGGGGCACAAATTACGGTGAGCGTGAGAACTCCTGTGTCTCGCGTCGGCCTCCCGCTGACGTGACCATGGACTCGACGTTGGCTCGGGATGCTACCGGCGGGTAACTTAACCCGTGTTGGCGTTGCCGTCGTAGAAGGAAAGGCCGTGACATGAACGCCCTGACGATCACGTTGGGCACGATCGGCGCACTGCTCAGCCTCGTGTGTTGGGCCTCATTCTTGAGTGGGGCCTGGACCATGGGGAAGACGGTGCAGCTCGGTCAACCAGCCCCTGACCGCTGGCGCCCGTTCCTCCCCCGCTTCAAGCAGATGATCGTAGAGTTCATCGCGCACACCCGGATGCAGAAGTTCCGCACCGTGGGATGGGCGCACTGGCTCGTGATGATCGGCTTCCTCGGCGGCTTCCTGTTGTGGTTCGAGGCCTACGGCCAGACCTTCAACCCCGAGTTCCACTGGCCGCTGTTCGGCGACACCTGGGTGTGGCACCTGTGGGACGAGCTGCTCGGCATCGGCACCATCGTCGGCATCATCACGCTCATCGTGATCCGCCAGCTCAACCACCCGCGGATCCCCGCGCGCCTCTCGCGCTTCGGCGGCTCGAAGTTCGGCCCGGCCTACTTCGTCGAGATCGTCGTGCTCGTCGAGGGCCTCGGCATGGTGATGGTGAAGGCAGGCAAGATCGCCACCTACGGCCACGCCAACCCGTGGACCGACTTCTTCACCATGAACGTCGCCAAGCTGCTGCCCGCCAGCGCGGTCATGGTCTCGATCTTCGCGTTCGTCAAGCTGATGTCCGGCATGATCTGGCTGTACGTGGTGGGCCGCAACATCACCTGGGGCGTCGCCTGGCACCGCTTCTCCGCGTTCCCGAACATCTACTTCAAGCGTGAGGACGACGGCGACGTCGCCCTCGGCGCCGCGAAGCCGATGATGTCCAAGGGCAAGGCCCTGACCATGGAGAACGTCGATCCTGACACCGACACCCTCGGTGCCGGTCAGATCGAGGACTTCTCCTGGAAGGGCTGGCTGGACTTCACCACCTGCACCGAGTGCGGCCGCTGCCAGTCGCAGTGCCCCGCATGGAACACCGGCAAGCCGCTCTCGCCCAAGCTGCTGATCATGTCGCTGCGCGACCATGGCTACGCCAAGGCGCCGTACCTGCTCGCGGGCGGCAAGAAGGACATGGGCGGCGACGAGGTCGGCCTGGTCGACGGCGACGGCAACGTCAACGAGGCCGCGCTGGCCAAGATCCCCGAAGCCGCACGCACCGAGGCCGAGCGCAAGCTGGTCGGCGAGACCGTCGAGGGCGAGCTCGCGCCGGTCATCGACCTCGAGACGCTGTGGTCGTGCACCAACTGTGGTGCCTGTGTCGAGCAGTGCCCGGTGGACATCGAGCACGTCGACCACATCATCGACATGCGCCGCTACCAGGTGCTCATCGAGTCGGAGTTCCCGTCCGAGCTGGCCGGCCTGTTCAAGAACCTCGAGAACAAGGGCAACCCCTGGGGCCAGAACTCCAAGGACCGCCTCAACTGGATCAACGAGATGGACTTCGAGATCCCGGTGTTCGGCAAGGATGCGGACACCTTCGAGGACTACGAGTACCTGTTCTGGGTCGGCTGCGCCGGTGCCTACGAGGACCGCGCGAAGAAGACCACCAAGGCCGTCGCCGAGCTGCTCGCCACCGCGGGCGTGAAGTTCATGGTCCTGGGCGCCGACGAGACCTGCACCGGTGACTCCGCTCGCCGCGCGGGCAACGAGTTCCTGTTCCAGCAGCTCGCGATGCAGAACATCGAGATGCTCAACTCCGTGTTCGACGGCGTCGAGCAGTCCAAGCGCAAGATCGTCGTCACCTGTGCGCACTGCTTCAACGCGCTCGGCAACGAGTACCCGGAGGTGGGCGGCGACTACGAGGTCATCCACCACACCCAGCTGCTCAACCGCCTGGTGCGCCAGAAGAAGCTGATCCCGGTCGCCTCGGTGTCCGAGGACGTCACCTACCACGACCCGTGCTTCCTTGGTCGCCACAACAAGGTGTACGACGCGCCCCGTGAGCTGATGGAGGCGTCCGGCGCCAAGCTCAAGGAAATGCCGCGCCACGGCGAGCGGTCCATGTGCTGTGGCGCCGGTGGTGCGCGCATGTGGATGGAAGAGAACATCGGCAAGCGCATCAACGTCGACCGCGTGGACGAGGCACTGTCCACGGATCCGAAGAAGATCGCGACCGGCTGCCCCTTCTGCCGCGTCATGCTCACCGACGGCGTCACCGCGCGCCAGGAGCAGGGCCAGGGCGAGGGCGTCGAGGTCGTGGACGTCGCCCAGCTGATGCTGAACTCCATTACCCGGCTCGAGCCGGCGGAGCTGACCGCGAAGATCAAGGTCGAGCCCCGAGTCAAGGCAGCGGCTCCCGTCGCCGAGGCCGCACCGGCCGCCGAGGCCGCACCTGCCGCTCCGGCTGCGGAGTCCCCGGCCGCCGCTCCTGCCGCCGCGAAGCCCCCGGTCAAGGGTCTGGGTATGAAGGGTCTGGCCAAGGCGCCTGGCGCAAAGGCTCCGGGTGCGAAGGCTCCGGGTGCCAAGCCCGCCGCTGCCGCTCCCGCCGCCGAGGCTGCTCCGGCCGCCGAGACCGCTGCTGCTCCGGCCGCCGCACCGAAGGGCCTCGGCCTCAAGGGTGGCGCGAAGGCACCGGGCAAGGGTCTTGGCATGAAGGGTGGGGCCAAGGCTCCGGGCGCCAAGCCCGCGGCCGCAGCACCCGCCGCCGAGGCTCCGGCCGCCGCCGAGGCCGCTCCGGCCGCTGCTGCGGAGGCTCCGGCCGCCGCTCCCGCCGCCAAGCCGAAGGGGCTGGGCCTCGCGGCCGGCGCCAAGGCTCCCGGCAAGGGTCTGCAGATGAAGGGTGGGGCCAAGGCTCCCGGCGCCAAGGCTGCCGCTCCGGCCGCCGAAGCACCGGCCGCACCGGCACCTGCCGCCGAGGCTCCGGTTGCGGAGACCCCAGCTGAGGCTCCGGCCGCCAAGGCTCCGGCCGCGCCGCCGCAGCCGAAGGCGGGCGGGCTCGGGTTCAAGGCGGGCGCCAAGGCCCCGGGTGCACGCAAGGCCGCTCCGGCCGCAGCGGCGCCCGCGGCTCCGGCCCCGGCCGCTGAGAGTGCACCTGTCGAGGCCGCACCCGCCGCCGAGAGTGCACCTGTCGAGGCCGCACCGGTCGCCGAGAGTGCACCTGCCGCCGAGGCTCCCGCCGCGAACGGTGCACCCGCCGACAACGGTGCTCCCGCCGCTGAGGCCGCTCCGCTGCCTCAGCCGAAGGCAGGCGGACTCGGGTTCAAGGCAGGCGCCAAGGCCCCCGGCCGCAAGAAGTAGCAATACCCAGCAACGCGCCCCCACCGACTCTCGGTGGGGGCGCGTTCTGTTTCCGCCCCCACCTGCACACCCTTTCTCCGGCCGTCACACGGCCACTGCACGCCGACTACGGGTGTGCACGCGCCAAAAGGGGTGTGCGATCAAGGGTCCGGCGGGTCGTCCACAGGTCGAAGGTTGTCCACAGCCCGGATGGATACCCCGCTCGACCCCCTCCCCTCCGCCGAGCCAGGGTGCACGATGCCGCTCATGGGCGAGATCATCCGGAGACCCGAGGCACTGCGGCGCGGCGCAACCGATCGGCAACTCCAGCGGATGTGTGCTCGGGGGAGCTGGCGGCGGCTGCGTCCGGGATCCTTCACCGACCGCGAGCAGTTCGACGCCCTCGATTCCGTCGGTCGACATCGGATGCTCGCGGAGTCGACGGTCCTCGCGTCCTCTCCCGACGCCGTGCTCAGCCACCAATCCGCCGCCGTCGTCCACGGTCTCGCGCTGTGGAACACACCCCTGCTGCGCGTGCACCTCACCCGTGATCGCCGCACCGGTGGACGCGCATCGGCGGTCCGGCACGTCCACTCCGCCGCGCTCGATGCATCGGAGGTGACCGAGGTCGACGGGCTGCGGGTCACCACGCTGGCGCGCACAATCCTCGACCTCGCGAGGACACTGCCGTTCGAGCAGGTCCTGGTCGTCGGGGACCATGCGCTGCACAGCACTCCGCTCTCGTCCGACGACCTCAATGATGCGGTCGCGTCGATCGCAGGCCGCCCCGGCAGCGCCGTCGCCCGGCGCGTGCTCGGCCTGCTCGACGGCCGGTCGGAGAGCGTGGGCGAATCCCGTAGCCGGGTGCTCTTCCTCCGCCACCAGCTCCCCTTGCCTGAACCGCAGCCGAATCTCTACACCGCCGACGGAGAACACCTCGGTCGGGTGGACTTCCTCCTCGAGGAGCTCGGTGTGGTCGGCGAGTTCGACGGTCTGTCGAAGTACGGCAGGCTGGTGCCGGATGGCCAGACCCCGGCGGACGTGGTGTGCGCGGAGAAGCTGCGAGAGGACGCGATCCGGGCGGAGGGCTGGGAGGTCGTTCGGTGGACCTGGAGCGATCTGGCCACCCCGCCGAAGCTGATCCGGCGAATCCTCGACGCGATCGAGCGCGCCCGGCCGCGGTCGGCACCGAGCGGAAGGGTGGCGTACACCCCGCGCCCATGAGCACACGGCGCCGTCGTGACCGCGGGCCGACACACACCTTCTGCCTCCGTCACACCCCCAGTGCACGCGCAATCCGGGTGTGCCGGCGCGAACGGGTATGTGCCGGCGGTGGCTACGGACGCCAGAGCTCGAGCCGCGGGATGCCGGGCGTCTCGAAGCCGAGCACCTGGCCGTAGAACGACAGCTCCGCCTCGCGCGAGCTGACGATGGTCTCCACCTTCCGGAAGCCGTGCGCCTCGCCCTCGTACGCCAGGTACGCGTGCGGTATGCCCTTGCGCACCATCGCGTCCCGGAACCGCTCCGCCTGCGACGGCGGCACGATCGGGTCCGAGAGGCCCTGCAGCAGCAGCACCGGGCAGGAGAGCCCGTCGACGTTGTTCACCGGTGCCCGCCGCGCATAGAGCTCCTTGCTCTCCGGCAGCGGACCGATCAGACCGTCGATGTACCTGGACTCGAAATCGTGCGTCTCCTGGACGAACAGTTCGAGCTCGGCGACACCGTAATACGAGGCACCGCAGGCGAACACGTCGGAGGTTGTCAGCGCCGCCAGCACCGTCCAGCCGCCTGCCGAGCCGCCCTCGATCGCGAGCCGCCGCGGGTCGGCCAGGCCGGCGTCGGCCAGCCCGCGGACGGCTGCGATGGTGTCCTCGACGTCGACGATCCCCCACTGCCCACGAAGCCGGTTGCGGTACTCGCGACCGTATCCGCTCGACCCGCCGTAGTTCACGTCGATCACGCCGATCCCGCGGCTGGTGAAATACGCGAACACCATGCTCAGTGCGGGCGCGACGTGCGCGGTCGGGCCGCCGTGCACGAACGCGACGTACGGCGGCAGCTCCCCGTCCACCCCCGTGTAGTTCGGGTTGCGCGGCGCGTAGGCGTACGCGTGCACCTCACGCCCCTGCGGACCGGTGAGCGTGATCGGTTGCGCGGTGGGCAGATACGCGACGTCGGGCAGACCGTCGACGCCGAGACGGACATCGGTGACCGCACCCGTGCCCAGGTCCAGCACCCGCAGTCCACCCGGCGTCTGGGCGCCACCGCTGCGCAGCAGCACCCGATCGCCGCGCAGGTCCGTGATGCCGAGCGAGGTGAGGTCGCCGAGGTCGAGATCCGAGATCGAGCCGTCGGACGGGTCGACCACCGCCAGGGTGTCCGTGCCGACCGTGCGGGTGGTGAGCAGGCGACCGTCCGCCAGCTCGGTGTACCAGCGGACACCGAGATGCCACAGGGGCGCGCCGAAGTCCGCATCCAGCGGGCACACCGGCCGCGGCGGCTGCGGACCGAGATCCACCCGGTACAGGTTCCACCAGCCGCTGCGGTCGCTGATCGCGTAGAGAGAGCCGTCGTCGAACCACTGGGGCTGCAGCACCGATTCCTCTGGCCCGCCGAGCAGCACCCGACCCGGTCCGCAGACTCCGTTCTCGTCGAGCTCGGCGACCCGCAGTTCGGTACCGTCCCATGGCATCTGCGGGTGGTCCCAGGCGATCCAGGCGAGTCGCCTGCCGTCGGGCGAGAGCCGCGGGTAGGCGAGGAAGTGCGAGCCCGACACCACCGATCGCGGCCGCGCGGGATCGCCGCCCCCGGAACCGTCGAGCGGGATCGCGCAGATGTCGCGGCGCACCTCGCCATCGGCCGAATGGGTCTCGCGCACGCACCACACCTCGTCGCCGACGACGCTCAGCTCGCCGTACCGCAGCCCCGCACGGACCGCGGGCGGCGGCGTGAGCGGGATCGGGTGCTCGCCAGGACGGAGCGCGTACACACGTTGGTCGCTGAACTCCGCGAACACCAACCGGCCGTCGTGGGTGACCGTCCATGCGCCGCCGCCGTACTCGTGCACCCGCGTGCGGGCATTCCACGGCGGCGGCAGCACGTCCTCGGGCTCCCCGCGCCGGTCCGAGCGTCGGATCGAGGTCCGCCCGCCCTCGCTGGGGCGCAGCTCGGACCACCAGATCTCCTCGCCGACAAAGTGGCCGGCGTCGACCGGGTGCCCGCTCGAGGCGAGGTCCGCGGCGGTGATCGGTGATATCCAGGATCCGTACGGTGCGCGCTGTGGCATGCGGTCCAACTTAGGCCGAGTCGACGACAACGCGGGGTCGGCGCGCGAGCCCACATCACGCGGGCAACCACGCTCCGTGCAGCCCGGCGGGCACCCGGAGCGGCAACCGCACCCTGCCGAGCGGGCCCGCGCCGGGGTCCTCGGCAGGGAGCACACAGAACCACGACGACATGTCGGCGCGGTCGGTGCCGATCATCCCCCAGTAGTCGTGCTCCGCGCCGGGCATGAAGATCGGTTCGCCCACCGTGAGGCTGCCCGGATCCCAGTGCGCCTCGGATCCCGACGGGTCGAAGAACCACAACGAATCCATCGGGCCCTCGCGGCCGGCGAGCTTGCCGACCGTCGCGACGGTGCCGTGGCCCCTGGTGAGGCTGCGGTCGTCGATGCGGGGGAATTCGACGTCCCTGTCCGACAAGACCGTTCGCTGCACCGCGCCGGTCTCCGGATCGATCACCGCTCGCATCAGCGTGCCGACGGACGGGCGATCGGCGTCCGCGAACCCGCCCGGGTACGACCATTGCGCGTAGTCGACGCTCACCCGCCCGTCCGGCAGGTCGAACCCGTTCGCGAAGTGCCACACCCAGAACGCCTCGCAGCTGGCCCACCGGACCGGCCCGCCGTCGCGCGGGATCAGCGCCACCCTGGTGCCGTCCTCGGGCCGCCAGTCCAGTACCGACCCGCCGGTGAGCAGGCCGGCCATGTCGAACGCCAACGGGCACACCATCAGCACGATGTAGCGCTCGGTCAGGGCCATGTCGTGGATCATCAGCGCCTGGTCCATCCCGGTCACCGGCGTGGGCGGGCGGGCCAGCGAACCGTCGGCCGCGACCACGGACCAGGTCAGGTAGGGCGGGTCGAGCAGGTAGTTGAACAGCACCAACTCCCCCGTTGCCGGGTCGATCTTGGGGTGCGCGGTGCTGCCGACCGCCATCGCGCCGTCGCAGCTCTCCGGGCCGAGGGTGCGCAGGTCGGCCGGGTCGAGCAGGTAGGGCCGGGTGGTCTCGGCCATCGCCATCAGCCGTCCGCCGTGCCGGACCACGTTGATGTCCGGCAGCTCGCGCGGCGTCCCGGCCAGTTCGGGCCCGACCTCCGCCTCGCTCGGCGTGTACAGGTCGGTCACGCCTGCCCAGATCGCGTGCCCGACCTTCTCCTCCGCCACCACCATCGGCGTCCGGACGAACCGGTTGGTGTACCGGGCGGCGCCGTCCGCCAGCTCGATCCGGTGCACCATGCCGTCGCCGTCGAGTGGGTAGACGTACCGGCCGATCGGGTCGTACCGCGGGTTGGGCCCGTTGCGCAGGTACGCGCCGTACAGGTCCGACGGCAGCTCGCCCACGACCTCGAGGTCACGGACGTCGACCTCCTCCCGCTGCGGCTCGAAGACTCCCGTCAGGTGCGAGTGGTGCGCGAGGTCGACGGGCGCGGGCCGGGGAAAGCTCGGTGCGTTCATGGGAAGGCCACTTCCGTGCGGAGTTCGTTCCGTCTTTCAGGGTCCTCCCCCCTGGCGCCGCCGAACAACGATTTCGTGGTGCGGACCGCATCCGATCAGCCCGTTACCTGGGCCACATGCGGGGTAGTGCGAGAAATCCGCTTGAACCGGGGTGGCACCATGGACCGGTGACCGTCTCGGAGCCCTCCCACCACACCCACATCCAGCCGCGCGTGCTCAACCAGTCCGCGAAGCTGCAGAACGTGCTGTATGAGATCCGTGGACCGGTACACGCGCACGCCGCCCGGCTCGAGGCCGAGGGCCACCGCATCCTCAAGCTGAACATCGGCAACCCTGCCCCGTTCGGGTTCGAGGCACCCGACGTGATCATGCGCGACATGATCGCCGCGCTGCCCACCGCGCAGGGCTACTCCGACTCCAAGGGCATCCTGTCCGCCCGCCGCGCGATCGTCACCCGCTACGAGCTGGTCCCGGGCTTCCCCGACCTCGACGTCGACGACGTCTACCTCGGCAACGGCGTCTCCGAGCTGATCACTATGACGATGCAGGCGCTGCTCGACAACGGCGACGAGGTGCTGATCCCGGCGCCCGACTACCCGCTCTGGACCGCGACGACCAGCCTCGCCGGCGGCACCCCTGTGCACTACCTGTGCGACGAGTCCGACGGCTGGAACCCGGACATCGCCGACATCGAGTCGAAGATCACCCCGCGCACCAAGGCGATCGTGGTGATCAACCCGAACAACCCGACCGGCGCGGTCTACACGGCCGAGGTGTTGAGCCAGATCGTCGCGCTGGCCCGCAAGCACCAGCTGCTGCTGCTCGCCGACGAGATCTACGACAAGATCCTCTACGACGACGCCAAGCACATCTCGCTGGCCACCCTCGCCCCCGACCTGCTCTGCCTGACCTTCAACGGCCTGTCCAAGGCCTACCGGGTGGCCGGGTACCGCTCGGGCTGGTTGGCCATCACCGGCCCGAAGGACCACGCGGCGAGCTTCCTGGAGGGCATCGACCTGCTCGCCTCCATGCGGCTGTGCCCGAACGTGCCCGCGCAGCACGCCATCCAGGTGGCGCTCGGTGGACACCAGAGCATCGAGGAACTGATCCTGCCCGGCGGCCGGCTGCTCGAGCAGCGCGACGTCGCCTGGGAGCGGTTGAACATGATCCCTGGCGTCACCTGTGTGCGGCCGAAGGGCGCGCTGTACGCCTTCCCGCGGCTCGACCCCAACGTCTACGAGATCCACGACGACGCCAAGCTGGTCCTGGACCTGCTGCTGCAGGAGAAGATCCTGGTCGTCCAGGGCACGGGGTTCAACTGGCCCAACCACGACCACCTGCGGATCGTGACGCTCCCGTGGGCTCGTGACCTGGCGGTCGCGATCGAGCGGTTCGGCAACTTCCTGGCGGGCTACAGCCAGTAGGCGAAGCGTTACCGGCGTCACACACCTATTGGCGCGATCACACACTCGTTCGGCGCCCAGAACGTGTGTGATCCCGGCAACGGGTGTGTGAGCTCGTCAAGCGTTCGCACCGGCGGACAGCTGTCCCGATCGACTACCGTGGCTGGGGTGCACGCACCTCGGATTGCCTCAGCAGGACCGACCGCATGACCGGCGAACCGCTCTCGGTCTATGACGCCATCCGGATGCGCCGCGACGTCCGCGCCGAGTTCACGGGCGAGCGGATCTCCGAGGAGCAACTGACCCGGATCCTGCAGGCCGGGCACTGCGCGCCCAGCGTCGGCAACACCCAGCCGTGGGACTTCGTCGTCGTGCAGAAGCCGGAGACGCTCGACACCTTCGCCGAGCACGTCGCGGGCTGCAGGCGGAACTTCGCCGACTCGCTGCCGCCGGAGCGCCGCTCCACCTTCGACCCGATCAAGATCGAGGGCATCCAGGAGTCCGGCACGGGCGTGGTGGTGACCTACGACGCCAGCCGCGGCGGCGCCAACGTGCTCGGCAGGCACACCGTCGAGGACACCGGTGTGTTCTCCGCGGTGCTCGCGATCCAGAACATCTGGCTGGCCGCGGTCGCGGAGGGCATCGGCGTCGGCTGGGTCTCGTTCTACGAGGAGGACTACCTCACCGATCTGGTGCGGATCCCGTCCCCGGTGCGGCCCATCGCCTGGCTGTGCGTTGGCCCGGTGTCGGAGTTCCAGGAGACGCCCGACCTGGTGCGCTTCGGCTGGCGGGACGGCCGACCGCTCTCCGAGGCCGTGCACCGCGAGAGCTTCTGAACCCGGACACCACCAAAAGCCACAAATAGGCGACAAACCTATGGCCTCGATGTTGGTTAGGTGACCTAGCCAACATATGGTGAACCCATGGTCTCCGAGAGCAGAGCGCGCTTCGGCAGATTCGTCACCGAACGCCGCCGAGCCCTGAATCTGACCCAGGACGAGGTCCGCGCCGCGGGTGGTCCGTCCGATGCAGCACAGACACGGGCCGAGAACGGCACCGGCCCGGAGCCGAGCCAGCGCACCCTCCGCCGCCTCGACATCGGTCTGAACTGGGCCGAAGGCAGCGCGGCTCGCACCCTGCTGGGTGGCGTCCCCACCCCGCTCGAGGCCGAGCCCGACCGCGCCTCCGTCAGGCCGCGCGACGCCACCGAGTTCGGGCCCGACTCCGTCGCGGTGCCGGTCGAGATGATCGCCGACCTGCTGACCCCGCACGCCACCCTCAACTCGTTCCGCGGCAGGTGGGCCGACGTCACCGAGGAGGAGTTCGACAGGGCCACCGACGCGCTCAACGCGGCCATCTCCCGGATCATCGGCGTGTACGTCACCGACCTGCTCGAACGCAACGGCGGCCCGGGAGTCCCGGTCCCCGCCCTGATCGAGTTCGCCTTCGGCCACCATCTCGACGAACCGGTCGGCGACGACCCGGCCGACGCCGAGGAACGGCTCTACCGCCGCTGGCTGGCGGGTCGGCCGATCGATGCGGGCGCCGCCCTCGAGTCGAGGTTCCGACGACGGTGGCAGGCACGACGAGGAGCAGACGCATGACCCGCGCGGACGAACGGCCGATTCCCCTGTCCACCCGGGTCAACCGGCTGTTCGAGTGGGGGCACCGGCGCGGCGACCCCGAGCAGACGAACGAGGAGGTCGCGCTGGCGCTGGGCGAACGACTCCGGCGACCCATCGAGCCGCGGGTGGTCGAGTCCCTCCGCGACGGCAGCCTCGCCGATCCGCCCCTCGACCTCCGCGATGCCGTCGCCGACCATTTCGAGGTCGCGCGGGCATACCTGTCCTGCACCGACTACGGATACGTCGACACTCAGGTCCGGCTCTGCATCAGCGCCCGCGACGCCGGGGTGAGGAGCCTGTCGATGCGCTCACTCACCGATCCCGACCCGGCAGGTGGGACGCTGCCCCGTCAGGCGATGGAGGAACTGATCGGGTTGCTGGCGCGGCTCGGCGGAGCGACGGGGGATGTCACGGACTGACCCGCCTGCGCACCCGCAGCCGGAGCCCCTCCGGCTTGAGGGTGAGCTGCTCCTTGACCCTGAGCTCGTAGCCGGGCTCCGGCTCGAGGTCGTAGCGGTGCACGAGCAACGCCAACGCCAGCACCATCTCGTGCAGCGCGAACTGGCGGCCGATGCACGCCCGCAGCCCTGTGCCGAAGGGCTTGTAGACGTGGCCGGGGCGGGCCCGCACGTTCTCCGGCAGGAACCGGTCCGGGTCGAAGGTCTCGACGTCGGGTCCCCAGACCGGATCGCGGTGCAGGCCGAGCACCAGCACGAAGGCCCAGTCGTTCTCCGCGAACCCGTATCCGTCACCGATCGTGGTGTCGGCGACGGCCTCCCGGAAGTAGCCGGGGGCGGTCGGCCACAGGCGCATCGACTCGTCCACCACCCGGCGCACATAGCGCAGCTTCGCGACCTGCTCGAAGGAGACCTCCGGCCGATCGGTGCCCGGCCACAGCGACTCCACCTCGGCCCGCGCCCTTGCCGCGATCTCCGGGTTCTGCGCCAGGAAGTGCAACGCGAACGCCAACGCGTTGGCCGAGGTCTCGTGCCCCGCGACCAGGAAGGTCAGCACCTGGTTGCGGATGTTCACCTCGTCGAGCCGCTCGCCCGTCTCGGGGTCGGCCGAGTCCAACATCAGGTCCAGCAGGTCGGGGCGACGGGTCTCGTCGGGGCTCGCGCGCCGCTCGGCGATCACCTCGTCGACTACGCCTGCCACGTAGGCGATGTCGGCGTCGTTCTGCCGCTCGGCCTTGCCCGCGAACAGCCCGCGGAACGGGATCGGGATCGCGGTCTGTTCCGCATGCCGCAACGCCCGCAGCATCGCCCCGACGAACGGGTCCTCCTGACCGCCGTGCGCGCGGCCGAACGAGTCGAAGCTGTACCCGAACCCGGCGCGTCCGATCATCTCGAGCGTCAGCTTGCTCATCTCCGCGGGCACGTCGACGAACTCCGCGGTGGCGTGCTCGTCCCACCGAACGATCAGCTCGCGGGTGGTCTCCAGCATCGTCTGGTGGTAGCCGCGCATCGCCTCCCGGGTGAATCCCGGCATCAGGATGTTGTGCGCCTTGGACCAGTTCGGCTCGTGGTGGAACGCGGTGAACAGGCCGTCGGCGACGATGGTCCGCAGCTTCTCCAGCGGCCGGCCGACGTGCTTGCGGAACCGCTTCTCGTCGTTGATCTCCTCGACCAGCTCCGAACCGGTCACGAACGTGAGCTTGGTGCCGACGATGACGCGCTGATAGATCGGGCCGAGCCGCTGGTGCTGCCACAGCGTGCGCTGGCTGGGGGCGCTGCGGTCCATCCCGAGGATGTCGCCCAGCAGGGGGACGCGGCGCGGTGGGTGCGGGATCGGTCGTGTCTCCATCAGATGGCAGAACCCGCACTCACCACTGGTGGGCCGGGGACCGCGCTCCTCTCTCGGGTGTCGGTGCGGCGAAGGTCTCGGGCCTCGCTCGGTTCGGTATGCGCGATGGTCGCGGCGAGCCGCCAGCTGCGGGCCAGCCGCAGCAGCGCGCGCGTCTCGTCGGTGAGGTCGTCGTGCGGGGCGTCCGCCACCCCCGCGGCCGCAGCATCCAGCGGGCCACGCCCGGTCCGTTTCCGCTCGCAGGCGCGCAGCAGCTGGACCGAGCGGCGGACCGCGGACCTGGTGTCGCCGTGGAGCCCGCGCCGGTCCAGTTCGCTCTCCAGATCCGCGTCGACCGCGGCCGAGGTGTACGGCTCCAGTTGCATCGTGGCGTCCCAGATCTCGACGACCGTGCGATGCAGGCGCTCCTCGAACCCAGCGGCGGGCAGGACGACCTGGGGCACCGCGGCCGTCAGCGTCGACCACATCGATTCGAGCTGACGCAGTTCCCGTCGGCGCATCCACATCGCGACGACGGGGACGAAGCTGACCACCGCGATCAGCGCCACCTCGGGGAGGAAGAGGACGTCATTGGATCCGGCCCGCCACCGCGTCAACGCGTTGTCCACGTGGGCTGCCGAGAAGAAGGCCGCGACCGGTCTGGTGAGGTTGTCCACCAGGGAGAACAGACACATCACGCCCACGATCACGGCCATCACCCACTCGAGCCGACCGGGCCCGGACCGCAGGAACTCGTAACAGATCACCAGGGCCACGCACACCGCGACGACGATCGGCATCGAGTACAAGACGAAGTAGACCGCGCACTGCCAGCCGCCCGCCGCCTCGATCGTGAGGCCGGCATCACGGGACTTCTGGCTCAGCATCAGCAGCGAGACACCCAGCGCGAGCGTGAACGCGTACACCGCCGGCTGACGCCAGGACGGCTCGTCCGCACCCTCGGTGAGCGCCGCGGCGAGGCCGAGGATGGCGGCGCCCGCGAGCATCACGCAGAGGTGCGTCAACGGCCGGATGATCGCGACGTCGGTGAGATACGGCGCGAGGGCGGACTGCACCGCTGGCGCCCGCAGGGTCGCCGGCACCGCCCAGAAGAGCAGGACCATGTTGATCCGGCGCTGCGCCGGCGCCTCCCGCATCACGGCCAACCGGATCAGCGTGATCACCCAGATGCCGATCAGCAGCGGCCACATGATCGCCGCGGGCATGGTGGAGGTCAGCTTCGGCTCCAGACAACGTTGTTCAGCCGCGACACCCGCACCGACTGCTTGGCACCGGCCCCGGATCGCGCGCTCACCGCGCCAGAGTCGGCCAGGAACAGCCGCGTCGCGAGGAGCTCGGCCTCCTGCTCCACCTCGTCGTCGTAGGCGGCCCGGCCGAGTAGCGAGCGCACCGTCTCGGGCCGCACGTCTGGGGCCAGTTTCTGCAGCGCCGTCAGGTCGACGTTGAGCCCGGAATCGCCGCGAAGGATGTGGGCCAGTTCGTGGTAGATGATGTGCCTGCGCAGGTAGACGGAGGCGCCGGCGGCGTACATCACGACGTCGTCGTGTTCGCGACCGATCCACAGCCCGCAGGGGGCGCCGCTGATCACCGCAGCCTCGACCGGCTCCAACCGGATCGGTCGCCCGCGTTCGGCCTCCATCCAGCCGATGAAATCGTCGAAGGACCAGGGCCGCTCGATGGGCAGCGCATCCATGAACGCGTCCACCCGCTTGCGCGCCACTTCCAGTGATCGGGCCACCGGCCGACCCTATCGAACGGGTCCCACACACCACCTCGGAGGCTAACTGGACGGCCGACTACCCCCCGCGGTGACAGCCAGTTCCACGCCATGTACATTCTCAGCAGACACCTTGTGTGTCCAGCAAGCCCGATTGCCCCTCCCCCCCCTGTGGGCAATCGGGTCGGTGGCGGGGACACACCCCCCTGTTCCCCGCCACCGCTGCAAAAACTTCCCCGACGTCGGCGCTGACCACTCGCGCACCCGGGTCTCCCCAACCGAGCACGCGCCCCAGCGGTGGCGTCGGTGCGTTCCGCATCGTGTGCGCGCGACAATTGAAGCACAAGAAGCCACAAAAAAGCCACACAGAGGCAACGCTCGGGCTGCGTTCGGCCACAAGCCTGCCGTTGTCCGAGGCTGCACGCGATGCCGGCGATGTTCCTCAGTGCGAAATTGCGACGGCGATCGCGGGACGGTCGATCGATGATTCGACCGACACCGTCGGTGTACCGCTTCGGGTTCCCACGAAGGACTGCACCAGACCGGAGCTACTCGGGTAACCCAGGACCTCGACCACGGAAGACGCCTCGCCCTCGGTCGACAGCCGCATCGGCACCTCGCGCCGCAACGAGGCGATGTTCGAGTCCACTCCGGTCAGGTCGACCTGCAGGACGCACGCACCCGAAATCGGCACGGGGTCATCCGTGCCGTGCAGGAGAGGCATCTGCACGAAGCGGGCGGTCCACCCTATGGATCCGTCGCCGCCGAGACCGAAAACCACGGTGTCGCCATCCGGGGTCCGGTCGATCTCTATCGAATCCAGAGTCGGTAGAACCGGCGGGGGCAGCGGCTGGTCTCCTGGTTGAACTGGCACCAACCCCGGCACGGTGGGCAGGCCCGACGACGGATCTCCGACGTGGAGCTGCCCGGCGAACGACTCGAACTGCTGACACCGGGCCTCCCCGACAGGGTGGTCCACGTCCGGCGCTCCACACGCGGTGGACAAGACCAACGCCGAGAGGACCAGGCCCGCCGAACTCGCCCCGACTCGTTTGGCTACGCCCACAGTGCGGTCGTCCTTCGTCGTCAACGTCACCCGGTCACCGGGTACATCGTCATCGAGCACCGAGCCGTTCCAGGCGGCGCTCGCGCACGCGCCTTGGCCGCGGGAGCGGCTCATCCTTCCGCCCACCCGAGATCGGTACCCTGACCGGATGCGTCAACAGGGCCGCGCGGCCACCATCCGGGCGAGCGGGCCGACATGACCGAGGTCAGGAACAACCATGGCCACGGGCATGGGCACGGCCACGGCCACGGCGGTCCCATCCCGGTCGGCCCGGTCGCGGCCCGGGTGGTCGTCGGACTGCTCGTCGCGATCGGCATCGCCGTGCTCGCAGGCGCGGTCGCCCTGTGGCCGAGCAGCCGCAGCATCGACATCCCTTTGCCCTTCCAGACCTCCGGCGGCGGCGCCGTCGTCACCGAGGCGGGCACCGTCACACTGCAGGACATCGGGCCGTGCGGCAGCGCCTCCGCAGGCAAGCCCTTCACGGGTTCGCCGCAGCCGCCGCCGAACGACTCCTACAACTGCCAGCGCAGCCTCATCGACATCGAGTCCGGCCCGAACGAGGGCACCACGACGCTGCTGGAGATCGGGCCAGGCCCCGGGCAGCCGGATCTACGCGTCGGCGACAACATCCGGCTCGTGCGCCAGACGGATCCGTCCGGCGCCACCGTGTACTCCTTCGAGGACTTCGCCCGCGGGCTGCCGCTGCTTCTGATCGTCGCGGCGTTCGTCATCGTCGTCGCCGTGGTCGCGCGCTGGCGGGGCGTACGCGCCCTGCTCGGGCTCCTGGTCGCCTTCGCCGTGCTCGTCGGGTTCATGCTGCCCGCCCTGCTCGACGGCCAGCCCGCCATCCCGGTCGCCCTCGTCGGCGGCGCCGCCATCCTGTACGCCGTCCTGTACCTGGCCCACGGGGTGAGCCTGCGGACCAGTTCGGCCCTGCTCGGCACGCTGGCGTCGATGCTGCTCGCCGCACTGCTGTCCTGGGTGACGATCGAGATGACGCACCTGACGGGGCTGTCCGAGGAACAGAACACCAACGTGCAGACCTACATCGAGCACGTGAGCATCACGGGGCTGCTGTTCGCCGGGTTCATCATCGGCTCGCTCGGTGTGCTCAACGACGTCACCATCACCCAGGCCTCGACGGCGTTCGAGCTCGCCGACCTCGACCGCAACGCCAACCGCCGCCAGATCTTCGGCTCCGCGATGCGCGTTGGCCGCGACCACATCGCCAGCACCGTCTACACACTGGTGCTGGCCTATGCCGGCGGCGCGCTCCCGCTGCTGCTGCTCTTCAGCGTGGCGGGCCGCTCGATCAACGACGTGCTGCTCGGGGACGCGGTCGCGATCGAGATCGTGCGCTCCTCGGTCGGCGGCATCGCCCTTGCACTGTCCGTCCCGCTCACCACGGCGATCGCGGTGATGCTGGCCCGCCCACCGCGGTCCGGTGCGGCCGCCGCGGTCACGGCGCGGTCCGGCGGAAGGCACGCGCGCTGACGATGCGTGCGGCGCTCGTTCCCCTCGGAAGAGGCGCCCACTTACCGCCGGCCAGACGTCAGCGGACCATCCCCGGCGGCAGCTCCATGCCCGGCGGCACCTCGATCTGTATGGGGTCCGGCAGGTTGAGATAGCGCCGCGGTGGCGGACCAGGAACCGGCGGCGGCTCCGAGGTCGCCTGTGACGGCTCGGCGGCCGGCTGCGGCGCGGGCGCGCGCGGGGTCGACGACGGCGGTGTCGTGGTGGTGGTCGGGGGCGCAGTCGTCGTGGACGGCGCATCCCGGTCCTCGGTCACCGCGGTGGCGCGGCCCTCGCCCTGGGTGGTGGCGGCGCCGTCGCGCCCCATCGACAGCCCGATGCCGGCGACGACGACAAGGCCGGTGGCCGCCGCCCCCGCGATCGCGAGCTGACGGCGGGACGGGCCACGGGTCCGACGAGGGCTCAGGGCATCCGCGGCGCTCCACTGGGGTTCCGGCGGCGCGACCGGTGGCGCTACCGGTGTCGCCAGCATGGCCGCGCCCTGCGCCGCGACCATCTCCGGTTCGGCGGGCACCACCGTCGGAAGGTTGAGCCAGTTGCGCAGGATGGACTGCACCAGCGGGATGTGCGCGCCGCCGCCGAGCAGGACCACCGCATCGGGATAGCGGCCGGACGCCGCGATCACCCCTCGGGCGAACCGCGCCGAACCCTCGACGGGCACCACGATCATCGATTCGAAGGTCTCGCGGGAGAGCAGGATCAACCCGGCCTCGCTCGGCACGGCGATCGCCTCGCTGGCGGAGAGCTGCTCCTTGGCGAAGCGGCACCGCTCGTTGAAGGCGGTCGCCTCGTCGGCACCAACCGGCGAGACGATGCCCTGCGCATTGGCCTGGTGCTGGCTGATCAGCCAGTCGAAGTAGTCCCCCGCGATCTCGGTGCTGCGCTCGGCGGCCAGCACCGTCCCCGACGCCCTGTCGACCACGCTCACGGTCAGGCCGGAGCTGCCCAGGTCATAGAGGACCAGCGTCCGGAAGTCGTAGATCTCCCCGGTGGCCTCGAGCCGCGTGATCGCGGCCGTGCTCGCCGGGATCAACTGGTAGTTGTGCAGGCGCTGGCGCGCCATCGCCTGCTGCAACGCGTCGGCCTGACGCTGCGTGGCGTACGCGACGCCGGTGGCACCGACGGTCTCCCCGCCCTGCGCGAACAGCACCCCGATGGACTGGGCTGCCGTCTCCTCGGCGCGGTGCGGCACCGTCGCGATGACCTGCCGCTGGAACGCGTCGACCCCGCCTGGCCCGCGGCGGGAGGCGACGTCGGGACGCGCCATCCGCACGGCACTGGACCCCACCGACACACCCAGAACCGCACTCATCGAGCCGCCTTAAATCGGGTTTGCACGCAGCCGACGCTCGAATCGCGCGCACTTGGACGAGGTGAGCATAACGAACGAGTGTCCAGCCGCACCCCGCGCGCGGTGATCGCAGGGACGCCGACCTGGCCGATCGTCCAGCTCACCGCCCTCAGCTGCGGCCCAGGCCTCGGTAGGTCCATCCCGCGGCCGTCCACTCAGCGGGATCGAGGCAGTTGCGCCCGTCGATGAGCACCTTCGAGCGGACCGTCCCCGCGAGGTCCTCGGGACGCAGCGCCTTGAACTCGTCCCACTCGGTGGCCAGCAGCACCGCGTCGGCGTTGTCGCACGCCTCCTCGACCGAGGTGGCGTAGTTCAGCGTGGGGAACAGCCGGCGGGAGTTGTCGAGCGCCTTCGGATCGAACACGCTCACCACCGCGCCGTGCAGCTGCATCATCCCGGCCACGTTGAGGGCGGGCGAGTCCCGGACGTCGTCGGACTCGGGTTTGAACGCCGCGCCGAGGACCGCGATGTTCGCACCGAGCAGCGACCCGCCGCATGCTCTGGTCGCCAGCTCGACCATCTTGGTCCGGCGGCGCATATTGATGCTGTCCACCTCGCGCAGGAAGGTCAGCGCCTGATCGGCGCCGAGTTCACCCGCCCGCGCCATGAACGCCCGGATGTCCTTCGGCAGGCAGCCTCCGCCGAAGCCCAGTCCCGCGTTGAGGAATCGGCGCCCGATCCGGGCGTCGTAGCCGAGCGCGTCAGCCAGCTGCGTGACGTCGGCGCCGGTCGCCTCGCACACCTCGGAGATCGCGTTGATGAAGGAGATCTTGGTCGCGAGGAAGGCGTTCGCGGACACCTTCACCAGCTCCGCGGTCGGCAGGTCGGTGAGCAGGAACGGCACCTCGTCCTCGATCAGGCGCGCGTACAGCCGGCGGAGCAGCGCCTCGGCGCGCCCGGGGCGAGCGGGGTCGACCCCGAGCACGAGGCGGTCCGGCCGCAGGGTGTCCTCGACGGCGAAGCCCTCGCGCAGGAACTCGGGGTTCCAAGCGACCTCGACCTCCTCGCCCGCAGGCGCGAGCTCGCGGGCCCGCGCGCCCAGTTCGGCCGCCGTGCCGACCGGCACCGTCGACTTGCCGACGATCACCGCGGGCCGGTCCAGCAGCGGGGCGAGGGTGTCGATCACCGAGTGCACGTGCCGCAGGTCGGCGCCGTACTCGCCCTTCTTCTGCGGTGTCCCCACCCCGAGGAAGTGCAGGTCCGCGAACGCGGCGGCGTCGGGGTACGAGGTGGTGAAGTGCAGCCGGCCGGCGTCGATGTTGCGTTTGAGGACCTGCGCGAGGCCCGGTTCGTAGAACGGCACCTCTCCCCCGGAGAGCTTGGCCACCTTGCCCGGGTCGATGTCGACCCCGAGCACCTCGTGTCCCAACTCGGCCATGCAGGCGGCGTGCGTGGCTCCGAGATAGCCGGTTCCGAAAACGGTGCAGCGCATAGGTAGTTGATAGGCGCCCAGGGTTAGCGCAGCGGATACCCGGTGCAAGGGTCGCGGCAACAGCAGGTGTACATCCGGCGTCGGGCAGGCGAGCGGCCGGTCAGGGCCTGTCGATGACCTCGGGTTGGCCGCCGGCGCCCGCGTTGGCGCGCGGGAAGCAGGCGGAGGTGCCCGAGACCGACAGGCTGCCCCGGCCGTTGTCGTGGGCCACGATCGCGGATCCGTCGGGCATGGTCGCGACCGCGGTGCTGCCCTCCCCCGACGATCGTCGGACGAGCGGCCGGTCCCGGTCGTCCCAGTAGGCGGCGATCGCGTCCAGCTCCTGGGCCGCGCCGCCCTCGGGGATCCCGCTCACCCAGTAGTTGAGGGTGAGGAAGACGGGGCCGGCGGCGTCGCCGTCGTTGTCGTCGCAGGGCGTGACGCCGCCGGGGTTGAACGCCCCGATCGACGAACTGGGATGCGCCAGAGTCAAACTGGCGCCTTCGGGTAGCGCGGAGAGGGCCTCGCCGAAATACTCGACCAGCGCAGCGGCGGCGGCGACCTCGGTCAGTGCGGTGTCCACGTGGGGCTCCTCGTCTGAGCTGCAGGCGGCGGCGAGCAGGACGACGGCGCCGAGCGCGCTCGCCGTCAGCGTCCTGCCGACGCCGGTTCTCGGCGCGATCTCGGGCCTCACGAGGGCCCTCCCAGCCCGGCGATGATCCGCCCCATCCCCTCCAGCGACGGATTCCGCAGATCCCAGTACTCGCTGTGGACCCGGGGATTGGCGCCGAGGAGCGGACCCGGATCGCCCGGGTCGCTGGCGAACACCCGGCCCCCGAAGTCCGGGTCGGTCGGATCGGTCCCATGCACGTGCCTGCCGGCCAGCGTCGCGTCCCCGATGTACGGCACCGGGTCCCAGCGGGCCGCGGTCGAGTACACGTGCGCGCCGACATCGCCCGCGTTGACGCCCTCGAGGTGCAGCTCCGAGACGTGGTCCGCGTTGACTCCTGGACTGCCGACGAAGACCAACTCGTCGACGTCCAGCGATCCGCCGCCGACCGCGGCCGTCCCGATCACGGTGCTGCCGTAGCTGTGTCCGACGATCACCTGATGCGCCGCCTGCCCCTGGTGCGCGGCCCGCAGGCCGTCCTGGAAGCCGTCCAGCCGGGGTGCGCCCCGTTCCGCGAACCTGTCGAGCCCGGCCTCGGGGATGCTCTGCGGCGCGTTGTAGCCGTACCAGGTGACGACGGCGGTCACGGCGAGCGGATCGGCGCGGGTCGCGGCGTCGAGCATGCGGGCGGACCGGTCGATGTCGCCCCCGATGCCGCCGAGGTGCGAGCCGGTGCCCGGCACGAGGGTGGCGACGTTGTCGGCGAGGTCGGGGTTGCCAAGGGCGATCGCCGCCCGTCCGCCGCCGTCGATGCCCATCAGGAGCCTCGGCGGCGCCGACCCCACGTCGAGGGCGCGGCGCACGGCCCCGTACTCATCGGATTTCGCCTGGAGCGGCTCGCGTTCGCCCCGCCACGCGCTGTACTCGGCCCAGGCCTTCCACGCCTTCTCGTCGCGGGAGTTGGACGCGGGCTGGGCCGGCACGTGTTCTCCCGCCGCCCATCCGGGATGCTTCGTGTCCACCGCGTCCAGCGCCGCCGCCGCCCGGGTCTGCAGGTCCTCGAGATGCATCCGGTTGTAGCGATCCTTGTCGGCGGCCGGGATGCCGTCCCGGTTGCCGACCTCGCGGTCGTGCGCGAACAGTGCGTCCTTCTCCTCGGCGGTCAGGCCCGCCCAGAACTCGTGGAGCTCCGCCGCGCCCGCGGGCAGGGCGGATCGCCCGTCGACGATGTCCTGGACGCGCGGGCCCGGCGCAGGCGCCGCGGAGACCTGATCGAACTCCGCCAGACAGTCGGTCAGCGTCGCGGCGGTGCGGCTGTCGGCGAGCGCGACCTCGTCGAGCGCCCGGGCGATGTCGTCGGAGAGCTCGCGCGCCCGGGCGTCGAGGACCCGCTGCGCGAGGGCGCCGTCACCGGCCGCCGCCACGGTCAGTCCAGCCCCGGCCGCCGGCGCGGTGACGGTGCCGTCCTCGGACACCGCGAAGCCCTCGCCGAGCGCGCCGTCGATCACCGAGACGGCGTGCGCGGCAGCCGATTCGATCGTCGCCGCGCCCCGGCGCAGCGACGAGGAGGTCGCGAGCAACGCCATCGCGATCGAGTTGCCCGCGGACCGTTCCGCCACCGCGCGCTCCCAGGCAGCGCGCGCCGCGTCGCCGTGCCAGGTGTCGAGGACACCGTCGACGCTGCGGACGACGAGGGCGATCTGCGCGTCCAACTCGGCGGTGGTCCGGGCGAGCTCGTCCGCGGAACCGTTGAGGCATTGGGGATTCCAGCCCCGCAGCTGGCTGAGCGTGGGGCGCATCAGGCACCGCCCGCCGACGCGAGCAGACCCCTGTTCCCGGCCTCGGTGTCGTCGTACCTCGTTGTGTTGGTGGCCGCGATCTGTGACATCACCCGGACCCTCGACCCGATCGCCCGCACGCCGGCCGCGATCCGGTCCGCTCCCGCGGCGTAGGCCGCGGCCGTGTCGGACCCGGCGAGCCCCTCGGCCGCACGCCGGAACGCGCGTGCGGTGTCGATCTCCTCGATGGCCTCGGCCGCCGACTCCAGCGCCACCGCGAGCCGTGCCAACGCGGCGGTGTCGACCGCCATCTCCCCTGACGTCATGGTGCCCCCCAGCAATCAGTCCACGCCATCTGCCAGCACCCTAACGCAGTCGGCGGCGCGTCGGCGGCGGATCCGGCCCCGCCGCCTCGACGTAACGTCCGACACATCCGCGAATTGCGCTAACGCGGGATCGGCACCGGTCGATAAGGTTCACGGCGGCGCGCGGGAGGGAGATCGCGCGCCGGCCGGGGCTCGGTTTCGGGCTACCGCCATGAGTTCAGGTGATAGGGGGTTCGGTGCCGGCATCCATCCGCATCGGGCAGGACGAGTCCGGTATCGAGTTTCTCGGCCAACCGCGACGAGAACCCAACCGCGCGGGCGTCGGTTCCGCTGCGACAGTGATGGATTCACGCCGACCGAGCGTTCGGGGCAGGGACGCGGCAGCCCCCGCTGGCGCCCTCCGCGGTCTCGACGAATGCGTACGGGTCGCCGCGGTGTGGGCGGACGAGGTCGATCGCGACGCACGGTTCCCGGCGGAGGCCGTCGCGGCGCTCAGGTCGGCCGGGATGCTCGGCGCCGTGGTGCCGACCGCCCTCGGCGGCGGTGGGCTCTCCCTGACCCAGCTCGCCGCGATCACGCGCACACTGGGCCGGTCCTGCGGGTCGACGGCGATGATCTTCGCGATGCACCAGGCGCAGGTGCTCAGTGTCGTCCGGCACGGGCGCAGCGAGTCGATGCGCGCGCTGCTCGCGGCCATCGCCGCGAACCAGCTGCTCGTCACGTCCGCCACCACCGAGATCGATGTCCGCGGCGGCATCCGGTCCAGCGGTTGCGCGGTCGAGCACAGGGACGGCCGCGTCCGCCTGGCGAAGACGGCGCCGGTCATCGCGTACGGCGCGTACGCCGACGTGGTGATGGTGACCGCCCGCCGCACCCCGGCCGGCGCGCCGAACGATCAGGTCGTGCTCGCCTGCCCGAGGTCGGAGATGAGACTGACCGCGGTCGGCACCTGGGACACTATCGGCTTCCGCGGCACCAGGAGTCCCGGCTTCCGCCTCGCCGTCGACACCGGGACCGGAGCGCTACTCGACGATCCGTACGCGGAGATCTCGGCGCGGACGATGCTCCCAGCGGCGCACGTGCTCTGGTCCGCCGCCTGGCTCGGGATCGCCGACGCCGCCCTGCTCAGGGCCAGGCGGTCGGTGCAGACGGCCCGACGCCGCTCGGCCGGGCCGCCGCCCCTGAGCGCGATCCGGCTCGCCGAGCTGGTGATCGCGCACCAGCAGCTGGTCGACACGGTCCTCGGGGCGGCGGCGCGGTTCGAATTCCTCGCAAGGAACCCGGCCGCGGTGTCGCCGGTCGGGGTGGTGCTGGAGTTCAACGCGGTGAAGGTGAGCGCCTCGGCGCTGCTCATCGACCTGGTCGGCCGGGCACGGACCATCTGCGGGTTCGCCGGGACGCTGCCGGACCACGACCCCGCGATGAGCCGGCACCTGCGCGACGCGTACGGGACGGCGGTCATGGTCAGCAACGACCGCATCCTGAGCCACGACTCCCAGCTCGCCCTCCTACGCGAGGGGCACTAGCCGGGGCCACGGTCGAGCCGAAATGCGGTGCGGCCGTCCGCGTTCCGACCGCGGTGGTGCGGGGCTACTGCGTGGGCGCCTTCACGAAGTTCAGGTACGCCTTCGACGGCGTCGGGCCGCGCTGGCCCTGGTACTTCGACCCGACCGCCGCGCTGCCGTACGGGTTCTCGGCGGGGCTGGACAGCCGGATCAGGCAGAGCTGACCGATCTTCATGCCGGGCCACAGGGTGATCGGCAGGTTCGCGACGTTGGACAGCTCGAGGGTGATGTGCCCGCTGAAGCCCGGGTCGATGAACCCGGCGGTCGAGTGGGTGAGCAGGCCGAGGCGGCCGAGGCTGGACTTGCCCTCGAGGCGTCCCGCCAGGTCGTCGGGCAGGGAGCAGAACTCGAGCGTGGAGCCGAGCACGAACTCGCCCGGGTGCAGCACGAACGGCTCCCCCTCCGCAGGCTCGACGAGGCTCGTGAGCTCGTCCTGCTGCTGAGCGGGGTCGATGTGCGTGTACCGCGTGTTGTTGAAGACGCGGAACAATCGGTCCAGGCGGACGTCCACGCTGGACGGCTGAACCATCGAGTCGTCGAACGGATCGATGCCCAGCCGCTGGGTGGAAATCTCGGAACGGATGTCGCGATCGGATAGCAGCACAGCTAGAGGTTAGCGGTCTGCTAGAGTTGCCGCTCGCAGGGTCTTGCAGTGCCTCGTCGGGCGCAAAACCCCTGCATGCCGATGTAGTTCAATGGTAGAACATCAGCTTCCCAAGCTGAATACGCGGGTTCGATTCCCGTCATCGGCTCCATCCATCCCGCCTCCCAGTGTGAATCGTCATCGTAGTAGTCATTTCCCGGCGCTCTGACCTGCGGTGTGACACCTCGCGTGACGACGACAGGGCACGAGGTCGTCATCAAAGTTGGCATTTGTTCACGGCTGTTCGTTGGCTTCACGAAGTGTGGCGGTAAGTCGGATCGGCAGACTGGTGCGTTCCTGGACCGGCTCACGTGAACTTGGCGAGCAGGCACATCGTCGCGATCGGATGGGGGAGGGATCACCCGAGCGTGCTGAACCATCCTCTGTGACGCGTCGGTCACGCCCTGACGCCAGTTGGTTCTCTCGGAATGCGGGCCCTACCAGTTACTCGGCCGATGACGCAGGTCGGGCGGATATCGCGGCCAGCGAATTCACCCGCGACGGGCGAAGGTGGCTCTCCCACGGGCGATTAGCGTCACGGTTGACCTGTTGATTCGAGAAGGGACGCCCGTGGCTGAGATCGTGACGCGAGACAACTTCGTCGAGGCTGAAACCGCGCACTACTTCCGGGAGCAGCTCGCCAAGGCCCCGGTCAACGAGTACTTCCACTCAAGGGTGCCGGTGAACGTGGAAACCCAGGTCGTGATCCGGTCGAACGTGGACCTGATCTACTCCTTCGCCGTCGTCGACGCGACCGAGGAGGCGACCTTCTCGCTCGCGCCGTCCAACGAATACCAGGTCGCGGAGATCATCGACGAGAACCATTACGTCGTCGGCGTGATCTACCCCGGTGAGACGTTGACGGTGCGCAACGCCGACCTGTCCGCCGGCACCCACGTGTATGTCGCGGGTCGCACCGCGACTGCCGGCGGGCTCGAACGCGCCCACGAGTTGCAGGATGCGCGCCGGATCACCGCCGCGACCGCCAACCCGTACCGAGGCCGGGAGTTCGACGAGGACACCCGCAAGTCGGTCGGCGCCGAGCTGGAGACTCATGCCGCCGAGGCGGACTTCTCCAAGGGCTTCGGTACCCCAGCCAGTACGGACCCGTACCAGCATCTGCTGGGCGCCCGCCTGGGCTGGGGCGGTTTGCCGCCCGAGGATGCCCAGTACTTCCAGGCGGTGGCCACATCCACCGGTGCCGATGTGTGGACATTCGATGTTCCGCCGCTGGACTACGAGCACAACGGCTACTTCTCGGTGATCAAGTACGACGGGATGGGCTGGCTCGACGTCGACCGACCCGGCCTGTCCGACAGCGAACTGGTCCGCAACGACGACGGCACCATCAGCATCTGGTTCGGCGACGACCGCGTAGCGAACAAGCCGAACGTCATCCGCGCGACCGAGGGCCAGAAGTTCTATTACGGCATGCGTGTCTACCGTCCGCGCGACGTCGAGGAAACTCGTCAATTCATCGAACAGGTTCGGTCGACACCGATCACTCCAGCTGGCTGACAGCTGCACTGCCAGCCGCTCCACTGCAGCCTTGCGCAGCGCACGACCGCAGCATCAACCACCGACCCAGTCCTTCCGAGCCCGTTGGTACACAAGCGAAGCCGGCCAGCATCGATTGGACCGCCAGGCCAGGTCAGCAGGGACCGTTTCTGTATCGCGCACCGACAACAGCCACTCGCAACGCCGTGCGATCCGGAGCCGACCTTTGGCCAACTGTCCTGACCAATGGCCAACAATGTTGACGAAGTGGCCAACTTGGGTGACCGTTCACACGGCCGGGCCGTCTCCAATCCATTACCGCGCCACCAGCCAATCAGTTCCATGGCCTGCGCGCCACCAGACGCGAAGGCCAATCGGTGCGGGCAGCGACCGACCGCTCGTCGCTACCGATGACAGTAGATGCCCACGCCGACAGAGCAGCTCAGGACCGCAAGACTCTCAACTGGACTCGGCCCGATCTGCCTGGGTCTCTGGTTCGTTCGGCCACCATCGTCCATCATCATCGACCGTGCATTTCGCGGCCTCCGCGTGATACCGAAGGTCTGGAATGAGGCCACTCGCGATCCCCATCACGATCATCCGCGGAGATCGGTGTTGCTGATGCCCGGAGATGCCGCCACCGCTTCGCGGATCTGTACCGGGATCGGAGTCCGACCACGACGCATCCGGTCGAGCAAGACGTTCCGCTCATCCTCGGTGATCAACCCGGCAGCCCACTACGCCTCCGGCGAGGCGAGCCCCACCTTGATCCACGGCCGACTGGTCCGGCCTCACTTCCGCCAGAACAGGTGGTGCGTCACGCCGCTCGGGCTGGGCACGACGTCCTGGTGGAACCGGTCGAGCAGCTCATCGGGGGACTCCCACAGCCGGGCCCCGGAGCCGAGCTTCGTCGGCGCGACCGCCACATGCAAGGTGTCGAGGAGGTCGGCCTCGAGGAACTGCCGGATGATCGTGGCCCCACCGCCAAGCCGGACGTCCTGGCCCTGCGCTGCCTCCTTCGCCTGGGCGAGCACCGCGGCCGGGCCGCCGTCGACGAAGTGAAACGTGGTGTCGGAGAGCGTGAACGACGGGCGCTTATGGTGCGTCATGACGAACACCGGCGTGTGGAACGGGGGCTCGTTACCCCACCATCCCTGCCACTCGTGGTCCTGCCAGGGCCCGCGCTGCGGCCCGAACTTGTTGCGGCCCATGATCTCGGCGCCGATGTTGCGGGTGTGGTCCCGCGTGAAGTAGTCGTCCAGACCTCGGCCACCGGGCTCGGAGCGGTTGATGGGCGGGTGGTCGGTGGCAAAAGCCCAGGCGAGCAAGTTCCCCGGATCGACATGACCGAACGGCTTCTCGAGGCTCTGGCCCTCGCCGGCGCCGAACCCGTCGCTCGAGACGGTGAAGTTCTGGACCCGCAGCAACTGGCTCATGTCGCTCCTCCTGTTTCGCACTTTCTGATCATCTGACGAACGGTAGACCAGCCAGGCCAGGAAAACTCATCGCCGCATCATGCAGTTCTCATCGAGCGCCCACAGCCGCGCGCCGGGCGACGACTCCCCGTGGTCATCCCCGGTGCGGCCGCGTACCCCTCGCCCGGCGAGCGTCCAGCGGAAGCGGGGCTTCCGGCCCTTGCTTTCGCCGCGGCCGGCCGCAGCCTCGTGGGCCAGCGTCCGGTTGGCCACCAGCACCTCGATCACCTGGCCGTGCGTCAGCTCCGCCCGGGGATCGGGCGGGCAAGAGGGGCATCGACGATCCCCGCAACATCCAGCCGGCACAGAGGCTCGGCAGCGACGGGCAGAGCACCCAAACGCTTGGTCACCACGGACTCAATCATTCACTCCAATACGGGGGCGTTCCGTTCGTGGCCGCGGGGACGGGGCTGAGGAGCGGGACTCGAAAAGCGGCGCTGAGCCGATCTCTGGCACGGGACGCCATTCCAGGTGGCACCTGAAGCCAGCTACCGCAGATAATTTCGCGACTCAGACACCACGAGACAGGCTGTCAGGCCAGCAAGCGGACGAGGGTTGCCGCAGATAATGCGCCACAATCTCGGCAGGCCAGCCGGCGAGCGCCCGGCCGAACGTGGTCTGGTACGCCGTCCGCATCGCATCCAACTGCTCGGGCGGGAACAGGTCGTCGGTGTTCGAGTCCCGCAGCCGCTGTGCTTTCTCTTCCGACAGGTAGTCGACGATGTCCTCGTGCGTCGGGTCGAGCAGGACCAGCCCGGTGACCTCGCCGGGAAACCGCTTCGCGTAGAGCCGCGCATACAGGCCGCCGAGTGAGTGCCCGACCAGCACGTATGGGCCGGGTACAGCAGCAGCGTGCAGCAGCTGGTGCAGATCGTCGGTCACCTGTGTGCCGCTGCGCGGGAGGTCCACCGTTTCGCTCCAGCCCGTGCCGAGCCGGTCGTAGATCACGCTGGTGGTGAACTCCGCGACGAGATTGTGGACGTTCCAGTAGTAAAGGCTGAACATTCCGCCACCGGCCAGGAACACCACAGTCGGCCCACCGGCACCGGACCGGTGCAGCAGCGTCGCGCCATCTTCGACTTCGAAGCGCCTCCCCATCGGGCTGTGGCCGCGCTCGCGGTGTTCTCCACCTTGTTCACTCCTGTCGCAGGGAATCTGGTCAGCGCACCAGAGCATGCGGTCTTGCCAGGCTGCCCACGAGGCAGCTCTGCCCAAGGTCCGACCAATCCGGATCAAGCGGCACCGCCATGCACACTTCGCTGCTGAAAAAGGTAACCGGGCGACGCTGCGGGTTACTGTCCCTTGTCACGAGACCTAGGTCAAACCTAGGGTGGCGCGGGCGCACAGCGGCCGGTATTCGGTGGCCCAAGCTGGGCGAGAAGCCCTCAGTCTCTTTGCACATCAAAGACGCTCCGGCCAAGCGGCCGGCGGGCGAAGTCGTCACGATCACGCTTTGAACACCTCTGATGGGCGGCAGCTTGGATACTCAAAGCGTGACCACCGGCTCCTTCTTCGCTGACCTGTTCCAACCGACTACGCCGCGGAAGGTGATCGTGTCGGTGCGGACTCTGCGCACCGCGATCGAGAGTGCTCTGATGTCGTACACCCGTCCAGAGCTCGAAGTGGTGCTCGCCGACGAGCTGAAGCTTCCCTGGACCCACAGCGAATCACCCGAGGACCAGAGCACTAAGCGATCGCTGATCGAGGCCTACATGCCCGAATGGACAGTTCCACAGTTGGTGGGCCTCGCGCGGAGGATCCTCTCCGAACACAACGTCTACACCACAGAGATTCAGGATCTTCTGGCCGAATACGACCGAGGCGGCGGCGTCGGATCCCCCGCCAAGAACCTCATCTTCGCCGCGAACGGCCCCAAACCTGAACTCGTCCTTCGGGACGCCGTCAACAACGACATCGAGATCGTCAAGAACGCCAAGTACTGCCTCGTGTTTGAACAACCGATCCCAGCCGACGGCCTCAGCTTCGAGCGGCTCATCGACTGGTGGCGCGATCGCGAGGGTCTCACGGAGTCCGATGACAGAGCGGTGGGACTGGATCTTCATCAGCGCCTCGCCGCGAGCATCGGCGACAACCCCGCCGAACGCCTCGTCTTCGATGTCTACAGTCGCCGCTACAAGCAGCACGGATTCGGAATCCCAGCCCTGATTCCGCAGGTCTACCTCCACTACGATCCCTACACCGTCCGTAGCCGCGGCACCCGGAACAACCCCCTCGCACGACAGCGAATGGATTTTCTGCTTCTCTTCAGTGACCGCCAACGTGTGGTCATCGAGGTCGATGGAAAGCAGCACTACTCGGACCGCGACGGCACCGCGAATCCCACGCTCTACGCGGAGATGGTGGCCGAGGACCGCCGCCTACGACTTGCCGGCTACGAAGTCTACCGATTCGGCGGCAAAGAACTCATGGAACCTCTTGCAACTGAGATGGTTTCGTCATTCTTCGACGAGTTACAGCAACGCATGAGCTGACCGACGCCTTAGTCTGGCAGAAGGCCTCATTTCACGGTGCTGCGAAGCAGGCGGGCCGGCAGGGGCTGCGTCCGGACAGTCGCGCGGTGGTGCCGGTCAGATTGATTCTGCGCTGTTGGCCGACTCGACGAACCGGGACCAAAACGGCACGCGGACGGTGATGGGCGAAAGAGACTTCCGGCCCTGACCGAGAGGAAACTCATTGGTCAGATATTCGACGAGGTTCGCCCCGTAATAGATGATGTCGGTCTGCCATGCCGAGAAGACCGGCGATCCCGTCGGGGAGGGTGCGGCGGGCGTGAAACGGTGCCCGTAGATCGGGACGAGGCGCGGCCACGCCCCGAGTTCCCGACGCACGGTTGTGGCCACATTCTCGGATGTGGAAGGCAGTTTGCCCCACGACGCCGGCCAGAAGGGCGGTGTCTGATGCAGTGCATCCCAAATGAAGCCCTCGGCGACGCGGTCCAGCCAGGTACCCAGCTTGAGATCGTCGCCATTACGCCAGTCCGGCCAGCCGTCGCCGACTGGTAGAGCCGTCGCCAGAAGACTTCGGTGGTCGGGGTTGAAGTGAAATCCAAAGCGTTCGTGAACATTGGAAAACTCAGCATCGGTCAGACCGCGGTCGAGTTCGACCCCAGCTTCGTTGAGCAGTGCTGCTGCTTCGCGCCCGATGTGTTCCATTCGAGGAGTCTCGCAGACACACCGACAACGATAGGAAGACCGCACCGTGGGAAGCCTGCACATCCGCCAGTTGACCGACCTACGCGATACTGATCCCACGTCACCGCCGCCTGCGGATCGCAAGCTACGAAGTCAATCGGTTCGGCGGCAAAGAACTCGCGGAACCTACGGCAACAGAAATGGTCTCGTCATCCTTCGACGAGTTGCACCGCGCATCCACTGACCCGATCCGTAGTCCAGTAAAAGGCCCCACTTCACCGTGCTGTTTGACCTGCCGGACCGGGTCGACGCCGGGCTCGTCGCTGGGCGACCCTTCAAGCACCACGTCCACCCGCTTCGTCGGGGCGATGTTGTAGGACGGCGGCAGCTCCTCCCCGACCGCCTTGGTGGCCTCGAAGGCCGAGAGCAGGTCTCGTCGGCTGCTGGTGGATGCGGAGCGTCCGCACACGACCTCATCGCCTCCTCGTGGTGGGCCTCGACCACTATCTTCCCGCAGGAAGGCCGTACGGACGTCATCGTTTGTAACCAGCATCGCGACTTCGCAGACGCGAATTCCCGCCACCAACTGCCAAACCCGCAGAGAAGGAACGACCTGCCGCAGCACGGCCCCACTGTCACATCCGGTGACCCGGCGGTGTCTTCATGGCGGACAGGCCGACAGGCCACCGAAGGAGGAGAAAACCATGACACCGCGCATTCCGAAGGCAGAGCTCCCCGCCGGGATGAGGGAAAACCTGATCAGGCAACTCGGTGCCGTACCCGAGCCCGTCGAAGTGCTCTGGAACAACCCCAGGCTCGCCGAGGACAACCAGGAGTTCACGGCCAAGATGGGCGCGTGGGACGCGGCCGACGCGAGCCTCAAGACCTTCGCGCACATGGCCGTCGCGGCGCAGGTCGGCTGCAGTTGGTGCCTGGACATCAACTACTTCGCGGCGCTGAATCAGAACCTGGACCCGGCCAAAGCGAGCGAGGTGCCGCGTTGGCGGGAGTCGGAGGTGTTCACGCCGTCGGAGCGGGACGTGCTGGAGTACGCCGAGGCCATGACGAACACGCCGCCGACCGTCACCGACGAGTTGTCTGCGCGTCTGCTCGACCGGCTCGGCCCGGCGGCGCTGGTCGAACTCACCGTGTTCATCGGCTTCGCCAACCTGTCGACCAGGGTCAATACCGCGCACGGGATCACGTCCCAGGGCTATTCCCAGGCCTGCACGATTCCACTAGCCACGCGTACCAAGCCTTTCGACGCCGCGCCCACGGCATGACCGAGGACACCGAGGACCCGTTCGTCGCCCGTCGCGGCCTGTTGTCACGGTCGCCTAGGCGCTTCGCCGATGCTGGCCACTCTCGGCCAGCATCGGCAAGTCCGGGGTGGGCATTCGAGATGAAGTGGGACGGGTAGCGCGCTATCGCCGTCGTGCGCTGTGACCGGTGCCACCTGTTCAGCCGCAACGGCAACGAGGTGACCGGGCGCCTTCCCCGATCTGGTTTCGCCGCTCCTGGACGTGCTCAGGGGCCGGGGACGCCACCGCGACCCCAGGCGGGGAACGAGACACCTCAGGCCTGGTTCGTGCCGTGATCTGTGAACTCAGCAAAGCTCTCCACCTGGTCAAGGTCCGGCCCGAGGGCGCGGGCGAGCCAGAGTTCGTACCAGTCGAGGAACGTCAGCGACTCGCGGGTGTCTGGGTGAAGCACAGGCAGCGCGGCGGCGTGCTCGTAGCTGTGCAACCACACCTGCCCCGCAGCCGGGCCGCGCAGGATCAGGAGGTTGTACATGCCGCATCCCTCGTCCGCGAGGAATGTCGCACCTCGATGGATCCGGCCGATGTTCTCCGACCACTGGAACTCGGAGTCCTCGGCGGCGGGCGGGCAGGGTCGCTCGGCGGAGAAGGGGAAGTCCGCGGCGTAGTCGATCGCGGCGTCCTCGGCCTCCTGCGCCAGCGGGAGCAGTCCGAGCATCGGTCCGGCTCCTCCGTCGCCCACCCGGGTGATCCACTCGCGGTAGTCGGCAGGAAGGCCGACGCCGAGCCGGTTCTCGAATGCAGCGAGCACGTCCGGGTCCGCCGGAGCAGCGTGCTCGTAGCGATGCACGGCTGCCCCGTGGATGCGGCATCTGTAGCCGATGACCTCCCGGTCGCCGAGCGATACGACGGTGGTCTTCAGATCGGCTGCTCGTAGTCGGTCGAGGCCGGTCAGGATCTCGGCGATCCGGTCCGGATCCGTTTGCGCGTGTTTCATATTCACATCCTGATGGATGCGAAGACCTGCCTCTGGGGTCGGTGACACACCTACATTGACAGGACGCGTCCGACACGCCCGACCACGGTCAGAGCGCACAGGCGCGTCCTGTCAATCTTCGTTGCAACTCGACCACCCCGCGCACGCTGCCGACACTCGCTGCTGGGCGCCCAGCAGCGCCCACACGAAGACAGCAGGAAGGCCGAGCACGAACCACCCGCGGCCACCAGAGCCACCGCAATCGGAGTGGTGACCTGTCCGGTCAGGCGGACCGGTAGCTCGCGCGTGCGAGCACGGCAACTTCTCCTGCAACCGTTGCCGAAAGATTGATCGTGCAGGAGTCTTCGGCAGCGTGTTCGACAACCGCGGACAGATCCACTCGAGTGCTCGACGGGATCAGCGCGCGCGCGTCGATCAGTTCGGATGATGTCGGGATCACCTTCCGTCCAGCCAGAATTTCGGAGGCCAGGATCGCCCCGAGCTCGAACTTCGCGCTCAACAGGTACGCGATCGGCATTGCTGGATAACCGGAGAAGTGGCCGATGCACTGCTCGGGGGTCACCTTCGAAAAGGCTGTCGCTGAACGCGTTTCGACTCGCACGTCGTGTATCGGCATCGGGGCCGTGTATGGGTTGAAAAGCAGATCGTCTTCCGTGTCACGCCTGAGGTACCCAAAGATCTTGCCGAACGCCGACTCAGTGAAGACGCTGTATCCGATATCCACACGAATCACGGAGCCCCCACCAACTGTCACCGCACACTGTGCTTGCGCGGTTCGCTGGGAAGTGAGTGCGCCGGTTGCTTTGGCCGAGATGATTGCCCCCGGTCCGTATTCTGTGTCGCTCAGTGGCGTCATGGTTCCGGTTCGCGCGAGGTAGTAGCGTCGACCGCCGTCGTCAAACGAACTCGCGACGGCACACAAACCCGCGATAGCCGAATGCCGGGCGAGTTCAGCCATCGTGATGGGCCCGTCATCGCCTGGGTCGACTTCCGTAGGGAAGTTGCAGGTCACCGTGCCGCCAGAGGGGATAGCGAGGTCTTGTAGCGCAAAATATGGCGCCCGAACGCAAATCCGATTCAGCAGTGCACCGACACCTTCATTAACAAAAGTCGTTGAAAGTGACGAGAACCCGACAGTGCTGTTCAAATCTTCCACGGTAACCTCCGCTGGTCAGTAACCAAACATGGGCTAAGCAGGAGAACTGAATTGGGATTGAAATGACGGAACGCGCGCCGAATCGAGGCTCGCACGCCAATCGGCGGAAGTCAAACACAAATCCCGGGTTACTGAACCGGACCGCTTAAACAGCAATTTACCGCCGAATTGACAAATTGCTGTTGTCAATCGCGTGCGCGGGCAGCGGACACGCCCTGTGGGACTCCGCCGCAGGTCACGCCTGTGGGCGGTTCTTGGACCTAGCCCGGGAGATCAGCAACCCGAGGCAAGTTCCGACGACGCAAATCAACAGAGTCGCAAGCCCTTTAGTCCAGCTACCAGCCGAAACACTTAACACGACGCCAAGGACGACGGACATGACGAGACCTGCGATCAACCCCCGCCGCTCCGTGAACGTCATACGCACTTGAAGAACAGTACAGTTCCCGCGATCCGAATCTCGACGTATACAGCATTCCGCAGAGGTGGTAGACAGGAGTTGGTTGAGTCCACAGCCCCGCAGATCGCCTCTCGCGTGATCGCCGGTACCAATCGGCACCTGCACTTCGGGCGTGGCCCTTTTCGACTGAGAGGCCCAAATTAGGAGTCCTGTCATGTCGATTTCACCCATTCTCGCCCGCGCGCCGGCGACGTCGGAGGGCCTTGCAGTTGGCCGAATACCCGCAGGTGTACCCAGCGTCGCAATCGGCGTCATCGAGGTATCGGGGGACGTGGACGCGGACACGTTGCCCGATCTCGTCGAGCGCCTGGACGCCGGGAGTAGACGCCGCCGACCACGGCCTCATCGTCGACCTGTCCCGAGTCACCTTCCTGGCGGTGTGCGCGATCGAAGCCCTCATCGAGGCGCACTACCGCGCTGGATGCGCGGGGATCGACGTGGTCCTGGTGGTCGGTCCGCGCTGTGTGAAGCGCGCGGTCGCTGCCACCGACGCTGACATGCGGTTCCACTGCTTCGCAAGCCCGCAGCGCGCGTTCGAGGTATGCGAAAGCCGCTATCGCTGGTCGTCGCTCTGGTAGGCGCCCACTGTCCGCAATAGACTGGACTCAGTGTCACACCTACCACCGCCTGCGTAGGTGTGACGCAGGTGGTGGCGCCCCATTGCGTCACCGCGCCAGCAGGGTGGCCGCTTCCATACTCGTGGCCGCTCGCTGAGTGACCGCGCGCACGGCGCAACGGGTTTCAACCGTGCGCGCGGCCCGCGGGCCACGCAGCACACCGTTGTTGGCCGATGAAAATGCGCTTCACGGTCGGCATAAGAAGGCCTCGCCGCCCGAGGGAGCGGCGAGGCCTTTGCCGCAGCTTTGGGAGGTAACGGCGAGGCGGAACGATAGGCGACCCCGGTCGGGGCGCGCTTCGATACTCAGCAAATTCTCAGCAACAAGGTCCACGAGCCGACCCGCACCGCGTGCCCGGGGCGACGCGGCGGGAAGCGTGGTTCACGCCAGGGCCACTGAAGGCGGCGGGAGAGGCGGTACAGTTCAGCCTGGGACCTGGTGAATCTGGTTGGGGCGCACCAGCTCCTCCGCGGCCCTCCGCTCGACGAGGACGGGTACGAAGTCGCGAACCCCGCGGCCATCGAATCGGTGGTGCACTCGATCGACCGTCTCGCAGATCACTTCCCCGGTCACATCGGGGTGCTTTTGTCGGAGGCGGTCGCTCACGAACTCCAGATGGCGGTGTTCGTCGCTCGGCGGCAGATCAGGATTCATCGTTGCCACCTTGGGCCTGTGCCGGGTAGCGCTCGAGGAGGTCGAAGTACAGGTCCTGACGGATGAGCTCGCGGCGCCCGGAGCGCACTGCGGCGAGAAACAGGGTCGCGCGGTCCCGGTCATGTAGGAGGGATTCGCGGTCCTGGTCGTCGACCTGTTCATTCGCCAGACGTGATTCGATCTCAGTCACGACCGCGGTGAGATCCCCGACGTCACTCACAACTTCGATTGTGCCGCCGGTCGCGGGGAGCCGGGCAGGAATCGATCCGACTGCCGCGAGACGCAGCATGTGCGGAGCTTGGTGCGGTGGCCGTAACGGCTGTCACCGCAATACGATGTAACTCAGTGTCACACCTACTCACCCCCCTGCGTAGGTGAGGCACCCCGGTGGTGGCGTCCCATACGTCATCGCACCAGTCGGTGGCCCCTCGCGGCCGCTCGCTGAGTGCCCGCGCGCACGGCACTGGTTGGTCCCCGGCCGTGCGCGCGGTCCGCAGACCAGGGTGCGCGACGCTGCTAGCCAGTGAGACTGGCGACCTCATCAGCGACGATCGGTTATGAGTGTGGGCCCCGCCGCTCTCCACGACTGCGAGGCCCACGTGCCATCCCAACTCAACGCAGGACCAGGACAGCGGGGAGGACGGTAGGCGACCCCGTGCGGGGCGCGCTTCGATACTCAGCGAACTCTCAGATAGCGCGATGCGGGTGGCGAAGGCTGCGCTCTCCAACGCCTTGCGACCACCGCGAGCGCAGGTGCAGCCTGGCTGCTGGGCCACGCGTGCGCGCTACGGACAGTGCACATCATTGTGCGCCCATGCGTGCCTTGCGGTCGGCAGCGACGATCAGGTCGAGGAGCCCGGGGAATGCCTTCTCGAGGTCGTCACGGCGTAGTCGGGTCATGCGGCCGTTGCCGACGTCGCGTTGCCAGACCAGTCCCGCGGTTCGGAGGACCTTGAAGTGGTGGGTGCGGGTGGATTGGGCCCAGGGCATGCCGAAGACGCTGCAGAACTGCTCGGTGTCGTCGGGTTGTTCGGCAAGCTGGACGATGACGCTGCGCCGGTTTTCGTCTGAGAGTGCGTGCAGGATCTTCGAGAGATCGAACTCGTCGAGGTCCGGGTGTCCGTCCTGATCAGCCATGTCAACCGTGTTCCTTTCGCGGAGGCGCGGCAATACCTCCGCAATAAATGGTACCTACTGAAAATGTGGCTGGTTGCACTCCCGTGGGATCAGATTGCGGAGTCGACAGGCAGGCTCAGGGGGCGGTGCACAAGCACACCGGTGTCCCAGGCGATGGTTTCGGGGTCCACCGCGAGGCGAAGGTTCGGCAGGCGGTTTGTCAGCACGGTTATCGCTTCGATGATCTCCATGCGGGCCAGGGCTGATCCCATGCAGTGGTGCATACCGTAGCCGAACTGGAGGTGCCGCTTTCCCGTTCGGGCGGTGTCAACAACCCATGGTTCCGGGAAGACCTCGGGGTCACGGTTCGCCTTGTGCGCATCGGCGTAAACGATCTCGCCTGCTCGAAGGGTTCCAGTTCCACTGGAAAGTTCGATGTCGCGCGATGCGATGCGGGGGAATGTCGAGATCCGCCCGAGCGGGAGCAGACGGAGCAGTTCCTCGACTACGTCGGGGACCGTCCTCCGGTCGTCCGCCATCAGGTCCCAGAGGCTGTGCTCCACCAGGGCTGTGTAGATGATCTTCGACAGAACCGACAGGACGTTCTGGTCGCCTCCGACCAGGGAGCCGAGCAGCGTCGCGGCGTACTCGGCGTCGCTGACCGGTGGTTCGACGGTGTCTCGGGCGGCGAGGAGATCCTTGATGAGCCCGTTACTGAGGTCGCGTTGGCCGCTGACGAGGTCTTCGATGTAGTGGTAGAGCTCCCAGAAGTCTTCGAGAAGCTGGGGCACGTCGGTGTCGTGGGCGAGCTGCATTTGTCGGGACAGGTGCCGAAATTTGGGGATGTCGGATGCGGGGATCCCCAGGTAGTAAGCGTTGACGTTGATTGTCAGGGGGTCGAGGACCTCGCTCATGAGGTCGACGTCGGCGCCCGCAGTGAGGGTGCTGCTGAGGCTGTCGACGGCGGAGTCAGCGAGTCGACGTACGGTCGGCGCGAGGCCAGTCATCGCGTTTGCGCTGTAGCCCGCGGCGACGAAGCGCTTGAGCCGCCCGTGATCTGGCTGATCGAGGTTGAGGAGCATGTCCTCGGGCATGATCGTCGGCAGGAAGCTCGGGCCGTCATCGACGTTGGTTTCGCGTCGGATGAACGAGGTGTCGGTGAGCACCTGGTGCACATCGGCGTAGGTGGTCAGATGAACTGCGGTATGGCCGGTGGGCAATGTGATCTGCGGGAGCCCGCCTGGTGAGAGGGCTGCTTGGGTGGTGATCATTCCCGGCGGGGTGATGTTGGGTATCGAGCGAACGTCGAACCGGACACGGCTCGGGCTGGCGGGTGCGGACATCAGGCCTCCTTGGTCGACTGTGCGGACTTGCTGCGGACGATAAGGATCGCGATAGTGATCGCGATGAGGAGGCTGATCAGGCCGACGACGGTGGTGTCGAAGGCGCAGCGGTACACCTCGGGGTGACCGGGCTGGCCCGCGGCGGTGTCTTCCGCGGCGGCGCCGGTGAGTTGTTGACCGACAACCGTCGACAGAACGAATGCGTAGCCGGCGACGAACATCGCTTCGCTGCCGATGCGGAAGAAGTTCAGTAGGCCGGCGGCGGTGCCGGCGCGTTCGGCGGGGACGACAGCGAGCGCGTGGCCGTCGACGAGACCGATGGGCAGGCCAAAACCGAACCCTAGCAGGACCATTGGGACGATGACCCAGGCGATCGAACGGTTTTCGGACAGGAGCAGCATTCCGATGTTGCCCAGGATGAGCGCGGCGAGGCTCGCGTAGACGACGGATCCGACGTGGACGGATCGGACAGTGTTGACGAGCTTGGCGACCGCAGTCGGGGCGACGAGCACGGGAATGGTCATGGCCAACATGGTCAGACCCGCGGCGCCGGGCGACATGGACTTGATGCCACTGAATGCCGACGGCAGATAGGTCAGCAGGGTGACAAAGCCGATGGAGCCCGCCACGGGCACGAGGCACATCGCGAGGAACTCGCGGTTACGCAGGAGGGTCAGGTCGAGGATGGGCGCTCGTTTCCCGCCTGCGGGGGCCGGAGCAGGTCGCGTGCTCGGGAGAGCCCGAGAGCCGACAGCAGCGAGAGCGAGGACTGCGGCCTGAACGAGGAAGACCCCGCGCCACCCGACACCTGCGACAAGGAGACCGGAGATGGTTGGGCCGAGGGCGAGACCGAGGCCGTTGATCGTGCCGAACAGCGCGAACGCTTGAGTCCGCACGGCCCCTTCGAAGGTCTTGGAAAGCATGGCGGTTGCGCCGGTGAGGATGGCGGCGGCGCCGATACCGGCGACGAGGCGAGCTCCGTCGAGGATCGCGAGCGACGGTGCGGCTGCGCTGATAGCGCTGCCGACGGCGAACAGTGTCGCACCGAGGGTGAATGTCACGCGGTAGCCGATGCGGTCGCTCAGGGATCCCCACGCCAGCACCCCGAGGGCGAACGCGACATTGAACCCGTTGACCACCCACTGCAGGGCGGTCGGTTGGGCTCCAAGGTCACTGGAGATTTCTGGGAGGGCGATTGCGGTACCGGCGATCGCCATAGGAGTGACGAACTGCGCGGTGAGCACGATCGGGAGCGTCCACCGGCTCGGTGGCGGCGAGATTGTTACGGAGTCCTGCGAGGTGGCAGTCACAAGGGTTCTCACTTCTTCGTAGGTTCGAGGACTATAGTAGCTATCATGTCTGTTGAACCCCTGCAACTGGAGTCGCTCCGATGACGCCGCCGATCAGCGTCGATGTCGTGATTGTTGGAGGTGGCCCGGTAGGGATGCTGCTCGCCGCTGAGCTGGCTCTTCAGGACGTGGAGGTGCTTTTGCTCGAGACACGGACCGAGGTCGACGAACGTCCTCGGGCCGGAACAGTGCATGCGCGGTCGCTGTCGCATCTCGCTCGCCGTGGCTACATCCCCTCATGCGAACCAGAACAGATCCCCCAGGTTGCTGGCACCGTGCAGCGCACCGGGTTTCAGTTCGCCGGCGTTTCCGGTTTGACATTGAGCGCGCCCGCCGAGGAGCCTGCGCCCATCGCAGGAATTGGGCAGGCGACCCTCGAGGCGGCATTCGAGCTACGCGCCCGCGAGCACGGCGCAGATATCCGTCGTGGGGTTACCGCGCGCTCTGTCGTCTGCAGCGGGATCAACGGCAATAGGCGTGTCCAGGTGCAGTTCTCATCCGGTAGTGGTGCCACGAAATCCATTGGCACAGTGACGGCGCAGTACTGCGTGGGGGCCGACGGTGCGCGCAGCCTCGTGGCGACCGCTGGCACATTTCCATCCGTCGAGGTCCCGGCGACGATGAACGCGATCGCCGGCCTCGCACGTGCCGGATTCGGCGGTCCGCCGGCCGGGTGGAACCCCACGGCGAACGGCTGGACCATGCACAATCCGAATCCGATCGGCCAGGGACGGGTGATCGGGATGGATTTCCGCGGCCCTGCGGCCGACAGATCAGTCCCTACTGAGTCGGAGTACCTCGACACGATGACTGCGGTCCTGGGTGAAACGCCTGACCTGACTTTGATTTCCCACCTGACCCGATTCAGCGACTACGGGCGCTATCGCTCCGCGATGCGCAATGGCAGGCTTCTCCTGATCGGCGACGCCGCCCACATCCACTACCCGCTGGGAGGCCAGGGCCTCAACACCGGGATGCAGGATTCGTTCACCCTCGGCTGGCGCCTGGCAAAGGTCGTGCAAGGGAAGCTGGCCGATAACACGCTCGACGACTGGTCCCGACGCCGCGCGGCCGTCGCAGCGGTCGTGGTCGGGAACACTGTCCTCCAGTCGCGAATGATGAATCCCGCCATGACCGATCTCCGCGACGCGATGCAGGCGATGTTGACAGTTCCGTCGATCCACGACGGATTCGCAGAAATGATCTCCGGCCAGTTTCAGCCGGGTTTCGTGACCGATCTCGCTGTCACGGACCACGACTCCGGGAAGACTACGAGCCTGGCGCGACTATTGCAGTCTGGACGCAGCGTCGAGCTTCGAGTGGCCGAGGACGCACCGCGGCTGGGCGAGGACGATTCTGACCGGATGTCGATGACCGGTTCCATCGCCCCCGCCCCTCCGTGGCGGTCGGCTCACATCACACCGGATGGCTACTTAGCGCATTCCGTTTGCTGAGCAGCTCGCGGACATCGCCGATCGCCTGTTCTGCGTCGACGAACTGAACTGCGGACCAACCGGACTGACGAGCTGCAGCGCAGTTCTCGGCGATATCATCGATGAGAATGCAGTCATTGGGCAAGACGCCGTTCCGCTCGGCCGCAAGGCCGAAGATGGATGGGTCAGGCTTGCGGACCCCGACTTTGCATGAATCGACAACGTCGGTGACAACACAGTCGAGACCGACCATGGGTCGCCAATACGGCTCCCATTCGACGACATTGTTGCTGAGGATCCCCACCGGAATGCCGGACGTGGCGAGTTCCAGCGCGAACTGCCGAACCGATTCGTTCGCCCGGTGTCCATCGAACCACTGTCGCCCGAAGTCGAGCTCGCTACGCGTGAGATCAACGCCGGGGTACTCGCGGGCGATCACCTCGTGCAGCTTCCTCACCCACGTCCGCTCGTCGACAACCGCGAGCTCGATGGGAGCGAGCGTCGGCATCGAGTACTCAAGGGCGACCGCAGCCATCGCCTCCTGCAGGATGACCGAGGGGATCCCCGTGCGTTCGGCGTAGGTATCGAAGAGCTCAGGCAGTGACGGCGAAAGGACACCGCCGAAGTCGAACCAGACGAAGGGCTTTCGCAGAGTCACTGGACCATCGTCCAAATGTCGACCGGCATCACCTGGAGGTGAACGCGCCCGGTGGCGATGGCCTCATCGCCCTGTGTAATCCGGATAGCCGCGATCACTGCACCCTTGCCGTCCGGGTCGGTCTCGACGACAGCATGCGCGATGGTCTCGAGCTCGAACTCGCCGAACTTCTCGAAGCTGATCTCGAGCTGATGCATCACCATCCGGTTGGTATCCAACCCCAGCGAGGCGTTCGCCGCGGCCATCGCGATCTGGCGGGCGGCCTCGAACTGGAGCATGCCCGGCACGTGATCGAGGGCGTGATCGAACAAGGACGGGTGATTGGTGTCGATCACCGTCACGGCGCTGATTTCGGCGGTGTCGAACGTCGGGTTGGCCAAGATCGCATTTCGCGGATTGTGTCGACCGACTGCACCGGGTCGCATCCGAGCGACCGGTGTGGCATTGGGGATTTCATGCATATCGGGCAGCCCCAGGCTATTACGCCCACGGCACCGGATACGCGTCCACACCTCAGCGGGCATCCACTGGTAGGCCATCGCCTCGCGCGCAGCAACCTTGCCCTCGATGTAAGCGGTCATCTCCAGCGTCAGTCCGGTCACCACGCCGTCGCGCGTCTTCTCGTTGACCACTTCCGCGATGATGGTGCAGTGTCCGGGACACGTCCCGATTCGGAAGGTCTCGCGATCAATGATCTCGAAGTCCGCGGATCCGAAGATGAACTTCTGCGAACGGTCAGCGCCGGCGAAGGTGTGGGCGTAGTAGATCGCAACCTGACGGAATACCTCGATCAGCAGCATCGGATCGTACGTCGCAGCCGTGCCTCGATGATCACTGAAGTAGGAGTGATTGCGCGGTAACCGCGTCACCCCATGGCCACGCCGTGCCTGACTCCGCCACCTCGTTCTGCACCAGGTCAGCCATCGACATCAGCACCTTTTCCTCGTCGTCGTCAACAGACGCGCCCATGCCACTCACTCCGAGCCCGCTCGGGCGGTGGCCCGCTATCGTGACCGAGCTCAGAAGCCACACCCAACCGCCCTCAGGGTCGTACTCGGCTACCCAGTCGATGCGCTCGACATCACCGCCGTACTGACGCACCTTCAGATCCCGGCCAAGCCGATCCAGGGAAATCAACCAGGGGTCGGGCAAATCCGAGAACGTCACTCGAACCCCGTCCTGCGGTGTCCAGGTCGCGGTCAACACTTGTTCTCGGTGATCGAAGGGGACCATCGTGCGAGTCTGTCAGCCTTTCCTCCGCAAGCTCTTACCGGTCAGTTCAAGCGGGCCGAACTTGAGCAGCCGTGAAACGCGCACCGCAGATGTTCCGACCACGACCCCTACCCGCCTCAGCACTGACCCGGCACTTCGGGTATCAGCAGTAGTAGGGCGGCTCAACGTCTGGGTCGTCGACGACGACGTCGACTTCCGGCAGGGCCAACGTCGCAGCGATCGCCTCGGCGGATGCGCCGATCGTGGCGAAGTGGGGGTCGACGTCACACGTCACGCACCAAGCGCGATCTGCGGGCCACACGAACGACGGAGTCGGTGCGTCCTTGTCACCGAGCAGCGCCTCGAACTGACTGTTCCAGTAGGGGAAGTCCGCGAGCGAGCCGTGAAAGAGGTAGTAGCCACGGTTGGGGATAGCCACCCTCGGGAACGGGCCGTCGGAGTGGAAACTCGGCCATCCCTCCCAGACGAGGAAGTAGCAGTCGTCGGGAGTTTCGGTGTATCGCGCCAACGCTGCCAACACGACCCCGATCTGGTCGGTGTCGTGCAAGGCGTCGGCACCGACGTGGACGTCGGTCTCCCGTTGCCCCGGAAAGGCCGGGTCGGGGATGATCCGCAGCCTCGAGTACCTGTCGAAGCAGACCGGGCCCCGGGCGGCGAGCCGACCCCAGTCCTCGGGTCGTTGTTCGATCCACCGCGCCGCGGTCAGGTCCCTACACCGTGTGATGCTCACCCAGCCAGTATCACTGCCGTCCCCAGCCGAGCAGCGACGAGCGGCGGCTGAAACGACGATGCCGGACGGCGTGGCTCGATTGATCAGAACGACAAGATCATTATGGGCAATTCCCACGCGCGCCATTCGGCCCTAGACCGGACAGGTCACCACGCTGCTTCGCAGAGCGCACCGATCGGGGCCACCACCTGACCGGTATGGCCGTCGAACCACACCGGTGCACAATCCACCTGCCGTGCTTGCAGCAGATGCACACCCCTGAGGTTCTCGACCGGGTTGACCCTGCGCCAAGCAACCAAGGTCCTGTGGATACCGAGCACCACCGCGTCGCGCGGTGGTGCCGGTCAGATTGATTCTGCGCTGTTGGCCGACTCGACGAACCGGGACCAAAACGGCACGCGGACGGTGATGGGCGAAGAGACTTCCGGCCCTGACCGAGAGGAAACTCATTGGTCAGGTATTCGACGAGGTTCGCCCCGTAATAGATGATGTCGGTCTGCCATGCCGAGAAGACCGGCGATCCCGTCGGGGAGGGTGCGGCGGGCGTGAAACGGTGCCCGTAGATCGGGACGAGGCGCGGCCACGCCCCGAGTTCCCGACGCACGGTTGTGGCCACATTCTCGGATGTGGAAGGCAGTTTGCCCCACGACGCCGGCCAGAAGGGCGGTGTCTGATGCAGTGCATCCCAAATGAAGCCCTCGGCGACGCGGTCCAGCCAGGTACCCAGCTTGAGATCGTCGCCATTACGCCAGTCCGGCCAGCCGTCGCCGACTGGTAGAGCCGTCGCCAGAAGACTTCGGTGGTCGGGGTTGAAGTGAAATCCAAAGCGTTCGTGAACATTGGAAAACTCAGCATCGGTCAGACCGCGGTCGAGTTCGACCCCAGCTTCGTTGAGCAGTGCTGCTGCTTCGCGCCCGATGTGTTCCATTCGAGGAGTCTCGCAGACACACCGACAACGATAGGAAGACCGCACCGTGGGAAGCCTGCACATCCGCCAGTTGACCGACCTACGCGATACTGATCCCACGTCACCGCCGCCTGCGGATCGCAAGCTACGAAGTCAATCGGTTCGGCGGCAAAGAACTCGCGGAACCTACGGCAACAGAAATGGTTGCGTCATCCTTCGACGAGTTGCACCGCGCATCCACTGACCCGATCCGTAGTCCAGTAAAAGGCCCCACTTCACCGTGCTGTTTGACCTGCCGGACCGGGTCGACGCCGGGCTCGTCGCTGGGCGACCCTTCAAGCACCACGTCCACCCGCTTCGTCGGGGCGATGTTGTACGACAGAGACAGCTCCTCCCCGACCGTCTCGGTGGCCTCGAACGCCGCGACCAGGTCCGGCGACTGCTGGTGCTCGCATACCGTCCATCCACCGTCTCGTCGCCTCCTCGTGATGAGCTACCACGTTACGACCGTAACGAGCGGATACGACCTCTCTAGACTCCTTCGGAGACGGCCGTGGCGCCCGGTCTGGAAGTCAGCGCAGGCGCTCGTATCCGGCAGGCTCCAGCGCTGACTGATCCTCGTGTTCTGCGATGGCGGCAAATACGACGTTCTGCCTGCGAGATCTGGTGTCGCAAGTAGCTTGATCGAGTGGAATCGCTGGAAACACCTGGGCAGTTCTGGTCCTCTGAAGACAACAGCAAGCGCATCGATGGCGCGTTGACATGGGAGCCAGGGTCGCCGGCACGGCTCACTCTCAAGTCGCGAGTGATCGACGAGGCCGCCGCGCCATTCACCGTGACGCCCGAGACTGGCGGGTTACAGATCACACGCAGCGGTGATCCAGCTCGAATCGTCGCCGACGGCGTGCCCCGTCTGATCTTGGGCGACACCGACCTGGGTCCGGTGACGTGTGTCGATTCTTATCTCCAGCACCCTCCGATGAATCTGTTCGACTTCACGACGCCGCCCCTCCAGCAAGTCTGGGACCCGTACACGCTCATCATTGGCGCCCATCTAACCGAAGGGCATGCGACCCAGTTGGACGCGGTGAAGCTTGTCCTCGATAGCCCGGTTTGGTGGTCGCACCTGCCCGACCGCGCGTCGGCGTCCGATGATGCGGGCGAGATCGTGTGTGAGCGTGTCGGAGGCGAGACATGGCTGGAGTTCCGGCCGTCGTCGACCATGTCGATCCGCTCGGCCGATCGCGCGGTCCGATCCGTGGTGACGTTGGCGAAGCTGGCGCTCGACGCGGAGCTGACACCAACGCGGGTACAGATCCGCAACGCCGGACAATCGGACTGGTTGGAGGTCAAGACAGATCGCACGGATCCGTGCACAACGTCGGCACCCAACCCGCGCAATCTCTTGTCACCCGACGCTCTCACACTCGAGCGCGTCGCGCGGTGGCTGGCGATCGAACAGACGATGGATGGGCTCGCCGCCGCTGTTGCCGACCCGGTCGAAAAGCAGGCGATCCAAGTTCACGCGCTCATTGCGTGCTCCCTCGTCGAGGGGATTCACAAGCGAATTGTCGGCAGCAAGCGAGACTACGTCGGCCGCGCCGGAGACCTTCACGCGATGGCCCAGCGTATTGCCAGCGATATCACCGATCCCGTCGCCGAGTGGGCGAGGTTGGTAAAGACGGCACGAAACGACCTGGCGCATCACAACACTGGGCGAACATTCGACGCTCAGTTCCTCAACTGGATGATCGCGGAATCGTCTGTGATCTGGGTCCTTCGGCTGTGCCTTCTGGGCCACACGGGATTCACCGATGAGGAGGTACGCACCGCGCTCGCGGATCATCAGCGATACGCGTTCTACCGCGAAAACCTGAGAATGCACGTCAAGGAGCGCGACGCGATTACCTCGCCGTAACCGGGCACAGCTAGGGCACTGTCCACATGCCCGCGCCCGGTAGAAGCGTTGTGGGTGTACCCGGGAAACCGGACGCGCCACCTGCCGTGGCAGCAGGCCTCGGACCTTTAGCGTGTTCGCAGGCCGGCCGCAATCGTGAGGTGGGTAGTCCGGCAAACGCGGGGCCGGGATCGGGGCCGCCGCTTACCTGCGTGACCGGATCCACCGGCGCACCAGTGCCCCCGCGATCACGACCGCACCTCCCGCGAAGGCGAGCCTCCACCACCACGATGCACCGGCGGCGTCCCCGGCGCCCTCACCGCCGTCGTCGATGAAGACAAAGACCTGGTCCTGTGGATCAATTGCTAACGGCGCCCCATAGACGGTCACCGCAGCGTCGCGAGTCCGGTTGTTTCTCGATTCGGTTGTCGCCGAACAACTGTCGACCGACCACGGTGCACCCTTGGTGTCGTATGTCGAAGTGAACACAAGATACTCGGTACCGATATCGAAGCCGCGCCCACAGGCAGCGCTCTGCACACTCGACGACACCACCGTCTCAGCACCGACGTCGCCCTCGAACACCTCACGGACATCGAACTCGTAAAACTCGGTTTGATCTTCGACGCGCTTCGCCGTCGCGGTCCCGGTGAAGACCGACGCGGCATACGAGACCTGCTCGACTATCCGAGGACCGTCGGGCTCGTAGACGCACGAGCAGGCATGAGCCACGCCAGGAGCGGACAACGGCAGCACTCCCGCCAGCCCCAGCACCGCGAGTACCGACAGCAACCACCGCACAACGCCCCCGTTCCGGCCGGCGTGATCGCCGACCGGAACCGATGCTAGACCGGGGCCCGCACCCAGAGGAGGCAGATTCCAGCGACGGCGATCATCGCCGGGCCAGTACGGTGACCGCGACCAAACCATCTATGGCGGGCCACACGATTCGGCCGATATGTCGCCCCACCAGCGCGGTGCCGACTTCCGCTGCGGATGAGCCGACGAGCCTGACGGGGTGGGCACCGACTGCCCTCTTTGAACGTGTTCAAATGAGGCGTTACGCTGAAGTTGAACGCGTTCAAATAGGGAGATGCGATGAGCGATCGCGGGACCGAGACTCGGGAGAAGCTGGTGGAGACCGCGTTGCGGCTCTTTCGTGACGAGGGCTTCCAGCCGACGACCATGCGTCGGATCGCGAAGGAGGCAGGCGTCTCGCTCGGTAATGCCTACTACTACTTCGCCAGCAAGGACGAGCTCGTTCATGAGCTGTATCTGGTGATCCAGCGCGATCACCGTGATCGGGTGCTGCCGCTCCTGCGTGAGGGTGGCTCACTCGAGGAGAACTTGAGGACGGTCCTGCACTCCGGACTCGATGTCATGGCTCCTTATCACGGCTTCGGCGGCACATTTCTGCAGAGTGCCCTGCCGACCACATCGCGATCTAGCCCGTTTTCGGTCGAGTCGACCGACGCGCGGGCGATGGCCATCGATCTGATGCGCGATGTTCTGGTTGCCTCGCGTCAGAAGACGCCGCCGTCATTGGAGAAGCAGCTCCCCGCACTTCTGTGGCTCGCGTATCTCGGTGTGACGTTGCACTGGGTCACTGATTCGTCTCCCGAGCAGACGCGCACCCGTGCGCTGATCGACGGTCTTTCCCCTGTGGTCGCCAAGGCAGTCAAGCTCGCCCGGTTGCCAGTTGCCCGGGGCATCGTCGGCGACGTCGCCAAGTTGATGGCCAATATCGGTGTCAGAGAAGGAGTCACAACGCGATGAGCACTATGAACAGCGTCGTCATTTGCGGCGCTTCGGGTTACATCGGGCAGTACCTTCGCCGATCGCTCGAAGCGGGCGAGGTCGCGGTGCGGACGATCGGCCGAGGCGGCGTGAGCGATGCGACCTGGTCCGATGAGCAAAGTGTCGTCGATGTTCTCAGCGGCGCAGATCTGGTCGTCAACCTCGCCGGCCGTTCGGTGAGCTGCCGCTACAACAAACGCAATGCCGATGAGATCTTCTCATCACGGGTGGAAACCACCGCCTTGCTTGGTCGTGCACTGGCCCGCACGCCGCAGCCTCCGTCGCTGTGGGCAAATGCCAGCACCGGCACGATCTACCGAGATGCTCGTGATCGACCGATGGACGAGGCGACCGGCGAGCTAGGCAAGGGATTCTCGGTGGCCGTCGCACGAGCCTGGGAGCAGGAGCTATCCGATGCACCAACACCCATCCGCAAGGTCGCGCTCCGGATGTCGATCGTGCTCGGCGCCGGCGGCGGGGCGATCAACCCCATCATCAATCTGACCCGCCTGGGCTTCGGCGGCAAGATGGGCGATGGTGGGCAGATGTTCAGTTGGGTGCACGTTGAGGATGTCGTTCGCTCGATCACCCATGTCTTCGAACACCAGGACATCTCTGGGCCGGTCAACATCGCAGCGCCGGTCCCGGTGACCAACGACCAGATGATGCGTGAGATGCGAACTGCTCTGGGTCGACAGCGCGGGTTACCGACACCCGACTGGATGCTGGAACTCGGCGCACGGATCATCCGCACCGAGGCTGAGCTGGTACTCAAGAGCCGTTGGGTCGACCCGGCTGTGCTCGCAGATACCGGCTTCCGGTTCAAATACCCGACGCTCAAGTCGGCGTTGAACCAGATCACTCAGGAGACTCCGCGCGGCCTACTTCCCGTGGCACTCGGCTGAACGACAACACGCCCTATCAACATTCTCAAAACCATCCACCGCGTGCCGCTCTAGGTCCCGCTACGGCCGCTCGCCTACCGACCCCACGCGAGCTGTGTCGAGCCAGACTGTGTAATTGACTGTGGAGGGCAGGGGGATTGGAACTTCTGCAGCTTCCGGGATGAGTGCGATCTCCTCGTAGTCGAGTAGTGCGCCGGTCGATTCGTCGAGGATGAGGACGAGCTTTCGATCGCCGGTCGAGGTGCTGACGGCGATTCCGGGGCGCCCCACACGATCGTTGACGGCTCCGAGGACCTCGATGTCGTTTTGGTCTGCGAGGAGGCTCAGGTAGGCCGATTGGAGTTCCGGCGAGGCGATCTGTGATGCCCAAGTATCTCTGAACGCGCCGAACCATTGCTGGACTGTTCGGCCCTGCCCGTCGTCGAGGAGTTGATCGCGTAGCACCGGGGCCGATTCGTCCCCCGTATCCAGCCGAGTCCATGGGTGTTCCTGGGGACTTACTTCCCAGGATTGGGTGACACCGTTCTCGGTGTCGGTCACACGACCAGACCCGTCCTCGGCGCGCCACTGCTCGCGGTTGATCTCCGCGATCTCGGTTCTGAGAACCAGACCATCGGTGGTCTGATGAGTTGTCAGGTACCACCCGCGGCTCGTCACATACTCGTACGGCCCTTCGCCTCGAGCGGGTGGCTGCTGCTCAGCTCGGTCAGCCAGGTTCAACAGCAGCTCGTGTGAGGAGACCGGGCTGCTATAGGCGACGAAGTGCAGCATGGGGGCGGTCGCAGCATCGCCTGGATTCGCGCCGACCGGTGGGAACACGGCCGCATCGGGATTGGTTGGCGGCAGCGAGAAGGTCCGTTCGGCAGTCGAGCCGGGGGTGGCGACGGTTCGTCCCTGCTCGTCCTGATTCAGTGCGACCAATGCGCTGATCGCCAACCCCGCCGCAACCATGACGCTCGCCGCAACGAGCAGCGGCCGGTACTGCCGAGTGCGGCCTTCCGAGTGGTCTCGTTCGTGTAGCAGGATCGATTCCAGGGCACCGGGTGGCGGCGCCAGCTCGGCATCCGGCGACACCGGATTCTGACGTTCCATCCTGGCGAGAGCTGTTCGGTCGTCGCTCATCTCGCGTCCCTTTCGCTCCGCAATGTGGGGTTGACGGTGCTCGGGTCCTGGGCGGACAGTGCGACCTCCAGCCGACGCCGGGCGCGGTGATGCCGGACCGCAAAGGCCGAGGTGCTGCAACCCATGACTTCGGCTGATTGTGCGTGGCTCAGGCCATCCCACACTGTCAGCATCAGGGTCTCCCGGTCGCGATCGGAGAGGGATGCCAGCGCGCCCAGTACTGCGAGGCGTTCAACAGCAGCGTGGTCCGCTCCTGGCTCGGCAGCCTCGAACTCGAGCAAGCTCGCCGTCATCCGTTCGACCAACGCCTCCTGTCGGTCAGTGCGGCGCCGATACTCGGAGAGAACGTTTCGCGCTGTCACCAATAGCCATGGCAGCGGATCGTCTGGGAGCTGGTGCAGCTTCCGCCACGCGATAAGGAAGGTTTCGTCGGTGGCGTCCTGGGCGGCCGAATCTGTGGCCCGCCGACGGGTGTACGCCCCCACGCGGGAGTACAACCGCGTGTACATCTCCGTGAATCTCGCCTCGTCGGCGCCCATCGGTCCCCCTCGCTCACCCCGTCCTCAAGTAACGGCCGCTCGGTGGGCGAAAATTACACAGCCCCGCACACCTACTTGAATAGACAGGACACGACGACAGTTCATGGGCTGATCCGTCATGAGAGCGGACTCGCCGTCGACCTCGAGTGAGCGGGATGCGACTGGCGCCGACTACCACCGCGCATCGAACCTCTAGATGAGATTGGGCTCGGTCCTGTTTGGCGTCCTGACGGCCAAGAACCGAGCGATCCCAACAGTCAGCCCGATCCCGACGGCCACAACACCGATGACGACCGCTACACCCACCAGGTACGCCGTGAGAGACGTGAAGAAGTTCGTCGTCCGCGTGATGAGAACCACCGCACCGACACTGAGCGCGGCACCAACCGGAAGTAGCGCAGCGAGCCACCGCACGGTCGACGTGGCGCGAGGATCACCGTAGTTGTGCAGGAACCGCCACACGAACAACAGTGCACACAGATATCCCAGAATCCCGGACGAGACATTCACCGGGCGTGCGTACTGCCCCATCTGGATCGCCGAAAGTGGCGAGAGCACTAGTGAGAGCACGAGCCAGAGCACGAGCGAAGGAGTAATTAGACCAGCCACGAGTCCGAGAACGGCGGCTGGAATAGCCAATTCCAACCGCAACGCGCGACCGCACATACCCCGTTCGAGCGCCCGCTCCCGGAGCATCCGCTCGCTCACGGGATCCGGGGCCGCTTGCATACCGTGACCATCTGGGTCGACGCCGCGGAGTTCAGTCTTCAATTCCGAAAGCAGCATCCTGCGATCGGCCCCGCGGACACCGGCACGTCGCCAGAGGCTGTTCGCCTGCTGGATGATCTCGGATCGTTCGGCGCTGTCAGCGCGCGCGATGGTGTTCATTCGACGTCCGTTCCACTGTCAGCTGTCCCCGCCCGGCGGGCAGCTCCCCCCTTGATGTGTTCAGCGGGGATCGTATTCTCTGAGCGCCTCTCGCGGCCACGAACCTGTCGAGGAAACCATCGAGTGTTCACTCATGAGGCCCGCTTGGGTTCACCAGTGCGCACAGCCCAGGATCTCCTTGCACTAGGTCGCGCGTTACCCGGAGCTGGATCGCTATGCCACGCCGAGGATTCGCCCGGTGCGGTCGAGGTTGCTGTCGATGGTGTGCTGGTCTGCGTCCACTCGAGTCTCGATCGCCGGCATCAGCTCAAGCAACGTCGGCTCCCATTGTTCGTAGTGTTCGGGGAAGCAGGTCGCGAGGAGGTCGACCATCACGGACGGGGCGATCGAGGCACCAGGTGATGCGCCAAGCAGTCCCGCGATGGTCTCGTCGGCCCCAATGACCAGTTCGGTCCCGAAGGTCAGTACACCGACCCTTCGCGGGTCCGGCTTGATCAACTGAGCGCGTTGGCCCGCCTGCACCAGCTCCCAGTCGGCGGGGTCGGCGCCTGGGTAGAAACGCTTCAGCTGTGCGAGCTTTCGTCTCCGTGATGCCAGCAGCTCACCAATCAGGTAGCGCACGAGCGGCAGGTTCTGAGCGCCGACGGCGAGCAGCGGTGCGATGTTGCGCAGTCGGATTGTCGTGAACAGGTCGGTGAGCCTGCCGTGCTTGAGGAGCCTGGTACTGAACGTCGCGTAGGGCCCGAACATCAGCGACGGGCGACCGTCGACCACTCGCCGGTCGAGGTGGGGCACCGACATCGGCGGGGCACCAACGGAGGCTTGGCTGTAGACCTTCGCGGTGTGCTGTGCGACGACGTCGGGGTTGCTGGTGCGCAGGAACTGCGCGCCGAGCGGGAAGACTGCGTACCCACGCACCTCCGGAATCTTTGCCTTCTGTAGGAGCTTGAGGGCGTATCCGCCGGCGCCGACGAAGACGAACCGGGACCTGATCCTGAAGCGATCCCCGCAGCTGCGGTCGCGGCCCGTCACGGTCCACTGGCCGTCGGCTCCCCGGGAGAGCCCGGTGACCTCATGGTGCAGGCGGACCTGTGCACCGCGCCGGGTCATGGCGCAGACCAGAGAACGGGTCAGCGCGCCGAAGTCGACGTCGGTGCCCGCCTTATACCGTGTCGCAGCGATCGGCCCAATACCGGTGCGCCCCTCCATCAACAACGGCGCCCATCGACGGATCACGTCGGGATCCTCGGTGTACTGCATCGCCGAGAACAGCGGCGAGCGCTGCAGGGTGGCGAACCGTTGCCGCAGATAGTCGACATCGCGATCGCCGAAGACGACGTCCATATGCGGCGTCGAATTGATGAAAGACGCGGGAGTGGGCAGGTCACCGCCCTCGACCAGCGCGGCCCACAACTGACGAGAGAGGTGGAACTGGCGTCCGATGGCCTCCGCCTTCGCCGAGTCCCCAGGATCGGGCATGTAGTTGAGCTCGCACAGCCCCGCATGGCCGGTACCGGCGTTGTGCCATGTACACGAACTCTCGCCAGCGATCTCGCCGAGGCGCTCGAGCACGACAATCGACCAGTCGGGCTGCAACCTGGCGAGCAACGCACCCAGGGTTGCGGACATGACGCCGCTACCGATGAGGACGACGTCGACTACGTCGTGGTCGATACTCGTTCCTGCGCTTGCCGATTCACTGTGGTCCATGGGATCGCGCTCCTTGTTCGTCGGTGGTGGCCCCCAGGGTGCTCCCGCACCACTCATCCGTCCAATGACCAGATCAAGGCCTTATCATCCGAGTATGGATCGATTCCTGTCGGACGAGGTCGCGGCCGTGGTTCCGCTACTGGCCGCGTTCGACACCGCTGCCCGTGAAGGCCACATCACCCGCGCAGCGGACCTGCTCGGAGTGCCGCAGTCGTCACTGAGCCGACGCCTCAAGGCCTTGGAGCACACGCTGGGTGTGCCCCTTTTCCAACAAGTCGGGCGTGGAGTCTCCCTCACCACCGCCGGACGCGAACTCCACGAACGAACCCGAGACCTGGTGTGGGCACTCGATGACGCTGTGAGCGCGGTGCGCAGCAACGCCGACCCCGACAGCGGACTCGTCCGCTTCGGGTTCCCCCTCACCCTCGGACCGGTGAGCATCCCCTCGTTGCTCGCCGAGTTTCACCGGGTAGCGCCGAGAATTCGACTGCATCTTGTGCAGGCACACGGCGAAGCGCTCGCCGGGATGGTGCGCGATGGCCGCCTCGACCTCGCCGTGATGATCCCGCCGCCCGACGACCTGCCCGTAACTGTTCTGGGACACCAGCGCATCCTGCTCCACGTCGCACGCACCCACCCGCTGGCCGGACGCACACAGGTCGACCTCGCGGAACTCGATCAGGAGCATTTCATCGCCAGCCCACCGTCCTACCACCTGCGGCAGAGCCTCGACTCCTGGTGCGCCGATGCAGGGTTCAACCCGCACGTAGCATTCGAGATCAGCGAGTTCGAGACGATCCGGGTCCTCGTCGGGCACGGCCTCGGCATTGCCCTGCTACCGGCCGCGGAAACCCCTCACCCCGACCTCGTGAGCATCCACCTGCCCGGAGTGAGCGACCGGACCATCGGGCTCGCCACGGGCAATCATCGGCCGACCGCCGCAGTCACCCGTCTGCGCGACCACATCACCCACCGCGCCAACGAGTTCATCACGAGGTGACTCTGCTGCGCGAGGGGACCGCTGCATCAACGGCGAAAGATCGAGCGATTGCACCCCGGGAGCTCATCCAGTTTGTGATCAAGAGCCGTTGTCGATGCGTGACTACTGACTGGTCAACCTAGCCATTCACATGTAACCCAGGATGAAACGAGATGGATTGACACGCCGAACATCCATCCGCGGCGGCCTTCCAGCTCAGCCGGTCCTGCTCAGTGTTTGCTTCGCGAGGCGGTGTGATCAGCACAGTCAGTCTCCTGAACTCAGCCACGTCCTAGATGAGCGTTCGCAAGTCGGGTGGCGTGAAAGCAGTCGATTGCGCGCGCGACCGACCGTCGCGCCGCTACTCGTTGATGTCGGGATCCCGGCGAGTGCTCGCGACAGCCGCCTGCATGTCAGTCAAGAACCTGACCACAGTCTCCATTTCCTGAGGGCTGTACGTGCCAATGGCGGCCAACGCATTCGCGATCGCTGGCCCGAAGAACGCCCAACCGAGCTCCACGGCTTCAGGAGTCACCTCAACGAAGACCCTTCTGCGGTCCTGCGAGTCCCGTTGACGCCGCACATGTCCCGCCTTTTCCATGCGGTCGATCAGTGCGGTCACTGATGCGGAGTTGAGGTGGAGCTGCTCCCCCAACCAACTCGGGGTCGCCGGGCGGCTGCTGCGTTCGGCGTCAAGTAGGCAGATCAGTGCTCGGACGTCGGTGGAATGCAAGCCATACACTCGCCCAAACTCCGCGCCCAGAAGGTGCAACTCGACCGTCAGCGCCCGAAGCCGGTGCACCGTATTGAGCGAATCCTCGGCAGGTCTACTTCCGGTATCCATCACGATCTCCTGCGGTCGACAGCATTGCCTCAACAATCTACTATCTCGACAGATCCATTATCTCGATCAATCGAGCTATCTGCCGAGGAGACCGGATGCCCCAGTTGTCGACAGTCGATTTCGCCACCACCCCGGAAGGAGTCGCCTTCTACGGTGCATACGACCTAGTTCTCGAAAAGTGGCCGGTCGACGTCACCAGCGTCGACCTCGAAACGCAGCACGGAACGACCCGGGTCAACATTTGCGGGCCGGCAGATGCCCGAGCTCTGGTACTCCTGCCCGGAGGTGGGGCGACCTCGACGGTGTGGTTCCAGAATGTCGCTGCTCTCGCCGATCGATACCGGGTCTTCGCGGTGGATCTGATCGGCGACGCCGGCCGGAGCGTCGCGGGCGACAACCACCCGCGGACAGTCGATGACCTCTTGTCATGGCTCGACGATGTCACCACCGCCGCCGGTCTGGCAGCTTTCAGCCTCGTCGGCCACTCCTATGGCGCAATGATCGCGCTCGCCTACGCGCTCCGCGAGCCCGATCGCGTCCAGAACCTGGTGCTGCTCGACCCAAATTCGTGCTTCGTCGGCATGCGAGCGCAGTACCTGGCCCGCGCCATTCCGTTGCTTCTGCGGCCCACTGAAAAGCGCAGAGGCGACTTCATCCGTTGGGAGACCAACGGGCAGCACATCGATGAGGACTGGCTCGATCTGGATGCCCGTGGCGCGGAGCATTTCCCGAAGTCGAGAACCGTTGTTCCTAAGCGGCCCAAGCGAAATGCTCTCGAAGCATTGACTGTCGACACGACGGTGATTCTTGCGGAGGGCAGCAAGGTGCACGACAGCCGGCGACTGGCGACCGTGACCGAATCAATCCCGCGGCTGCGCACGATCATCGTTGGCGGAGCAACGCACCACACCATGCCCATGAGCCCCGCCACGGAGTTGAACTGCGCTCTGCTGGACGGCCTTGCCCCGCGCGAAAGCGAGAGGCCAGTCGGAGAGGCGGACAGTCCGTGACGGAGGTTCTGCCCCCAGAATGATGGCGCCGTCCTGTGGTTCCACCGGAAACGATGAGTCCGGGGGCAACGGCGAAGAGGTCTGAATGGAGGATTCGACGTCGTCGAGGCCCGGGGTGTCGAGGACGCAGCGAATGACCCGACCGCTGGCCATCAGGATCGCGCACAGCAGCAGGATCTCGATGGTCACCCGGGGTCTGCGCGCTTGGGTTGTGAGCGTCGTCGCTCCTGACCGTTGTCGTGTCCATAACAGCCGGACTCGATCGGCCGACCTGGCTCGAAGCGGAGATTGTTCCAATCGGGCCCCGACCATCAGCAACATGGAACTCATCCAGGTTTGTGTGATCTGGAGCCCTCGTTAAGTGTGATTACCGACTGGTCAACCTATCCAATCAGCATGCAGCCCAGAACAAGCCGGCATAGGTGAACACCCCTCCATCCATCCATCTGTTCTATTCTGACTGTTGATCTGATGCTCCATTCCTTAGCTGCGCGCGCCTCCATCGCCTCGCTCGCTCGCTCCATCTCGCCGCGGACCGGACCCGCACCATTCCATCCATCCACTGCTGCTCTCTCTCGCGCCTCTCCATCGCGCGCCCACGCCACTACGCGCGCGCGTTCCATCCACCCCCGTGCGCTTCCAAGCCGCACCACTCCACGGCCGAGTCGGCAGGCTGGCTACGGCTGGCGGCGGCGTCGCTCACCCGCTTCGCCCGCGCGCCTCCATTCCTCCCACGTGTACGGCACCATTCGGAGGTCATGCCAGTTGTAGTGTCACGAATGTGACAGCTCACCCCGCCGATGCTGAGTGCTTGCCGGTCCGCCATCTTGATCTGGTCGAAACGTCACATCTCACAATCACGCCGGATCAGCGGGTCGCGATGAACGCAGTGTGGGACGCTGCAACTCGAGAGAATCCGAATCTCTTCGACGGTCCTGTGGTGGTATGCACAGCGGTCGAGCAGCACCCGCCGGCAGCACTGCGGATCTCATGGGCCAGAGCCACATACCGGATCCATGCTTTGCGTCGTGTTCCAGGCGCCACCTCCTGGCATCCATCACTTTTTGTCACCGCTTTGCAGCCGACGCCTGAGGGATCATTGCTGGTTGGACAGATGTCGTCGTCAACCGCGGCACCCCGACGGTGGCAGTTGCCCGGTGGATCGGTTGAGCCGCCTCCCGACCACGAAATACTTGACCTCGATTGGCTCCAACGCCAGGCCTCACGGGAGCTCGAGGAAGAAACCGGCGTCGAGGTGCAGCCAGCAGAGCTAGGACTTTGGACAGTGACCCGCGGTCACGATGGCAACATCGGAGTTCATTTCCTAGCCCCGCCAAAGTCTGCGACGTTCCTGCATGATCGATACTCCTTGCTCATGTCCTCAGAGAAGGCGGCCGGCCGCACTCCGGAGTTCGACCGGATCGCCCTGGCGTGGTCAACTGCAGATCTACGCCACCTCGACGGACAAAAGGCCGACTACCTCGGTCCAGTCATCCGCGGATTCAGTGAGGGTCGGTAGGGCGGCCGGAATCGAAGCCCATTGAAGCTGACTTCACAAACTGGAACTTGTCCAGATTTGTGTGATCGGGAGCCTCCGTAAAGTGTGATTACCGACTGGTCAACCTATCCAATCCGCATGCAGCCCAGACCGAACTGGCATTGGCGAACACCCCTCCATCCATCCATCGGCCGGCCATCACCTTCGGGACGACGAGCACAAGTCGAGTACCACTCCCTGATTGGGCCGATCGCGCTTCGGGGTCCCGCGAGTGAGTCGGATATCCCCATGCACGCGTGGATGGTCACCGGAATGCGCGCTTCCGAGGTGATCGAGGTACGAGGGCGGTGGCGGCTGCACGGGTCAAGTCCGAACCGACAATCCTCTACGATCCACCGTAGTAGCCGAGAAGTCACGGGGGGCTCATGCCGGTCAACACCACGCTGGCGCAGTACAGCGACTACGCGTTCGCGTCCGCGTTTGCCATCTATGTTCTTGCTCTGGTTCTTTCGGCGTTCGACTTTGCGGGCACCTCAGTTCGACGGAGGGTCGCGGCAGACGCCCAGACCCGGGCTGTGACCGCTGTCGGCGCACCTACCCCGGATACGCCGGGGCGGATTTCGGCCGCGGACAGCATCCGCCCGCCAAGCGAGCGAGCTGGACGTGCCGCCATCGCAGTCACGCTCGTTGCCCTGACATTGAACGTGGCCGCGATCGTCCTACGTGGCATGGCGACCGGCCGGTGGCCGCTGGGCAACCTCTATGAGTACGCACTGTTCCTGTGTGCAGCGATCACTGCCTGCTGGCTGGTCGCGGTGCGGCAGTACCCGATCCGCAACCTGACGGTGTTCGTCCTCGCACCGGTGGTCATCCTCCTGTTCATCGCGGCAGCGGCGATGTACAACGAAGCAGCTCCCGTCGTGCCGGCGTTGCGCTCCTATTGGATTGCAATCCACGTGACAATCATCGTGTCCGCGTGCGGGATCCTCACCTTCGCCAGCACCGCGAGCTTGCTCCACGTCATCGCCGTCTACGGACGCGATGGCGCCCGTGGCTCGCTGGCGTGGATCGCCAACCGGCTCCCATCCGCGGAACTGCTCGACCGGGTCGCCTACCGCACGACCCTCGTCGGCTTCCCGCTTTACACCATCGGGGTCATGTGTGGTGCGATCTGGGCCGAGGCCGCGTGGGGTCGCTTCTGGGGCTGGGATCCGAAGGAAACCGTCTCTTTCATCGCATGGGTGCTGTACGCCGCATACTTGCACGCCCGAGCTACCAGCGGATGGGGAAGCCTTCGCGCGTCCTGGATCAATGTCGCAGCACTCGCCACGACACTGTTCAACATGTTCGCGATCAACTTCGTCGTATCGGGCCTGCACTCCTACGCAGGACTCAACTGACGTACCAGCCCGACACGACTGCTGTGGACGATGGACAGATACAGCAGCTTTCGCGTACAGGGCAGCAAGCGAGACAGGGGAGGCCAATGAACGAGCTACCGCCGATGCGACCGGTTGAGGTGCGCTACGACCCGCCGATAGATGCGCCGTGGTGGCAAGTAGTGCCCGCGATGGTGCTGTCCCCGGCAGCGTTCATCTACTCGTTGATGGCGACTCCCGGTGCCGCGGTCGCATGGACAGTCGGAATTCTCGAGGTCATAGTCGGCATGGGATGCATGAGCATTTCGACAGCGCGGACGCTGCATGAGAATGCCGGTCACCGGATTCCGATGTTGGGTTCGCCGCCGGTGCGACCGCGGCGGTTCGATCTGTTTGCCGGAGTCGGGTTTTCATTGGTGCTCGGAGGTGCGGTCCTCATCGTCGGCGCACTCGACCGCGGCCCGTCGCCAATGGTTGCCCTCTTCGCGGTCACCGCGCTCATCGCGGTCACCGAGACCGTCCCCTACGTGATCCACAACAGGCGCTTGTAGGTCGACACCGCAGGACGATCGTGGGGATCGTCGGCACACCGGCCGCCCGGCAAACCGACCCGGGCGACTCGACACGTCGCGGACTGAAATGAATGCCAGGGGTGGGTCTCGAATGACCACTGAGCGCTACGTTTCCGGCAATTCCACGGTACTTCAGGCGCGCTCGATCGCTCCGAACCTTTCACCCGATGAGAAGTCAGTGAGCTGCGTGTCGAGTCGGTCGGCGCGGCCGTCGCGCATGGTTTGCCAGAGTTGTTTCGCAACTTTCCATTTGAGACAGCGCATGCCTCGCCTGGTCCTGCACCCAGGCTGCGCCTCCCCCGCCCAGCCCGTGGGACTTTTGCTGAGAATTCGCTGAGTATCGTGGCGCTCCCGCGCGTGGGCCACCTACTGTCCTCCCCGCTATCCCGGTCAGGAGATGGGTCGGGACGGCGCGTTGGCCTCGCCACCCACCCGAATTGGGTGGCGAGGCCCTTTCCCATACCGGCGTGACGCGATTCGCGCTCGGGGCAGCACCGCCGCGCCCTACTCCGCGTTCCACCGCCCGCCCTGCGGCTGCGGTCCGGCACGTAGCAGTAACGCGACGCCCTGAATCCCCGATTTCCAGAATGTGCCACTCCCATCCCCCTGTGTGTGGCACACGAGCCCTGCCGGATGCGTGACATTCGGCAGGGCTCGTTTCATGAGCGAGGCCGTCGGCGTCCCGACACACCAGCGGCCTCTCGAAGGCATACACGGCCGACGAAGTTCGACTAACGCCGTGCATGCGTGGTCCTGCTACTAGGCAGCGCTTCCCCCCGCCCCGTCTGTGGGCTTTTGCTGAGAATTTGCTGAGTATCGTGGCGCATCCGCGCGCGGGTCACCTACCGTCCTCCCCGCCACCCCGGTCCGGAGCTGGGTCGGGACGGCGCGTGGGCCTCGCCGTCGTGGAGAGCGGCGGGGCCCACACTCATACCCTGAGCGGCGCCGATGGAATCGCCATTCTCTTCCGCTCGCAGCGTCGCGCACCCCAGTCCACGGACGCGCGCACGGCCGGAGACCGACCTAATGCCGTGCGGGCACTCAGCGAACGGCCCGAGCGTGGACGGGGCCACCTACTGGCACGATGACGCATAGGACGCCACCACCCACCTCACCTGCACAGGGGGCAAGTAGGTGTGACACTGAGTACATCAGTAGTGCGGAAACCGCTGTTACAAAACAGATCTCCGCCGGCACGGGCGGCCAAGCTCGGACCGGACGATCGACCGGGAAAGTTCGCCACGGGGTCCTGCGAGAGAACGGCGTTCGCCGCCCTCAACGCGCTTTCTGAGAATTCGCTGAGTATCGAAGCGCGCCCCGACCGGGGTCACATATCGTCCTGCCTCGCCGTTTCCGGTCCCAGCCAGCGGCGGCGGCCTCGCCACTCACCGCATGGGGTGGCGAGGCCTTCTCATAACGATGGACGATGAGGTGGAAGCCGTTCATCGGACGCTCCCGTCCCGCGCGGGTGACTGTTCGGGGGTGGCGTGCTGAAGCCATTGCGGCGGTGGTCAATTCGATGCGACTGGCCGCCAAGTAAGGGTCAGGGCGCTCGGGGTGCCAGGGCCGGTGTGGATGGCACAGGCGGTATTCGGGGATTGGCGATACCAGGCGGGGAACTGGCCGCGCAAGGGGTCACGGGCGAAGGGCCAGCGGCCACTGAGCTCCAGGCGAAGTTGTTCGCCGCGCCGCAGACGGGTGGCATGGGGCAGCAGGGCCAAGTCGATGGGGGTGGGGTGGCCCGGGGTGAGGGGTTCGGGCTTGTGGTGGGTGTGGACCGGTTGCAGAGGAGTGGACAGAGCCGGGTCGAGAGTCTGGTGGGCCAGGCGCTGCCAGCCCTTGGTGACGACATCGGCATTGAAGCCGTAGGAGCCTTCGAAGCAGATCTCTCGACCGTTACGGAATTTGCGGAGGACGGCGAAGAGGTTGAGGTCCTCCGCGTCGGCGAGGGATACGTGCAGGTGCAGAGCGGACGCGCCCAGGATGTCCAGATCGGTGGGCGCGGTCCAGGTCCAGGCCAGGGGGCGGCCACGGGAGCGGAAGGAACGTTGTCCGTCGGCCGGCCCAGCGTCGTCGGACAGCAGGCCGTCGGCACGCAGGTGGAGGGTGGTGGTCTCGACGTCCCGGGGCGGCCAGTCGTCTGCGTAGTGGATCTCGGTCGGATGCGGGCCCTGCTCGTGAACGGCGATGCGGACCGCCGGTCGGGTGTCCCACCCGTTGTCGACGTCGCGCAAGACGTGGTCGAAGAAGCGAATTCGCTCGGCAGTGGCCTCCGGGCCGTAGTAATGCGACCACTTGCCGTCGCGGTGGGTGTAGAGCCATTTGCGCTCGGAACCGGCCCGCCGGAACGCCTCGAAGCTGCCACGGCTGTGCAGGCTGTGGTCGGAGAAGGAGGCACACACCAGCATGGGAACGGTGATGCGAGCCAGATCCGGTGTGCGGTCGGCATACCAGTCGTCACGGTCGGGGCGGCGAAGGATCTCGGCGCGGATGTCGTCCGTGACACGGGCCTCGCGGGAGGTGGCCTTGCTCCAGAAGACGCTGAAGCCGTCCTCACGAACTCCGCCGGGGTAGGCGAAGTCTCGATAGAAATCGGAGAAGCCCTCCCAGACACACAGGGCGGCCAGGTGGGGCGGGCGGAGCGCGGCCACCCGGTACTGGCTCAGGGCCAGATAGGACACCCCGTCCAGACCCACGCGGCCGGTGCACCACGGTTGAGCCGCGACCCATTCGATGAGGTCGTAGTAGTCCTGGGCCTCGGTATCGGTGAACAGCGAGCCGACGCCCTCGGAGGTGCCGCCGCCGCGCAGATCCGCGTTGACCACGACGAAACCGTGCGCCGTCCAAATCAGCGGGTCGGGTGCCTCCCAGCTGGTCAGCTCGCTGAACCGGACGCGGGCGGGCTGCGGCATCAGCCGGTACTGGCCCGAGACCGCGCGCCGGTTCCTGCCATGGGCGGGGACGCGGTCTTTGCCGTACGGGTGCGCGGACATGATCACCGGATGCGGGCCCGCCGAATCGGGGTGAAAGACATTGATCCGCAACACCGTTCCGTCACGGACCGGAACCGCCACGTCGTAGTCGGCGCGGACGTCGGGGGCGGGCACGATGTCGACACCGGGCCGGATCAGGTTGGCGATCCGGTGGCCGGCCCGGCGCAAGGCCCCCGGTCGGCGAAGGTAGGACCTGGTCATCGTTTTCCCCCGTCTCGTCGGTGCGATATGCCCACTGTGGACCGCACCGCTGCCTAGAATCAACGGCGATGAATAAACCCGGGCCCCGCGGCCGCCGATCCGGAGCGCCCGATACCCGGCGCGGCATCCTCGAGGTCGCGCGCCGGCGTTTTCTCGCCGAGGGCTACGTCAAGGTCACGATGCGTTCCCTCGCCGCCGATGCCGGTGTGAACGCGGCGCTGATCAGCTATTTCTTTGGTTCCAAGCGTGGACTTTTCGCTGCCGCCATGGCGCTGTCGGCGAACCCGGCGGACCTGTTGGCCGAGGCACTGCCCGGTCCCCCGGCGCGATTGGCCGCCCGGGTGCTGACGGCTCTGGTCTCCACCTGGGACGATCCGCAGCGCGGCGGCACGATTCGCGTACTGCTCACCGCCGCCGCCCACGACGAGGATCTGGCCCGGCTGATCAGGGAGATGATCGACCGCGAACTCGTCACCGTGCTGGCCGAACACCTCGGCGGCACCGGGGCGCGCGCCCGCGCCGGACTGTTCGCCGCGCAGGCGCTCGGTGTCATCCACGCCCGCTACGTCCTGCGTCTCGAACCGACAGCCTCGATGCCCGCTGATGAATTGGTGCGCGGGCTGGCACCCGGATTCACCGCAACACTGTTCGGCGCGCCGCCGCGGGCGCAGCGCCGACCCTCCGGCTGACCCCTCCACCCACCCACGCGGATCCACGGGGGGAAGCGGAGGGGGTTCACCCGTAAGGGTGGTGGCCTGCCGGAACTTCTCAGTGCGGGCGTGATGACCAAGGCAGACACAGTTCGACCCCGAAGCCCCCGTCGGGTTCCGACTGCGCGCTGAGCGTGCCGCCCAACAGTTCGGCGCGTTCTGTCAGACCGCGCAGCCCGTGCCGCGAACCGGGTAGCTCCATTGCAGGCGCCTCGGAGTGGCTGTTCACCACAGCAACAGTGATAGTGGTCGTACTCGAACCGTAGTCGACAGTGACCCGCGCGCCGGGGGCGTGCTTACGGACATTGGTGAGCGCCTCCTGCACGGTGCGATAGATCGCCCGCTGGATCGCGGCAGGCAGATCCGGCGGCAGGTTGCCGCGGACCGAGACGTCGAGTCCGCTGGACTCCACGAGCTCGGTCAACTGAGCGACGGTCGGTTGCGGGGCCAGACCAGTTGCGCTGGTGCCGGATGCGCGCAGCACGGTGATCATGTGTCGCAGCTCGTCGAGCGTTCGAACGCTGAGTGTCCGGATGGTCGCCGCGATGTCCGCGGTGAGCTCGTCGCGACTGCTCACCTCTAACGCACCGGCCTGCACCGCGATCAGGCTGACCTGATGGGAGACGACATCGTGCATCTCGCGAGCGAGCTGGGCACGGTCACGGGCGAGCGCGGTCTCGGTGCGCAGAACATCACCCTCCTCGTGGGCACGGGTGATCTCGGCGATCTTGCCCTGCAACGTGATTCGGGATGCGACCAGTCGGCCGAGGAGCACCGGTGCCGCCGCGAGCATGACGATGAATATGAGATCACTGACGAACCACCGCGTATCGATTCGCCAATCGATCGGGTACCGGCTCACAATCCCCGCGACGCAGAGGGCGGCGACGCACAGCACCACCACAGCATCACGCCGGATCCAACGGCCCACGCTGTAGATGGCAATGGCCGGGATCAACACGGACACTCCGAGCGCCGCGACCGGCAAGGTCGCCACGAACGCTACGACCGGAAACCGGGAACGCAGAAAGAGCGCGGCAATACCTATCATGACGGCAGCCTGCCCCTGCCCGTCCATACCGCCACCGACCAGCCAGATATCGAGCGCCGCAACAAAGATCAGAGCCACGAACGCCAGCCGCGCGATCAAGGGATGATCGATCACGGCGACTCACCGTCGATCAGCCCGGCCTGCTGCGCAATCAACGCGGCCTGAACGCGGGTCGCTACGCCGAACTTGGCAAGCACCGCGCTCATATCGTCCTTCACCGTCCCGATGCTGTGCTGGACGAGTCCGGCGATTTCCCGGTTGGACAGGCCAACCGACGCGTGTGCGAGCACGGTGCGCTCTCGTTCGGTCAGTTTCGCGACCGAGGTCACGGCCGAGGCGACCGCGCTGGACGCGGCGAATCCGCTTATGACCGACCTGGTCACACGGGGCGACAGCACAACGCCACCGGCCGCGAGAGTCTTCACCAGAGTCGCGAGTTGACGTGGATCGGTGTCCTTGAGCAGGAACCCCGACGCGCCCAGCTGCAGTGCCTCGACAACGTATTCGTCCGCGTCGAACGTGGTGAGGATGGCCACGGCTGGCGGTTCGTCGCGTCGCAGCGTCTCGCGCAGAATGGTCAACCCGTCGATGTGCGGCATGCGAATGTCGAGCAGCACCACATCGGGGCGGTGCCGCTCGATCCGGTCGAGCGCCGTTCGGTCATCTGCCGTCGCAACGACCTCGATCTCCGGATCCTGGCCGAGAATCAACTCGAAACCGGTCCTGACCAGCGCTTCGTCGTCGATCACCATCGTTCTGATCATCGGCAGCAACGATACGCCGGTCGACCGGCGACGAGTGGCCGAAGTTTGTGCAGCCAGGTGGCTGGCACGAATCGTCCCCAAGGGCGACGACGGGCCGTCTGCCGCGCCATAGCGTCGGACACGACTCGAGAGGAAGGGACCGCGTCGTGACGACCACTGCCACAGCCGAAGCCGCTGTGGGGGACAAACCGAAGAGCGAGCGAGTTCTCGCGCTGGATGTGCTGCGCGGTATCGCCATTCTGGGCACGCTGGCTAGCAATGTCTGGATCTTCACAAGTGGCTTCGGCACGCTCCGAGGCTCGTCTGCCGCGAGTAGTTGGCTGTACAACTTCTCGGGATGGCTGCCGAATGGCAAGTTCCTGGGGCTGCTCACCATCATGTTCGGCATTGGGCTCGAGATCCAGCGTCAGTCCGCGCTGCGGGCGGGCGCGAGATGGCCGGGCAAATACCCAGTCCGCGCTCTGTTGTTGTTCGCCGACGGTGTTCTGAACTACATCTTCGTTGTCCAGTTCGATGTGCTGCGCGCCTACGCCGTCGTGGGTGTGCTCGTCGCGTTTCTGTTGCTGACGAGCGAACGGGTCCAGTACTGGTTGATCGGTCTGTTTCTGACCGTGCATTTCGCGGTGATGGCCTGGCAGGGCCACCGCAGCAGCGTCGAGCGGCCGGAGATGGACCCGCCACCGATGGACCCGACACGGATGGACCTGACACGGGCCGACACACTGCCCAGCGACACCATTTCCAGCAGCTACCTCGCCGAGGTGGTCTCCAACATCAAGGGCCTCGGCTGGAGCTTCGGCTACGGATCGGAGTTCCTGACCATCCTGCTCATGGGACTGGGCCTGTTCCTGCTCGGCGCGAAGCTATACCGAATCGGCATCTTCACGGAGGAGAGGCGCCGGCTGCGGTTCGCGATGATGAGCTTCGGATTCGGTGTCGCACTTCCACTGGACTACCTACTGTCCATGACCTCGGTATTCCCGTCGAGCCTCAACCAGTTCGCCAGGTACGGTGCCGCCGCCGGCGTCGCTCTCGGCATCCTGGCACTGACCGGCGAGTACATCGGCCGACGCGGTCGGGTCGGCGCCCCGAGACGCATGCTGTCCAACGTCGGCCGCATGGCACTGAGCTGCTACCTGCTGCAGAACGTACTCGGCGTGCTCGCTCAGCGGCTTCTCTTCAACCGTCCGTTCTTCCAACAACTCGACCCGACCTACGGCACGTACGCGGTATTCGCGACGATCTCCGCGCTCCTGATCGTGTTCTCGTGGGCCTGGTTGCGGAAGTTCACCCGCGGCCCCTTCGAGCTGGCCTGGAACTGGTCATATCGCATGCTCACCCGCGAGGGCCGCGATACCGAATGAGCGAATCCGGCTGGCTGGTTGGCGAGGCAATGGCCGGGACAGGGGTGGATGCGTAGACGATCCTCCTTTCCCCGTTCGATGCCCACTCTGTCGCCCACCCTCGGCCAGGACATCACACGTATGGAACTCATCCAGATTTATGTGATCTGGAACCCTCGCGATGTGTGATTACCAACTGGTCAACCTATCCAATCCGCATGCAGCCCAGACCGAACCGGCATAGGTGAACACCTCTCCACCATCCATCCATCGTGGAGCTGCGCCCATCGGACACCTAAGGCGTGTCCCCTAAATGTCTGGTCATCGCCCACGGTGGCGCCAGGGCGCTTCGGACTGTTGACACTCATCGCCTTCTGATCGTGCTCTTTGACGCGCTTGTCGCCGACCTCTGCATGCTCTTCTCGGATACGCCCGCCTCTCGGAGAGGCTGGCGTATCGATCCCTATGATGTGGGCGTGTTCGAGTTCGTTCTCTGGGGCTCCACTGGACTCATCGTGGCGGGGCTCCTCGCATTCTGGTGGCGTCAAGATGCCCGAGAATGCAAGGAGACCGAGCTCGTCAAGCGGTGGTCCAACGCGACCGTCTGGAACAGCGATCCATCGGCGAAGATCGTGGTGATATCTCGGGCGGTCGAGGATGTCGCCACGCTCAGTGACGGAGTCGTGGAGGTCGATGCGGTCTTGACCTCAGCCTCGCCAGTAGTCGCGGAAGCGGGATGGTATCTCCTCATCACGGGTTGGACGGATGCTCAAGACCGTGCGAAACGGGGAGAATCCATCGCGTTCGGGCCCGCTGAGATCCTCGACTCGTTCCCACCCCACACGCCTGAGCTCGTAGATCGACTGAGGGGGCGAGGGGATCGACCACCTCGCCTCGCGAGTCGGCTGCTCGGGCTCCGGGGACTCTAGGGTGTGTCCTCACTCGCGACTCACTCAAGAATCATCGCGCGAACAATCACCGGCTTTAGGAGACACGCCCTAGTCACGTCCTGTCGGCCACTAACTTCGAACGGATCCAGATTTGTGTGATTTGGAACCGTCCTCAAGTGTGATTACCGAGTGGTCAAACAATCCAATCTGCATGCAGCCCAGAATGAACCGTCATAGGTGAACACCCTCCATCCATCCATCAAGAATGAAGAAAATAGGAGCGCGGCCCGATCATCTGCCAGCGCTGGAAGTCCCCCCCCCCCGCGAGATGTATGTGGTGATCGAGAACTTCGCCTCACCCGACCGTAGTCCGGCCGTGATCGGCGATCCCCCACCGGTCCGCGGGTCGATAGCCCGGTGCCAGCTCATCACACGGACCACCGCCAGTCGGCTTCCAGGATGCCGCACAACTCGACAAGGTCGGTGAGGGTGTCGCTGGGTGCACGGCGCGTGCCATCTGGCTGGGGGTCGGTCCATCCGTCAGATCGTCGTGCCTAAGGAGTTCATCCTCGAGGGGGAACCATTGCGGCCCAACCCCATCCGTCGTGCCTCGGGCTCGTACGATTCCTCCCGGCCCGCTCAGTGTCCCGCCACCGGCGCCAAGGCGGATCCATCGTTCATTGGACAGTCCCCATCAACCGCGTCGAGCAGATCTAACGAAGGCTCAGGGAATGCCAATACACGACTTGTCAGCGCGACGCACCCCAAGCCGATGGGTTCGTGGATTCCCGGTTCCGGGCGCCGCCGCGGAATACAAGCTCATGTGAGCTGAAAGTTGTAGCGGTTGAGGGAGGGGCTGACCAGCACGCCAACGTCTCGTACCCACTCGCCGCGCGGCCCGGTCGACTTCCCAGGGTGTGACCTGCCGGCCGGTGGTGGCCTACTGTCGCGCGACGTCCTCAAGCAAGGTGCGGGCCGAGTCTGCGGTGACCGTAGTGCCCTGGCGGGCGAGCCGGCGCAGCACCATCGGGTGGGGTTTGTCGGTCTGCTGGTCCCCGATCAGCATCCGCAGGTAACGGCGGGAGCCGGAACCGCCATGTGGCGGAATTCGACGATCTGCTTCGGGCGTGTGTCTACCATCAGTGCCATGCTTGTGCCACGGCTGCAAGTTCTCGGTCTCGTCGTCGGGCCGCTGATCTTCGCGCTGTCGCCCCTGTTCTGGGAAGACGGACACTACGGGGGGGGTGTTCACCTATGACGGGTCGTGCTGGGCCGCCTGCGGAGTGGATTGGTTGACCAGTTGGTGATCACACTTAGTGGAGGCTTTGGATCACACCGACCTGATGGGCTCCTTGGATTCTCGTCCCTCGTAGTTGTACCTGGCTCAGGTATCTGCTTGGTCGGACGCGACGGAGTGGCTCGTTGAGTGCATCGGAAGCGAAACTCTTCGGTCCGCATACGTGGAGGATCGTTGCTTCCTGGATCCTCAGATCGATGTCGGACTTGGCCGAGCGTGGACATGCTCAGTCGGGTTGCATCGTCGAGCCGTGGCCCAGTGATGCGAGACACCGAGGAGATTCCTCGGCTACAAGGAACTCCTCGATGAGTCGGACTTTGGTGCCCCGCACTGCAGTTCGAGAGTTGGTCGGGTCCGTCCAGTTCGGCGTGGGCCACACCGCTCAGGCGCATGTGATCCCGTGCCGGGCCTGCAACTACGGGGTCTTTGACGACGTCGACGGGGAAACATGGTTGAGGTCGGACGGTGACCGAAAAGCGTCTCTCTGACTTCCGCGGGTTACCAACTCGACGGAAAGTGTCCCTCTACCCAGCCAAGCTCTGTGAGGTCCTCCCACAGCCACGACAGTGCGAGCCTGGTCGCTGGCGTGGCGCTGTGCATGTCGAAGCGGCCAGAGTGAGTGGAGAAATTGGGCGCGAAGGCTTCGTACGGGGGGTACGCCTCGACGTAGGCTCTGAATGAGCTGTAGAGCGCGTCGCGGTCATCGTCGATCTCTTTGATCCGTGCTTCGTCGTTCAGTGTCAGCGACACTGTGTTGAATCCGGGGCGACGTCCGTCCGGGCTCGGCGTGCCAGTCGGTTTGAGCAACCATCGGATCCCGGGCTCGTCCAGCCCGGGAAATTCGAACGGGCTGCGTTCGCGGGTCGGGTCGTGGGAGACGTTTCCGTAAAACTCTGCCGGCATGAGACCGCGGTGTCCGAGGGTGTCTCCGAATCGGGGAGTCACGGTCTCGGCGAGTTCGAGATAACAGGTCATCGCCGCAGTGATGACCTGCTGCACACGGTCAAGCATCCGCTCGGGTGTGAAGGACCACCAGGGCGTCGCGTACGTCGGTGCGATGTCGCCCTCCGGGTACAGGGGAGCAATTGCCTCGGGATCAGCTTCGAGTTGTCCGGGCAATGCGAACTGTGCATTTCGGATTCTGGTCCCGTCGTGCACCTCGCGCTGGACAACGCCGGGTTGCTGCTGACCGATTCGTAGAGCAATCCCGAGGAAGCGCTGCGCCACGTCGTCAGCGAGGTGGTCGCGCGAGATTTCCCATACCCAATTCAGCCCGGTCGGGACGGCGTGGCTACGAGAGACTCGCGAGCGATCCATCGGTAGGTTCCCTGAAATCACCGAAGGAAGAACGTCGTTCGTCCCAACATCGGAGACCATCCAGCTGACGGCCAGCTTGGAGCAGTCGATATTGACCGCCACGGTGACCTCGTCGAGGTCCTGGGCCTCGGCGGCCGAGAAGAGGAAGAATGCCTCGGCGAGGGGGCCGAGTCCGTCCAGCCACGCCGCGGTGGCAGTGCGGAGCCTGTGGCCCACCTCTTCCCAGTCATCGGGCTCGAAGTCCGGAGCGGTGTGTGAGAGTCCGCCGCTGTGGGTTTCGTCGATCACCCACGATGCGGCACCGGGGTTCCATCGCGCGACCGCCGCCATCACCGGGTCAACTCGGGTGGGCTCCCCTGCGGCGAGGACCATCGCGAGCACGTACTTCCAGCGGTCGAAAGCCCGCAGCGATGTCAGTAGCTCGTCGACAGACTCCTCCCCCTCCAGGAGAGCTTTCGCTGCGAACCACTGCTCGTAGATTGTGAGGGAGAAGTTGCATTTCCGCCCCGTAGTCGTCACCAGAGACGATTTCCGAATCTGCACGGCCACATCGGTTGTGGTGAACCGCGCGGGATCAACAGCCTTGCCGCTGCGAATTGTCTCGACCGCGAGGCGCCGCAGTCCGGTGTACAGATTGTGCCCTTCGGCAGCAACGACGTCCTCAACGACGAGGTCGATCAGTTCCGGAACCCCGGTCGTGCCTTCCACAGCGCTGGCGTGCAAGGCCACCAGAAGGGCGAAGAACGGGCGCTCAACGGCCTCTTCGAGGTGCCGTCCCAGGCCGCCAATCGGGCGCCCCGCGACCAGTCTCATCAGCCGCTCGGCGCTCGACCTGGTCAGCATCGGGACTGGAACGACGCGTTTGGTGACCTTCTCCTGCGTTCTCGATGTCAGGATGATTCTCGACTTCGGCCATTTGGCGACGAACTCGGAGGCCTGTCGGAGAACTGTGGCTGCCTCGTCGGTGCGCTCGTCAAGGCCGTCGACCACGACGTCGGCGCCGAGACCGGTCAGAGCATCGAGTCCGACCTCGCTGACGATGTGATCACTAATCTGCCCGTCAAGGTCCCGGACGGGTACCCATACCGGCACGGGCGCTGTCGGGTTCTTCTTGGCGTCCTCGATGCGGCAACGGAACCATTCTTCGGCGATGTCGGACTTACCTGATCCCAGCGGACCGACGAGCAAACGGTAGTCACTGGCGATGAGTTCATCGAGTTGCTGAGGAACCCGTACCCGTTCGGTGAGGGTCCGAGCGACCTGTTCCGGCGAGAGTCCGGCACCGAGTCGCCGGTGTTCGAGCCTCGACCGAGAGGCCGAGTTCAGCCGGTCGAGGTACTCATTTCGATCTGCTTTCTCGTAGGGCGTTGTAGCTGTCGTGGTGATGTGGGTGTTGTGTACGTGGTAGCCGCCCACGGTGACCGTGTTGCCGTTGCCGACGACGCTGATGTCTCGCGTCGCGGTGTTCCCCGATGGCTCCGGGCCTCCAATGCCGCCGGTCGCTCGGCCACGCGCCGGCGACTGCAGACTGCTCGACTCGGCCGGGATGAGTTTCGGCGACAGCGCTGATCGTTCCGGAGGCAGGTCAGGCAGCAGGCCCAACTCTGGAAGGACGTGCAAAGGACGCTTGTGCAGCATACGAAGGAGACGTTGGATGCCATCGTCGGTGTCGGTGAACTCTTTGATGTAGAACCGGTTGAGCCGGTACAGGTCCGCGGGTAGATCTTCGTCGGACACGCCCGGAAGCATCACGATCAGCGTCTTCTGCTGAAACTCGTGCTGGTTCTTGTTGAACCGTCCCTTGAGGGTGTCCGCCTCCACGACCGCGCCGGCACCGACGGTGGGTTCGTTCGTTCCCTCCCAGCGCTGTTTCCACGCCGTGCTGACCGCGACAATTACGAAGTCGCTGTCGCGGACCATCTTCTGACCCCAACGAGTCCAGTCGATCGAACTGTCGCTCTGGTAGTAGAGGTCGACGTGTGCATCGACACCCTTCGCACGCAGACACTCCACAAGGGACCTGACCGCGTTCTCCCACGACTGCTCCTGCTCCGGGGCCCAGGCGGTGTTCTTGTGTGCCCAGCTGACCAGGGCGGCGGGTGGCGTCGGCGAAGTCACCCAGCAACCCTACCGCCAACATGGCGTTGACACCATATGGTTTCAAATACATACTGAGTGTGTGAACGTCGACGCGCCCATCTCGGAAACCCAGGACCTCAAACGAGTCCACGCCGAAAGACTCGCCGACATCCGTAAGGCCGGCAACCTCACGCAGCAACAAGTCGCCGCATTGCTCGACACTGACCAAGGAACCGTGTCCCGAATCGAGCGCCGCGACGATCTCATGCTGTCAACGCTGCGGCAATACCTCGCCGCGACCGGCGCCGAACACGCGAGGATCGTCATTGAAAAGGAAGGTGTCGAAATCGTCCTCGATCTTGACACTTTCGCCTGAACCGGCAGATCGCGACCCGGCCGCGGCAGCGAAATCCACGGATCCCGCGACTCGACTTCGGTCGCATCGCGGAATCGGTCAACGCCAGGCGCACTGTGAAGGAACCGTGCCCAGCTTGAGACGGGATCGTGCCGTGAAAAGGCCGAGAAACCACCGAATCTGCCCAACCGCGCAGTACCGAGGGGAATCGGGTTCGGCCTGAGGTCTCATTGGTGAACGCAACGGGCCTCAATAGGTGAATGCCACGTGGATGGTGGAGTGGAGGGGTGTTCACCAATGGCGGAGCGCGCTGGGCTGCACGCGGATTGATTAGGTTGACCGGTCGGTAATCACACATAAGGACGGCTCCAGATCGCACAATCTGGATGAGCTCCAGGTTTGTTCGTGCTTGTCCTTCGGGCCGCACAGGCCGTTCGATTCACCCAGCTTTCAGGATCTTGTTGGTCACCGCGGGCTTGTCAGTTGGCGGCGTTTCCGTAGGGCGGTCTGGTCTGTCGGGTGGGGCCGCTGCGGATGCGGATGCGCGCCCATCCGTCGGCCCGGATGGCGCGGGTCAGCCTCTTGGCGTCTACCCGAGGCCGGACTCTCCGGATCCATAGCGGATCAGGTCCTGTCGGCCAGAATTTGGGCCAAATCGTCCGGGACCTGCATCGGTGTGGTCAGCCCGGCGGCGGTGCGGCCGGTGTTGCCCTCGGGGTATCGGTTAAGTGCCGATCCTGGTGCGGCGACGATGACCCTCACGATCTGCCCGAGGGCCTCGCGACGGTCGCGCTGACGCAAAGCGAGGGCGAGCATGGCGAAGTGGTTGCGGGTGTGCGGCCACGGATACGGCTGAGAGATGATGTGCGCGCGCTCGAGATGCTCCCAGCGCCCCGAATCGGAGTCGAGGGTGCGGGCCGCGGACATTTCTGCGGTGTAGGCGGATCGGATGTGTGCGGGCATCGAAGTCACGACAATCGCCCCGGCCTCGTGCACCAGCCTGCCCGCGTCGGCGGCGGTCCGGACCTCGGTGACCTGTCACCTCTTCTCCGGTTGGCGGGCTTGTCCGCTTTCGGGGTGGGTTCGTCGTGGCCGCACCCGCACACGTCACTCATCCCGTCACCTCTGCGCCTGTGTCGGTGCCGTAGTTCGGACACAACGAGACCGCCGATCCCGTTGCCGCGAGCAGGGTCTCGGCCGCAGACAACAGGTCGAGCAGTTCCGGCGGCGCCAGCGAGTAGAACACCTGCCGTCCCTCTGGCCGCCCCTGCACCAATCCGCAATCACGCAGGCACGCCACGTGCGCGGACACTGTGGACTGTGCCAATCCGAGCTCGCTGACCAGGTCCGCCACCCGAGCCTCGCCATTGGCCAATCGGCGCACGATCGCCAGCCGGGTTCCGTCGGAGAGGCTGTGGAACAACGCCGCCGCCGCATCCAGACTCGAGCCGGTGCCCGCGGCCAGGCACTTGTCACTATCAATCGCCATACGGCGATGATAGCGTGTTTGATAGATGCATCGCCAGCTGGCGATGACACCCGCCAAGCCGGTCCAACGGGGTGAGGTGGTGCGGGCAGCAACAGGGGGAGATTCAGATGACGGACGCGGCTCGATATGCAGGTTTCCTTCCGGAGGGCTACCGATCGGCTAGCAGCGAACCGGAGTCGACGTGGTGGCAATGGCGCGGTCGCCGTGTCCACATCGCGCGTGCTTCTCGCCCCGATGCGCCCGTCCGTGTCATGGGAATCCACGGCGCCGGTGGTCACGCAATGGCTCTCTGGCCCTTTGCATCCCTGGCCGCGGACGAAGGCGTCGAAATCCTGTTCCCCGATATGCCGATCTACGGACTCACCGTCGAACCTCGGCCGGCGCAGGTTCGCTACCGAGATTGGATCGACCTGCTCTGCGACTTGGTCGAAGCCGAGCGGGCCAGCGACCCGCGTCCGCTGGTGCTCTTCGGGGCGAGTATGGGCGGGATGATGGCATACGAGGTCGCCGCTCGCACAAGACAAGTCGCTGCAGTGCTGGCGACCTGCCTACTCGACACCGCCGATCCTGAAGCCCGGGCGGCCGCAGCCCGATGGAGTTTCGCGGGCAAGGCTGCACCCACACTCCTGCCGCCTGTTGCGCGGGTTGCCAGCAATCTGCGACTACCGATCAAGTGGCTCGTACGCATGAACCAGATGAGCAACAACCCCGACCTGTCACGCCTGTGCAGTTCTGACCCACGAGGAGGTGGGGTCTGGGTCCCTCTCGGATTCCTCGCCGACTGGTTCACCTACCCGCACACCGCACCTGAGCAGTTCACCGCCGCCCCGGTCACGCTTCTTCACCCCGCAGCGGACCGATGGACTCCGCCGCAACCCAGCCAGCGGTTCCTCGACCGCATCGCCGCACCCACACAGTCGGTCCTCCTCGAGAACTGCGGGCACTTCCCGATCGAGGAACCCGGACTGTCACAGCTGATCACCGCTGCCCGATCTGTAATTGCTGAAGTCGCAGAATACAGCTGACAGGATCGCCCACACCCTGTTCTCTGTGCCGACGCTGGTCGAGAAGCCGTGCGCATTCGTCGAAAACTGCGGCGCTTGCTAACCCGCAGCGAACCTTGCGGAAGGGCTGGGAAGAAGCCGGTTTCTGATGCGGAGCCGTTCGCTGGTAGGTGGAGCCCTCACCTGAGTTGACGACCTGAGAACGTCCGTCATCTCGGCAGCCAATATGCCCAACCGTTCTGCCAGGATTGCCCGACCTGCCGAGGCTCGGCGCGTTGCGGCCGCGTAGGTGCCGTCACTGAGACCAAGTCCGAAGTTCTCGACGACGACGACCGAGTTCTGCTCGGCGAGGCGCTAGGCCAGTGGGGCGAAGTCGAGGATCGGTTTCGGTATGCCCTATCCGGGCAACAGGACGATGGTTCGCGATCCTGAGCCCTGGACCGCGACGCTCATCCGGTGCCCGTCCACCTCGACCTGGCGGTGGTCGGCCCCGATTGCACCGTGGATGGTCGGCGGCAAGCACGCCGACAAGGCCCCGATGAGGCCCGCTGCAGATGCTTCCATCGCCGAACTCAGAGCACACTCGTCGGGCACTCGCCCCTTGCCTTGACCGTTCGCCCAGGCGCCTGCTCATCGATTACCAAGCAAATCCGAAGTCAATCGTGACTATAGTCAAAATATGGACGAAATGCTGGCCTCCTCACCCCGCACCGCTATGGACGAGGCATTTCTGATGAGTGCCCAGCTCAGCGACTTGATGGAGCGAGGCGTCAAAGAACTAGGGCTCACCTCGATTCGAGCGAGGATGCTGCACGCGATATTCCACTTGGGGCCGGTGCGCCAGCGTCAGATCAGCGACGCGATGGGCTGCAGTGCCCAGCAGGTTGCCGCCGTACTGGACGTACTAGGGCAAAAGGGGCTGATCGAGAGACATCCGGACCCGACCGATCGGCGCGCACATTTGGTATCCCTAACCGAAACGGGTACCGATCTCGCAGCCCAGATCGAATCGCATCGGACAACGGCCGCCGAGTGGCTGCTGAAGGACGTCTCGCCTGAAAACCTCGAAGCCTTCGTCTCTGTCACTCGACACATCCGGCGTCTCACTGTCCTACCGCCTTCGGTATAGGAGGCTGACGGCGAATCTGTGGCGGAGCCTGTAGTCCAAGTTCCTCCGGGCGTCATGAAGGACGAGGCCGACGGCTGCGAACGCTCCGAAAATCGCACCAGCTCGCGTAACGGCTGCCGCCATAGTGGCATCGATACCCGCGTCGGCAGGTCGAGGCGATGATCCGCGTGCTCTACCGACGCAGGGACTGTTCGAGTTCGTAGGGCGTGCCGAGCGAGAATAGACGACGGTAGTGGCGACCTGCCGGATGGAGAACTCGTCGACGCAATGTATCGCCCCCCGGTCTGATTGCCGCGATCGGCGCACGATCGGCCCGGGTAGCTTGGCAACGCCGCTGCTACACGAAGCGACCAACCTCGTGTCGCCCCTCGAAGGGTTCGGCCATGGGTGCGCATACCTGCTGCACTCGGTTGACGACCAGTTAGGCATGAAATCCGCTTGTACGGTGCGTCACCACCTCATTCTTCGGGTGGTGTCCACGACCGCACCCATCGCTCAGCCCTTGTGGTGCCGGGTGGCAATCACGGACGCGCCACGCAGCCGAGCTGCATCTTTCGCGGAACATCGAACGGCCGGCCTCCACGCTGTGCACACCCGTGCATCCCAGCGTTTGACAATCAACTTTATTGACAGTATCTATGTTCATTAGGGGAGAGTATTCAGGACAAGGGGGAGTCGAATGCTGTCTGATGAGCGCACACTCAGTAGGTACCGCAATGCGGGTGAACGGACCCGGGATGCGATCGCGGAGCGGACTGCCGACGGGCGGCTCAACATGCTGTTCGCTGGCGCGTCGGTAAGCGAGGAGGCCGCTCGCCTAGCTGTAGTCCTCGACCGCGCCGTGCGGCGGCCGGAAACCGACCCGCAGAGGCACTACTCGTTCTTTGCGAACTCGGCAGACGAGGCGACCTTCGGCGCGATAAAGCTATTGCGGCACAACGCAATCATCGCCGATGACTCTTCTTCGGGGCACGTCCTTGTCTTCGACGGGCGGAACCGCAGCGTCGACGACCCGATGCTGTGGTCACTCACCGCTTTCATAGACCTGCATCCGGGCGTCGACGTTGTACACACGGCCGACGATGCCCAACGAGCCATCGAATCGGCCGCCTACGTTGCAGTTGTTGTGGTGGAGGATTCCGCAGCCGACAAGTCATCGATTCGCGTGCGTGAAACCGCGGTGAATTCTGGAATCCTCGTGGCACTAGCCAGATTTCACCCGCTGCGCTCTCGCGACGACATCGGCGATCTGGGGCCGGTGCCAGACGTATACGTCTTTGGTGAGAATCTTGCCGACTATCAGGTTCCGTTCGGATGCATGGTGATGCCGGCATCGAGCTATCGCGTCTGGAACAACGTCACAGACAGCCTTGCCCATACCTCAACATTTGGCGGGAACGGAAACTGCCTTCACCTAGTCGAACACCACCTTCGGAACTTAGGTGCAATCGACGGTGACACCGAGAGCCTGCTGTGCGCAATCTCCGGCGATCGCAAGACCAGGAACACGTACTTCCGCCGGCACGTCAACCCCAGCGCGGGAGCAGGGCTTGAGATGTTCGGACAAGACCTCGACATCGTGGAGGCGAAGGGAATGCTCCTCACGCTACGCGACGGGAGCACCGTGTACGACTGCGCAGGTGGCACTGGAGCCAGCTTGCGTGGGCATAACCCTTCCAGCGTCGTCGCGGATATCCTCATGAGCCACGACAGCAACCACGACTACTTCGCCGATCTCGAACGCGCAATGCGAGAACAGGTCGGCGGTGTACGGCTCTTCCCGGCGGTGAGCGGTGCCACGGCCGTTGACAACGCTCTCTATCTTGCAGCTCTGGCCTCGCCAGGAAGAACGATCGTTACATTCAAAGGCAACTACTCGGGAAAGACCCTGCCTGCGATATCGCTCAGCAAGCATGGGCCGCAACGTTCCGCATCCCATCCTCAGGCTTTTGCTCCATACAACCGGAACGTTGTCTACATCGATGCCTTCGCAGACACCGCTCGAGAGCAGTTTGCTGAGACCCTCAACCAGTACGACGTCGGACTCGTGTGGTGCGAACTGATCCAAGGTATGCAGTGTCGACACCTACCCGAAGACCTGCTTCGGGACATTGTCGGCGGCCGAGAACACTACGGCTACCTGATCGGAATCGACGAAGTACTCACCGGGTACCACCGAGCGGGTAAGAACTTGCTCTACCAGGCCGACCTCGGGTTTCGTGCAGATCTCACGACCTTGGCCAAACCAATGAGCGATATGGTTCTCCCCTTCGGGCTGGCCATAGCATCCGATGACCTCGTTGATCGCGCAGCGGCGTCCAATCCAGCTGCCGTACAGCAGATTCGCGAGAACTACCTGAATCAACTCGGATGTCACATTGCAGTCGACTCGCTTCGTCATGTAACCGAATCCTCAAACAGTGGCCACATTGACTACTCGAAGTCCGTTGCGAAGCGTGCCTTCCAATCGGCTGCCTCCGCATCACCTGTGTTCTCTGGGATGGCTGGGACTGGATTGTTGCTTCGTCTCATTCCGAATCGCCGCTGGTTTCCCGAACCATCGACGAGCGCCCTGGGTCAGACTCTCGAAGCATCTCTACAGGACGTCATGCTGCGTCGTTCCAACGTCCTGCTCGCACAGCAACGCCTGTTCCCTCCTCTTGTGCCGCCTCAAGCCGAATACTTCGAGGCGATGTTCCGGATTGCCGAATCGTCGCGACAACTCACAGTGCTGGGTGTCTATACCAACGCCATCACTCGGATCGCCGCATCAGCACGTAGCCGGCTGGCCTACCAGCGCACCGTCCGCCGTGGCGCTCGCTGACAACAACTTCAAGACCATTCCGACGGAAGAAGCGACTACCTCCCATGACGAACATCAACGCGACGACGACAACTCGCGTAGGCGACCACCGAGTGTGGTTCCTCTCCCGCCTCGGGCAACAGACATCAGCGACCCACGCGATCGCCACAGCTACAGTTGCGCGAGCGATCGCCCCAGAGGTGATAACAGCGGCGATCGCTGAAGTCGAACACGACTTTGACGTTCTGCGTTCATACCTAGTGCTGATCGGAAACCGTCCTCAGATTGAGGCCGCCGACTCCGCCGGAAGTCCCAGCGCCAGCATTCTCCGTCCAGCTGGGAATAACGGCACATCATTCACAGAATCACTGTGGGCCGACGTCCATCAGCCTGGCGATCGCTTGACGAGATGGTCGATGGCGACAGTCGGCGATAGAACAATGATCGGTCTCACCGCAAGCCGGATGCTATGCGATGAGTTCGATTGTGCCCGTATCCTCGCAGCTCTGCTGGAGCGCCTTGGTTGCCACGTTGAGGTCCACGAACCTCACAGCATGGAAGTTCGCCAAGTTGCCCCCGACCTACGTGCAAGGCTGCTCGACCGACTCGCCGCCGCCGAGCCCCTTTCATTGCCGGCGCTCGTTGCCCGCCCACCGATCAAAGGGACGCAATGCACAGCGGTCCCGCTTCGAAATCCGATGGCGTTCACCCATCACCTTGACATCATCGGACAACGCTCCAACGCATCTCGCATCGACGCCGCAGCAACGATCCTTGCCGCCGTTCTCATGCGGCACTCAGGCATCAGGTCAACCGCAATTGGCGTGCCAGTCAAGTCCCCCCGCGATGGCAGAGAACAGCTCCTGCCGGTGCCGATCGAACTGAGTACCACGACATTCGACTCCGTTGTTAGCGAGACCAACTCGCTCCGAGGCTTCTACACCGAGCATCCCACAGACATGACACAGCTGATCGACCAACTCGCACCCGATCGTGACCCGTCACGTACACCGCTCTTCCAAGCAGCTCTCGCAGATACGTCTCCGTACCTCGGGATGGCGGACATCGACGGCATCGTTGCGAGCCGGGACTTCCGTTCCCCATACGACGTGGCGCTTGCGGGGCCGGCTACGGCGGTCCACCCGGGCGATGCCGCCCAACAGTGGAACTTCGTTTTCGATCCAAGCATCATCGACCGCCCGACCGCGACCGCCATAGCTACCCATATCGAGATGGTTGCCAAAAGCGCAGCAGCCGATGGCTCCGTCTCCACGCTCGAATGCCCAATGCTCGACGAGCGCGAGGTCACCGAGTTCGAGGATTGGAGCAGTGGTGGCCCTGCCGCTTGCGAGAACGAAACCCTCCATTCGCGTGCTATGACTCAGTTGACGCAGGACCCGTCCCGCACGGCGATCGTCGACCAGGGACAGCAGGTGACCTACGGCGAGCTGGGAGTTGCGGTCGACCGGATTCGTCGGGCGATCAGAGCACACCAGCCCGCGGAAGACAGCCTGGTCGCAGTTGTGCTTCCCAAGTACAGCAAGCAGATCGCCGCCGTCCTCGCTGTCAATGCAGAGGGCGCCGCGTACCTACCTCTCGATGCCCAGGTCCCCGACAGCCGCCTGCACTATCTCCTTGAGCGCGGCCGGACGACGCTCGTACTGACCAACGCCCAGACACGGCTTGCACACCAGTGGCCTGACGGCATCACTGTGATCGACATCGATAGCCGGGAAGACCCGATTCCTGATGACGCAGTGGCACTTGAGGCGATTGAGATCGACCCTGGTCGTAGCGCCTACGTGATTTTCACATCAGGATCAACTGGTCTCCCCAAGGGGGTTGAGATCGCCCACTCGAGTGCCGCAAACACGGTCGTCGACATATGCCGGCGCTTCGAGGTGAATCGATCTGACGCTGTTCTTGCGTTGTCCGCGTTGAACTTTGATCTATCGGTGTTCGACATCTTCGGAATTCTGGGCGTCGGTGGAACCGTGGTACTCCCAGACGAAGCGGAGTCGCGTGACCCCGCGCATTGGGCCCGGTTGGTCGAGAGCCAGGGAGTTACTGTTTGGAACAGTGTGCCGGCGCTGATGGAACTCGTTGTCGGCGAAGCCGAACGCCATGGGATCGACCTATCTAGCCTTCGCTTGGTCATGATGTCCGGCGACTGGATCCCGGTGACGTTGCCAGACCGAATCCGTGCACTTTGCCCGAACGCTCGGGTTGTCAGTATGGGTGGAGCTACCGAAGCGTCGATTTGGTCGATCGTCTACGACATTCACGGCGTTGACCCTCGGTGGGACTCGATCCCTTATGGCACACCGCTCGCCGGACAAGCCTTCCGTATCCTCGACGAGATCGGAAACCCTGTTCCCGTCAATGTTGCCGGCGAGTTGTACATCGGTGGAATCGGTGTGGCGCAGGGATACTGGCGTGACAAGGAGAAGACTGACGCGGCGTTCGTGACCTTGCGGGATGGCTCACGGTGGTACCGGACTGGCGATTACGGAAAGTACGGGCGAGACGGAATCATCAAGTTCCTCGGCCGCCGCGATACACAGGTCAAGGTCAACGGCTATCGGATCGAGCTGACCGAGATCGATCACAACCTTCGTGAGCATTCTTCCGTCCGTGATGCTCACTGTGACGTTCGTGCTGACGATGGAACTCGCCGGATCGTGGCATACGTTGTTCCTGGCGTCAACGACCTCGAGATCTCCGATTTGCGTGAGTTCCTCCGCGGTCGACTTCCCGCGTACATGGTTCCTAGCCGCTTTGTCGTCCTTGACTCCTTCCCGCTGACTACGAACGGAAAGATTGACAACAAGTCCCTGCCGGCGCCGGGGATCCAGGATTCCGGATCCGAGAGTCATAGCGCTGCAATGACTTCCACCGAGCACACGATTCACGACGTATGGTGCCGCGTACTGCAGCGCACGGCGATTTCGTTAGACGACGACTTCTTTGGGTCGGGCGGCGATTCGCTTGCCGCCCTGGATGTGGTGAGTAATCTCGGTATTGAGGGTTTGGCTGTCAGACCTCAGGACCTCTTCGACCACCCCACAGTCCGAAGTCTCGCCGCTGTCGCCCTCCCCGTAGAACGAAAGACGCGAAATGATCGGCAGATCATCCCAATGCCCGGCGACCATGTTCCGCTTACGCCGGTGCAGCGGTGGTTCTTCAGCCTCGAACTCAACGACCTTCATCATTTCAACCGGTCGGCATGGCTGCGTACCGACGAGCCGGTAGACACAGCACGGTTGAAGGACGCAATCGGTCTTCTTGTCCGTCGGCATGACGTCCTCAGATACGTGTATCGACATGAACCAAGCGGATGGCAACAGTCGATCGGGCACGCCGATCAGATCGATCTCGACAACGTACTCACGATCGCCGACTTGGGTGCCGACGAGGATGCCCTCGTGCGAGAGGTCCAGGCCTCGTACTCCCTCCACACGGCGCCGCTATTCCGTGTGGCAGTACTTCCTTCGCGGCACGGAACACGGCTGCTCGTCTCGGCACATCACCTCATCGTCGACGGCGTGGGAATCAATGTTCTCTGCGACGAACTCGACCGCGCATACATGGGGGAGATCACTGAAGAATCAGCACCAGGTAGTCCTTTTGCCGCGTGGGCTCACGAGTGCGCCGAGTACACGAACTTTGGCAACCCAACCTCCGAAGTGGAGTACTGGAATGCCCTGGCCGATCAGGAGACCCGCCCCACAGGTCACGCTTTGCCCGATGGTTCACGAGCCGCTGAGCTCACCGCGGCGCGCTACGAGTCGAACGATCCACTAGAAGAGGCCCTCACACGTTGTGCATCTGAGCAGCGCGTGACAGTACGCGATCTTCTCTTGGCCGCCAGCATCTCCGCGATTCACCGTTGGAAGGGCGAATCTCGAGTACAGATCGACATCGAGGGACACGGCCGACACGACCTTCGCGGGAATCTTGAGATCTCCCGGACTATCGGCTGGTTCAACGTCATCTATCCAATCGCGGTGCAAGCAGGCCGCGGCAACCAACTCAGTGTCCTGCGTCGAACACGACGAGCACTCGACCAGGTGCCTCAGCATGGCCTTGGGTACGGCCAGCTGAGATACCTGCACGAGCGCGGCCAGGCCATGACCTGGCGTGACTCCGATGTCGCGTTCAACTACCTCGGCCGGACTGCAGACAGCGGCACCACGCTCATCCGAGACTCGTCCGCCAACGTCAGTCATGAGCGCTCAATGGCCGATCACCAGCCTCATAACCTGGCCATCACACCATTCCTACACGGCAATGCCCTGGTTGTGGATTTCACCGCTCGCAGGTCCTACGCCGACGACACCGAACTGAAGCACCTTGCCGCCCATTTCAGTGATGAACTTGCGGCCCTTCTCATCCAGTCGACTAGTCAACGGCAGAACCCCGACGCTCTCGAATCATTCCGATCGGCACTGCGCTGAACCCTGCGCCCTACGGACAAGGAGAACAGAGAATGAACGTAGATGTCACCATCATTGGTGCGGGGCCCGCAGGGTTGAGCTGCGCGCTGACATTGGGCCGAACCGGCCGTACGGTTGCCCTGCTCGACACCGGAGCAGGGCGGAATCGCTTCGCCGAACGAGCTCATGGGTTCCTGACAAGAGACGGCGCACCGCCGAGTGATCTACGAGCCGCGGCCCACGTCGAGCTCGCGCAATACGCATCGGTCACCCGTATCGATCGCCCCGCCGTTTCAGCGTCGGGAACTCCAGGGGCATTTGTCGTCGACACAGCTGGTGTTCCGGCAACAATCAAATCGCGCCGAGTTGTTATTGCTCAGGGTGTCACAGATGTCCTCCTCAACGTCCCGGGATTCGCCGAGAACTGGGGAAGAACGGTCTTCGCCTGCCCGTACTGCCACGGTTGGGAAGTGCGGAACCGGAAACTGGTAATGCTGGGCTTGTCGCCGCTGGACTACTTCCACGCCGAATTGCTCACCCAATGGTCACCATCGGTCACCCTGATCGCCACCCCCAATTCGGGCGACTCCAGCCCTCACATGGATCTGCTCACGAAGGCTGGGGTGGAGGTCATACACGGAGAACCTGCCAGAATCGCGGCGGACGGAAGTACCTGCACCGCAGTGGAGCTTGTCGACGGACGCTCGGTGCCGGCCGAGGCCGTCGTAGTACATCCCCCAATCGACTACACCAGCGACATCGCGGACGACCTCGGGTGCGTACGGCTCGACGATGACGCCATCGAAGTGTCCGAACTCGGACAGACCTCCGTCGCCGGGGTGTATGCCTGCGGCGACATCGCCCGCCGCAGCAGCGCTCCCTCGGGGATGCACTTCATCGCTCGAGCGGTCTCAGACGGACTCAACGTCGGCGCAGTCCTGAACCAGGAACTGACCTTCAATGACATTCAGGCGAAGGCGGCGCCGTGAACCCGCATTCCCAGATGTCGGACCATCAAACGCAGAGCGAACCTCCCGTAACGTCGGACACTGCGTCACGAGGACCCATCCCCACAATCCTCGTCGGCGCAATCATCCTGTCCATGTTCATGGCTGTGTTGGACCAGACAATCGTCGGCACCGCACTTCCCAAGATTGCCGAGGACATCGACGGTGCACACGTCTATACCTGGGTCGTCACCTCCTACCTACTCACCTCCACGGTCTTCGTACCGATTTTCGGATCGCTCTCGGACAGATTCGGGCATAAGCGACTCTTGGTATTTGGCATCGTGGTGTTCGCCGGAGCATCGATCGCCTGTGGACTAGCCGGAGATGCGGCCGTCCTGGTTGCAGCGCGTGCCGTGCAAGGAGTTGGAGCTGCTGTCCTTGTGACAGTGCCTCTAGCCCTCATGCTCGACCGAGCACCAGCAGAGAAGGCAGTTCAGATCCAGAGTGCGTTCGGCGCGATCATTGCCGTCAGCCTCTTGATCGGCCCCTACCTCGGTGGCCTGCTTTCCGACCAGCTGAGCTGGCATTGGGTGTTCTTCATCAATGTTCCAATCGCCGTTCTGGTGCTGCTGATCGTCGTTCGAACACTGGACGAACAGCCACCTGAAGGTGATCGGACACGCCGAATCGACTGGCCGGGCTTCGTGGTGTTTTCGGCAAGCGTCTGCCTAATACTGATCGGACTCAGCAACAAGGGCGGCAGCGCGAGTTCTGTACCGCTGGCATGGCGTGACATGTCGGTATGGCCACTCATTGCAGCCGGCGTCATCGGGATCATGCTCTTTGTTGTTGTCGAACAACGTGCATCGAACCCCATCATTCCCGTCACCACGCTCAAGCGTGGTCGACTCGCGCCGACCCTCATCGCGTCATTTGCGGTCGCCTTCCTCATGTACCCGGCAGTCATCTTCATTCCGCGCTACTTTCAGACCGCTCTTGGAACCTCGGCCACCGAATCGGCGATCCGCACCTTTCCCCTGATGGTGGGTCTCGTCCTGGGCATGGTCGTACTCGGTGCGATCGTTAAGGTGACCGGTCAATATCGCTGGCCCCTTGTCGCATTCGGGATCATCGCCATAGGCGGCCTGGTCCTCCTGAGGGAGCTACCGAGCGAGGCAACACCGGCGATCTACGGCGGGCTAACCCTCCTGGGCATCGGAATCGGCCCGATGATCTCAGGGCTGATGATGGTCGCGCAGCACTCACTCGGCCCGAGCGACGTCGGGCTGGCCACTTCCGCAGTCACCTTCTTTCGTCAGATCGGCGGAACCGTGGCACTCGCATTCGCTGGCGGCATCTTCGCTGCCGGAGCTCAGCAGGCAAGCACCACCGGAGCAAGCACCCGCGACGCCACAGCTCCCGCCGTCTCCGACGTGATCATCCAACTTGGAGGAGTCGGCGCGATCGTGGTCATCGTGTGCGTGCTTGCACTCCCGTCTGTCGACCTCATCGACCGCAGCCATCACCCACTTCCAGAGGAGAAGTAACCGTGACTATTTCGACAGGAAACGACGGACTGCTCGGCGTGATCGATGTACCAGTAATGAGCCTCCCCATCAACGCAACGCGCGTCTATCTCATTGAAGGCGTGCACGGGCCCATTCTCATCGATGCCGGATGGGACGATGAAACCGCTTGGCAGGCTCTCTCGAGCGGCCTCGCATCACTCGGCCTGAACATCGGCAATACCGAGGGCATCATTCTCACGCACCACCATCCTGACCACTCCGGGCTGGCCGGCCGTATCCAGGAAGCGTCAGGTGCATGGATTGCCATGCACGAACTCGACGCCGACCTTATGGAAGGCATGCGCACAACTGAATCACACGACTCCCACCTGTCATGGGAACTGGACAACCTGGCATCTGCAGGAGCACCGCGCTCAGCGCTCGATTCATACAGCGACTGCGGAGGAAGCTACTCCATGGCGATACCCACAGCCGAGGTGGATCGACGCCTGCGGAATGGGGACACGATCGCAACCGCGGCAGGCGATCTCACTGCACTGTGGCTTCCCGGACACACCCACGGACATATGGGTGCATTGATGGAGAAGCAGCGGATGGTCTTCACCGGAGACCATGTTCTCTCGAGGACCAGCCCCCACGTCGGCGAGTTCGTATTCCCTGTCGACGAGCACCGTCTGCTCCATAGGTATCTCGAATCACTCAGCACTATTCGAGAGCTCGTGCGCGACGGCTACTCGCTACGTCCCGCGCACGAAGCAATCGAAATCAATTGGGATACAAGGATCGACGAAATCGTCGATCACCATCATCGGCGACTCGACAACCTGCGAGCAGTCATCACGGACGGTCATCCCAGGTCGCTGTGGCAAATCGCGGAGTCGATGACCTGGGCTACCCGATGGGAAGACATCCCCCCGCTCGGCTGGCAGCTCGCCCTGTCCGAATGCTCGGCGCACCTGACATACCTCATTGACATCGGCGAGGTCACAGCCAATACATCAGACGACGGCCCATCGACCTTCATCACTCGAAACAGCTGAGCCGCAAACACTCCAGATCTTGACCTGACGAAAGGCCAAACCATGCCCCTCGCCCGTGTGAATGAGATTGACATGTACTACAAGATCCACGGCGAGGCTGGTGATCCCGTCCTGCTGATTCCTGGCGCGGGTATGCCGGGCCTGGCATGGCTGCCCTATCAGGTGCCGGCACTACTCGAAGCCGGATTCCGGCCGATCATCGCGGACGCACGCGGCGTCGGCCGGTCACAATCAACACCCAATCCGTACACCTTGGATCTGCTCACCGACGACTTCGCCGCACTGATAGAAGAACTCGAACTTGGTCAAATGCATGTTGTCAGTCTGTCGCAGGGAACTTTCATCGCAGAGAACATGACCATCCGTCGACCGGACTTGTTGAAATCCGCGGTCATGATGGGCGGCGTGGGAGAAACAACGGCGATGACCCGAGTGTGGGCCGAAAGTTGGCGTGACCTACTGAAATTCGGGTCCGAGCTCCCGGACAGCATGTTCATCGCCGATGATCTCGCTCAGGGTCTCCCCAACACCATCCTGCGTGACGACGACGACGCTGTACGGAGCTGGCAGCGAATGGTCTCCTCACGCAAAGGACTCGCGACCCCCGGAATGCTAGGTCAGTACTCCGCATGCAATGAATGGATACTCGAACGCGACCATCATCAACACTGGTCGCAGGTAGGGGTCCCCGCTCTTGTGGTGGCGTTCGAACATGACCTTCGCTGGCCACCCCGCACAGGGCGCGCTGCCGCGGAGGCTATGCCGAACGGAGAGTTCAGGACCATCATCGGTGCCGGCCATACCAATGCAATCTTCGACCACCACGAAGACGTCAACGACGTCATCGTGGAATTCCTACTCCGGCACAGCCAACACGCAGTCGAAGCTTGCCCCGCTCACCACTAGCCACGGCTCTCCCTATGGAGAGGGTTGCAGCGTTTCGCGCTATGTCGCGATCAAGGTATCCCCATTCTGGCATCAACTCACACCCAACGGCGAAAGAATAATGGTGACCACTACCCCTCCCCAAAGCATGAAGCGACGTCTAGTCCTCCGAGTCAGCCGGGCACGATTATTTCCGCGGATCGCAAAATATATCGTCCGGCTGGATGAGTACATCACGCGCGGCGGAAATTACCAGAATTCGTTCGTTCGCAGGGCTGGAATGAAGCCAGTGATCCTATATATACCCGGACGCAAGACCGGGACTATACGTCCCATACGGCTCCTTTCCATCCGTACCGCTAAAGATGAATATGTGGTTGTTGGCTCGAACTGGGGAAAGCCGAACCACCCATTGTGGAGTACCAACCTACTCGAGGCAGTCGAAATCGATGCGATTGTGCGGGGAGAACAAAAGCGAGTTCAGGTGCACCACATAACCGGAGCTGAACGAGATGCCCTCTGGCCACGGCTGGTCGCTGAATGGCCCAACTTTGAAATATATCAGACTCGAGCAAATCGCGAACTCCGGGTCTTTATGCTGCAACTCCCGACACCGGACAATAATGTAGGAACACCTCGACCTGAATCTAGTCCCTTAGGTTCCCGTCCACATGTAGAGGCATAGCGGCCATCATCGTTATTCGGGCGGAGGCTGCTGCCGTCCTCGCAGTGCTATCTACTTTTGGTTGGCGCAAGCTTGGGAAAAGCAGATAGATCGGCCGCCAAGGTCCTGGGCCCGCGAATAGCGAGACCAATACTGGACGATTTGCAATCCTTGCTGCAATTGGCTCGAGGTAACTAATCGCGATTCCATTCCCTCGCGGCCACGGAATCATCCGGGGCGGCTTCAATCGACCGTAGACGCTGGGGGGTCGATCTACGCCTGATCGGTTTGGTGTCCAGCCGTGTGGGTGAAGGTCAATACGCCCATCTCTGAGTCTCTGCCGGTGGGACAATCGGCCAATTTCGGTTGCACTGGCGGCAGGCGAGGCGCACCTCAAGAGAGTCCGAGTGGTGGGCGTGGCATACAACTCGGCACCGCTGGCTCAGGACGAATGGTGCCGGTACTGCTCAGCCGCACTTTCTGTGCGGTACGGGGTTGGTTGGTGGCCTGTGTCCTCCCGCGCGGCTAGCGTGGAAGTGCATCCGAATCTCTATTGAAAGGGTCGGGTGGTCGTGATGGGCGAGATGGCGAACGGGACGGTGGAAGACCGCTATTTGCGCGGCGAGGTCGGCTTCGAGGACGCGTTGCGGGAGGTGACAGGTATCGACATCGATCGCGGCGACCTCGCCCAGATCCTCCGCGGCCTCGCCGGCCGCAGTCCTGGTAGTCCTGAGCTCTCCGACCACGACGCCGGCGTCCTCGCCAGCGCTGGGTTTGTCGAGGATCCGATCGCAGCCACCGGAGCCCGGGTGGAGGGCATCGCCCGAATGCAGGACCTGGTCCACAATTGCCTGTCAGTCGCCGAGGCGGCGGACCGACTCGGGGTCACCGCGGCCCGAATCCGTCAGCGCCTGTCCGACGGCACGTTGTGGGCATTCGGGGAGGGGCGCAGTCGACTTCTTCCGCCGGCCCAGTTCACGGCCTCTGGCGCGGTGCCTCATCTCGAGCGTATTGCGCCGCTGCTCGCGAAGAGCCTGCATCCGCTGACTGTGCAGGCCCTGCTCACCGAGCCGCAGCCGTCCCTACTGATCGAGGGCCAGCCGGTATCGATTGTGGCGTGGTTGACCGGTTGCGCCGGCACCGCGGCAGACATTGAACAGGCTGCGGACGTGATCATCGTGGCTGAGTGGGAATCTGCATAGCCGCGGTTGGTGGCAGCCGAGCTGCGTGGCTGATCCTCCATGTCACCGGAAGCCCCTGATCGATCCTTGGCGTGGACTGCAATCAGAAGCGTTGTACGAAGACACACCACAGAGGGCCTGGCCGATGTCGATGGATCGTGTCGATCCAGTGCGTCTTAGTCAGGTAGGCAACGAGTTTCGATCCGAGTACGGCTTGAAATTCGGCGATCATCCCGCGGGCGGTGGCGTCATGTGAGGGTGTGCGTCTGCCCATGACGCTTCGCTTCCGTGAGCGCGTTGCGCGATTGATGGCGGCATACCGGGCGCCGTCCCCAAATAGGCGCCCGATGTCGCCGAGCCATGTAACGTCGGGGGCCCTCCGCTGGCGTTACTGACCGCGCCGCCCCGTTGTGGCGGCACTTCGGGTGATCCGCTCGCAATATCTGCTGCGTCCCGCAGTTCCAATAATAGGCGTGCATCGCGCAGTTGGCGCGATGAGATTGGATGCGGCCGTGCCCTGAGCAGTCGTTTGTTCGTTCCGTGGTTCGTTCTTCTGAGGCGTTTCGCGATTCGGAATCGGGGACTAGCCTGGGTGTTACGCCACCTGAATTCCGTTGACTCGTTATGCGTCCGCGCATACCGAGTACCGAAGTGGGCCTTCGTCAGGGTGGTGGTCGCTATTCGCCTCTGATACCTCGAAGGACACCGAGTCGTATTCGGTGTCCTTGTGTATCGTCAGCCAGGATCCCGCGGGATCGCATGTGACTCATGAGGTTGTGACCACTCATGACAATACTCCTCTGCGCCCCAACGGCGCCAGAACCTTCACAGTGCACTACGCGTACCGATGGTCGCGGTGGTCAGTGATGGCCGCGTATCGGCGACGCTCCGATGACCCGGTCTCAATTGCGGCGTGTATCAGGTGTTTTGAACCACGATCGGTCGATCCGGAATCGTGGTCATTGGTGGGGCAGTGGGTGCGCGAGACAGTGACGCTGTCGGAGCCGACGCTGCACAGTCAGGCCGCGAACGCACTCAAGGTACTGACCCGATTGGCGGTGTGGGCGGTCGACGTCGGGTTGGTCCTTGACCGTGAGGTGGTGCTGACTCCGGAGGTGCTTGAGCGGTACCGGGTGACCGGGATGCGGGAGTTGGCCCCGACATCGCGGTCGGCGGAGATCTCGCGATTGCGGACGTTGGCGAGATCGGTGACGAAGCGGGCGCCGTGGCCCGGGCCGGACGAGCGCGGGTCGCGGCAGGGTTTGTCGCCGCCGTACACGTGCGAGCAGGTCGAGGCGTACTGGAAGGCGGCGGCATCGCAGAACGGACCGTTCCGCGTCCAGGCGATGACGGCGATTCTGACGCTGACTGTGGGTGCGGGTGCTCGTTCGGGTGAACTATTCGCCGTCGTGAGTTCGGACGTGGTCGATGTCGGTGGCGTGGTGGCCGTCAGGCTCGGCGGGGGCGCGGGCGCTGCGGGGCGGGTGGTTCCGGTGCGGGCCGGTTGGGTTGATCGGCTGGAGAAGGTCGCTGCTGGGGCGGGGGCGGGGCCGTTGGTGGCGTCACGTCGTACGGGCCGTGATCAGGCGGCAGCGCTGCTCGCGTCGTTCGAGTACCCCGCTGGGATGCCCCGCCTGATGGTGCCGCGTCTGCGGTCGACATGGCTGGCCGGGGTGCTGTCCGATTGCGGTGTCGCGGAGATCCTCTCGGCGGCAGGGGTCGTCAGCGGCAAGGCTTTCTCGGACCTGCTCCCGTATCTCCCAGTGCCGCAGGTCGGTTCGCTGAGCTGGTGCCGGCTGGGAGGGCAGCAGTGATGGCGCGTCGAACCCCGGAGGAAGTCATCGAGTTGTACACCCCCCACATGCCGGAACAGGAGTGGGAGGAGATCGGGCCGTTCGTGCGTGACATTGTCCGGCGAGGGTTCGCGGCGACGCAGGTCATCCAGGTGGCGGTGGACCGAATGGTAATGGTGACATCGCTGGTGCGGTGGGCGCTCGAACAGGGCCTGCCGCTCGACGTCGAGCAGATCTTCCACCCGGCGACGGTCAACCGATATGCCGTCACCGTCGCCGGGTTGTCCGAGTCGACGCGGTCTACACGTCGAGCCGCGCTGACGTCATTGTCGCGCCGGATCACCCGTGCCGCTCCGTGGGAGCCGCACCGCACGGTGCTGCACTATCCCTTTACGGTGAATCCGTATACGCCTGCGGAGGTGTCCCGTCTGCTGTGGTGGGCTCCGCGGCAGGCGACCGCGGTGCGCCGACGGGGGCTTGCTGCTGTGGTGGCGCTCGGTGCGGGTGCGGGCCTTCGCGGCACCGAGATGGTGTCGGTCAGGTCGTCGGACGTCCGGGAACGCGGCGACCACGTGATCGTCGCGGTGCGGGGTCCGAGCGCGAGGCAAGTCCCGGTACGTCCGGCATATGCCGATGCAGTGCTCGAAGCGGCAGAGAATGCACATGGTGGTCATGTGTTCCACGATCCATTCCCAGCGGTCAATACCCTTGGGAATGTACTGGAACGCTGTGAGGTCCCCGAGACACTGCGGCCGCTGACGTCCTCCCGGCTACGGTCGACGTGGGAGTGCGCGATGATCCAGGCCGTTCCGTTGCCCGTGTTCATGAAGATGTCAGGGCACACCGGAACCGGGAGGCTCGCCGGCATCTTGGGCGGAGTGCGACGGCGGACCCGACCGTGGTGGAGTGCAGCGGAATTGGACGCACTTGCGCAGGCGGTGCCGTGGTGACCAGGAAGAAGCACCCACCTCACCCCCGCAAACGTGATGGAAGGGCGGACGCTGGCAGGGTGCGGCGTCTGCACGAGGTGAGCACCGCCGTGCACCGCACCGAGCCCTGGCAATTCAAACGGGTCATGGCAGATGATCGACTTCTTGCGCCGC
>NZ_BCXA01000031.1 GCF_001894865.1 Rhodococcus maanshanensis NBRC 100610 | reverse complement strand
GGCCGGGGTCGGCACCGCAGGCGCCGCGGGGGCGACCGGCTGAGCCGGAGCCGCAGGCGCGGGGGCCGCGGGCTTCGGGCCGGGGCGCGGGGCACCGGGCTTCGCCGCGCTGGGCGACGGGGTCTTGGGCTTTGCTGCCTCGGCATCCGCCGACTGTGCGCCGGGGAAAGACTCCCTGATGCGCCGTGCAACCGGGGCCTCCACGGTGGAGGACGCCGACTTCACGAACTCGCCCTGCTCCTTGAGCCTCGCGAGTAGTTCCTTGCTTGTGACACCGAGTTCTTTTGCCAACTCGTGCACGCGGGCCTTGCCTGCCACTGCTCTCCTCACTGAGAGGTCGAGCGCGGCTGGGTGCCCGCACGACCTCGGGTTATCTCCGATGGACGATCATCGCTGGTGCTTCACGGTGTGCTCATGATTTGTTTGCCTGACTTCTCGAGAGGTACTGCTCTGTTGTGGGAGCGATTCGATCAGCTGATCGAGGGCCGCCGTGTCCAGGCTTCCGGACACTCGCAGTGCTCTGCCGAATGCTCGGCGCTTCTCGGCCTGACTCAGACATTGCGGGTCGGGGTGCAACCAGGCACCTCGCCCCGGGAGTCTGCGTCGCGGGTCGGGCACCAGCGTCCAGCCCTGCGGCTGCACCTCTCGCGCAACGATCCTCAGCAGATCAGCGGCCAGCGCTTGTTTACGGCATCCGATGCACGTACGGACCGGTTTCCCGGGTTTCGCACGCGCCTGTACCGAAAGCTCACGCCGAGCCATTGACCACTCTACCGCTGTTCGGGCCAGTTTCCCGCATGCCGCCCCTAGACACGCGTGGAAGCGGGTCCGGCAGGCCGATCCTGGGCGGGTTCGGCGTCGCTGCGGATGTCGATTCGCCACCCGGTCAACCGCGCTGCCAGGCGGGCATTTTGCCCTTCCTTGCCGATGGCGAGGGACAACTGGAAATCGGGGACGACAACCCGGGCGGCACGCGCATCAGCGTCCACGACTGTGACCGACACCACTTTCGACGGGGAGAGGGCGTTCCCGACGAACCGGGCCGGATCCGGGTCGTAGTCGATGATGTCGATCTTCTCGCCCGCGAGTTCGCTCATCACATTGCGGACCCGCTGGCCCATCGGACCGATGCACGCGCCCTTGGCGTTGAGGCCCTGGACCCGCGACTGAACCGCGATCTTCGACCGGTGGCCCGCCTCCCTGGCGACGGCGATGATCTCGACCGAGCCGTCCGCGATCTCCGGCACCTCGAGCGCGAACAGCTTCCGGACCAGATTCGGGTGCGTCCGGGACAGGGTGATCTGGGGGCCACGTTGGCCGCGGGTGACCCCGACCACGTAGCACTTGATCCGCTCGCCGTGCTCGTAGCTCTCCCCCGGCACCTGCTCGGCCGCCGGGATGATGCCCTCGGCGCCGCTGGCCTCGCTGCCGATGTGCACGACCACCATGCCGCGGGCGTTGGCCCTGGTGTCGCGCTGGATGACGCCGCCGACGATTTCGCCTTCGTGCGTGGAGAATTCGCCGAAGCTGCGCTCGTGCTCGGCGTCGCGCAGACGCTGCAGGATCACCTGCCGAGCGGTGGTCGCGGCGATCCGCCCGAAGCCCTCCGGGGTGTCGTCGACCTCTTCACCGATCATGTTCCCGTCGGCGTCGACCTCGTGGGTCATGACCCGGACGACACCGGTCTTGGTGTCCACGTCGATCCGCGCGTGCGCGTGGTGGCCCTCGGTGTGCCGGTACGCGGTCAGCAGCGCGGTCTGGATCGCCGCGATGATGGTCCCGGCGGAGATACCCTTCTCCACCTCGATCGCGCGCAGCGCGGCAATGTCGATATTCACTTGTCTACCCCTCTACCTCTTCATCAACCTGAAAATCTGTCTCATCGATCTGTGCCGAGTCCACGCGACCCTCGGCGACGCCACCGGCCAGTTCGAGTTCTCGCTCGTTCGCGGGCGAGAACTCCACCTGCACGACCGCCTTGCCGATGTCGGCGAGCGCGATCTCCCGCACCGACGGACCGCCCTTGCCCGGCAGCACGATCGCGATGACGCCGTCCCCGAGCATGCCGACACGACCGGTCAGGCTCTCGTCGGCGAGGTCGATCCTGACCTTGCGGCCACGCGCCCGGCGCCAGTGCCGTTCCTCCGTCAGAGGCCGGTCGATCCCGGGCGAGGTGACCTCGAGCGTGTAGGGAGCCTCCCCGAATTCGGATGCCGCGTCGAAGATCTCGGAGATCTCCCGACTGAGCTCCGCCACGTCGTCGAGGTCGAGTCCGGTGTCGCTGTCGACCATCACCCGGACCACACTGTGCTTGCCCGCGAGGGTGACCGCCACATCCTCCAGGTCGTATCCCTGGCGATGAACCAGATCGGAGAGAAGCTCGATCACCCTCTCCTTCGGCGGAACCGGCATCAGTGGAGCTCCCTCGTTCAGTTGTGGTCGGCAGGTCGTGTGCACAAGTCGTGCGCGCCCGAAATGGGTTCCGGCGCGATGATCAAGGATATCGCGCATTTGACGGCTCCGTGACCAGCCTCGGTGGCCGCGATCGACGGGGCACCTGTCAAGATGGTCGGGTGCCTGTAGCCGTCAACCCGTCACCGATCTCCCGGCGTTCGGCCCTCCGGATCGCGGGCGCCGCGACGGTCGGCCTGACCACGCTCGCGATGTCCGCCGGGTGCACGTCCGACTCCTCCGACCGGGACTCAGCCGAACCCGATCCGTTGATCTCCGCGACGGAATCGGCGCGCCGGGACGCGGCCGCCGCGACCGCGGCGACCGCCCTCGCCCCCGAGCGGGCCGGGGCGCTGAGCGTCATCGCGAGCGAGCGCGGCGCCCACGCCGATGCGCTCTCGGCCGAGGTCGCGCGCGCGGCAGGCGTCGATCCGTCCGCGATGCCCTCGCCGAGCCAGACCGGCTCCCCCACCGAGCCTGCGCCGCCCCCACCGACCATCGACGAGTTGCGCACCCAACTGGCCACGTCCCAACGCGACGCCGCGGGCCTGGCCCGTCGCCTGTCCGGCTACCGGGCCGGCCTGCTGGGTTCGATCAGCGCCGCCGTCGCTGCGGAGCAGGCGGTGTTGCTGCTGTGACCTCGCCAAGCCCCACCTCGTCACTCGGGCCTGAGCAGCAGGCCCTGTCCGACGCCCTGCGCGCCGAGCACGCCGCGGTCTACGCATACGGCCTGATCGCCGCCTTCTCGAACCCCGCCCGGATCGGCGACGTCTCGGCAAGCGCGGCGGCCCACCGGGCCAGGCGCGACGCCACCATCGATGCGCTCACCGCCGCCGGGGTCCGTGCGCCAGGGGCCGACTCGGGCTACACCATGCCCTTCCCCGTGGTCGATCCGATCTCCGCGATCCAGTTGGCGGCAGCGGTCGAGGCCGACACCGCGGTCGCGTGGCGATCGGTGATCGAGCGGGCCGAGTCCGAGCCCACCCGGCAGGCCGCGGTCGACGCGCTGACGGAAACGGCTCTGCGCGCTGCGAATTGGCGCGCGATCCTGGGAACGGCACCGCCGACGGTGCCGTTCCCAGGTGAGCCCTCCGACTAGACCTGCTGCGTCTGTCGGCTCGGCATGAACAGTGCCGCGATGATCGCGACCCCGACGGCGCCCGCTCCGACGAGCAGCGCCGGCTCGAGCCCCTCCGCGTATCCGGCAGGGGTCAGGCTGCCGCCGTTGCCGAGGAACACCGCGGTGAGGATCGCGATGCCGAGCGCCACGCCGATCTCGCGGATGGTGGAGTTCGCCGAACTGGCCGTCGCGTGGTCCACCTCCGCCATGTCCGCGAGCACCGCGGTCGCGCTGGGGGCGAAGGTCAGCCCCATGCCGATGCCCGCCATCACGAACGCGGGCACCATCTCACCGTAGGCGGCGCCCGGCTCGAGCAGCTGGGACATCCACACCAGTGCGGCCGCCTGCAGGGCGAGACCGACGATCAGCAACGGCCGCAGGCCAACCCGCGGCGCCAGGATGCCCGCGATGGGTGCCACCACCATCGGTGCGGCCGTCCACGGCAGGGTGCGCAGACCCGCCTCGAACGGGCTGTACCCCATCACGATCTGGAGGTACTGGGCCAGCAGGAACACCGCCCCGAACATGCCGAGCGTGAACGCGAGGCCGATGATGTTGGCCATCGAGAAGCTGCGAGAACGGAACAGCCGCAGCGGCATCACCGGGTTCGAGGTGCGCGCCTCGCGGAACACGAACGCGCCGAGCGTGATCACGGAAGCGGCCAGCGCGCCCAGCACGCTCGCGGACGTCCAACCGTCGTCGTTGCCGTGCACGATTCCCCAGACACCAAGGAAGACACCGGCGCCCGCCAGCAGGACCCCGAGCACGTCGAGTCGCTCACGCCTGCCGCGGGATTCACCGAGCGCATAGAGAGCGAGTGGCACCGCGACCAGCGCGACCGGGACGTTGAGCCAGAAGATGGCCTGCCAGGAGACGCCGTCGACCACGGCGCCGCCGACCACAGGGCCGAGCGCGACGCCGAGGCCGGACACCCCGCCCCAGACACCGATGGCGAGCGCCCGCTTGGACGCGGGCACGGCACCGGCGAGCAGGGTCAGCGACAGCGGCATGATGGCAGCCGCACCGGCTCCCTGCAGGGCCCGCGACGCGATGAGCAACTCCGGCGTCGTGGACAGCGCGGAGGCGATCGAGGCGACCGTGAACAGCCCGATGCCGTACAGGAACATGCGCCGCCTGCCCCACCGGTCCCCGAGCGTCGCCGCCGAGAGCATCAACGTCGCGAAGCACAGCGTGTACGCGTTCATGAACCACTGCAGCTGCCCCACCGAGGCACCGAGATCCGCCTGGATCACGGGCAGCGCACTGGTCATCACCAGGTTGTCCAGGGTTGCCATGAACATCGGCAGCGAGGCCGCGAGCATCGCCAGCCAGATCGGCACCCTGCGCCCGGCCTGCGTTCGCGGCGGGCTTTCGATCAGGACATCGTGTTCATCGGTTGTTGCGGTCATCACCACTCCTCGCAGCGGAGATCAGGCTTGTAAGCATCAGATGATTACTTAAATCGAAACGCTAAGGCATCGAGTGATAACCTGTCAACATGGCAGTTCAAGGCGGCTCCGCTGAGTCGACGAAGTCCCCCCGTCCCGCGACCCGGATGAGCGCACCGGAACGTCGCGAGCTCGTGCTGGCCGCGGCCTCGCGGGCCTTCGCGCGTGGCGGCTACGCGGGCACCAGCACGGACGCGGTCGCCAAGGAGGCCGGGGTCTCGCAGCCCTACGTGGTGCGGATGTTCGGCTCCAAGGCCGAGCTCTTCCGCGAGGTCTTCGCACGGGCGCTGGCGAGCATCGTGGCGGCCTTCGACCGGGAACTGGACCGGATCGCGGCCGAGCCCGGCGGCATCGACCCCGAGAGCGAGGACTTCTGGACCGTGCTCGGCGCGTCCTATGGCGAGCTCATCTCCGACGGCGACCTGCTGCTGGTGATGATGCACGGATTCTCCGCGGGCGGAACCCCCGAGATCGGCGCGCAGGCGAGGGCCGCGATGTCGGAGATCTACACCCAGATCCGCACCCGCACCGGGTGCACCCCGGAGAAGGCGCGGGAGTTCATCGCGAAGGGGATGCTCCTCAACGTCCTGCTCGCCATGCAGGCGCCCGAGCATTTCGACGAGGACCCGGCGCTCGCCGAACTCTCCGAGTGCGCCTTCGGCCAGACCCTTGACGCCGCGATCTCGGGGTCGGCGGCCATCCTGAACGCCGCCGCGGCCGCTCGGGGTTAGCCCTTGCCCGCACTGTGGGAAGGATTGCTGCGCGGTGTGACCCGGGCCACCTATGGTCCAGGACACAGAAGATCAGTGACCACAGAACGGGACTCACCTTGGACCTCGAGCAACGGATCGCCGCCCTCGAAGGGATCGAAGCGATCAAGAACCTCAAGCACCGGTACTGGCGTGCGTGCGACGGCAAGGACCCGAAGTCCTTCCGTGCCTGCTTCATCCGCTCGGGTGCGAACATCGACTACGGCCGCCTCGGCGCGTTCGACGACATCGAGCCGATGGCCGCGATCTTCGAGAAGATCGCGCTGCACCAGGTCGGCGGCAAGCACGCCATCCTCGACATGCACCACGGCCTGCACCCCGACATCACCATCACCGGTGCAGGCACCGCGACGGGGCGGTGGACGCTCCGCTTTCGCCAGCTGAACCTGCTCGAGAACACCGAGACCGTCTCGACCGGCGAGTACGACGACGAGTACGTGCTCGAGGACGGCGAGTGGCGCATGTCGAAGTGCCACTTCACCGAGACCTGGTCCCTGACCCGCCCGCTCTCCCCCGACGCCGTGGTGTCCGAGGGCCAGTTCGCGGGGGTGGCGCAGTGAGTATTCATGAAGCAACGAGTGAGCGGCGGGTGGCCCTCGTCACCGGGGCGAGCCGTAGCGTCGGCAAGGGCATCGCGCTGGCCCTCGGCTCCGACGGCTGGACGGTCTACGTCACGGCCCGCGGCGAGGTCGGGACCGACGGCCCACTCGACGCGACGGCCGCCGAGGTCACCGCGCGCGGCGGCACCGGGATCGCCGTGCAGTGCGACCACAGCGACGACGCGCAGATCGAGGCGCTGTTCGCTCGCATCGCCGACGAGCAGTCCGGACGACTGGATCTGCTGGTCAACAACGTCTGGGCCCATCCGAAGGGTTTCGCGGGCTTCTCCGACCCGTTCTGGAAGCGTCCGATCAGCGACTGGGACTCGCTGATCGGCATCGGACTACGGGCGCACTACGTCGCCAGCGTCGAGGCCGCCAAGCTCATGGTCCCGCGGGGTTCCGGCCTCATCGGCAACATCTCCTCGTTCGGCACCCGCGGCTACCTGCACTCGGTGCTGTACGGGATGTCCAAGGCCGGCCTCGACAAGATGGCCGCCGACATGGCGGTCGAGCTCAAGGGCACCGGCGTCACCGCGCTGTCCTTCTGGCCCGGCCTGGTGCGCAACGAGGCGATGCTGGCGAGCGGGATGGAGAGCTTCGCCGGGTTCCCCCTCTCCGAAGCCGAGACCCCCGAGTTCATCGGCCGGGTGATCGTCGCCCTCGCCAACGATCCGGAGCTCGGCAAGCTCAGCGGGAGCACCCAGATCACCGCGGAGACCGCCCTCGAGTACGGGATCACCGACGTGGACGGCGCCCAGCCGGCCTCGCATCGCACCGCGTTCGGCGGCGGCCCCCTGTTCTGACGTCGAACGCCCACCCAGGGTGGTGAATCCATCACCCTGGGTGTCGCCCGCCCCACCGCTTGGGGGACTGTCCGCACCCCCGCCCTCCGACGAGACTTTGAGACCAGAGCAGTTCCCGGTCACCGAGGTCCGAGTCGAGGGAGAGTTTCGTGAACCAGCCAGTGCAGCCCACCAGCATCTCCGGTAACGGTGCCCGGGCGCGGGTACTCCCGCTCTCCGCCGCCGCGCACTCGGTCTGGTTCTCCCAGCGCGTCTCCGGTGACGCACCGATCTCCGTCGCGCAGTACGTCGACATCCGCGGCGCCCTCGACATCGACCTGCTCATGGACTCGGCCCGGTGGGCGGGACGGGAATTCGGGGCGGGACGCCTGCACGTGTTCGAGGTCGACGGACACCCGTATCAGACGCTCGCCGCCGCCGACGACGACTTCGTCGTGCAGGTCGACTTCCGCGGCCGGGTGAACCCCCTTGCCGCCGCACGGGAATGGATGCGCGAGGAACACTCCCGGCCGGTCGACCTGTCGGCCGACCAGCTCATCGTCGCGGCCGTGCTGCGGATCAGCGAAGAGCACACCTTCTGGTATGTGCGCGCACACCAGGTCGCCCTCGATGCGCACGGCCTGCGCACGCTGATCGAACGCTCCGCCGAGCTCTACACCCATGCGTTCGTCGGCGCCGCCGCCAGCCCGTCCGGGGCCCTCGACCTCGAGGCAGTGGCCGCATCCGACGCGAGCTACCGGACTTCCGAGCGCTTCGAGCGCGACCGCGACTCCTGGGCCGAGCACCTCGCAGGCGTCGCGGACCCGGTCACCTTCGCGGGCACGGCGGCGCCGTCGCAGTCCGAGCCCGTCGTGATCGGCGGCGAGCTGGCGCCCGCTGCCCCGGGAGCCTCCCTGTCGGCGCCGACGGTGGTCGCCGCCTTCGGGGCCTTCCTGGCACAGCACACCGGGCGGGACGAGGTCACGGTCACGCTCCCGACCCCCGCCCGGGGCAATGCGGCCCTGCGCCGCTCGGGCGGATCGCTCGCCAACGTGGTCCCGCTGCGCCTGTCCGCGGGCGCGGGGATGACGGTCGGTGAGGCGAGCACGGCGGCGGGCCGGGAACTCGCGGGAGCACTGAGCCGTCAGCGTCACCGCCAGGAGGACATCGCACGCGAGGTCGGCGTGATCGGCGACCGCGCCGCCTCCTTCGGCCCCACCATCGAGCTGATGCTCGCCGACAGTGAGATCCCCCTTGGACCGCTGGACGGCGCGCTGCACGTCCTGACCACGGGCCGGGTCGACGACCTGACCGTCCGGGTCCGCCCGGGAGCGGTCGAGGGCGCCACCCGCATCGACTTCCTCGCGAACCGGGACCTGTACTCCGTGACCGAACTCCGGCAGCTGCACCAGCGGTTCCTGGCCTTCGTCGAGGGCTTCCTCGCCGCTGACTCGGACAGCCCGCTGTCGGCGGTCGCCTGACCTCGTTCACCGAGGGGTGGTCAGCGCGACCTCGGCCACGCCACCGGGTGCCGGGTGCATGCCGTGATCGGCGGATCAGGCTGCGAGCTCTTCGATGTCGTACTTGATGTTTCGGTCGCTGATGAGCAGGGCGAATCCGAGTCCGAGTGCGGCGCCTGCGAGCCCGAGCGCGACCCCGCCAAGGGCGAGTCCGACGCCGAGCGCGACTCCACCGAGTCCAAGCCCGAGGCCGAGCGCGGCTCCGCCGAGGCCGATGATGAGTCCGAGCATGACGAATCTCCTCAGTGAATGGTTGGTTTCCGGGCCCGCGTGTACGGGAGGGGCATCACCGGAAGACCTTCCTCAGAATACGCCCCCGACCGGCGCATCCAGCCGCTCCGCCAGCACAGGCCCGATCACCGCGACCGCCTCGGGCTCGATCATCTGATTGTGATCGCAGTCCACGTCGATCTCCAGAAGCTCGCCGGTGATCGCCTGCCGCCATTCCTGCGCGGTGTGCCCGCTCTCCGATCTCGCAGCGGTGAAGAACAACAGGTCACCGTCGAAGAGCGCGGGGCTGAACCGGGACATGTTCTCCGCCGAATCGGCGAAGCCGTCAGCGATCCGCTCGAGATGCGCAGCGGTCAGTCCCATGTCCTGGCCGAGCGAGTCGTTGAGCAGCTCCGCCGCCCGCTCGTAGGTCAGGTCGCCATCACCGGCGGCCTCGACCTCGAGGCCGAGACCTGCGAGTAGTTCCTCGGCAGTCAGCCGCGGCTGGACCGGCTCCCCGGTCACCGCGTAGCTGTCCATGAGCGCGAGTGTCGCCACCTCGTTGCCCGTGCCGCGGAGTTCGACCGCCATCGCGTGCGCCACACACCCGCCCAACGACCAGCCGAGCAGGTGGTACGGGCCCTGCGGCTGGATCGACCGCAGCTCCTCGACATAGCGGTGCGCGAGCTGCTCCACCGAGTCGAAGTGCACGCCTTCGCTGATCGTCGGGAGCTGCAGCCCGTAGACCGGCCGGTCCGCGGCGAGCTGCGCGACCAGTCCGGCATACCCCCAGGACAGACCGATTCCGGGGTGCACACAGAACAACGGGGCCTTGCTGCCGGTCGACCGCAGGGAGATCACCACCGACAGCGCCTCCTCGAGGCCGGAGGCACCGACCCCGGTGACCTCGCCGTCCAGGTCCGCGATGCGCCGGGCGAGACCGGCGGGCGTCGGGTCGAAGAACATCAGCTGCAGCGGGATCGGGCGGCCGAGCCGCTCGTGGAGGTCCGCCATCACGCGGGTGGCGACCAGCGAGTTCCCGCCGAGGTCGAAGAAGCTGTCGTCGACGCCGACCCGGTCGAGGCCGAGGATGGCCTCGAACGCGCCGACCACGGCCTCCTCGAGCGGACTGCCAGGCGCCCGGAACTCCTCCGTCCGCGCACCGAACTCGGGTGCGGGCAGGGCATTTCGGTCGAGCTTTCCGACCGGCGTCAACGGGACCTCGCTCAGCACGCGGATGGACGAGGGCACCATGTACGCGGGGAGGAATGCCGCCGCATGCGCCTTGACCTCCCCCGGTTCGAGGGTGACGCCGTCGTGTGGGAGCACGTAGGACACCAGGACGGTGTCGCCGGTGGGCCCGGCATGCCCGATCGTCGTGGCGAAGCTGACCCCCTGCAGACCCGTCAGCACGGCGTCGATCTCGCCCAGCTCGATCCGGAACCCCCGCACTTTGACCTGGAAGTCGCTGCGGCCGAGGTAATCGAGGGTGTGGTCGGGCAGCCATCGCACGAGATCCCCGGTCCGGTACATCCTCGACCCGTTCGGTTCGAACGGGTTGGCCACGAAGCGCTGGGCGGTCAACCCGCCCTTGCCGTGATAGCCGCGTGCGAGGGCGGGACCGAACACGTACAGCTCGCCGGACACCCCCATCGGCACCGGCCGCAGCCGGGAATCGAGCACCGCCACACCGAAACCGATTGCGGGCCCGCCGATGTCCACCGCCTTCCCCGAGAGCATCGGACCGCCGACGGCTGCCTGCACCGTCGTCTCGGTGGGACCGTACCCGTTGTACATCCGGCGTCCGGGTGCCCAGCGAGCGACGAGTTCCGGCGGGCACGCCTCCCCCGCGACGACGAGGACCTCGACGCCTTCGAGGCCGCGGTGGTCGATCGACGAGAGCGCCGTCGGGGTGACCAGTGCGTGGGTGACGCCCTCCTCGCGCAGCAGGTCCGCGAGCTCGACGCCACCGAAGACGGTGGGCGGGACGATCACCAGGCGCGCGGCCGCCCCGAACGCCATCAGCAGCTCGTACACCGACGCATCGAAACTGGGCGACGCCAGGTGGGACACCCGCGACTCGTGCGTCACCTCGAACAGCTCGCGCTCCTGCCTCGCGAGGTTCGCCAGCCCGCCGTGGGTGACCACGACCCCCTTGGGCACGCCGGTCGAGCCCGAGGTGTAGATCAGGTAGGCGGGATGCTCGTGCCGCAGTGCGGAGATCCGGTCGCGGTCGGTCAGCGGCGCCGACGAGTACCCGTGCACCCAGGCCTGCACCTCGGCCGCATCGAGCGACAACCACGGCACGATGTCCGGCAGGTTCCCCCTGCTGCCGCTCGACGTCAGACCCAGCAGCGCCCCGGAATCGGTGAGCATGTGACCGATTCGCATCGCGGGATGGTTGGGGTCGACCGGTACGAACGCGGCACCCGCCTTGGTCACGGCCCACACCGAGAGAACCGATTCGATGGACCTCGGCAGTCCGAGCGCCACCACCGACTCGGGCCCGACGCCCCGGTCGACGAGGGCGCGCGCCAACCGGTTCGAGCGCTCGTCCAGCTCGCGGTAGGTCATCGAGGACCCCATGAAGGTCAGCGCGACCGAGTCGGGCCTGACCGCGACCGCGTCGGCGAGCAACTCCGGCCAGGTCCGCGGCGGCTCACCGGGCAGGCCCCACGCGGGCGCCAGGTCGGCCCGTTCCCCGGCGTCGAGGATCTCGATGTCACCGACAGGCCTGGCCGGGTCCGCGGTGACGGACTCGAGGATGCGCAGGAACCGCTCCGCGAATCCCCGCACCGTGCCGGGGTCGAACAGGTCCGTCGCGAAGTCGAAGCCGGCCGTCATCCCCGCCGGTGTGCCATCGGTGCCGAACTCCTCGGACAGCAGCAGCTCCAGGTCCTCCTTCGCCACGTTCACCTCGAGGTCGACGCCCGACACGGTCAGTCCTGGCAGTTCAAGGCGGGGGCGCAGGTTGTTCTGGAACTCCAGCGACACCTGGAAGATCGGCGAGTACGAGGTGGATCGGATCGGGTTGAGCGCCTCGACAACCCGCTCGAACGGGACATCGGCGTTGCCGAAAGCCGCCAGGTCGATCTCGCGCGCCCGTGCGAGCAGTTCGGTGAACGACTCGGTCCCGTCGACGCGGCTGCGGAGCACCAGGGTGTTGACGAACATCCCGACGAGATCGTCGAGTTCCGCCTCGCCCCTGCCCGCGACCGGCGTGCCGATCGCGACGTCCTCGGTGCCGCCGAGCCTGCTGAGCAACAGTGCGAGCGCCGCGTGGACGACCATGAACACGCTCGTGTTGTTCTCCCGCGCCAGCGCGACCACCCGGCCGTGCAGGCCGGGCTCGACGGCGAAGTCGACACGATCGCCGTGGAAGGACTGCTGAACGGGTCGGGGCCGATCGGCTGGCAACTGCAGGACATCGGGAAGTCCGGCCAGCGCCTCGGTCCAGAAGTCGAGCTGGCGCGACGCCAGGCTGCCCGGATCGTCCGCGGAGCCGAGCAGATCGTGCTGCCAGAGCGCATAGTCGGCGTACTGGATCTCCAGCGGCGCCCAGTCCGGCGCGCGGCCGTCGATTCGACAGGTGTACGCGGTCATGACGTCGCGTGCCAACGGGGCCATCGAGAATCCGTCGGCGCAGATGTGATGGACCACGATCGCCAGCACGTGCTCGTCCGGCGCCAGCCGGAACAGGGCGATGCGGTGTGGGACGGCAGTGGTGACATCGAATCCGGTCGCCATGAAACGGCCGAGGCGATCCGGCAGATCGGTCTCGTCGCCGAGATCGATGGGGGTGAGATCCGGTACGACCCCGGTCACCGGGTGGATCACCTGGCGCGGTCCCTCGGTCGACTCGGGGAAGGTGGTGCGCAACGACTCGTGCCTGGCCACGACATCGGCGAGCGCGGCCTGCATCGCCCGCAGGTCGAGGTTGCCGGAGAGCCGGACCGCGAGTGGGATGTTGTACGCGGGCGACGACGGGTCGAACTGGTTGATGAACCACATCCGCTGCTGGGCAAGGGAGAGCGGGATGTCCGCCGGCCGCGGGCCCGCGGTCAGCGCCGGCCGGGCGGTGCCGACCGCCGCGTGCCTCTCGACGCGGATGGCGAGCTCGCGCACGGTGGGGGCCTCGAACAGCGCGCGCACGCCGATCTCGGTGTGCAGGGCCGCGTTCAGGCGGGCCATCACGCGGGTTGCGGTCAGCGAGTTGCCGCCCAGATCGAAGAAGTTGTCGTCGAGGCCCGTGCGATCGCATCCGATGACCGCGGTGAAGATGTCCGCGACGGTCTCCTCTATCGGCGTCGTCGGGGCACGGAATTCGGTGGTGGCGAAGACGAATTCCGGTTCCGGCAACGCCTTTCGGTCAAGCTTGCCGACCGGGTTCAACGGGATCTCGTCGAGGAGGGTGACCGCCGAGGGCACCATGTGCGCGGGCAGCCGGCTCGCGAGGTGATCGGTGAGTTCGCGGGTCGCCACCACCGCGCCGCCGACCGGCAGCACGTACGAGACCAGCACGGTGTCGCCCGACCGTCCGGTGTGTCCGATGGTCGCGGCGAAGGCGACGTCGGGATGATCGGTTAGCGCGGTGTCGATCTCGCCGAGCTCGACACGGAACCCGCGGACCTTGACCTGGAAGTCGCTGCGGCCCACGTACTCGATCGCCAGGTCACCGCTCGCGTCCCTTGTCCACCGGACGACGTCCCCGGTCCGGTACATCCGGGCGCCCGGCTCGAACGGGTTGGCCACGAAGCGGCCGGCGGTCAGTGCCGCCCGCCGGTGGTAGCCGCGTGCCAGCCCGACGCCGGCGAGATACAGCTCGCCCGCGACGCCGACGGGCACCGGTTGCAGCCTCGAGTCCAGCACCAGCTCCGCGACGCCGCGCAGCGGCCCGCCGATGGTGATCCGCTCGCCCGGGGTCATCGCCGCGCTGATGTTCGACATGACGGTGGTCTCGGTCGGGCCGTAGGCGTTGAACAGGCGGCGCCCCGGCGCCCACCTGGCCACCAGGTCCGGCGGGCAGGCCTCGCCGCCGAACACGACGAACTGGAAGTCGTCGAGACCGGCGGGATCCATCGTGGAGAACGCCGCGGTCGTGATGAACGCGTGGGTGACGCGTTCCGCCGCCAGCAGGCGGGTCAGCTCGACGCCGCCGTAGACGGTCGGGGGAACCACCACCATCGTCGCGCCGGCCCCGCAGGCCTGCAGGTATTCGTAGATCGATCCGTCGAAGCTCGGCGACGAGAAGTGCAGGGTCCGCGACGCGGGAGTCGCGTGGAACCGCTCGGTCTGCATGGCCGCGAAGTTGTCGAGCCCGCGGTGGGTGACGACAACCCCCTTCGGCACGCCGGTCGACCCCGAGGTGTAGACGATGTACGCGGCGCAATCGAGCGTGATCGGCGAGATCCGGTCGGCGTCGGTCACGTCCGCGCAGGACGTTTCGGCACAGTCCGACTCGAACGCGGGGTCGTCGAGCGCGATCCAGTGCGCTGCGGCAGGGAGCCGATGCCGTTCGGCCGCCGTCGTCAGGCCGACGGTTGCGCCCGCATCGGTGAGCATGTGCTCGATCCGCTCAGCCGGATAGTTCGGGTCGACCGGCACGAACGCGGCCCCGGTCTTGGCCACCGCCCAGACCCCGAGAACCGATTCCACCGAGCGTGGGATGCCGAGGGCGACAAAGGTCTCCGGTCCGGCGCCCAGTGCGATCAGCCGCCGCGCGATCCGGTTCGAGCGCTCGTCGAGTTCGCGGTAGGTGACCTCTCGGCCCTGGAAGCTCAGCGCGATCGCCTCGGGGTCCATCGCCGCGGCGTCCGAGAAGATCTGCGGCAGTGTGCGGATCGACCCTCCTTGATGCCCACGCACCGGCGCCAACTCCCGTTGCTCCCGCTCGTCGAGCAGCTGTACCCGGGCCACCGGGACGTCGAGGTCCAGGTGGTCGAGCACGCGCTGCACCCGCTGCAGGATCGACTCGACGCTGTCGCGGTCGAACAGATCGGGGAGGTACTCGAGCTTGAGGTGTACGCGGGCGTCCACGGACGCGACCAGGCAGAGCGGGTAGTGCGCGGAGTCGGATCCCTCCACGTCGACCACCCGCATGCCCGCGATGTCCGTCTCCTCGGACAGCCCGGAACGGTCAACGGGATAGGACTCGAACACCGCCAGCGTGTCGAAGCCGAGCCCCTCCCCTGCCGCACGCTTGATCTCGGGCAGGCCCATGTAGTGGTGATCGAGTACGGCTGCCTGTTCGGTCTGGACCCGGTCGAGCAGTTCGCCGACGGTCTCCCCTGGCAGCAGCCGGACCCGGACCGGGATCGTGTTGATGAACAGCCCGATCATCGACTCGATACCGGAGATCTGCGGCGGGCGCCCGGACACCGTCGCGCCGAAGACGACGTCGTCGCGGCCGGTCAGCGCGCCGAGCACGATGGCCCACACGGCCTGCACGACGGTGTTGAGGGTCAATCCACGCTCGCGGGCGAGCGCCCGGAGGCGGTCGGTCTGTTGCTCGGTGAGCGAGTGCTCCACCTCGTTCGAGACCGTGGACACCTCCCGGCCCGGATCGGCCGGGACGACCAGGGTCGGATCGGTCGCCCCGGCGAGGGCGGTGGTCCATGCCGCGGTGGACTCGGCGGCATCGCGCTCCGACAGCCATTCGAGGTAGTCACGGTACGAGCGAACGCGCGGCAGGACCTCCGGGTCGCCGTCCGTCGCGTACAGGACCAGCAGCTCGCGCAGCATCAGCGGGGTGGACCAGCCGTCGAGCAGGATGTGGTGGTTGGTCATCACCAGGCGGTAGTGCTCCGGTGCCGTCCTGATCATCGTGAACCGCAGCAGTGGCGCCCGTGCCATGTCGAAGCTGGTGACCCGGTCCGCGGCGAGTCGCGCCGTCAGCTCTGCCTCGCGAACCACCGGATCCAGGGCCGAGAGGTCGACCTCGGTCCACGGCAGCGTCACCCGGTCCTGGATGACCTGTACCGACCGGCCCTCCTCGTCCTGGACGAAGGCCGCCCGTAGGTTCGCGTGCCGGTCCAGCAGCGCCTGCCCGGCCCGGCGCATCCGCTGTGGGTCGACAGCCCCGCGCAGCTCCAGTCCGAGCTGGACCAGATAGGAGTCGACGGATTCGTCGGACAGCAAGGCGTGGAACAGCATTCCGGATTGGAGCGGCGACATCGACCAGATGTCCGTCAGGTCGGGGTACCGGCTCTCGAGCCGGTCGATCGCGGGCTGGTCGAGGTCCACGAGGTCCAGGTCCGACGGGGTCAGCCCGCCCGCGCGAGGGCCTGCGGCGTGGATCGCCAGGGCCCGCAGCGCGCGGATCCACAGCTCCGCGACCTCCTCCACCTCGGCCGCGGTGAGCACCCCGCCGGGGTACGACCACGTCGCCCGCAGCTGCGGACCGTTCTCGGTGGCCCTGGTCATGGCGTTGATGTCCAGCACCGCCGCGACCGGCATCTCCGGGTTGTGCGGGTCACCCAGCCCCGCGTAGTCGACCGGCAACCATGCCGCCTCACCGGGACCGCCTGCCGCGGCCGTCGCGAACCGGCCCAGGTAGTTGAAGCTGATCTGTGGCACCGGCAGGTCGCGCAGGACGGCCGCCGAAGCGTCGTCGAGGTACCGCAGCATGCCGAAACCGATGCCGTGGTCCGGGATCGCCAGCAGCTGCTCCTTCACTGCCTTCACCGCCGCGCCTGCGGCTGGCCCGCCCGCGAACGCCTCGTCGAGGTCGACGCCCGAGAGATCGAGGCGCACAGGGAATATGGTCGTGAACCAGCCGAGGGTGCGGGCGAGGTCGGCGCCGGGGACGACCTGTTCCTCGCGGCCGTGGCCCTCGAGGTTGACCAGCGCACCGTCGGCCCACACGCCCCGCTCGCGCCGCCACCGGGTGATCGCCATCGCCAGCGCGGCGAGCAGGGCATCGTTGACGCTGCCGTGGAACGCCTGCGGCAACGAGGTCAGGACGGCCTCGGTCACATTGGTCGGCACCGAGACCTGGACCTTCTGCACGGTCGAGTTGAGATCGAGGGCGCGGTCCCGCGGCCTGCTGCCGAGCACCGGGTCCTCGGTCTCGAGCATCTCCCGCCACAGGTCCAGCTCGGCGATGCGCTCCTCGCGGTGCACGGCCTCGGCCAGTCCGTGCGACCACCGGCGCAGGGATGTCCCGACGGGCGCGAGCGCGGGCTCGATACCGGAGTCGATCTGCGCCCAGGCCGTCGCCAAGTCCGGGACCAGGATGCGCCAGGACACCCCGTCGATCGCGACGTGGTGGGCGAGCACCAACAGCCGGCCCTGTCCCTCGGGGGGATCGAACCAGACGACCTGCAACATGATCCCGGCCGCGGGATCCAACCGATCGGCGGCCGCGTCCAGCTCGGCCGCGGCGATCGCGGTGAACTCCTCGCCCACCACCGACGGGACGGCGACCCGCCGGAGCATCAGGTCCCCGTGCTCCGACCCCACGGGTTGCACCTCCAGGAACCAGTCACCGCGGTCCGACCGCAACCGCGCACGCAGCGCGTCGTGGTGGTCGACAACGGCCTGCACGGCGCGCCGCAACGAGTCCTCGTCGACCCCGGCGGGCAGGGCGAGCACCGCCGCCTGTCCGTAGCGGTGGAACTCACCGCCGCGTTCGAGCATCCAGCGCACGATCGGCGTGAGTGGAACCGTTCCGACGCCGCCGTCGGGAAGCTCCTCCAGCACCTCGGCGCCTGCCGCCTCGGCGACGCGGGCCACCTCGGCGAGTGCGGCAACCGTCTTGCGCTCGAAGACATCTCGGGGCGTGATGACGACCCCGGCGGCCTTCGCCCTCGCCACCAGCTGGATCGACATGATGCTGTCGCCACCGAGCGCGAAGAACGAGTCCTCGACGCCGACCGACTCGAGTCCGAGCGCCTCCGCGAACAGCTCGGCCAGCACCCGTTCCGCCTCGCTGACCGGAGCCCGGCTCGCCGTCACCCGCGCCCCGAAGTCCGGGGCGGGCAGCGCCTTCCGGTCCAGCTTGCCGTTCGCGGTCAGCGGCAGCTCGTCGAGGACCACCAACGCGGCGGGCACCATGTGCGCGGCGAGCGTCTCCGCCGCGAAATCGGAGACGGCACCGACATCGAGAACCGTGCCCGCCTCCGGCACCAGGTACCCGACGAGGCGGACACCACCGCTGCCGTCGTCGCGGGCCAGCACCACGGTCTGCGCGACGCCGGGGCTGCGCAGCAGCGCGGATTCGATCTCCCCGAGCTCGATCCGGAACCCGCGGACCTTCACCTGGAAGTCGCTGCGGCCCAGGTATTCCAGCTCACCGTCGGTGTTCCACCTGGCCACGTCGCCGGACCGGTACATCCGTGCACCGTCGGCACGGAACGGGTCGGCCACGAAACGACCGGACGTGAGGTCGGCCCTGCCGAGGTAGCCGCGGGCGGCCTGGGCACCCGAGACGTACATCTCGCCCGAGACACCGGGCGGTACCGGGTGCAGTCGCTCGTCGAGAACGTACACCCGCAGCCCGGGCAGACCCCGGCCGATGACGGACGCGGAGGCCTCGGCCGCGAACTCCCGGTCCAGGGGGATGTGGCTGACGTGCACCGTGGTCTCGGTGATGCCGTACATGTTGACCAGCGCAGGCGAAGTGTCGCCGTGCCTGCTGTACCAGCGGCCCAGCTGACCGAGGTCGAGCGCCTCGCCGCCGAAGATCACGTACCGCAGGCTGAGCCCGGCAGGGTCGCCGCGCTCCGATGCCACCCGGTCTGCCTCGGCCAACTGGTAGAACGCGGTCGGCGTCTGGTTCAGCACCGTCACCCGCTCGCGCCGCAACAGCTCCAGGAACATCTCCGGTTCGCGGGCGGTGTAGTAGTCGACGACCACGAGGGTGCCGCCGTACAGCAGCGGGCCCCACAGCTCCCACACCGAGAAGTCGAAAGCGTAGGAGTGGAACATCGTCCACACGTCCGAGTGATCGAATCCGAACCTGCCCTCGGTGTTGGCCATCAGTGTCGCCACGTTCCGATGCGAGACGAGAACGCCCTTCGGCCGCCCGGTCGACCCGGAGGTGTAGATCACGTACGCCAACGACGCCGGTTCCAGCACGCCGCGTCGATCCGCGTCGGTGATCGGTTCGGAGGACAGGGCATCGAGCCGGGTGAGCACCTCCGGCGCGTCGAGCCGTACGGTCGGGATCGCCGACCCTGGTACCGACTCGGCGTCCGCCTCCGTGGTCAGGACGCACACGGGCCGCGAGTCCTCGAGCATGAACGCCAGCCGTTCGGCGGGATAGGTCACGTCCACCGGCAGGTAGCCGCCGCCTGCCTTGATCACCGCGAGCAGCGCGACGACCAGGTCGGCGGAGCGTGGCATCGCCACGGCCACCAGGTCCTCCGGCCCCACCCCGAGGGAGATCAGGTGGCGGGCGAGGCGGTTGGCCCTCTCGTCGAGTTCCGCGTAGGTCAGGGAGGTGTTCTCGAAGGTGACCGCGACGGCTCCTCGGTGCTCCGCGGCGATGCGCGCGAACAGGTCCGCGAGGGTGACCGGAGGGACCGCGACGCCCTCCTCGCCGACGAGCAACCTATCCCGCTCTGCGGGTTCGACGATGTCGATGTCGCCGATGGTGCGGTCCGGGTCGGCGGTGACCGCATCGAGGATGCGCAGGTACCGCTCGGCGAAGGTCGCGGCGGTGTCCCGATCGAAAAGGTCGGTGGCGAAGGTGAACCCGGCGCTCATGCCCGCGGGCTCACCGTGCTCGTCGTGATGTTCGCCGATGGTCAGCTGCAGGTCGAACTTGGACACACCCAGGTCGTGGTCGACCGCGTCGACGGCGAGTCCCGGCAACTCGAGGTGGGCCGACAGATTGTTCTGGTACTCGATCAACACCTGGAACAGCGGCGAGTGCGAGGTGGAGCGTTCCGGTGCCAGCACGTCGACCAGTCGCTCGAACGGCAGGTCCGCGTTCCCGAACGCCGCCAGGTCGGTCTCCCGGACCTGGGTCAGCAGGTCGGTGAAGGTCGCCGCTGCCTCGATGTCGCTGCGCAGGACGAGAGTGTTGACGAACATCCCGACCATGTCGTCGAGCTCCGCCTCGCCGCGTCCGGCGACCGGGGTGCCGATGGCGATGTCGGCGGTGCCGGACAGACGGGCGAGCAGCACCGCGAGGGTGGCGTGCGCCACCATGAACATCGTCGAATTGTTCTGCCGGGCAATCGTCGCCAGCTTCCGGTGGATACGCGGGCCGATCTCGAAATCGACCACCTCCCCACGGAAGGAGCGGGCGAGCGGGCGCGGCCGGTCCGCCGGTAGCTGCAGCAGATCGGGCAGCCCGGCGAGGTTCGACGTCCAGTACGCCAGCTGCTGGGAGATCACCGAGTCGGGGTCGTCCTCCGAACCGAGCAGCTCGTGCTGCCAGAGCGTGAAATCGGCGTACTGCACGGCCAGCGGGGCCCATTCGGGGTCCCGCCCCTCCACCCGAGAGCTGTACGCGGTCATGACGTCGCGGGCCAACGGCGCCATCGAGAAGCCGTCCGCGGCGATGTGGTGCACCACGACCGTCAGGACGTGCTCGGTCTCGCCGAGTTCGAAAAGGCCGGCGCGCAGCGGGACCTCACGCGTGACATCGAAACCCGCCGAGACGAAGGACGCGATCCGGTCCGCCAGGTCCACCTCGGCGACCTCGACCGGTACCAGATCCGGCCCGGCCTGTGCGGCGTCCACGATCCGCTGGACCGGCTGCCCGTCAATGGTCGGGAACTCGGTGCGCAGCGACTCGTGCCTGGTCAGCACGTCGCGGATCGCGGCGCGCAGGGCGATCACGTCCAGCCGTCCGGAAAGCCGGATGGCGAGGGGAATGTTGTACGCCGACGAGGCGGTGTCGAATTGGTTGATGAACCACATCCGCTGCTGCGCCAGCGAGAGCGGGACGCGGTCGGGGCGAGAGACCGGACACAGCGCGGGGCGATCCCTCCGGTCCGCCGTGTGGTGCTCGATGGCGGCCGCGAGGCGATGCACGGTGGGCGCCTCGAACAGCGTTCGCACACCGATCTCCGTACCGAGCGCGTCGTTGACCCGGGCGATGACGCGGGTGGCGGTCAGCGAATTGCCGCCCAGCTCGAAGAAGTCGTCGTCGACACCGATCCGATCGGCACCGAGGACCGCGACGAACACGTCCGCGATGGCTTCCTCCGCCGGTGTCGAGGGCGCACGGAACTCCGCGGTGGACAGCACGTACTCCGGCGCGGGCAGCGCCTTTCGATCGAGCTTGCCGACCGGGGTGAGGGGGATCTCCTCGATCATCACGATCGAGGACGGCACCATGTGTCCCGGCAGCCGGGTGGCGGCGTGCGCGGTGAGCCGGGCGGCAAGGCCCGCCTCGGATCCGTTCGAGGCGGCCGCGGCCGGGACCGGCATCACATAGGCGACCAGCCTGGTGTCCCCGGACGGGCCGGTGTGACCGATCGTGGTCGCGAAGTCGACATCCGGGTGATCGGTGAGCACGGCGTCGATCTCGCCGAGCTCGATCCGGAATCCGCGTACCTTCACCTGGGAGTCGGCCCGCCCCAGGTACTCGAGCCTGCCGTCGTCGGTCCACCGGGCGAGGTCGCCGGTGCGGTACATCCGCGAGCCGGGCTCACCATGCGGGCTCGCGACGAACCGCCCGGCGGTCAGCGGCCCGCGGCGATGGTAGCCCCTGGCCAGACCCGCTCCGGCGACGTACAACTCGCCCGGCACACCCACCGGAACCGGCTGCAGCCGGGAGTCGAGGACGACCTCGGCGACGCCACGGATCGGGCCCCCGATGGTGACGGGCTCGCCCGCCGACATCGCGTCGCTCATGTTGGTCGCGACGGTGGCCTCGGTGGGCCCGTACGCGTTGAACAGCCGCCGTGGCGGTGCCGCCCACTGTCCGACCAGTTCGCGCGGGACGGCCTCGCCGCCGACGACCACGGAGGTGAACTCGTCCAGGCCGTCGGGTTCGATCGAGGCCAGCGCGGACGGGGTGAGGAAGCCGTGCGTGACGTGCTGGGCGCGTAGCAGTTCCGCGAGTTCGGCGCCGCCGTAGACGGTCGGTGGTGCGATCACCATCGTCGCACCCGGCCCGAACACCAGCAGGTACTCGAGGACCGAGGCGTCGAAGCTGGGCGAGGAGAAGTGCAGGACCCGCGACGTCGCCTCGGTCCCGCAGCGGGCCCGCTCCTCGGCGGCGAAGTTGTCCAGCCCCCGATGCGTGACGACGACACCCTTCGGCATGCCCGTCGACCCCGAGGTGTAGATCAGGTAGGCCGGGTTGTCGAAACCCAGCGCGGCGCGCCGGTCGCCATCGGTGACGGGGTCCGCGGACGTGCGCGCACAGTCCCGAACGAAGTCGGGATCGTCGATCGCCATCCAATTGACCCGGCCCGGCAGCGAATCGCGCTCGGTCGTGACCGTCAGCCCCTCGGTCACGCCCGCGTCGGTGAGCATGTGCACGATGCGCTCGGATGGGTAGTTCGGGTCAACCGGTACGAAGGCCGCACCGCTCTTGGCCACCGCCCACACCGCGAGCACGGACTCGATCGAGCGGGATATCGCCACCGCCACGAAGCTCTCGGCACACGCTCCGCGTTCGATCAGGATCCGGGCCAACCGGTTCGAGCGTTCGTCGAGTTCGCGATAGGTCACCGAGTCGTCGCCGCAGATCACGGCGACGGCGTCCGCCCGGCGGGCAGCCGCGTCTGCGAGCAACTGCGGAAGCAACCGGACGGACAGTCCCCTCGGCCCGTGCACGGGTGCGAGCCGATCGCGCTCGGCGGCGCTGAGCAGGTCAAGGCCTGCCAGCGCCGTGCCGGGATCGGCGGCGACGGCCGCCAGCACCCGGACCACCCGGCCTGCAATGGATTCCACATCGGCTCGATCCAGCAGATCGGGTAGGTACGTGAGCCGAAGCCGCAGTTCCGCGTCGGCGGAGGCGATCACGGTCAGCGGATAGTGTGTCGCGTCGCCGCCCTCGATCACATCCGCGATCCGCATCCCGGCGATGTCGGTGACCTGGGACAGCCCGGCCCTGTCGACGGGATACGACTCGAACACGGTGAGGGTGTCGAAGCCGAGCCCGGATCCGACCGCCGTGGCGATCTCCGGCAGTCCCAGATGGTGGTGGTCGAGCAGGGCGGCCTGTTCGGCCTGGACCCTGCTCAACAACTCACCGAGAGTCTCGTTGGGGTCCAAGGTGATTCGAACAGGGAGCGTGTTGATGAACAACCCGATCATCGTCTCGACGCCCGCGATCTGCGGTGGCCTGCCGGAGACGGTGGCCCCGAACACGACGTCGTCCCGTCCGGTGAGCAGCCCGAGCACGATCCCCCATGCGGCCTGCACCATGGTGTTCAGCGTGACCCCGTGCGTCCGGGCCACCTCGCGCAGCGCGTCGGTCTGCTCCTCGCCGACCGAGGCGTACACCTCCCCAGGCACGGCGCTCAGTTCTCGTCCCGGCTCCGAGGGGACGAGCAGCGTCGGTTCCTCGACGTCGGCGAACGCTCGCACCCACGCGTTCGTCGAATCCGCGATGTCCCGGCGCGCGAGCCATTCCAGATAGTTCCGGTAGGGCGCCACCCGCGGGAGAACACCGGTGTCACCGTCGGTGGCGTAGAGGACGAGCAGCTCCTTGAGCAGCAAGGGCGTCGACCATCCGTCGAGCAGGATGTGATGGTTGGTCATGTAGATCCGGTGGCGGTTCGGGCCCGTCTTGATCAGCATGAACCGCATCAGCGGCGGCGTGGCCATGTCGAAACTGGTGGCGCGGTCTGCCGCGAGGATCGTCGCGAGCCGCGCCTCTAGCACGGCCGGATCCTCCTCGGACAGGTCCAGCTCGACCCACGGCACCTCGACCCGCTCGGCGATCAGCTGAACCGGCTCGGCATCGCCGTCCTGGTGGAAGGCGGCACGCAGATTGGGGTGCCGCTCCAGTAGTGCCTGTGCGGCGCGCCGCATCCGCTCCGCGTCGACGACGCCGTCCAGCTCCAGCCCGAGTTGGACGAGGTAGGCGTCGACCGAGCGATCCGACAGCAACGCGTGGAACAGCAGACCCTTCTGCAGCGGGGCCATCGTCCAGACGTCGGACAGATCGGGGTACCGGCTCTCGAGCCGGTCGATCGCGGCCTGATCCAGGGACACCAATCCGAGGTCCGAGGGCGTCAGGCCTCCTGCACCAGGGGATTCGGCGTGCCCGGCGAGCGCCGTGAGCGCCGCCGCCCACAGCTCGGCGAGCTCCCTGGCCTCGTCCTCGGCTAGGACCCCGGTGGGGAACGCCCAGGTGGCCCGCAGCTGGGGGCCGTCCGGGGTCGTCGCGGTGATCGCGTTGACGTCGACGGCCGCCGCGACGGGCAGCCGGGGATCCGTTACGCCCGCGAGGTCCCCCGCGTCCTCGACCGGAAGCCAGCCGGTGTCACCGTGATCGGACGCGGCGGTGGTGAAGCGGCCCAGGTAGTTGAAGCTGATCTGCGGTGCGGCCAGCTCGCCGAGGACCGAGGCGGCCGCGTGGTCGAGGTGGCGCAGCATCCCGTACCCGATGCCGTGATCCGGGATGGCCAGCAGTTGCTCCTTCACGGACTTGATCGCGGCGCCTGCGGCCGGTCCGCCTGCGAAGGCGTCATCGAGGTCGATGCCGGACAGGTCGAGGCGCACCGGGAACACCGCGGTGAACCATCCGACCGTGCGAGTCAGGTCCGCTCCCGGCACGACCTGTGCCTCGCGACCGTGACCCTCGAGGTTGACGAGCGCGCCGTTCGTGCGCACGCCCCTGTTCTCGCGCCAACGGGCCAACGCCAACGCCAGAGCCGTGAGCAGGCCGTCGTTCACGCTGCCGTGGAACGCCGAGGGCAGCGTGGTGAGCACCGCCTCGGTCACCGAGGGCGGCAGGTCGATCTCGACCCTGGCCACCGTCGCATTGACGTCGACAGCCGGATCGAGCGGCCTCGAACCGAGCAGCGGGTCCGGTTCGGCCAGCATCCGGGTCCAGGTGTCCAGCTCACCGGACCTGTCCCGCGCGGCATCGGCCAGGGCGTGGGCCCAGCGGCGCATCGAGGTACCGACGGCGGCGAGGTCCGGCCGCCCGCCCGCCTCCAGCTGCGCCCATGCGGTGGCGAGGTCGGGTATCAGCACCCGCCAGGACACCCCGTCCACCACGAGGTGATGCGCGACCACGAGCAGCCGTCCGACGCCTGCTGGGGTCTCGAACCACACCGCCTGCACCATGGTCCCTGCGGACGGATCGAGTCTGCCCTGCGCCTGAGCCAGTGTGTCGGCCACCGCGGCGGTGAACTCCGGACCGGTGACCTCGTCGACCGGGATCCGGCGGAGCACCGTCGCCGACGACACGGCTCCTGTCGGTCGCACCTCGAGTCCCCAGTGTCCCTGCTCCCCGTGCAGTCGGGACCGGAGCATGTCGTGTCGGTCCAGCACGGCCTGCAGAGCGCGTTCGAGCATGTCGCGGTCCATGCCCGGCGGGAGCGTGAGCAGCACGGACTGCGAGTAACGGTCGAAGTCGCCGCCGCGCTCGAGCAGCCAGCGCACGATCGGCGTCAGCGGTACCTCGCCGACCCCACCTCCTGGGAGCTCGTCGAGCGTTGGCACCTCGGCCGTCTCACCGACGACAGCGACCTGGGCGAGCGCGGCGACGGTCTTGTGCTCGAAGACATCCCGCGGCGAGAGGAACACACCCGCCGTCTTGGCCCGCGACACCAACTGGATCGACATGATGCTGTCGCCGCCGAGGGCGAAGAACGAATCGTCGGCACCGATCGCCTCCACCCCGAGCACCTCGGCGAACAGCCCGGCCAGCAGTCTCTCGGTCTCGGTGACGAGCGCCCGGCTCTCGGTCGTACGGGCGCCGAAGTCGGGCGCGGGCAACGCCTTTCGATCTTTCTTGCCCGCAGGCGTCAGCGGCAGCTCGTCCAGCACCACCAGCGCGGCAGGCACCATGTGTGGCGCCAGCACCTCACCGACCGAGGCCAGGACCTCCGCGGCACCGAGCTCGGCGCCCTCCTCGGGCACCACGTAGCCGACCAGCCGCCCAACGCCGCGGCCGTCGCCGGAGACGGTGGCCACCGCATCGGACACCCCGGCGCAGTCCCGCAACGCCGATTCCACCTCGCCGAGTTCGATCCGGAATCCGCGGACCTTCACCTGGAAGTCGCTGCGGCCCAGGTAGGCCAGTTGACCGTCGGGGCGCCAGCGCACCACGTCGCCGGTGCGGTACATCCGGGATCCAGGGTCTCCGAAGGGGTTCGCCAGGAACCGGTCCGCGGTCGCCCTCGACCTCCGGTGGTACCCGCGGGCGAGTCCGGGTCCCATCACATAGAGCTCACCCGCTACACCGACCGGTACCGGGTGCAGCCGCTCGTCGAGGACCAGCACGCCGCACCCGACCGGCGGGCGTCCGATCGCGACCGCAGTGCCGGGGACCATCGGATCGCTGACGCTGGCGACGACGGTGGCCTCGGTGGGCCCATAGGCGTTGAACATCGTGGCAGTTGTGGCCCACTGGCGCACCAGTTCCGGGGGGCAGGTGTCGCCGCCGGTCACCACGCACTCGAGGGCATCGAGCCCGGCCGGGTCGACGGAGGCCAGCGCGGCTGGGGTGACGAAGGCGTGGGTGACCCGCTCGCGGGCGAGCAGTTCGGCCAGTTCCGCGCCCCCGTAGAAGGTCGACGGCGCGATCACCATCGTGGCACCCGCACCGAAGGCCAGCAGCAGCTCCAGCACGGACGCGTCGAAGCTCGGCGAGGAGAAGTGCAGGGTCCGCGACGCCGGGCCGACGGTGAACCGGGTGCGTTCGTCGGCGGCGAAGTTCGCCAGGCCACGGTGGGTGAGCACCACGCCCTTCGGGACACCGGTCGAGCCGGAGGTGTAGATCAGGTAGGCGGGGTGCCCGAGCAGCAGCGGGGCGCACCGGTCGGTGTCGGTGACCGCCGCACCGGGCTGCCCGTCGACCTCGGCACCGAATCCCGGGTCGTCGAGGACCAGCCAGTCCGCCGTGTCCGGCAGCTGCGCACGCGACCGCGACACCGTGAGACCGAGCGCGGCCCCGGAATCGGTCAGCATGTGCTCGATGCGCTCGGCCGGATAGCTCGGGTCCACCGGCACGTAGGCGGCTCCCGCCTTGGCCACCGCCCACACCGAGAGCACCGACTCGATCGACCGGGCCATCCCGAGGGCGACGATCGATTCCGGGCCGATGCCCCGGCCGATGAGCACCCGCGCCAGCCTGTTCGAGCGTTCGTCCAGCGCGCGGTAGGTCAGACTCGTGTCCTCGCAGATCACCGCGACGGCATCGGGATCGATCGCGGCGGCGTCCGAGAGCAACTGGGGCAGGGTGCGTGGCGGCACCTCGCCGGGACCGGTGACCGGCGTCAGCGACCGGCGCTCGCTCTGATCGAGCAACTCGATGTCCCCCACCGCGATCGATGGATCGGCGGTCGCGGCCTCGAGGACCCGGACGAACCGCTCGGCGAGGCCGTCCACCGTCGCCTGGTCGAAGAGATCCGTGGCGAAGGTGAACGCGGCCGCAACCCCCGCCGGGCCGCCGTCCCCGTCATAGCGCTCGTCGAGGGTCAGCTGCAGATCGAAGTTCGCTGTGACGGTATCGAGTTCGACCGGCTCGATGACGAGGCCCGGCAGCTCCAGCCGCGCCCGTTCGGTGTTCTTGAACTCGAGCATCACCTGGAACAACGGGGAATGCGCGGTCGACCGTTGCGGGGCGAGGACGTCCACCAGTCGCTCGAACGGAAGGTCGGCGTGACCGAACGCGCCGAGATCCGCCTCGCGGACCGAGTCCAGCAACTCGGCGAAGGTGGCCGAGCGATCGACGCGGGTACGCAGGACGAGGGTGTTGACGAACATGCCGACGAGGTCGTCGAGCGCGGCCTCGCCGCGGCCGGCAATCGGCGTCCCGACCGCGACATCGTCGGTGTCCGACAGCCGGCTCAGCAGTACCGCCAGGACGGCGTGCATCGCCATGAACACGCTCGAACTGCGCTCCCTCGCGGTCGCGACGAGCCTGCGATGAGTGTCCGCGTCGATCGAGAACTCCACCCGGTCGCCGCGCAGCGATCGCTCGGCGGGCCGTTGCCGGTCGACCGGCAGTGCCAGCACCTCGGGAAGGCCGGACAGCGTCCGCGTCCAGTAGTGCAACTGCCGCGCGATCAGGGACTCGGGGTCCTCCTCTGAGCCGAGCATCTCGCGCTGCCAGAGCGCGTAGTCGGCATACTGCACCGGCAGCGGTGCCCACTGGGGGAGCTCGCCCGCCATCCGGGAGCTGTAGGCCGCCATGACATCCCGCGCCAGCGGGACCAGCGAGAAGCCGTCGGCCGAGATGTGGTGCACGACGACGACCAGGACGTGCTCGGTCCCGCTCAGTTCGAACAGAGCCGCCCGCAACGGAACCCGCGCGGTCACGTCGAAGCCGGCGGCGACGAACCGGGCGAGCTCCTCGGGCATCGCATCCTGAGGAACGCCGACCGGCCGCAGGTCACCCACCACCTCGGCGGCGTCGACGACCACCTGCATCGGCTCCCCGTCGACGAGCGGGAACATCGTGCGCAGTGCCTCGTGCCGGTCGACGACGTCGAGGATGGCCGTACGCATGGCGTCCGCGTCGAGTGTGCCGGAGAGCCGGACGGGCAGTGCCACGTTGTATGCGGAGGACGACGTGTCGAACTGGTTCATGAACCACATCCGGCGCTGCGCGAGCGAGACGGGCACCCGCGGTGGCCGGGCGGACGCCAGCAGGGCGGGACGCTCAACCGCCCGTGCGCTCTGGGTCTCCGCGCACACGGCGAGCGCGGCCACCGTAGGCGAGTCGAAGAGCTCGCGGACCCCGATCCGGGTGTCGACGGCCGCGTTGACCCTTGCCACCATCCTGGTCGCCACAAGTGAGTTCCCGCCGAGGTCGAAGAAGTTGTCGTACACGCCGATCCGGCCGAGCCCGAGCAGGTCCGCGAAGATCGACGCGATGATCTCCTCGATCGGGTTCCGCGGTGCCACGAACTCGGACGTCTTGGCCGCGAATATCGGTTCGGGGAGAGCGGAACGGTTGAGCTTGCCGGTCGAGCCGAGGGGGAACTCCTCCAGCACCATCAGCTGCGCCGGCACCATGTAGCCGGGCAACCTCGAGGCGGCCCGTTCGATCACGCCGTCGGTGTCGATCTCCTGGCCGCGCTCGGCGACCAGGTAGCCGATCAGCGAATCGCCCGTGAGCGCGTCGCTGTGCATCGTCACCGCCGCCTGAGCCACCGCAGGGTGTTCGAGCAGTGCCAGCTCGATCTCGGACAGCTCGATGCGCAGGCCCCGCATCTTGACCTGGAAGTCGGTGCGGCCGATGTACTCGATGTTCCCGGTCTCGTTCCACCGCACCAGGTCGCCGGTGCGATACATCCGCTCGCCCGGCGCGAAGGGGTTGGCCACGAATCGATCCGCGGTGAGGTCCGCGCGGCCGACGTAGCCGCGTGCCAGCTGGACACCGCCCAGATACAGCTCGCCCGCGACGCCGACCGGGACCGGGTTCAACCGGCCGTCGAGCACGTACACCCGGGTGTTCCACACCGGGGCGCCGATGGGCACGACCACCTCGTCCGCGGCGGTGCACGCCCAGTACGTCACGTCGACCGAGGCCTCGGTCGGTCCGTACAGATTGTGCAGCTCCGCGACGCTGAACTGACGGAACGCCTCTGCCGCCGACGGCGCGAGCGCCTCGCCGCTGCAGAACACCCGGCGCAACGACCGGCATCGGGCCGGATGCGCACCCGCGGTGAAGGTCGCGAGCATCGACGGCACGAAGTGCATCGTGGTGACGCGTTCGGTATCGATCAGCCGCGACAGGTAGTCCGGGTCCCGATGCCCGTCGGGGGCAGCGACCACGAGCCGTGCGCCGGTCTGCAGCGGCCAGAAGAACTCCCACACCGAGACGTCGAAGGTGGCAGGGGTCTTCTGCAGCACCACGTCCTCGGGCGTCAGGGGGTACCGGTCTTGCATCCACGACAACCTGTTGGCGATCCCGGCGTGGGTGACCGCGACGCCCTTCGGCCTCCCGGTCGAACCGGAGGTGTAGATCACGTACGCGACGTCGTCTGGGCGAAGACGGCCGAGCCGGTCGGCATCGACGATCGGTGAGGGGTCCTGCGCGCTGAGGTCGAGCCGGTCGATCTCCAACGCCTCCAACGAGTCGGGAAGCGCGGCGCGATCGGTGTGAGTGGTGAGCACGCACACCGGCCTGGCACTGCCGAGCACATATGCGGTCCGGTCCGCGGGGTGATCCGGATCGATCGGCACGTAGGCGCCGCCCGCCTTGACCACCGCATACATGCCGACCACGAGCTCCATGGAACGTCGCATGGCCAGGCCGACGGTTGTCTCCGGTCCGACCCCGAGCGAGATCAGGTGGCGGGCCAGTCGATTGGCCGCCGCGTCGAGCTCGGCGTAGGTCAGCCGGTCCTGGCCGAACACGACGGCGACCGCGTCGGGTGTGCGCGCGACCTGCGCATCGAAGAGGTCGCCGAGGGTGGTCGCGGGCACCTCCCGTTCGGTGGCGTTCCAGTCGGTCAGCACCTGCGAACGCTCGCTGCCGTCGAGCAGGTCGACGTCGCCGATCGTCACCGCGACATCCCCGGTGACCGATTCGAGCAGCCGGACGAATCGCTGCGCGAACCGGCGGACGCTCGGCGCGTCGAAAAGGTCGGTGGCATAGGAGAACGCCGCCGCGATCCGACCGGGCGCGCCCTGGTCGTCGTAGGTCTCGGTCAGGGTGAGCTGCAGGTCGAACTTGGCGGTTCCGTTGTCCAGCGCCTCCACGTCCACGATCAGGTCGGGTAGTTCGAGTCGCGTGTGGCCGGTGTTCTGGAGCACCAGCAGCACCTGGAACAGCGGGGAGTAGGCGGTGGACCGTGTCGGGTTGAGCACCTCCACGACCCGCTCGAACGGGACGTCGGTGTGGCCGAACGCGTTCAGGTCCACCGTGCGCGTCTGCTTGACCAACTCCGAGAACGTCACTCCTGGATCGACGGGTGTGCGAAGCACCAGAGTGTTGACGAACATGCCGACCAGGTCGTCGAGCGCGGCCTCACCCCTGCCCGCGATCGGAGTTCCGACGGAGATGTCGGACGACCCGCTCAGCCGAGCCAGCAGGACCGCCAGCGCGGCGTGCAGCACCATGAACAGGCTCGAATCCAACTGCCCCGCACGCGAGATCAGCTTGTTGTGCAGCTCGGCGGAGATCGTGAACTCCTCTACCGCGCCCCGGAAGGACTGCTCCGGCGGGCGGGGACGGTCCGTGGGCAACTCGAGCACGTCGGGGGCGCCCGCCAGCGCGGCCGTCCAGTAGTCGAGCTGGCCGGAGATCAGGCTGTCGGGGTCGTGCTCGTCACCGAGCAGTTCTCGCTGCCACAGCGAGTAGTCCGCGTACTGCACCTCGAGCGGAGCCCAGTCAGGGGTACCGCCGAGCCTGCGGGCGTTGTACGCCGTCATCACGTCGCGCGCGAGCGGTGCCATGGAGTAGCCGTCGGCGGCGATGTGGTGGACGACCAGGACCAGCACGTGCTCGGTCGGCCCGAGGCGGAGCAGCTCGGTCCGCACCGGGAACTCGGTGGTGACATCGAAGCCGGTCGACGCCAGGCCGGTGACCATCTCGCGCAGGCCGCTCTCGGACACCGGCACCGGCGTCAGATCCGGGACCACCTCGGAGGCGGGCCGGATCGACTGGAACGGACCGTCGGGAGAATCGGGGAACACGGTCCGTAGCGACTCGTGCCGTTCGACGACATCGGCCAGCGCCCTGGCCAACGCGTCGGGGTCCAGTTCGCCCGCGAGGCGCACGGCGATCGGGATGTTGTACGCAGGTGAGGACGGGTCGAACCGGTTGATGAACCACATCCGTTGCTGCGCAAGGGAGACCGGAACTCGATCGGGCCGCTCCCCCGCCGCGAGCACGGGTCGGTCCGGGTCCCGGCGGCCCATCCGGTCGATACGCGCGGCGAGCTGCTCGACCGTCGGCGCCTCGAACAGATCCAGCACCCCGATGTCGCTGTCGAGGACGGCATTGATGCGCGCGACCACCCGGGTCGCGATCAGCGAATTGCCGCCGAGGTCGAAGAAGCTGTCCCTGGTACTGATCCGCTCGACGCTGAGAACCGTCGCGAAGACCCCGGCGACCGCCTCCTCGCTGTGGGTTTCCGGGGCAAGGAACTCGGCGGTCGAGGTGACGAAGTCCGGTGCGGGCAGCGCCTTCCTGTCGAACTTCCCCGCGGGTGTCAGCGGGATCTCGTCGAGCAGGACGATGCTCGACGGCACCATGTGCCCCGGCAGGCGGGCGGCCAGGTGCGCGGTCAGCTCGGCGGCGGCGATCGCGGCGTCGCTGGTCGGGTGCACATACGACACCAGCACCGTGTCCCCGAACGGGCCGGGGTGACCGACGGTGGCGGCGAAGCTGACGTCGGGGTGTGTGGTCAGGGCCGCGTCGATCTCGCCGAGCTCGATCCGGAAACCTCTGATCTTCACCTGGAAGTCGCTGCGTCCGAGGTACTCGAGGGTGTATCCGTGCCCGTCCTCGGTCGTCGTCCACCGCGCGAGGTCTCCGGTTCGGTACATCCGCGTGCCGGGCTCACCGAACGGGCTGGCCACGAAGCGGTCCGCGGTGGGGACAGGCCGCCGGTGATAGCCGCGGGCGAGGCCGGGGCCGGTGACGTAGAGCTCACCGGGCACCCCCGCGGGCACCGGGTGCAGCCGGCCGTCGAGGACCATCTCACCGCACCCGAGCGGTGGCCTGCCGATGGTGACCTGTTGACCGGGGGTCATCCGGGGGCTGATGGACGAGACGATCGTCGTCTCGGTCGGTCCGTACGCATTGAACATCCGATGGCCGGGCGCCCACTGCTGCACGAGTTCCGGCGGGCAGGTGTCGCCGCCGGTGACGAGGCACTCGATGTCGTCGAGGCCGGCGGGGTCGACGGAGGCCAGCGCGGCCGGGGTGACGAAGGCATGGGTGACCCGACGTCGGCCCAGTAGTTCGGCGAGTTCCGCGCCGCCGTAGACGGTCGGCGGGGCGACCACCATCGTGGCACCCGTACCGAACGCCATCAGCAGCTCGAGGACCGACGCGTCGAAACTCGGCGACGAGAAGTGCAGGGTCCGCGACGCCGGGGTGACGGCGAAACGGTCGCGTTCCTCGGCCGCGAGGCTGGCCAGGCCACGATGGGTGAGCACAACGCCCTTGGGCACGCCGGTCGAGCCGGAGGTGTAGATCAGGTAGGCCGGATGCGTCAGCAGCAGCGGAGCGCGACGATCCTCGTCCGTGACCTGCGCCGGGGAGTAGCGCTCGAGGTCCGCCGCCAGGTCGGGTGCGTCGAGGACCAGCCACGGCACTGCGCCGGGAAGTCGACTCGCCCGCTCGCCGACGGTCAGACCGAGGGCGGCGCCGGAATCGGTGAGCATGTGCTCGATGCGCTCGGCCGGATAGTTCGGGTCGACGGGGACGAACGCGGCGCCTGCCTTGGCCACCGCCCACACCGACAGCACGGACTCGACGGATCGGGCCATCCCCAGCGCCACTATGGATTCCGGGCCTACGCCCCGATCGATCAGCAGCCGCGCCAGCCGATTCGAGCGCTGGTCGAGTTCGCGGTACGTGAGGCTCACGTCCTGGAACACGAGTGCCGAGGAGTCGGGGTCGATGTGCGCGGCGTCGGCGAACAGCTCGGGCAACGTGCGTGGCGGCACCTCCGGGCCCCCGAGCACCGGCGCCAGGGCGTCCCGTTCGTCGGCGTCGAGGAGTTCGATGTCCCCCACCGCGATCGACGGATCCGCGGTCGCGGCATCGAGTATCCGGACGAACCGGGTCGCGAAACCCTCGACGGTGTCCGGATCGAACAGATCGGTGGCGTAGGTGAACGCCGCCGACATGCCGGCAAGGGCGCCGTCCGCGTCGTGCCGCTCGGCGATGGTCAGGCACAGGTCAACCTCGGGGGCGATGCCGTCGGCCTCGACCGATTCAACTGTGAGCCCTGGCAGTTCGAGGTGTGGCCGCCGCGCGTTACGCACCTCGAGCAGCACCTGGACCAGGGGCGCGTAGGCCGTCGAGCGGACCGGACAGACCGTCTCTACGAGGCGCTCGAACGACTGCTCGGCATGGTTGAAGGCGCTGAGCTCGCCGAGGGACGCCTCGTGCAGGAGTTTGCCGAACGAGTCGCCGCCGTCGACCCGGGTCCGCAGGACCACCGTGTTGTCGAAGGACTCGACGGTGCCGTCCACTGCCGCGGCGTGCACCGCGACCGGGGTGCCGATCGCCACATCGTCGGTGTCGCCGAGCCTGCTCAGCAGCACCCCCAGCGCCCCGTGCACCGCGGCGAACACGCTCGAGCTCCGGTCCCTGGTCAGCGAGATCAATCGCTCCTGGATGTCGGCGCCGATGTCGAACTCGACGCAATGGCGCCGATCGGACAGCACGATCGGGCGCGGTCGATCCGCAGGCAGCGACAGCACCTCTGGCATCCCGGAGAGGACCCGTGACCAGTGCGCCAGCAGCGAAGACGCCTTGTGCTTTCGTGCGCCCATCCGGAAGCTCCGCGCGTGGATCTCCATCAGCCTGGTGTCGGGATCGGCCGCGACGAACCCCTCCAGCATCTCGACGAAGGCGTGGTGCCGCGACCGCAGATCGTCGTCCTCGTACAGGTTCGGGTTGCCCCGGAAGTCGATGACGGTGCTCGGCGGGTTTCCGCTCTGGTAGATGTTGACCAGCAGGTCGTCGACCGGGCCCGAGGTCATGATCCGGTTCTCGCCGACGACAGAGCCGAGCGTGACCTGTTGACTGAACAGCATCACGTTGACCATCGGGGCGTGCAGCGATCGGTCGCCGCTGCGCCCGGCGTCCCTGCGGATGTCCTCGAGGCTGCAACGCTGATGCCGCAGCGCGCCCATCAACTCGAGATTGACCCGTTGGACCAACTCGGCGACCGTGTCGCCCGGTCGCACGCTGAGGCGCAGCGGCGCGACATTGACCAGCATCCCGCCGGATCGGTGCAGGACCGAGGTCGTCCGTGCCGAGACCGGGATGTTGACCAGGACCTCCTCGGAGCCGGTCATCTGGGACAGATAGCACGCGAATCCCGCGATCACCACGGCCGCCGCCGTCGCGCCCCGCCGGAGGTCGGAGTCCTCGAGCAGCCGGACGGCGTCGTCGGACAGGGGGGCGCTCGCGAGCCTGCTGCGTGCGACGGCGGGCGCCACGGCCGCGACCAGGCTCGAGCCCTCCTCGATTCCACGGATCCGATCGGCCCAGTACTTGCGGTCCGACTCGAACCTGCTCGACGCCCGGTACTTCACGTCGAGCTCGTACAGATCAGTCAACGGAGAGCACTTGGCCGGGCCGGCGTCCCCGCCCTCCACCGCGGCGGTGTACAGCGAGGCGATCCGGTTCATCACGGTCGCCCCGCCGTAACCGTCGAGCGCGACGTGGTGAATCCGGCTGTACCAGAGGTAGTCCCGGTCACCGATCTGAAGGATCGTGATGTCGAAGAGGCGATCGGTCGCGAGGTTCACCGGGGTCGCGTAGTCCCGATGCATCCACTCCTCGGCCGCCGCGGCCGGATCCTCCTCGTCCCGGAAGTCCACGAAGCCGAGCGGTAGACCGATGGATTCGTCGACGAGCTGGAACGGTTCACCGTCGACCTCGATCACCCGGAGGTAGGGCGACTGGAACTCGTGTGCCGCGGTCTTCGCCGCCTGGTGCAGTACCTCGAAATCGAGCTCCCCGTGCAGCTCGATGTACTGGGCAACCGTGATCGGAACCGTCGGGGTGAGTTGTTGGGCGAACCACATCGCGCGCTGCGCCGCGGAGAGGGGAAACGCTCCGTCCGGGATGTTGGTAGCCACCGCGGGCCCCTTTCAGAGTTCCTCACGGGCCGAGCGCAGCTGAGCCACCTCGGTCTCGAGTTCGACGAGGCGGCGGTATAGGGCCTGGATGGCGGCCATGCACACCCCGTTCGCGTCGGCGACGGCGATCCGCCGGTCCGTGGAGCCCAGCCCGAATGCTGCGGCGAAGTCCTGTGCCATCGGACCCATGTGGCGGACCGACGGGTGATCGAACCCGTAGGTCCACACGCTGAGAGGCATCTCGGCGAGGCGTTGCAGCACGTCGTCGGCGCCTGTGGGCACCGGCCGGTCGGTGTTGACCCCGCGCCGGCGGCTCAGGGCCGAGTTCAGCCAGGCCAGCGGGTGACGGGTTCGGGCGGCCAGGCGCGCACGCGCTCGCCCCTGGCCGGTGTCCACCCACTGGCCAGGGGCGTCCTGCGCGCGCTCGGTGCTCGCTTTCATGGCTTCGGTCACCGAATCGCCTCGGTTCAGTCCGTGAGTTCGGTGACGTCGTGCTTGACCGTCGCGTCGCTCAGCAATAGCCCGAGCCCGAGCCCGATCGCTCCGAGCCCGAGTCCGAGCCCGATACTGAGCGCAGCGCCGCCGAGTCCGATAACAAGTCCGAGCATGATTCCTCCTGATTGTCGTCTGGTGTGTCGGAAGTCCGCCTATGTGCCGAACTCCCTGTCTGTGAACACCTACAACCCTGATTCATCGACGCTGGTGCCGAAACCAACCCAAGGGGTGGGGACTCCCACCCTTCCCGAAACCCGTGCGGTGGAACCGAACGACTGAAACGGCTGTGCCACAAGAGAGTTGATGCCTCTACCTTGGTCAGGGCGTCATCAGATCATCACCAGAAATCCTGAGTGTGAGCGTGCCGCGGCGAACATCCGCGAGCCGGAGAAACCACCCGTTGCCTGCGTCTGATGCGCGCCTGCTGCCCGCCGCTCGAATAGGCGGGCGCCGCGCCGGCGGGTCTGCCGGCCCTGCACGTACGCGTTCATCAAAACCACCTTTGACGCAGGTTTATCAGGATACGCCGAAGCTCCGACCCGTGGTCAGCGGCGAGTTCCCGATTCGATCCTCACGAAAAAGTATTCGACTCGGCCGCGGTGGGCGTCAAGACGATCAAGGTTGTTTCTTAATGCACCTATCGAGAATTCGATCTTGCTGCGCGCACTTCCGAAGGGCACCATGGAAACGTGCCCTGGGGTTGTCGTGGACCGAGCAACTGAGTCTCGCCTGATCTACTCGGACAGGGAAGGTCACCAGCACAAGCTGGACCTCTCCCCCGATAACCCACGCCTGACCGTCGGGCGCTCACCCGACTCCGGGCTGCCGTTGACCTCCGACGAGGAGGTGTCGCGGCTGCACGCGGTCGTCGAGCGGGTGGGCAGCCACTGGACCGTCGTCGACGACGGCATGTCCCGCAACGGCACCTTCGTCAACGGTGAACGGATCACCGGACGTCGACGACTACGCCAGGGCGACAGCATCAGAATCGGCGGAACTCTGCTGACCTACAACGAGTTCGGCGGTGCGAGCGATGACGCGACCATGATCGCCGCGAACATGCCGAACGTGCGGTCGTTGACGGAGACCCAGCGCGCGGTGCTGACCGGGCTGTGCAGGCCGTACAAGCACGGGGCGACGTTCGCCAACCCGGCGTCGAACCAGCAGATCGCCGCGGAACTGTTCCTCAGCGTCGATGCGATCAAGACGCATCTGCGCGCATTGTTCGCCAAGTTCGATGTCGAGGACCTCCCTCAGAACCAGAAACGGGTGCGGCTGGCCGAGCTGGCCATGCAGAGCGGCATCATCAACGAACGCGACCTGTGATCAGCCGGCGTCGGCGAGGATGCCCTTGTTGGCCGAAGTAGCGGACCCGCCGTGGCCCGCGCGGGCGACGAGCGCTGCCACCGCGTGCGCGACCTCGGCCGCCCGCTCCAGGATCACCGAATGACCGGCCCCACTGACGCGCACCAGCTCGGAGGCAGGCAGACGGGAGGCGATGGCGGCGGAGTGCTCGAACGGGGTCATCACATCGGCGTCGCCGCACAGGACCAGCGAGGGGATCCCGACCAACGAGGACAGCGACTCCGACTCGTCGAAACCGATCAGTGACTCCAGGAAGCTGGACATAGTCACCACCGAGGTGTCGTTGACCATCGCGGCCGCGAGCGCGACGACCCGCGAATCCACCCGACGGCTGCCGCACCCGATCACTCGGACGAGGCCGGCGCAGAGCATGCGGCTGAGCTGCTTGGAGCCCTGCATCACCCGAGGCGCCCGGCGGACCGCCTTTCGGAAGGCGGACACCATCGGGGAGTGCAGGAGCCGGCCGAGACCGGCCTCCGTGAGCCCGTTGGCGGCCGAGGCGATGAGCGCCATCCCGACGATCCGCGAGCCGATCGAGTCCGGGTACTGCCGCGCGTAGGCCAGGGCCGTCATCCCACCCATCGAGTGACCGATGAGCACCACCGGGCCCTCGGGAACCACGGTGCGAATGACGGCGTCCAGGTCGCGACCCAGCTGGTCGATCGTGTAGGTGTCGACGGGGGCGTGGCCGGAGTCGCCGTGCCCGCGGTGGTCGTAGAAGACCATGCGGACGTCGGCACCCCAGGAGTAGGAGAGGTATTCGCGGAGGAAGGACCACGATTCCGTGCGCAGGCAGTGACCGTGGACGAACACTGCGGTGATCGGGGCATCCACCCGGCCGAACTCCTGGACGGCCAGGGGCACGCCGTCGTCGGCGAGCACGGTGATGCGGCGACCGGAATGATCTCGTGCGCTCGGTGTGCTCAACATTGCGTCCTCCGTACCTGGTTTCGACCTGGTCCGCCCTCTTCTGCGGGTACGTACCAATCTGCTATTTGCGGTGATACGGAGCCAGCTACCCAAGTACTCGCTATATCGACCTGAGGGTGGAGTTTCTTACACCTGGGGTGGCACCGCTCGAAATTTTTGCTCACTGGAACCATTCCAGGATGGCGCGCGCAAGGTGCGCCGGACTATCACCACAGGGGCGGAAAAGCCTCACCCTCAAAAGGGCGGCGGCCGGAGTTTCTCGCGGGCGGTCAGGATCGCCTGGTGTTCGGCGTGGTGGGTGCGGAGTTGGTCGCATCGGGCGAGGTGGTCGGGGTCGGTGATGCCGGCGAGCGTCGGGGGTAGGTCGTCGGGGTGCATGTGGGTTTCCCACCAGGTCGGCTCGTAGATCCCGAGGTCGGGTGGTTCGGTCGGTGGCGGTATCGGTGCCGACTTGGGTGCCGGCCTGGGTGCGAGTTTCTTGGTCCGGTCGCTGGGTCGTTGTTCGGCCGGGAGTGGCAGGGTGACGCCGATGGCGCCGTGTGCGCCGATCCAGACGATGGCATCGCCGTCGAGGCGGACGACGCGGAAGAGTCGGTCGGTCTTGGCCTGGTGGTGGCGGGTGCAGGCGGGTTGGCCGTTGCTCTCGACGGTCCAGCCGCCTGCATGGGGGTTGTCGGGGTCGAACTCGACGATGTGGTCGAACTGGCAGTCGCGGGCTTTGACGGTGCAGCCAGGGAAGGTGCAGGTGTCGTACTTGTCGAAGACGGCGGCGCGGACGGCGTTGCTGGGTCGGTAGGTCAGCGCGCCGCGGGGCGGGTGGTCGTAGCCGCCGTGCCCGTCGGGGTACTGGCCGTCGAGCAGGGCTGGGTTGGTGGCGATCGCATCGAGAACATCGGTGACGCGAGGCTCGCGCGGGGCCGCGTCAGGTTGCTGTGGATACGGTGCCGACGGGTCTTGCCGAGGCGGAAGTTGCCCGGAAGGCCTGTGGCGCAGTCGATAGCGGGCCGGAATGCCGGGCGGTGGGGTCGGGGCAGGGCTGTCCCCTGAACCATCGCCGTCCGCTGGTTCAGGTGGTTCCGCGCCGGTGCTGTCGGGTGGATCAGGGGCGACTTCGGGCGATTCAGGGTCGTCCGGTTCGGGTACGTCGTTGCCACCGAACGCATTTCGTTCCGCGTCGATACGCCGGGCATCGGCGATCACCGCCTGCCACGTCGCATCACCCGCCAGCAACCTCGCCAACTCCGGATCGATCGACCCGTGGCCCTCGAGGTGGCTGGGATTGTCGGCCAACCGCAACAGCGTGTCCAGATCGATGTGGATGTGCACCTCGGGCTTCGGCCGCTCAGGCCGCGACAGATGCGCCGTCGGGCAAACATCACGCCCGCACTGGCAGTGCAGGTAGCTCTCGCCGTGCACCAGCGCCATGAACGCATCCGTCCGCAGACTGTCGACGGTCCGGGGGTCCTCCCGGCACACCGTGCCCGCCATCTCCCGGATCAGGGAGTCGAGGGTCCTTCCCTCCGCCGCGGTCAGCGTGGCGTACACCTGGGCCATGCCGTGCAGGTCCGCGGTCACCGACACCCGCCGAGAGTGCCGTTCGCGTCGCTTGCGAAGGTCTTCCGCCTCGGCCGGGTTGATGCGGATCAACTCCCGCATCACCTCCGCCACCAACTTCCGCGGGGTCAAATACAAGGCAGCGTCGGCGAGATGTGGCTCCATCAGGGCAAGGGTCGCGTCGGAGATCTCGGCGGTCGCCTCGACCATTGCGAACACCCGCGAAAAGTCCACCCGACCCGACACGAACACCGCATGGATCAGCGGCAACCGCAGATCCAACGCATTGCCCACCGCCACAAACCGTACCGTTCCGCCGTGCACGCACTCACCCCCAACGCCAGCGCGGTCTCCATCTCCGCGGACCGCCCCGCCCGATACGCAAACTCCTCCCCGAACAAATCCACCTCGGACGCGAACTGCCGCCGCGCAAACGCCGCCGCCGTCAACACCTTGCGCGCCGCAGCGATGTTCTCCGCCCGCGCAAACCCCTGCAACGCAGCCAGTGCATCGGTCCCATTCTCGAAGTCCACCACGGCCTCGTCGGCGCAGGCACCCTCACCTGCGGCGCCACTCCGAAACCCCCCGGCATCGAACATGCGTACTAGCCTACGCGGGGCCACCGACAAGAAACTGCGTGCGCCAGGCGCCACGGATACCCCTACCACCAGCGAAAATTGACCGAGGGCAAGTCCTCCCGCAAGGCCAGGCAGCAACCCCCTCGACGGGCCGGCCTCACGGGACGCAGGGCGATGCAGTCGGCCCTACGCCGGATCCCCGGGCGCGAGCGTGGCGAAAGATTGACGGAGAAGTTCTACAGCGTCCATGGTCTCGTCAGGGTCGGCCCAGGTGGTCAGCGCAACGTCGAAGCAGACCAGCGACGCCTGCACCAGCGTCTGCGCTCGCAGTACCGCGAGATCACCGGCGAGTCGCTCCTGCACGAGCGGGGTGAGCAGACTCGCCCACAGCAGATGCTTTTCGAGGTTGCGGGCACGGAGGGACGCTGCGCTCGTCAGAACACGCATGGTTCTCTTGCTTCGTTGTTCGTCCCTATTCGGCTGAGCCAGTAGGGCTTCAAAGGACGCATGCAGGGAATCCCACACCGGTTCGTCGGCCGGCCGCGCGGCCAAGGCGTCGCGGACGAACTCACCCCAGGGAACGAGGTCGCCGATGACAGCGTCTTCCTTGGCCGGGAAGTAGCGGTGGAAGCTGCGGGCCGAGATGCCCACCTCGGCGGCGATCTGCTCGACGGTGACCGCGTCGAAACCCTGCTGGGCGAACAGGTCGATCGCGACCTCGGCGATCCGTGTGCGCACGGCCTCGCGCGTGATGTCGCGCAGGCCCGGATTCGATGAGCTTCCCACGACGGAAGCGTACAGTGTCGAATGCGTCAGAGACTGACACAATTGTCGTATTGTGACACCAACGAAGGGCTTCATCATGGACACTCGCACTCTCGGCGGGCAGGGCCTGGCCGCCGCCGCTCTCGGCTACGGGGCGATGGGCACCGCGACGGGGTACGGCCCCACCGACGACACCGAGTCGATCGCCGCGATCCGAAAGGCCCATGAGCTCGGTGTGACGATGTTCGACACCGCCGAGATGTACGGCTGGGGCGAAGGCGAGAAGTTGCTCGGTCAGGCGCTGGCGCCGATCCGCGACGACGTCGTCATCGCCACGAAATTCGGCCTCACTCGCTCCTTCGGATCCGACTCGCGCCCCGAGCACATCCGCGAGGTGGTCGAGGCCAGCCTGCGCAATCTCCGCGTCGACACGATCGATGTGCTCTACCAGCATCGTCCCGACCCGAACGTCCCGATCGAAGACGTGGTCGGCACCATGAAGGAGTTCGTCGAGGCAGGGAAGGTCAAGTATCTGGGGCTATCGGAAGCGGACGGGGCCACCATCCGCGCCGCGCACGCGGTACACCCGATCTCGGTGCTGCAGAGCGAGTACTCGATCTTCGCGCGTGACGTCGAACCCCTGTTCCCCGTCCTCGAGGAGCTCGGTATCGGATTCATCGCCTACTCACCGCTGGCTCGGGGCTTTCTCGGCGGCGCGGTAGCCCCGCGCGAGCACTACGACGCCAACGACTTTCGCCGACACATCCCCTGGTGGGCGCAGGAGAACTTCGGCGCCAACATCGCGATCGTCGACGGGTTGACCGCACTCGCCGACAGCAAGGACGCCACGCTCGCGCAGCTGTCGCTGGCATGGCTGCTGACCCGCAAGGACTACATCGTCCCGATCCCGGGATCCCGCAGCCCGCAGCGCGTCGACCAGAACGTCACCGCCACCGAACTCAGCCTGACTCCCGATGACCTTGCCGCCATCGAGCGGATCGCCCCCACCGGAGGCATCGGCGGCCGGATGTAGGAACCGCACTGGGCGGCTCAGCCCGGATGTCACATTCGATTCCTGGCCGGTGTCTTAATGCCGAGAGCAAATACCAGGAGGAGGAATGATGGCTACCAGGATCCCGAAGGCCGAGCTCACCGGCATCTACGGCGCGATCGTCAAGCGAATGTCCCGCAAGATGCTCGGCGACGTGGCCGAGCCGGTCGAGGTCACGTGGCACAACCGGAAGGTGCTGAACTTCAGCTTCACCGTCGGCCGCAAGGCGCAGAAGTGGGACCAGTGCGACGAGAACCTGAAGTCGTTCGCCCACATGGCGGTGGCCAGCCTTGTCGGCTGCAGCTTCTGCCTGGACTTCGGCTACTTCCACGCCCACAACGAGGGACTCGATCTGGTCAAGGCACGCGAGGTGCCGCGCTGGCGCGAGTCCGACGTGTTCACGCCGCTCGAGCGCGACGTCATGGAGTACGCCGAGGCGATGACCCAGACCCCGCCGACGGTGACCGACGAGATGTCCGCGCGATTGCTCGAGCAGCTCGGCGCACCCGCACTGGTGGAGCTGACTGCGTTCATCGCGGTGGCAAACCTCATGACCCGCACCAACACCGCCTTCGGCATCGAATCGCAGGGCTTCTCGGCCACGTGTGGCCTGAAGCCGCTCGCCGTACGCTCGACGACATGACCGACGACCCGTTCGTCACCCACCGCAGCCTGCTCTTCACCGTCGCCTACGAGATGCTCGGCTCCGCCGCCGACGCCGAGGACGTCGTCCAGGAGACCTGGCTGCGGTGGGCCGAGGTCGACAAGGCCGAGGTGCACGACCCGCGTGCATATCTGGTCCGGATCGTCACCCGGCAGGCACTGAACCGGCTCCGGTCGGTGTCGCGTCGCCGCGAGGAGTACATCGGGGAATGGCTGCCCGAGCCGCTGCTCACCAGTCCCGATGTGGCCGAGGACGTCGAGCTCGCCGAGAACGTCTCGATCGCGATGCTCACCGTGCTGGAGACCCTCGGTCCGGTCGAGCGGGCGGTGTTCGTGTTGCACGAGGTGTTCGAGACGCCGTACCAGGAGATCGCCGAGGTGGTGAGCAAGACGCCTGCCGCGGTCCGGCAGATTGCGCACCGTGCCCGCGAGCACGTCGCCGCGCGGCGGCCTCGGATGCAGGTGGACCGAGCTCAGCAGCAGGCAGCCGTCGAGAAACTCATGGCCGCCCTCTCCACCGGCGACGTGCAGGGACTGATGGAGGTGATCGCCCCGGACGTGGTGGTGATCGCGGACGGCGGGGGCATCGCGACGGCCGCGCGAAAGCCCATCGTCGGGGTCGAACGGGTGGCAGCGTTCCTGGCCCGCGCGGCAAAGTTCCCGGACTTCATGACCACGCCGACGTGCTTCAACGGCATGCCGGGAATTCGGATCGACGTCGGTGGCGAGGCCACCGCGGTGAGTGTGGTGGTCGAGGACGGCCTGATCACCCGCGTGTACGCGATCCGCAACCCGCACAAGCTGGAACGGCTGGACAAGGAGGCAGAGCTGCGACGCTGACCCCTCTGTCAGGAGTCGAGGAGGGTGCCGAAGATCAGGGCTCCGCACCGGGTCGCCTCGGCAAGGTCGACCACGATCCCGTCGACGTGTGGGTGCGCCGTGGCCCAAGCCTCCGCGGCGCGGCGATCGGTGAAGAAGTTGAGATGGTTACAGCAGGTATCCGCCGACGGACCCTGCGCCGACTGCGCCCCGATGAACACCACGGTGGTGACGGGATCCGCGGCGGCATCCTCGCCGCGGACTCTCACGGTGATGTGCTCGCCCGTGGTCGCATCGGCGGAGTCGATCACGACCTCGACACCACCGAGCATTGCGGACATGCCGAGCGCGTCGACAGCGCACATTGCGTGAACCCGTGCACCATCCGCGATCTGAACGCTATGCGCGGTCGGGGTGGCGGAGAACGGATACACCGAGTCGATTCGCCCCGACACATCGAGACGGATCACGTCCGAGGCGTGCAACCGATCCAGGATCTGCCGCGCGGACGAATCGAACTCGGCGGCAACCTCTTCGAGTTCAGTGTTCGAGGGTGGGCCTCCGCGGGTCGCGAACGCCCGCAAGACGGCGTGGTGGACGGCCACTTCGGCGGGGCCGGCGGGCTGGGCGGCGCTTCGCCACGCACCCAGCGCCGCGACAGGGGAATCGCCTCCCGTCGCGGGTGCACAGCAGTCCGCGGGGCCCGCGGGCACCTCGATCGTGTTCGTGCCCGCCGCCAGGTTCATCGCGGCGCGAAGCGCAGCGACAGACGGCGCACCATCGATGCCGCCGCCGTCCGCCCGGTAGAGGCGGCACGACACACTCGGCACCAATCCGGGCTCGGCGAACGGGTCTCGGCCGTCGAGGAGCAGGGTCGGCGATCCCGTCATGCCTGCCTCGGCGGCCCCAACCTGGTCTTCGAGCACACGGTGGGTGATCGTGACATCGACCCGTTCGCCGGCCACGGCCTCCGCGATCCGACGCTCGAGCAACACCACGTTGGGACAATCGGGGACCTGCAGGATCTCGAGCTTCATCGAGACTCTCCTTTGTCGTGCAATGTCTGGATCAGGGGGCAGCACCGGTCGGTGCGCGGCAGCTCGCAGGTGGTCACGAGCTCGGCGAGCGATCGCTGCATGCGCTGCAGGTCCGCGATCCTCTCGGCGAGGTGCGCCATCTTCGTTTCAGCCAGCTCGCGAGCGGTCTGGCAGTCATCGGGTCCACCGTCGGCAAGGTCCAACAGCTCCTCGATCTCGTCGAGGCTGAACCCGTGCTCCTGAGCACGTTTCACGAACCGCACGACCCCCACGGCATCGGCCGGGTACGCGCGATAGCCCGACGCGGATCGGGGCGGTTCGTCCAGCAGGCCTCGCCGCTCGTAGTACCGCAGCGTCTGCACATTGACCCCAGCCTGGGCGGCGACCTCACTGCTCCGCATGTCGTCATTGTCAACCCTGTACCCGACTATCGAGTCAAGGGTCGGTTGCCCTTACGGAACGGCGCTCAATCATTCCTGCTGGTGCTCGGTGCTGGTTCGTGCGGCCACGACTCGGCGGAACAGGGCCTGGATTGCCGGGGTGAGATCGGTACCGGCGTGATGGTGACATGGGCCGGCGTAGGCGTGGGTGAGGAAGTCGGCGGTCAGTTCCGGGTCGGGGACATCGAATTCACCCGCTTCGTGGCCTGCGGCGAGGATGGTGACGAGGAGGTCGCGCGCTGCGGTCAGGGGTTCCTCTCCAGAGGCACCCCTTTCGTGGAACAGCCGGTGGTAGAGCTCGTGGTGATCCTGTTCGGCGGCGACCCAGGCCGCGACCAGACCGTCGAGGCGGTCGGTCCAGTTGAGGTCCGGCAGGCCGAGGAGCGATGCGGGGTGTTCGAGCATCCGCTCCCACATTTGGGCCTGCAGCGCAGCGAGGAGTTCTTGTTTGGAATCGAAATAGAGGTAGACCGTGCCCTTGGCGACTCCGGCGCGGGCGGCAACCTTGCTGACGGTCAGCGCCTCGTAGCCGTCCTCGAGCAACAGGGCGGCGACCGCGTCGAGGATCTGGCGGCGGCGCACATCGGGGGGCTGGAACCGACCCACGGGCTGGGTGGGTGCAGGAATGTGGGCTGGCACGAGTCGCTCCTGGTTCTACGGCCGTCCGACGGTCGGTCAGCGTGCTGGTTTCAGGGTGCCATGCAGCCGATGGGACGTGGTCTTCGTCTCGGCGCCCCAGGGGCAGGCAGATCGAATGACCATTGGTCAGTAGTATGACCAATGGTCATTCACAGTCGAGTCCATTTTGGAGGCACCCATGACCCGCAGCGACGACCCACTCGGGAGACCGCGATGAACCCCCGCGCCTTCACCGACTACATCGACCACATCGGCGATCGCACCGGCCTCTACATCGCCGTCGCCGAGCACACCGGCGCTCGCCGCGTGATCTATCCCGGCAGCTACCTCGACCTCGCCCCCTCCTACGTGTGGGACGACGTCACCTACCTCGATTCCGACGCCCGCGCCCACCGCGCCTTCACCGGCACCTCCGCCACCCACGCGGCCCGGGCACGCAAGGGCTATTCCGGCGAACCACAGGTCGCCTTCCATCATGGTGATTACACCCACACACTGCTCGAACTGCCCACGGCTGCCTGGGATCTGGCGATCTCCCTCTATGCCGGCCAGGTTTCCGAACACGTCAAACGATGCCTGCATCCCCAGTCCTGGCTGCTGGTCAACAACAGCCACGCCGACGCCGGGCTGGCCCACCTCGACCCCGACTACCTGCTCGCGGCCGTCATCGACCACCGCCGCGAGCGCTACGCCCTCACCACCACCGGCCTGGATCGGTATCTGCAGCCGCGCCGACCCCCACACCCCACCCGCGACCAACTCCGTAGCAACGGTCGCGGCGTCGCCTACACCCACCCCGCCACTGCCTATCTCTTCCGCTACCGACCTTCACCCGTGGCGTCGTGACAACGAACAGCCTCGCGACTGCCGGTGATCGCAGCGACCGATGATTCCTCCTATCCGAGCTAGCGGAGTCGCCGCTCGGCCTCCTCGACCCGCCGACGGGCACCGAGAAGGTCGCTCTCGCTCTGCTTCGCGGCCTCTGCCGCCGCCGTCTCGGCGCTCCGCGCGAACTGCCGTTCCTGCTCGGCGCGTTCGAGTTCGCCGCGGAGCGCGGCGATCCGGGCCTCGATCGCCGCCGTCCCCTCTGATGCCTGTTCGAGGTCCGCCCGCGTGCGCTCTGCGGTCTCGGTCGCCTGCTCCAGGTCCGCGGTTGCCTCGGCGAGCTCGGTTCGAGCGCCGGCCAGCACGTCGGCCGCCACCTCGGCCGACGCGACTGTTTCGTCCGGCGGCTCCGCTGCCGTCGTCGCCGGAGACCGCCCGGCGACGACGCTCAGCCCGGCCGGCCCGAATCCGCTGTAGCTGGCCGCCGCGACCACGCGGCCCGCGCGGACCCGGTCCGCGACCTCGGGATCCGCGAGCGCCGCATGCAGGGTCTGCCCGACCTCACGTAGCGAGCCCTCGCCGACCTTCCGCCCGCGCTGCGCCGCAAGGCGTCCGGCCCGCCGGGCGAGGGCGTGGACGACCTGCTGACGCTGCGAGGACAGCTGCCGAAGGTCCTCGCCGGACAGCTGTCGCTGGGCGTCGCGCAGCTCCTCACCCAATCGGAGCAGCGCCGCGACCTCGTCCGGCGACTCGCGGGCCAAGAGGTTCACCAACCATCCGACCGTCGTCGGCCTCCGCAGGGCCGTGATCGTGGTCGCGAGTGCCCGGTCCCCGCCCTCGCGAGCCTCGGCGGCGCGCGCCGTCCGGTGCGCGACGAACTCGGCGGGATCGAGGGCGTAGAGCTCGTCGGCGACGTCGTCAAGATCCACCTCTCGATCCTGTCACCGTTGCCGCCGCGACGCGGTCGACCCACCGATCAGATCGGGGTCATCTCGGCGATCAGCCAATCATCGCCGACGCGCTCCATCGTCACGGTCACCCGACTCGACGTCGAGGTCGGCGCGGGTGAGCGCGTGCTGGTGGTGATCTGGTCGACGAAGGCGAGCAGTCGCGCCTGATCCGCGGTCCCGCCGAGGTAGCCGGTCTCCGCGACCCGCGCCCTTGTACTGATGCCCTCGCTCTTCGATTTCGGGGCGACGGTGTTCGCCGCGAAATCGCGGAACCCCTCCGCGAATGTCCCGGTGGCGCCGCGCACCGCGTCGTCGAGGTCGGCATCCACCGTTCCGGCGTCGTAGCTCAGCAGCGCCTCGATGCGCTCCGGTGCCGCGGCCAGCGCCTCGCCGCGGGCCGACTCCCGGTCCGCCGTGGTCCGGTTGGCCCACACCAGCGCCGACGTCACGAGCAGCGTCACGAGAAGCACCAGGACCGCCGCGACCCGACGCGTCCGGCCGTTCACGGCACGAACTCCACGCCCGACATCAGCAGCCTGCCCTCGACCTCGTCGATCGTCACCCGCAGCCGGTAACTGCGCGGCGTCGCGGTCGGGCTGTCCGCGTTGCCGACCTGAGCCGATGCCGCCACGATCACCACGCCCGATTCCCCCGACTCGCTCACCAACGCGGCCGAGTCGATCCGCCCGTCCGAGTTCACCGCCGCGTCCCTGATCGACGCCGCGAGGCCGTCGGAGCCGTCGCCGAGCTCCTTCGCGAACGCACCGGTGCTCCGCTCGCGCAGCCGCGCCAGGTCGTCATCCGCGGTGCCGGTGTGCAGGTCGATCAGCGCCAGCACCCCGTCACCGGCGGCCGCCACCAGTGCCTCACGGTGTGCCTCACGCGCGCGATCGCCGAGATAGGTGGTGGTCGCCACGACGGCACCTGCCACCAACGCGATCGACGCCGCTCCGATTAATGCGGACAACAGGATTCGGCTACGTCCCCACGACGATCGGGTGCCGCCGTCCGCCACGGACGAGTCCGGGACCGCCGTGTCGACCTCGGTCATGGCCGCGGCCCTGTCAGCAGCTGCTGCCATCCCGGTGCCCCCTCCGCCGGCGCCGAGGCGGGGGCGAGATCGCTGTGACGGGTACCCGCTGGGCCCGTGTACAGCTCGTCTGGCGCGTTCGTCCCGGTCGGGACGAAAGGCTCCGGGCTGCGGCAGATCTGGGGATTGGGTGCCCGCTTGCCCGGCACCTCCGTGCACGGGATGTTCCTGGACCCGCGTACCGCGAAGATCGAGTCCTGCGGCACCTTGCAGTAGAGGTCCGCGGGCGTGTCGGGGACGCTCATCTGGGTCGGATCACGACGCTCCGAGGCGGGCAGGTACCCGGTCGAGCAGGCCGCCGGGTCCTGGGCCTCCAGGTGGAAGTTGACGTTGGCGGCGCCGTCGGCCTGGCCGCGCTGCACCACCGTCTCCTGGGCCGCGATGAGCGGAGGCAGGATCACCAGTACCTGCTCGAGAGACGCGTTGTAGGTGACCGCGACCTGCTCGGTGCTGGTCAGGTTCGCCAGCAGCAGCGGCAAGGTCGGACGCAGGTCCTGGAACAGCGCGTCGGCCTCGTCGGCGAACCCCGGGCCCTTGTCGAGGACGCCGCGCACCGACCCGTCGGCGGTGGCCAGCTGGCCGCTCAGGTGCGCCACATTCGTGGCCCACTGCCGGATCTGATCGCCGGTCACCACCTGGGTCTCGAGCAGCGGGGCGAGCTGCTGCACCAGCGTGGTCGCGGGAGTGGTCGCCTGCGACGCCTGATCGATGAACGAGGTGGTCGAGTCCAACAGCCGCGCGAGATCCGGTGCCCGGCCTGCGAAGGCGGCCGCGGATTCGTCGATCACCGAGCGCAACTTGTCCCGCGGAACCGATTCCAGCATCGCCTTCGTCTGGTCGAGGACCGGGCCGATCTCCTGCGGCACGGTCACCTGGGTGGCCGCGATGACGTCACCGTCGGCGAGGTAGGGCCCCTCGGTACCGGTCGGCTGCAGGTCCAGGTACTGCTCGCCGATCGCCGACACGCTGCGCACCGCGACCTCGAGGTCGCTGCTCGGCACCGGCACCGCGCTCTCCAACGTCAGCTCGGCGCGCACGCTGTCCGGGTCGAGTCGCACCTCCCGCACCCGGCCGACGGTGTCACCCCGGTAGGTGACGTTCGCGTTGCGGTACAGGCCTCCGGCATTCGGCAGTTCCACGGTCACCGTGTACCGGCCGATGCCGAGCGCCGTCGGAACCCTCAGGTAGGAGACCGCGGCCGCGGTCATGCCGATCACCGCTATGACCGCAAAGATCGTCAACTGCGTGCGGACCATTCGGGTCAGGATCATCGAACGCTCCCCTGCTGGCCTGCCGCGGCCGTGAGCGGCGCGGTCATCGGGTTGGTCGGCATGCCGCCGGACACGGACGGCGGCGGACCGAACGGCGTTCCGAAGCCGAGCCCGGTCCGCAATCGATCCGAGGTCAGGTCCATCAGCGCCCACAGATTCGTGTAGTCGCCGCGCATGCCCTGGTCGATCGCCGTCTGCGGGAACGGGAAGGTACTGAGGTTGCCCAGGTTGTTGATCAGGTCCGGCCCCGCCTCGACGACCTTGGCCAGGGTCGGCTCCAGTGCCGCGAGGTCGGCCTTGAGATCCTCGCGGCTCCGGTTCACGAGGTCCGTCCCCACGGCGCCGAATCTCCCGACCGCGTCGAGGGCGGCCGTCAGGTCGGCGCGCTGCGCTGCCAGCACCGCCATCGCCGGGTCAAGGGTCTCGAGGGCCTGACCGAGAACGTCTCGCTGTGAGCTGATCTCGCCCGCGAACTGGTCAAGGTTCGCCATGGTGGTCACCATCGCCTCCCGCTGCCGGTCCAGGATCTCGGTGAGCGAGTCCAGCTGCGGCAACAGGTCCCGCACCGCGGCCTGCCTTCCGTCGAGCGCCTTGTTCAGTTCGGTGGTGATGGTCTGCACCTGGGCGAGCCCGCCACCGTTGAGGACGACGGACAGCGCGGTCAGCGCCTCCTCGGTGGTCGGATACACCCCCGCCGAGGCCAGCGGGATCACGGACCCCTCTTCGAGCCTGCCCTCCGGTGCGACATCGGTCGGCGCCGCCAACGCGATGTGCTTGGAGCCGAGCAGGCTGGTCTGGCCGATCTTCGCGGTCGCGTTCGCAGGTAGCTGTACCGAATCCTCGAGCGACACAGTCACTCTCGCATGCCAGTTCTGTGTCTCGATGGCGCTGATGCTGCCGACCGTGACGTCATCGACGAGCACCGGCGAATTCGGGCTGATCGTGGTGACGTCGGGCATCTCGATCACCACGGTGTAGCTCCCCTCGCCCCGGCCCGCGGCGCCGGGCAGGGCCACCGAGTTCAGCCCGCTCCACTGGCAGCCGGACAGCAGCGTCGCGGCGGCCACCATCGCGCCGCCGATCCCCCACGCGCGCTTCGTCATCGGGTCGACCTCCCTGGTGTCATCAGCTCGGCCAGATTCGGCGGCACCGGAACCGTCGGCATGGTCAGCGCAGGCATCGACGTGCCGGCCGCCGCCGGCTTCAACTGCGGTTCGCTGTACACCAACTGGTCCGGGGTGGCGCCGAGCGCACGCGTCGGATTGAGACTCAGGTCCGGGTAGTTGGCCCGGACGGTGTTCAGCAGCGGACCGAGGTACTGGGCACACAGTTCCGCGCCCTTCTCGGACGTCTCGTTCGCCAGGCCCGCGATGCCGCCGCATATCAGGTCGATCGGGTTGCCGATGTTCTGGAAGGCGGGCACCCCGACCATCGCGCCCTGCGCCGGCCGATAGACGTTGTAGTAGTTCGACAATGCGGTCGGCCCCAGGTGCAGCACCTTCTCGAGGCCGTCCTTCTTGTCCACCAACACCTGCGACACGTCCGCGAGCTTGCGTACCTGCCCGGTCAGACCGGCCCGGTTCTGGGCGACGAAACGCTGCACGTCGGCGATCGCGGTGTCCAGCTGTGCCAGCGCGGGCGCCAATTGCGTTCGGCTCTCGGCCAGTACCCCCGTCACCGTGGCAAGGCGGCCCTGGAACTGCACGATCTGCTCGTTGCTGGCGGCCAAGGCGGTGGTGAAAGCCTGCAGACCTCGGATCGTGCCGAACAGGTCACCGCCGCTGCCGGAGAGGGTGCTCATCGCCCGCGACAGCTCCACCACGGACTCCCCCAACGCGGCACCGTTGCCCTGCAACGCCGTTCCCGCCCCGTCGAGCAGGTTCGCCGCGGGACCGCGATCGTCCCCGTTCGGTCCCAATGCCTCCGCCGCCCGGCCCAGTTCCTGCTTGACCCGATCCCATTCGACGGGGACGGCGGTGCGATCGAGTCCGATCTCGGCACCGTCGGCCAGGGCCGGTGTCGAGTCCTCCGTCACCGCCGGGGTCAGCTGGACGAACCGCGCGGAGACGAGGGACTGCGCGACGATCACCGCCTTCGCGTCCGCCGCCACGGGCACCGAGCGATCCAGTTCGAGGCGCACCCGCATCCGGTCGCCTTCCGGGTCGATGCCGGTCACCTTGCCGACGTCGACCCCGACCACGCGCACGTCGTCACCGACGTACAGGCCGGTGACGGAGGTGAAGTAGGCGGTCACCCGGTAGTGCCGGAAGTGGTCCACCGCAAGGTAACCGGACACCGCGACCGCGACTGCCAGTGCGAGCCCAACCCCGCCGACGGCCATCCTGCGCCAGGTGATCATCAGCGGACCTCCGGAATCGGCAGCGGGGCGGGCGGCAGCCCGAACATCGCATTGATCAGCGGCTGGGTGTACTGGGCGGGCATCAGGTTCTGGATGTACGCGTAGTAGAACGGGCCGCTGGCCACGGTGTCGCCGAGGGTGCCGACATAGGTCCCCAACCCGTCGATGCCCTGTGCCAGGTTGTCCCGGTTCTTCTGCAGGATCCCCACCACGGTGTTGAGCTCGTCGAGAACCGGGCTCAGCTGCGCCTCGTTGTCGCGCACCAGCCCGCTCAACTGGGTCGAGACGGCTGAGACGTTGGTGATCACCTCGGACAGGGCGCCCTGGCGACTGACGAGCTCGCCGAGCAGCGCATTCCCGTCCACGAGTAAGGAATTGACCTGTGGGCCGCGCTCGGCGAGCAGGCCTGCCACGTTGTTCGCATCGGCGAGCAGCGCCCGCAGGGTCTCGTCACGGCTGCTGAGGCTGGTGGAGATCCGGCTGACGCCGTCGAGGGCCGGCCGCAGATTCGGGGCGCTGTCCGCCATCACCTTCCCCACCTCGTCCAGCGAGGCCGACAGCTGGTCCAGGTCGATGTCCTCCACCGTGGTCGTCAGGTCGCCGAGGACATCCGGCAACGAGTACGCCGATCGGGTGCGTTCGAGCGGGATCTGCCCGCCGACCGGCATCCGGCCGTCATCCGTCAGGTCGAGGGTGACGGCCCGCTTGCCGAGCAGCGACATGGTGGTGATGGCGGCGGCGGTGCTCTCCCCCATCCCGATCGATCCGTCGAGGGTGAAGCTCACCAGGGCGCGCCCGCCCTCGACACCGATCTCCTCGACGGTGCCGATCTTCACCCCCGCGGCGTTGACCTCGTCGCCGACCGCCAGCCCGCTGGCGTCGTCGAACACCGCGCTGTACCCCACCCCGGACTTCAGGAACTGAAGGTCCTGATACTGCAGCGCGGTCAGTACAACCGCCGCGGTGACGGCGAGGCCGATCACCCCGGCCCGCACCGCGTGGCTCTCCACCATGTTCCTCATCGCGGCGCGCACCTTCCGGTCTTCTGGTCGACCAGGTCGACCGTGATCGGCCTGCCGTCGGCACCGTCGACCTTCATCGCGATCCCGCACAGGTAGAAGTTGAAGAACGAGCCGTACGCGCCGACCCGGATGAGCTGCCGGTAGTTCGCCGGCATCGATTCCACGATCCGGTTGAGCTCCCCCTGCTGCTCGATCAGCGGATCCAGGCTCGCGTTCAGCTCGGTCAGGGTGCCCGCGATGTTCGGCCGCGTGTCGGTGAGCAGGTCGGCGAAGGTGCCGGTGGCGGTGTTCACGCTCGTGACCGCATCGCCGATCAACTGACGGTCCGTGTCCAGACCGCTGACCAGCTGCTGCAGGTGGTCCAGGGTTCCGCTGAACTGCCCACCGCGAGTGCGCAGTTCGTTCAGCACCCCGTCGAGATTGTCGATCACCCGACCGATCAGCTCGTCGCGGTCCGCCAGGGTGTTGGTGAGCGTGCCCGTGTGCGCGAGCACCGACGTGACGGTCCCGGACTGCCCCTGGAACACCTCCAGCAGCGACATCGACAGTGCGTTCACCTGCTCCGGATCCAGGGCCTGGAAGAGCGGTTTGAAACCGCCGAGCAGGGCATCGAGATCCAGTGCGGGCGCCGTGCGTTCGACCGGGATGGTCGCACCCTCGACCAGCGGCTCTGAGGTGCCCGGACTGTCGAGCAGCTCGAGGTACCGGTTGCCGACCAGGTCCTGGTATCGCACCGCGGCCCTGGTCACGACGGTGACCGTGTTCCCGGCGTCGACCGTGAACTCCACCTGTGCCCGGCGGTTCTCGCCTAGCTCGACCGAGCTGACCGCGCCAACCGGCACCCCCGCGATCCGCACCTTGTCGCCGGGCTTGAGCCCGGACACGCTGGTGAACTCGGCGGCGTACGCGCTCGCGCCGCCGCCACGCAACTGGCCGAACACGAGGATCAGTCCCGCGTTCACCAGCAGCATCACCAGCACGAAGATCCCGAACTTGACGGTGTACCCACGCACCCTGTGTCCCAGCACCTTCATCGGACCGCCGTTCCGAACAGGTAGGTCATCAGGTTCGCTGTCGCACCGCTCGGCATGCCGCCATTCGGTTGACGCTGCGGGTCAAAGGGATTCACTCCGATATCGGTTACCAGGAAGGGAGCGTTGACGTTCGGGTCACGCAGTGGCAGTCCCATGCAGTGCGGGCCGCCGGTCGCCGCGACCTTGGGCAGGTCGTCCGGGTAGTGATAGGGCTCGGTGCCCGCGATCAGGCCGATCGACATCTTGATTCCCGGCTGTCCGTTGTACGCACCGTCGCCGATCTTCTTGCTCTCCTGCAGTCCGGTGAACATGCAGGGGATCACCGGCGAGTACTCCTCGAGGAGCACCGCGGTCGGGCGCAGCAGCGAGACCACGTCGACGGCTGCGTTGCTGTTCTGTGTCAACACCTCGCCCCCGGTGTTCGCGAGCCCCGTCACCTCGAGCAGTAACAGGTCCAGGTCCGCCTGCCGGTCCACCACGGTGTTCCCGGTGGTGGTCAGGGCGCCGAGCGAACGCATCAGGTCCGGGGCGATCGCGGCGTAGGTGTCGGTCACCGGCGGCAGCTCGGTCAGCACCTGGTCCAGCGCGCCCCTGGCCGTCGCGAACTCGACCAGCGACGAGTCCGCCTGTCCCAGTGCGACACCGAGCCGGTCACCGCGTCCCTGCAGCGCGGACGAGAGGGCGGCCAGCGTGGCGTCCAGCTTCTCGGGCTGCACCGTGCGCAGCACCTCGGTCAGGTTCTCGAAGACCGTGTTCATCTCCACCGTCACGTGCGAGGCATCGATGGTCGAACCCGCGGCGAGCCGCTCCGTGCTGGGATGCTCGGGCGCGGACATGCTGACGTACTTGGCTCCGAACGCCGTGTTCGACGTGACCTGCACGTCGACGTTCGCCGGGATCGCGTCGAGTGCATTGGGATCGATCAGCAGCGACAGGAGCGCGGTGGACTCGCCGGACTGGGTGATCGACTCGACGGCGCCGACGGTGACGCCCGCCATCTTCACCCTGGCGCCCGGATCCATCACCAGGCCCGCGCGCTGGGCGACGACGGTCACCGGAACCCGGTCGGAGAAGGACTGATCGAACATCGCCACGGCCAGCGCGACGACACCCCCGATTGCCGTGACGAGCGCGAGTGCGGCCAGCTTGTACCCGTTCGTGCGCATCTGCCTCCCTATCCCGACAGGTTGAAGTTGCCGGACCCGCCGTAGATGGCAAGCGAGACGAGCAGGGTCACCGCGACCACACAGATCAGCGACAGCCGGACCGCGCGACCAACCGCGGTGCCGACCCCGGAGGGCCCACCCGTCGCGTGGTAGCCGTAGTAGGTGTGGATCAGCATGACCAGCATCGCCATCGCGAGGACCTGCACGAACGACCACATCACATCGATCGGGTCCAGGAAGGTCGAGAAGTAGTGGTCGTAGAGACCGGACGACTGGCCGAACAGCACCACGGTGGTGAACCGGCCCGCCAGGAACGACGCGACCAGCGCCAGGGAGTAGAGCGGCAGGATCGAGATCATGCCCGCGACCACCCTGGTACTGACCACGTACGGAACGGAACTGATCGCCATCGATTCGAGCGCGTCGATCTCCTCGCTGATCCGCATCGCACCGAGCTGAGCGGTCGAACCGGCGCCGATGGTGGCCGAGAGGCCGATGCCCGCGATCACCGGCGCCGCGATCCGCACGTTGATGAAGGCGGAGAAGAACCCGGTCAGCGCCTCGACCCCGATGTTGCCCAGCGAGCTGAAGCCCTGGATCGCGATCGTGCCGCCGGACGCGAGGGTGAGAAACCCGACCACCGCCACGGTCCCGCCGATCAGGGCCAATGCCCCTGTGCCCATACTGATCTCCGCGATCAGCCGGAGCACCTCCTTGGGATGCTTGCGCAGCGCCCACGGCACGTGCGCGAGCGCGCGGACGAAGAACACCGCCTGGCGGCCGATGTCGTCCACGGCTCGGGACAGGCCCGCGGCCCTGTTGCGGGTACGGCCGAACTTGCCGGTCGTCGCCAGTGCCATCGCGTCAGCCCGCCGTCAGCCGGATGCCGACCGCGGTCACGATGGTGTTGACCACGAACAGCGCCATGAAGGCGTAGACCACGGTCTCGTTGACCGCCTCCCCCACGCCCTTGGGCCCACCGCGCACGGTCAGTCCGCGGTAACAGGCGACCAGGCCGGCGAGCAGACCGAACAGCGCCGCCTTCACCATCGAGATCGCCACCTCCGGTAGGCCGGTCAGCAGCGTGATGCCGTCCGCGAACGCGCCGGGGTTGACCCCCTGCAGGAACACCGAGAACACGAAACCGCCCGCGATGCCGATCACGCACACCAGGCCGTTCAACAGCAGCGCGACCACCGTCGACGCCACCACCCGCGGGATCACCAGCCGGGTGACCGGGTCTATGCCGAGCACCTCCATCGCGTCGATCTCCTCGCGGATGGTGCGCGAGCCGAGGTCGGCGCAGATCGCGGTGGCCCCGGCACCCGCAACGATCAGCACGGTCACCACCGGGCCCACCTGGGTCACCGCGCCGAGCGCGGCCCCGGCCCCGCTGAGGTCGGCCGCCCCGATCTCACGGAGCAGGATGTTGAGTGTGAAGCTGACCAGCACGGTGAACGGCACCGCGACCAGCACCGTCGGCACGATCGACACGCGCGCGATCATCCAGCTCTGTTCCAGGAACTCCTGGACCTGGAATCGGGTGCGCACCAACCCGACCGCGACGTCCGCCCCCATCCGGTAGAAGTGGCCGAGCTCGCGCATCGGCCCCTTCAGCGTCGTACTCGCCACGAGCCCTCCCCTCGTCGTGTGCACGCCCTGCTAGTGAGCTACGGGACACCCAGACGCGCGGGGACCGTAGCCGACCTCGAAGCTCGTGACCCCGTTGATCCATCCGGATTGCAGGCGGCGGGGGTCACCGAGCTTCGAGATGTCGGGCATGTGATCTGCGATCTTGTTGAAGATCAAGTCCAGTTCCATTCGGGCCAAATTGGCCCCGATGCAGTAGTGCGGCCCGGTCCCGCCGAAGGCGAGGTGCGGGTTCGGATCCCTGGTGATGTCGAAAGTGCGCGGGTTGTCGAATACGTCCTCGTCGAAATTCGCGGACCCGTACAGCAGTACCACTCGCTGTCCCGCCTTGATGGCGGTTCCGCTGATTTCCGTGTCCACCAGCGCCGTTCGCTGCAGCGAGGTCAACGGCGACGCCCAGCGGATTATCTCGTCCGCCGCGGTGCGGGGACGCTCACGTTTGTACAGCTCCCACTGCTCGGGGTGCTCCATGAACGCCATCATGCCGAGCGTGGTCGCGTTTCGGGTCGTTTCGTTGCCCGCGACCGCGAGCATGATCACGAAGAAGCCGAACTGCTCGGGGGTCAGTGCCTCCCCGTCGACATCGGCGTGCACGAGCGTGGAGATGATGTCCTCGAGCGGCTCCGTGCGGCGCGCCTCCGCGAGTTGGTAGGCATACCCGAGGATCTGTGCCGACGCCATCCGCGACGCGCCCTCGAGGGTCTCGTCGTCGTATCCGGTCATCTGGTTGGACCACTCGAAGAGCTGCTTCCTGGCATCCTGCGGCACCCCGAGCAGTTCCGAGATCGCCTGCATCGGAAGTTCGCTGGCGACCTCGGAGACGAAATCCCCCTTCGGGTTCGCCACCGCGGTGCGGGCGATGAGGTCAGCGCGCTCGTCGAGTGCGGCCCGCATCGACTCGACCGCGCGCGGGGTGAACAGCCGCGAGACCAGTTTGCGCAGCTGGGTGTGCTCGGGCGCGTCCTTGTTGATCAGGACGTGCTTGGTCACCTCCAACTCCTCGGCGGAGATGTCGTCCTGGTGCCGCGGGATCGATCCGTTCACGTGGTTCGAGAAGTGCTCGGGGCGGCGCGAGATGTCGCGCACGTCGGCGTGCCGCGAGACCACCCAGCAGCCGCCGTCGTGGAAGCCGCCGGTGCCGGGTTCCTGCTCGTTCCACCACACAGGGGCGCAGCGGCGCAGTTGAGCGAACTCGGCGAAGGGCATGCGTTCGCCGTACAGCTTGGGGTCGGTGACGTCGAAGCCCTTCGGCAGGTCGAGCGCCGGGACGTGCGGATCGGTCATGGCAGGCCTTTCGGGCGGGGTCAGTCGATTCGGTGATCGGGCGCACGGCCGGCCGCGTGGTCCTTGGCCCAGCGGTAGTCCGGCTTGCCGCTCGGCGTCCGCTCGACCTCCGCGGCGATCCAGAACGACCGCGGGATCTTGTATCCGGCGAGGTGGCTGCGGGCGTGCTTCTCGAGGCTCTCGAAGTCGGGTTCACCTGCGCGGGGGCACAGCACCGTGGCCACCCGGTTTCCCCAGCGCTCGTCGGGCACCCCGATCACGATCGCGTCGTACACGTCCGGATGGGCCTTGACGATCGCCTCGACCTCCTCCGCGAACACCTTCTCGCCGCCGGTGTTGATCACCATGTTGCCGCGACCGAGCAGCGTGATCGACCCGTCGTCCTCCATCCGGGCCCGGTCGCCGGTCACCACGGCGCGCAGCGTGGAGCCTGCGGAATGCTCATCGGCACAGCCGTCGATCTCGCGGAAGATCTCGGCCGACTTGACCGGGTCGTTGTAGTAGCCGAGCGGGACGTAGCCGAGCTTCGCCAGCCAGCCCTCCCCGCCGGATCCCGGTGCGAGCACCCGGTTCTCGTCGTCGACCACCACGGTGTGCCGGTGCGAGCCCACCTTCGGCCCGCCGTGCTGCTCGAAACCCTTCGTGGCGAATCCGATACCGCCGAAACCGGTTTCGGACGAACCCACCGAGTCCGAGATCATCAGGCTCGGGATGGCCTCGAAGAACGCATCCTTGACCGACGCGGAGAACAGCGCCGCGCCCGAAGCCACCACGGCCAGGCTCGACGTGTCCGCCTTGGTGTGCCGGTACGCCTCGACCAGCGGCCGCCCCATCGCGTCGCCGGTGATGACCATCGCCGTCGGCCGGTGCCGGGCGACCAGGTCCCAGGTGCGTTCGGCGTCGAACTTCGCGTCGTAGATCACCGCGTTACCCGCCAGCAGTGCGGTGAACGTCGGCATCAGCGCTGAGGTGTGGATCAGCGGCGGCAGGATCAGCATCCGGATCTGCTCGCCCGCCGCCCCGATACGGGACTGCTGGTACTCGTCGGCAACCGGTTCCCCTGTGAAGAAGTCGAGGCCGCCGCCGAGGACCCTCCACATGTCCTCCTGCCGCCACACCACACCCTTCGGCCTCCCCGTGGTGCCGCCGGTGTACAGGATGTAGACATCGTCGCCGCTGCGTTCGTCGAAACCACGCGCGGGCGACGCGGCGGCCAGCGCATCCCCATATCGGACCGCGCCGGGAACGAGCACCGGTGCGTCGAGGGCGGCAGGCGCCAGCTCATCCGGCACCTCGATGAGATGCCGGATCCGCGGCATGGCGGGCGCGACCTCCGCGACCCTATCGCCGAACCCGCGGTGATAGACCACCGCATCCAGATCGGCGTCGTCGTACAGGTACGCCAATTCGTCGGCCGTGTAGCGATAGTTGACTGTCAGCGGAACCGCCCGGATCTTGAAGGCAGCCAACACCGCCGTCATGGTCTCGATCGAGTTGTGCATCTGGATACCGACGTGCACTCCCGCACCGAGCCCGACGGACTCGAGATGGTGAGCGAGCCGGTTCGCGTGCTCGTCGAGTTCCCGGTAGGTCACCTGCCCTTCTCCCGCGATCAGGGCGACGCGGTCGCCCATGGCGTCGACAGCGTGCTCGAACAGGTCCGCGAACGTGTATGCCATGCGAGTCCTTCCGGCGTTGGGCGCTCAGATCACCGTGAGCGGCAAGGGGATTCCACGATCTGCGAATGCAAACCCGGCCCCGGTACTGACCCGGGTGATGGCGACCTCGACGCACTCGGGCGCGGGCTCGTCCTCGGTGACCACCTCGACGAGAAGCGAGTCGACGTCCTCCGAGAGCAGCCGGACGGTGAACCGGGGATCGACGCCGCGCACCAGCGCGTGCAGGGGCTCGAGGTGGTCGCCGTCGACCAGGGCCGGCCAACCGCCGTCGGCGTCCACCGCTCCGCCGCGACCGAGCAGCAGCTCAAGCCTCCCGTCCCCGAGCCGGATGTCGCTGTCCACGTATTGCCTCGGGTTCAGCAGCGGGTGCACCGACAGCACCGCGGCGAGGCCTGCCAGGTCACGGGGCAGCCCGAGCGCCTCGCGGATCCGCTGCGCGGCCACCCCGGCGATCCCGGTGAGCTGCTTGCGGGCGATCTCGAGTGCCTTGTCCTGCGCCGCCCTCTTGCGGACAGCGAGGAGGAACCCGAGCGCGAGCAGGTGATGCTGCAGGCAGACCTCCTCCGCGATCCGCACCAGGGCCGAATGCGAGAAGTCCGCGAACCGGATGTCGGAGAGCAGCGGACCCGAGTAGTCGTGCGCACCCTCGCCCGTGCGGTCGATGAGGCTCAGCTCCACCGCGTTGGCCGCGGTGCGGCCGATCTGCTCGGTGTGCGCAGTCATCTGGGGCGGCACGTGCGACGGGTCGATGGTCACCGTCCACGCGCAGTGCGGCTTGCGGTCCGCCGGTCGGCGCGGCGGGCGGTGGATGGGTCGCACCTGGGCGTGTGGGTTGGTGGCCAGCGCGGTCGCGTCGAAGGTGGGGTCCTCGATGTCGTGGCACATCGTCGTCACGTACTCGTCACCGAGCGGCTCGACGTCCATCAGGGCACCGCAGTGGTCGAGCCAGAACTCGCCGTGCGCGGGATCGTCGACCCGGTACCGGAAGTCCATGAACTGGGGCGGTGCCCCGATGTCGAGTTGCAGTCCCTTGAAGATCGTGACCACGTCGTCGCCCTCGTACCCGAGCGCCTTCTGCATCCTGCGCGTGTACCACGGACTCGACGCCTGCCACTCCTCGATCGCGACGGCCGCCATGCCCTCGCGCCCGAACTCCACGATCAGGTGCGCCATCCCCGAACGATCGATCAGCTGGCCGCAGAGCAGGAGCTCGGGCACCAGTGCCGCGAGATCGGCCCGCGAGCGCGCCGCGAACGAATCGCCGACAGTCACCGCGCTCACCACAGTGGAACCGGGGCGCCGCCGGCCGGGTACCAGCCGGGGAGCTTCTCCCCGGAGACCGACCGCTGGATGCGCGCGTTCATGCCGTCCGAGAGCGCACCGTCCGTGATCATCTCCATGAACAGCGCCGAGACGTTGCCGAAGTCGAAGAAGTCGCGCTGCCAGGACCACTGGAAATCCCCGCCGTAGCGGAACCAGCTGCCACCGATGCCGTGGACCGAGTAGTGGCTGCCGTCGACGCGGGTGGCGTCGGCGACCTGCTTCCACAGGCCGATCACGTTGCCGCTGCGCTCGTCGACCACGAACTCCTGATAAGGGTATTGCCAGCCCTCGAGGCCGAACATCTCCTGGCCGAGCGCGATGTCACGGATCTCATCGCGGCCGACGGCCATGAAATCCTGCTGCGGGCCATAGTTCCAGCCGTAGGTCGCGTCCTCGGTATACATCTGCGCCAACGGCTTCCAGTCGCCCGCCGCCTCGCAACGCTTGTTCTCCTCGACCCATCGCTGCACCATCTCGTCGAGCTCCGCGCGATCGAACTGGGACATCACTGGTCTCCTTCGGATTCGGACATTCTCAGCGCACGGGTCGGGCAGAATTTCACCGCGTTCTCCACACTCGGGCGCAGGGACTCGGACGGGTCGGTGTCGAGGATCTCTACGGTTCCGTGCTTGGGCACGGAGAAGACCTCGGGGGCCTCCATCTCGCAGGCCGCATGCCCCTGGCACAGGTCCGCGTCGACCTCGATCCTCATCGGACTCGCCGCCTGCGATACCGGACCCGGCACGGTTGCTCGAGCTGGACCACCATCTTGCTGTGGTCGTTCCGATACGACTCCGACGGCTGCGCCATCTCGAACTCGAAGTCCCGCAACAGGATCGAGAAGATCGCCTTGAGCTGCATCTGGGCGAACGCGGCCCCGACACAGCGGTGCCTTCCCGCACCGAACGGGATCCAGGTCCACCGGTTGACGATGTCCTCCTGGTTCGGATCGATATAGCGACCCGGGTCGAAGTCGTCCGGGCGCGGAAAGTCCTCCGGGATCCGATTGGAGATCGCCGGGGTCGCCGCGACCAGGTTGCCCTTCTCGATCCGGTAGCCACCGACCTCGAAGTCGTCGCGCGCCAGTCGCAGCAGGATGATCAGCGGCGGATGCAATCGCAACGTCTCCTTGACCACCGCCTCCAACACCGGGATCTGGCGCAGCGCATGGAAGCTGATGTCCGCGCCGTCCGAGTACAGCTCGTCGAGCTCGCCGACCACCTGCTTCATGGCGTCCGGGTGCCGGAGCAGTTCGATGAGGCTCCAGGCCGCGGTGCCGGAGGTGGTGTGGTGACCCGCGAACATCATCGAGATGAAGATGCCGGTGATCTCGTCGGCGCTGAACCGCTCCGCCCCTGACTCGTCCTTGATCGAGACCAGCACGTCGAGCATGTCCCGGTCGTCCTTGCCCTGTGGCGGGTTGGCGATCCGTCCGGTCATGATCTCCTGCACCAGCGCGACCAGCGCGAGGCGCGCCTCGTCGCGGCGCCGGAAACTCTCGATCGGTGCGTACGGATCGACGAAGGCGAGTGCGTCCGTGCCCTGTTCGAGCTCGTGGTAGAGCTTGGCGAACCGATCGTCGAGTTGATCGCGGAACTTCTTGCCGATGAGGCACGCCGAGGAGGTGTAGATGGTCAGCTCGGCGAAGAAGTCGAGCAGGTCGATCTCCCCCTCGTCGCCCCAGCCTGCGACCATCGCCTCCACCTCGGCACCGATCGTCGCGGCGTGGCCCTTCATCTGCTCACCACGCAGTGCCTGGTTGTGCAGCATCTCCTTGCGCCGCTCGGGGCTGGCGTCGAACACCACCCCCGCCCCGAAGATCGGCTTCATGAACGGGTACGCGGCCTGCTGGTCGAGGTCCTCGTCCGACGAGCGGAAGAAGAACTCGTTGGCCTCGGCCCCGGAGAGCAGCACCACCTCGCGGTCGGCGAGCCGAAAGGTCCCGATATCGCCGCACTCCTCGCGAACACGGCGCATCAACGCGATCGGATCCGTGCGCAGTTCCTCGAGGTGACCGTGCTCGTGCTCGCCGCCGGATACGCGCGGCGGGTCTTGCGGACTCATCACTTCGCCTCCTTCGGGTCGGTATGGTTCTCGGGCTCGCGGACGCTCAGCGGCGCCTCCGGTTGGACCTCGATCAGCACCAGGTGCGCGCCACGCGGTGCCGACACCACCGCGACGACGGCGTTGGCGATGTCGGACGCGCGCAGGAAGTAGCCGTGCCTGGCGAAGCCCCAGGTCTTCCATGATTCGGCGAGCGGACCGATGACCTCAGGGGTGGAATCCATCCCCATCCCGGTCAGGGTCGGCCCCGGCCTGACGATGGAGGCGCGGATTCCCGTGCCCTCGAGCTCCATTCGCATCTGCCGCCCCATCGCCTCGAGCCCGGCCTTGGCCGCGTCGTAGGCGCCCATCAGTGGTCGTGGACGGTCGGCGCAGTCGGATCCGATCAGCACGAAGTCGCCGCGGCGCCGCTCTCGCATGCCGGGCAGGATTCGGTGCGCCAGCCGTTGCGCACCGACCAGGTGCACCTCGACCTGCTTGAGGAATCGCTCGGGTTCCATCTGGTCGGCGGCACCGAACTCGAGGTCGCCCGCGCCGGAGAGCACGATCTCCGTCGGCCCCAGGGCATCCTCCGCGGCCGAGACGAACTCGTCGACCGAGGCGCCGTCGGTGACGTCGAGGAAGTGCGCGAACGCCTCGCCCCCGCCCGCCCGGATCTTCTCCGCGATCGCCTCGCACTCCGCGACGCGCCTGGCGCCGAGCGCGACCGGGTGGCCGAGATCGGCGAGGGCATAGGCGGTGGCGGTGCCGATCCCCGAGGACGCCCCTGAGATCACCGCCGGCCTGCGCTCCGGGTTCGGTTCGAATCGTGGCATCAGCGCACCTGCACCTTCAGCGGCAGGGCTGCGAAGCCCCTGACGTTCGTCGAATGGACGCGCTCGATCCCGGACTCGTCGACCTCGAAGCCGGACACCTTCCTGGCGAACTCGGCGAGCGCGATGTTCGCCTCGAGCCTTGCCAGGTGGGCACCGAGGCAAAAGTGCACGCCGCCACCGAAGCTCGCCAGCTTGTTGGTCGAGTTCCTGCCGATCTGGAACTCGTCGGCCTCCTCGAACACCTCGGAGTCCCGGTTGGCGGAGCCGATCAGCAGCAGCATCTTCTCCCCCGCAGGCACGGTCTGGCCGTAGTACTCGAGATCCACCGCGGTGGTGCGCGCAACGATCTGGCTCGACGTGTCGTAGCGCAGCGTCTCCTCCACCCAGTCCGGCGCCCGGTCCGGGTCGGCGAGCACCGGCGCGACCTGTCCGGGGTGACGCGAACCCCAGTACAGCGCGTTCCCCAGCAGCTTCGTGGTGGTCTCGTTGCCAGCCACCACCATCAGGAACATGAACCCGAGGATCTCCGCGTCGGTGAGCCGGTCCCCGTCGATCTCGGCCTCGAGGAGCGCGGAGGTCAGGTCCTCGGTCGCCGACCGCCTGCGCTCGGCGATCATGTCCCGGTAGTAGCCCATCAGGCTGATCGAGGACTCCACCGCGGCCTGCGGGACGTCCTGAACGCCGTCCTCCCTGTGCACCACCAGGTCCGCCATCCGTCGCAGCTCCGCGCGGTCCGGCTCCGGCACGCCCATCAGCTCGGAGATCACATCCATCGGCAGCTTGCCCGCGACCTCGGCGATCCAATCGAACTCGCCCGCCGCCAGCGCCGGCTCCAGGTGCTGATCGGTCAGCTCCAGGATGCGACCCTCGAGCTCGGCCACCCGGCGGGGCGTGAACCCACGAGAGACCAACTGCCGCAACCGCATGTGCCGCGGATCGTCCATCGCGAGGAAGGACATCACCAGGTGCGCGTGCGGTCCGTAGGCGGCCGGGTCGAGCGAGACGCCGTTGGCGCTCGAGAGCCTGCGACTGTCCTTGAAGGCATCCGCGACGTCGCCGTGCCGCGAGAGCGCCCAGAACCCGATGTCCGGATTGTGATAGATCGGCGACTCCTCGCGCAGCCGCTTGTACGTGGGGTACGGATCGTCGTGGAAGTCGTAGTCGTACGGATTGAAGACCACAGGGGTGATCAGGGCTTCGGTCATCGTGGCTCCAGGATCAGTTTGGCGGAGGCCTCGAGTCGCTGCGCGAGCTCCGGGTAGGACCCGTATCCCATGCCCGCGCGCAGGAGGGCTCCCGCGTAGAGGAGTTCGAGGGTTTCGAGCAGTTCGGGGTCGAATCCCGGGCCGAGTGCATGCCCGAGCCGGTTGTGGATCTCGAACCCGATCCGGCCGCGCAGGTGCTCGACGTCCGGATCGGCGCCGAGCAGGGCGCCGGTCACCGCGGCGGACACCTCCGGCTCGTCGGCCAGCAGCAGGGCGATCCCGCGCAGCACCGACAGCACCCGTTCCGTGCGGCCGAGGCCGGTGTCGTCCGGGATCTCGGAGGCCTCGAGCCGTCGCCAGAAGACCTCGGCGACGAGGTGTTCCTTCGAGGAGAAATAGGTGTACGCGGTCGCCGGGCCGACACCGGCCCGCGCGGCCACCGCGCGCACGGTCAGGCCGCCGAACTCCTGCTCGCGCAGCACCTCGACCGCGGCACCGGTCAGTCGCTCGACGGTGTCGGCCTGCTTCTCGGTCAACCGTCTGCGGGTCGACTCGAAACTACGACTGGACACGTGTCTGGACATTACTACGGTCTCCCGTCCGGCGGTACCCGTTTTCGCGTTCGATTCGGCCGTTCGCGGCCGGTCAGCAGCCGATCGCCTAGAGCCCGATCTTCATTCCTGCGCCGCCGTCGACCCGCAGTTGCTGGCCGGTCACGTACCGCGATTCGTCCGAGGCCAGGTACACCACCGCGTGCGAGATGTCCTCGGGCTCGACCCACGGGATCGGCATGGCCTGCATGAACGGAAAGGTCAGCGCCGCATCCTCGGCGGTCGGGTTCTCGAGGTCGGGCCGGAACGTCTTGTACATCGGCGGACTCTGCAGCATGTCGGTGTTCACGTTCGTCGGATGGATCGCGTTGACCCTGATCGAACTCGGCCCCAAGGTGAGCGCCAGCGAGTTCGTGTAGGCCTGTATCAGCTTCTTGGCCAGCCCGTACCCGTCGCCGCCGGGGCCCTGCATCGCCTGCTGGCCGTTGATCCCGGTCTGCGGCACCAGACCTGCGACCGAACCGATCGCGATGATCGAGGCGCCCTCGCCCAGGTACTCCATCGCCGCGTGCACGGTGTTCACCACGCCGACGAAGTTGACGTCGAAGGCGTCGACGAAGCCGGCATTCGGGATGTGGTTGCCCAGGGGGCAGATTCCCGCGTTGGCCACCACGACGTCGAGACCACCCAACTTGCCCACCGCCTCGGCCAGCACGGCCTCGACGGCCGCCCGGTCGCGGACGTCGACGCGCGCAGCGACCGCCCTGCGACCGGCCTTTTCGACCAGCCGTGCCGTCTCCTCCAGGTCGGCCTCGGTGGCGAGCGGATATTCGTTGCTCGCGATGTCCGCGCACAGATCGAACGCGATGATGTCCGCGCCCTCCTCGGCGAGATGGACCGCGTGGCTGCGGCCCTGCCCCCGTGCTGCGCCGGTCACGAACGCGACCTTGCCTGCGACTCGATTCATCGGATCACTCCCTGCAATCGATGGAACGTTCGACGTGCTTCTGCCTGAAAGCGTTGCGAGGTATCTCTGTGCGAACTATAGTCCAGACACCTGTCCAGATGTGGAGGAATTGAGCATGGCGCTTCGTCCGACCGACAGTTCGGCCCTGCTGATCGACGGAAAGCTCGTCCCCGGCTCCGGCGGCACCTTCGAGGTGCTCAACCCCGCCACCGAGGAGGTGCTCGGATCGGCGGCCGAGGCCACCGCCGCCGACATGGACGCCGCGATCGCGGCCGCTCGCCTGGCGTTCGACGAGGGCACCTGGTCCCGCGATCACGCGTTCCGCGCCGGCTGCCTGCGCCAGCTGTGCGACGCCCTGCAATCGCACATCGAGGAGTTGCGCGAGGTGACCATCGCCGAGGTCGGTGCGCCCGCGATGCTGACCAGCGGACCGCAGCTCGAGGGCCCCATCGAAGACCTGCGCTACTGGGCCGACCTGGCCGAGAACTATTCGTGGGAAGAGGATCTCGGGGCCGCAGCGCCAATGGGGATCCCCACCGCTCGCCGGGTGTTCAAGGAGGCCGTCGGTGTCGTCGGCGCGATCACCCCGTGGAACTTCCCCCACCAGATCAACTTCGCCAAGCTCGGGCCTGCCCTTGCCGCGGGCAACACCGTGGTGCTCAAGCCCGCGCCCGACACCCCGTGGTGCGCGGCACTGGTCGGCAGGGTGATCGCCGAGGAGACCGAGATCCCCGCGGGCGTGGTCAACATCGTGACCTCCACCGACCATGCACTCGGCGCCCGGCTGTGCACCGACCCGCGCGTCGATCTGGTCTCGTTCACCGGGTCCACCGCCACTGGCCGCACGGTGATGGCCTCGGCGGCCGACAGCCTCAAGAAGGTGTTCCTCGAACTCGGCGGCAAGTCCGCGTTCATCGTGCTCGACGACGCCGACCTGGCGAGCGCCTGTTCGGTCGCGGCCTTCTCGGTATGCGTGCACGCGGGTCAGGGCTGCGCGCTGACGACCCGGCTGCTGGTCCCGCGGGCCCGCTACGACGAGGCGGTCGCCGCGACCGCCGCGACCATGTCCGGCATCCGCGCAGGCGACCCCAGCAAGCCAGGAACCGTCTGCGGGCCACTGATCTCCGCGCGCCAACGCGAGCGGGTGGAGGGCTACCTGAAGCTCGCCGTGGAGGAGGGCGGCACCATCGTCACCGGCGGTGGCCGACCGGCCGACCGGGACCGCGGGTTCTTTGTCGAGCCGACCCTGATCGCCGGGGTGGACAACTCCGCACGGGTCGCCCAGGAGGAGATCTTCGGCCCGGTCCTGGTCATCCTCCCGCACGACGGCGACGAGGACGCCGTCCGGATCGCCAACGACTCGCCGTACGGGCTGTCCGGCTCGGTGTGGGGCACCGACCCGGAGCGGGTGAACCGCGTGGTCGCGGGCGTGCGCACCGGAACGCTCAGCGTCAACGGCGGGGTCTGGTACTCCGCGGACGCCCCGTTCGGTGGCTACAAGCAGTCCGGGATCGGCCGCGAGATGGGCGTGGCCGGCTTCGAGGAGTACCTGGAGACCAAACTCGTCGCCTCCCCCGCGACGACCTGATCCACAGCCGGCCGAGTACACCTAGCGAGGAGAGCAGACACATGGGACGTTTCGACGGACGCACCGCCATCGTCACCGGCGCGGCGCAGGGCATCGGCGAGGGTTACGCACGGGCACTCGCGGCCGAGGGCGCCAACGTGGTGGTCGCCGACCTCAACCGCGAGCTCGGCGAGACCGTGGCCAAACAGATCACCGCGGACGGGGGCTCCGCGGCGTTCAAGGAAGTCGATGTGGCCGAGGCGGATTCGGCCGTCGCCCTCGCCGACTTCGCGGTCGAGCGGTATGGCAGCATCGAGCACCTGGTCAACAACGCCGCGATCTACGGCGGCATGAAGATCGACTCGCTGCTCACGGTGGACTGGGACTACTACCGACGGTTCATGAGCGTGAACATGGACGGCGCCCTGCAGGTGTGCCGGGCGGTCGTCCCGCACATGCGGGCCAACGGCGGATCGATCGTCAACCAGTCCTCCACCGCCGCCTGGCTGTACTCGAACTACTACGGACTGGCGAAGGCAGGCATCAACAGCCTCACCCAGCAGCTCGCCACCGAGCTCGGTTGGTCGGACATTCGCATCAACGCGATCGCGCCTGGGCCGATCGACACCGAGGCCACCCGCACGGTCACGCCCGGCAACATCGTCAAGGACATCGTCAGGCGGATTCCCCTGCAGCGCATGGGAACCACCGAGGACCTGGTCGGCATGTGCCTGTTCCTGCTCTCCGACGATGCCGGCTGGGTCACCGGGCAGATATTCAACGTCGACGGCGGACAGGTGTACCGGTCGTGACCGCGAACGACACCGACATCACGGTCGGCTACATCGGCCTCGGCAACATGGGCGCGCCGATGGCCACCCGGTTGCTCGACTGGCCCGGCGGCCTGGTGGTGTGCGACGCGCGGCCCGAGACGCTGACACCCTTCACCGATGCGGGTGCCACCGCGGCGGACACGCCTGCCGCGGTCGCCTCTCAGTCCCAGGTGATCTCGGTGACCGTCCTCGACGACGCACAGGTACGGGAGGTGGTCGACGGTCCCGACGGGATCCTCACCGCCGCCGCGCCCGGCACGGTGATCGCGGTGCACTCGACGATCAGCGACCTGACCGCCACCGACCTCGCCCAGCGCTGCCGGGAACGGGGAGTCGACCTGGTCGATGCGCCCGTCAGCGGCGGCGCGCCCGGGGCCAAGCAGGGTCGGCTCGCGGTCATGGTCGGCGGATCCGAGGAGGCGTTCGCCGCGGTCCGCGGGCCGTTCGGGTGCTGGGCCGAGCTGGTCGTGCACGCCGGGCCGGTCGGTGCGGGCACCCGGATGAAGCTGGCGCGCAACCTGCTCCACTTCGTCTCGTTCACCGCCGCGAGCGAGGCACAGCGCCTCGCCGAGGCCGCGGGCCTCGACATCCGCGAGCTCGGCAAGATCGTCCGGCACACCGACGCCATCACCGGGGGCGCGGGCGCGATCATGTTGCGCGAGACCACCGCCCCGGTCGCCGAGGACGACTTCTGGCACCCGATCCTCGGGCACGTCCGCAACCTCGGCGAGAAGGACCTGTCCCTTGCGCTCGACCTCGGTGAGCGGCTCGACGTCGACCTGCCGCTCGCCCGGCGCGCCCTCTCCGATCTCGGCCCGGGACTCGGGGTCGGGACCGGCGCACTGTCCGAATCCGCAACCAAGGAGCACGCATGACCGACGAGAACGGCAGGGGTCCGAGCGAGGCGCGGGCTCGCGGGGTCGCGATGATGAACCAGGTGTACGGCTGGGAGATGCCCGCCGACGTCCCCGGCGACTTCTTCGCGGTCACCGCAGACCATCTGTTCGCCGACATCTGGACCAGGCCGGGGCTCACCCTGCGCGACCGCCGGCTGCTGCTGCTCGGCGCCATCACCGCGCAGGGCCAGGGCGACGTGGCGAAGATCCAGATCAACGCGGCGCTGCACAACGAGGAACTGACCGAGGAACAGGTCGAGGAGGCGGCGATCTTCCTCTGCCACTACGTCGGCTGGCCGTTGGGCACCGGACTCAACAATGCCCTGATCGCCGTCAAGGCGGACCGGCGCAAGGCCGCCAGGGCCGCGGCGAAGGCCGCCGAGACGAACTCCTCGGAAACCGCCACCGGCTGAGGCCGGACCGGAAATACTGCACTCAAGGCAACAACTCTCGAGAGAAGGACCCGATTCATGGCCGAGGCCACTCCCATCCGTCCACAGCCCGCCGACACCATCGAGACGTGGCAGTACGAAGCCGATGTGGTCGTCGCCGGCTACGGCATCGCGGGCGTCAGCGCCGCAATCGAGGCCGCGCGTGCAGGCGCGGACGTCCTGGTGCTCGAACGGACCAGCGGCTGGGGCGGCGCCGCGGCGCTGGCCGGCGGGTTCATCTATCTCGGCGGCGGCACGCCGCTCCAGCAGGCGCTCGGCTTCGAGGACTCGCCGGAGAACATGAAGGCCTTCATGATGGCCGCTCTCGGCCCTGGCGCCGACGAGGAGAAGATCACCGACTACTGCGAGGGCAGCGTCGAGCACTACAACTGGCTCGTGGACAACGGGGTGCCGTTCAAGGAGTCCTTCTACGGCCAGCCCGGTTGGGAGACCCCGTTCGACGACGGACTGATGTACTCCGGCGGCGAGAACGCGGCACCGTTCAACGCCATCGCGACCCCGGCGCCGCGCGGGCACGTCCCGCAGATGGCGGACAAGCGGACCGGGGAGAAGGGCGGCGGCTACATGCTGATGAAGCCGCTAGTGGAGACCGCCGAGAAGCTCGGCGTCCGTGCCGAATACGACATGCGGGTGCAGCGCCTCATCGTCGATGCCGATGGCCGGGTCGTCGGGATCATCGCCAAGCAGTACGGCAAGGAGATCGCGGTCCGCGCCCGCACCGGCGTGGTGCTGGCCACCGGCAGCTTCGCCTACAACAAGGAGATGGTGCAGAACTACGCGCCGCGGCTGATCGGCAAGCCGGGCGCCTCGATCGAGGAGCACGACGGCAGGGCGATCCGGATGGCGCAGGCCCTCGGCGCGGACCTGGCGCACATGGATGCCACCGAGGTCGCGTTCTTCGGCGATCCGCAGTTGATGGTCAGGGGCATCCTCGTCAACGGCCGCGGCCAGCGCTACGTCAACGAGGACACCTACCCGGGCCGGATCGGTCAGGAGACGTTGCTGCGCAACGAGAACCAGGCTTACCTGATCATCGACGAGGCCGCCTACGAGGAGGGCATCGCGGCCGACAGCTCGACACCGTTCTTCCGGTTCCAGCCGAAGTGGGTGGCGGAGACGGTCGAGGAGCTCGAGTCCGAGATGGGCCTGCCCGCCGGCGCGCTGGTCTCGACCGTCGAGGTGTACAACCGGCACGCCGAGAACGGCGAGGACCCGGTGCTGGGCAAGAAGCCCGAATGGTGCAAGCCGATCGGCTCCCCCATCGCCGCGCTCGACCTGCGCAACTTCACCGCCGGGTTCACCCTCGGCGGACTGCGCACCACGATCAACTCGGAGGTCCTGCACGTGAGCGGCGAGCCGATCCCCGGCCTGTTCGCGGCGGGCCGCTGCACCTCAGGTGTCTGTGCGGGCGGCTACGCGAGCGGAACATCGCTGGGCGACGGCAGCTTCTACGGCAGGCGCGCAGGCGTCAGCGCCGCCAAGGGGTAGGTAGGCGGCTGCGCCGCCTGTGCGCGGTTGACGAGTCCCTGCACTCGTCAACAGCGCACAGGCGCTAGCCTTGAACCATGCCGGTCACCTGGTCGGACGAGGTCGACGCCATTCTCGGCGGCGACCTCACCTGCGGGCTCGCCTGCCTCACCCCTGCGGGCGGAGCGGTCGTGACGACGGTGGCGCCGATCGGGCTGCGCGACCGCGAGCTCGGCACGGTCGGCTTCACCACCTCACTCGGCTTCGGCCGCAAACTCGAGCGCATCAAGGTCGATCCCAGGGTCGCGCTGGCGTACCACGCCCGCGAACACGGTGTCGGCGACCGCGCCACGGGGTTCGTCCTGGTCCAGGGCGAGGCGCGCTTCGCCCCACATCCCGACCGCGCGACACTCGACGAGATCGGCACGCACTCGGAGCCGTTCATGGGCGCACCCAAGCGGGGACGGTTCTGGGACCGGTGGCTGCACGCGTACTACGAGGACCGGGTACTGGTGACGGTGACCGTAACCCGGGTCGTGGCCTGGCCCGCGCCGAACGCGGACGGTGAGTGTGCAGTGTTCGGCACACCGCGACCCGAGGCCGCCGCCGCGCCGCAGCCGCCACCGAAGAAGGGCACAGGCCCACGGGTGGACGCGGCGAAGACAGGCGAGCGCGCCGCGAGGCTCCCGCACCTGCTGCTCGCCTACCGCGACGCGGACCGATATCCGGCGATCGCCCCGGTCGGGGTGATCGACGCCGACGCCGAGGGCGTCCGGCTGCGGGTGCCCACCTGGGTGCCGCCGGGCGGCCGCCGCGCAGGCCTGCTCGCGCACTCCTACCGCGCCCAACTCGTCGGCCTCGAGTCCCGCCAGAACACCGGTTGGCTCGAGGTCGCCGGCGACGAGGCGCGGTATGCACCGCACACCGAGACCGGGTTCCGTGCGCCCGCGAACAAGACGATCCTGTTGCTGGCCAACGGTTTCCTGGCCCGGCGCGGGCTGGCGAAGGCCCGTAAGCAGGGGCGGGTTGCGGCGCTGGGCTGAACCCGCCCGTCGCGGGTCAGCGCGCGACCGGCTCCCGGTTCAGCTTGCCCGCGAGCCGTTCCAGGTAGGCCTCCACCTCGGCCTCCGACTTGTCGGGCACCCCGAACACGACCTCGGTCACGCCGAGGTCCTCCCAGCGGGCGAGCTTCTCGTGGTCGGGCTTGCCCGCCAGCACCACGATCCGGGGCGCGCCCTCGCGGCCCGCCTCCTGCCAGATGCGGCGCAGCAACAGCACGTTGTCGTCGATGTCCTGCTCGATCGGGGTGGTCATCCAGCCGTCCGCGGACCGGGCGATCCACTTGAAGTTCTTCTCGTTGCCCGCCGCGCCCACGATCACCGGAACACGGGGCTGCTGAATGGTTTTCGGCCACGCCCAACTCGGGCCGAACTTGACGAACTCGCCGTCGTACTCGGCCTCCTGCTGCGACCACAGCGCCTGCATGGCCTCGAGGTACTCGCGCAGCATGGTCCGGCGCCGCCCCGGCGGCACACCGTGGTCGGTGAGCTCGTCGAGGTTCCAGCCGTACCCGACGCCGAGCACCACTCGCCCCCCGGACAGGTGGTCGAGCGAGGCGATGGTCTTCGCCAGGGTGATCGGATCGTGTTCGACCGGGAGCGCGACCGCGGTGCCGAGCGCGATGCGTTCGGTCACCGAGGCCGCGGTCGCCAGCGCCACCCAGGGGTCGAGCGTGCGCATGTAGCGGTCGTCGGGCAGCGTCTCATCACCGGTCTGCGGGTGCGCGGCGTCCCGCCGGGCCGGGATGTGCGTGTGCTCAGGGACGTAGAAGGAATCGAAGCCGCAGCGTTCCGAGGCCGCAGCGGCCGAAGCCGGTGTGATCCCACGATCACTCGTGAACAGCGTGATGCCAAACTTCACCAGGGTCTCCCTTGCCACCGTGAGCGAGCACTCGAATCAGATCGAGACTATTTGCCGGACAGTTGTTTGGCAAGGTGTCCAGACCGATCGGTCTCCATCCGAATCTAGAACTGGTTCATACCCCCACGCCAGGCCGGGACCTGCCATCTTCTCCCGCCGACCGCGCGAATCGTGACACACGTTCACCGTGCCGAATGGCGCCTGTACCGGCGCCTCGCGCCGCACAGAAAAGGGCGCGACGCCCGGTGGCATCACCACCGGGCGTCACGCCCTCAACCTTGGTCCACGGCATCGCGCGGCAAGCGATCCACCCCGCCCGCCCGCACGGACAGCGGCTACTGGACGACGATGGTGCCGCGCCCCTGGACATGCGGGAAGTTCGTGTCGATCTGTACTTCGATCCGCCCGACCCCGGTGTCCGCGGTCATCGGCACCCACGGGCCGTCGGTCGGCGACAGCGGTGTGTCGTCGCCGAGCGGCACCGGCGGTCCCGGGAAGACTCCGCTCGCTCCGGTGTCCAGGTTCTTCCAACGCAGGGTGGCTTCGACGCCGCAGTACACCCCCTGGAAGGGGTCCGGCACGAAGGTGAACTCCGGCCGCACCCAGATCGTCGGGTTCTGCCCGAAGAAGAGGGCGTTCGGGTCGTAGTGCGCGTCCACGGTCCCGACGCACCCGAGGGCCCCGCCACCGAGTGTGTAGGTCGGCGAGATCCCCACCGGGTCGGACGACGACCCGGTCGACGCCGCTGCGGTCCCCCCTGTCAGCGACGCCGCCACCGCAACCGACACCACAACTGCCCGAGTAATTCTCATCGTCCCTGCCCCCCAGCCGACGCTACGGCGTCATCTCGTAGGCACCATCGTAGGCCCGCACCTGTTCCCACACCCGGCCGAATCGGTCCTCGTCCACGACCGGCTTGCGGACCGCGCCGAGCGCCCACTCCTGCTGCGCGAGCGTCGACGACGGCTTCCCGTGCAGGGCAATGGCATACCCGGAGAAATCGCGGATCTGGAAGTCGAAGATCTGATCGACCAGGTCCCGGTCGAGCCCCGTGATCTCGGCCTGCTCGAGGACCAGCTGCCCGTACACGACGAGCGAGAACAGATGCCCGACGTTGAGCAGGAAGTCCAGGTCCTTCTGCTGCGCGGCATCCGGAGCCGCGGTGGTGAGCAGCTTTTTGAGCTCCAGCGCCTGCTCGTAGAACCGCACCACGTTCGGGATGTCTGCGAAGCGCTCGTAGACCTTCGTCCAATCGTGGAACTGCACCTTGGCCGCGCCGCGGGTGGGGCCCTGGTTCCAGAAGAACTCGTCGTCGGCCGCGTCGAGGCGGGTCCCGATCTCGGGGAAGCTCGCCGGGTTGAACATGTAGTTCGGCATGAACTTGAGGATCAGCCCGACATTGACGTGGACCGTGCCCTCCAGCTTGGGCAGGCAGCCGATGACCTCGACGGCCTCACGGAAGTAGGTGTTCTTCTCGTACCCCTTGGCCGCGACCACGTCGTGCAGCAGCGCGATCACGCGCTCGCCCTCGGAGGTGACCTTCGCCTTGGTCATCGGGTTGAACAGCAGGTAGCGGCGGTCCTCGAGGCTCGCGCTGCGGAAGTAGTCGACGGCCCTGGCGCTGAACTGCTTCATCGCGACCATCCGGGCGTAGGCATCGACGAACGCCGCCCGCACGTGAGTGAAGTCGGTGACCGGGTTGCCGTAGAGGATCCGGTTCTGCGCGTGGGTGATCGCCTCGTAGAAGGCGTGCTCGGTGATGCCGATCGAGCCGGTGCACAGGTTGAACTTGCCGACGTTGACGGTGTTGAGCGCCGCCTCGAATGCCTGGACGCCGGTGTGCAGGATGTCCTCCTCACGCACCGGGTAGTCCTCGAGCCGGAAGGTGCTCACGTACATCTGTCCGTGGATGACGTTGTCGATGAGCTTGTAGTTCGGGTGCTGGCTGTCCGCGACGAAGAAGACGTACCCGTCGGAGCCCTCGACGTCGGTCCGGCGACCGAACACCGACACCATGCCCGCGACATTGCCGTTGCCGATGTAGTACTTCTCGCCCGTGGCCCGGAAGGCGACGCCGTCATCGCCCGACTGCGGAGCGAGCAGCATGTCGGTGGAGTACACGTCGGCGCCGTGCTCGCGCTCCGAGAGACCGAAGGCCATCACGCCGCCGTCCGCCAGTTCGCGGGCGGCCCGCTGCTTGGCGGCGGTGTTCTCGCTCATCCAGATCGGCCCGAGACCGAGGATGGTGACCTGCCAGGCGTACCAGTACGCCAGGCCGTAGAACCCGAAGATCTCACTGAGGACGGCGTTGCGTGCCGCGTCCCAGCGACGGTTCGGGTCGCCGCCGCCGAACTCGGCAGGCGTCTGGAAGGTGGCGAAGAGCTTCTCGCTCTTCACGAACTCCAGGAAGTCCGACACCCAGGTCGCGTCGAGGTCGTCCTGGAGCAGCTGCTTCTTGCCCCGGTTCTCGAACCAGTCGACGGTCGCGCGCAGCAACCGGCGGGTTTCCTCGTCGAACTCGGCGAAGTCGCAGGTGGTCGGGTTGAAAAGGTGTCCGTTCGCGGACATGGGCGTGCCCCTCTCTCGCAGATCAGCTCGCATCTGACATGAACCTACCAGCGAGTAGCAAATCCACATCCTTGTGGCGCGGGTCACTCCGATGCTACGTTCTGACACAGCGCGACAACTTTGTTTCATCGTCCAATCCGACAGGAACCCACGATGCCGCTCGACTTCGATTCCGCCATCCGCGAGGCCGTCCCCATGCCGGTCGACGACGAGATCACCGCGACCTCACCGCGACTTGGCCCCGATTCCCTGATCTGGAAGTACTACGGCGACGTGCGCGGGCTGCTGGGCTTCCAGCGACTCGCCGGGACCGAGAACTGCATCGAGCAACTCGGCAAGGCGGTCGAGGACCATTCGGTGATCTTCTCGGACACCCTCGGCCGGGCCCGGCGCAGCGGGCCCCCGATCATGAAGACCGTCTACAGCGAGGACCCGCATCACTGGGGTCGCACCGTCCGCGACTTCCACAAGCCGATCAAGGGCACCGTGGCCGACGGCTCGCGTTACCACGCGCTCAACCCGGAGCTCTTCTACTGGGCACACGCCACGTTCGTCGACCAGGTCCTGTACGTGACCGACACCTTCATCCGGCGTCTCTCTCACGAGGAGAAGGTCCAGATCTTCGAGGAGGGCAAGACCTGGTATCGCCTCTACGGGGTCAGTGATCGCAGCCAGCCGCAGACCTACGAGGAGTTTCTCGAGTACTGGCAGCAGATGCTCGACCGGTTCGTCCCGACCCGCACCATCCGGTACGCCACCGGGTACATCAGGAAGGGCGTACCCGGTCCCCGACGGATCCCGGCCCCGGTGTGGCGAGTGCTGTCGGCACCGCTGAACGCCTTCATCCGGACCGTCGTCGTCGGAACGCTGCCCCCGCAGATGCGCGAGGTGTGCAACCTCGACTGGGATACCAAGAAGGAGAGGCGATTCCAGCGCTTCGCGGCATTCTTCCGCCGGGTCAACCCGCTGGTCACCCGACTGCCGCTGCGCGCGCTCTACCTGCCATGGGCCTACGAGGCCTGGCGCAGGGTCGGCGTCGATCCCCGACCCCTGATGAATGCCCCCACCACCGGCCTCGCCCGCTAGGAGTTCGCATGCGCACCAAGACATTGGCAGCACCTCCGGCCGGCAGCGGCCTCCGACCGATATACGGCACCGGCGACCCCGGCGTGATCGAGCTCCTCCGATTCTTCCGACACCCGATCGAGCTGGTGGCACAACGCCGCGCGGCCTTCGGGGACATCACCTACATCAAGGCGTTCGGCCTCGAATTCGCCATCCCGCTCACCGCCGACGGCACCGAGTCAGTGGCCATGAACAAGCAGAAGGCACTGGCCGCCGAACCCGCGTGGGGCTTCCTCATCGGTCCGTTCTTCCGCCGCGGCATCCTGCTGATGGATTTCGAGGAGCACCGCCACCATCGATTGATCCTGCAGCAGGCCTTCAACAACAAGCGGCTGCGCGGCTACCTGGACGAGATGCAGCCGATGCTGCGCAAGGGAGTCGAGCGGCTCCCCACCGGTGACAAAGTGCTCGTCCTGGACGAGCTCAAGGCGCTCACCCTCGACCTGGCCCTGGAGATCTTCCTCGGGATGGACCTGCCGCGCGCGGAGGCCGATCGGATCAACAAGGCCTTCATCGACTGTGTGAACGCCGGAATGTCGATCATCCGCAAGGACATTCCGGGGACCAAGTGGTCCAGGGGGCTGGCCGGACGACGCGTACTCGAGGAGTTCTTCTATCGGCACCTGCCGGCCAAACGCGCATCCGAGACCGCCGACCTGTTCTCGGTGCTCTGCCACGCGCGGTCCGAGGAGGGACACACCTTCACCGACGAGGACGTCGTCAACCACATGATCTTCGTGCTGATGGCCGCGCACGACACCTCGACGATCACCCTCACCACCATGGCCTACTACCTGGCCAAGCATCCCGAATGGCAGGACCGGGCGCGTGCCCAGTCACTGTCGCTGCCCCGCGAGATCACCTATGACAACCTCGGTGAGTTCACGGTGCTCGACGCCGTGATGAAGGAGGCGCTCCGACTGAACTCCCCGGTGCCAGGGCTGGCTCGACGGGCGTTGGAGGACACCGAGATCAACGGACACTTCGTCCCGAAGGGCACCTACGTCAGCGCGGTGGGCATGGTCAACCACCACAACCCTGATCTGTGGACGCATCCCGAGCGCTTCGACCCGGACCGCTTCTCCCCCGAGCGCGCCGAGGACAAGTCACACCGCTACGCGTGGATGCCGTTCGGTGGTGGCGTGCACAAGTGCATCGGCCTCTACTTCGCCCAGATGGAGATCAAGACGATCATGCACAACCTGCTCCTCGAGTACGAGTGGTCGGTACCGGCGGACTACACCTGGAAGCTCGACAATTCCACGCTGCCGGTCCCGAAGGACCACCTGCCCGTCACGCTGCGGGCGCGGTGACCGCGGATATGCTGGCACGCGATGAACACGCGCCCCGCCCCCGTCGCGCCGCCTGCTCCCCCGGCGGAGCAGGCGATGCTCGACGCCGCCAGGGACGAGTTCGAGCGCTACGGGATCCGTCGAACCAACATGGACGATGTGGCCAAGCGGGCCGGGATCAGCCGCAGCACCCTCTACCGGAAGTTCCCGAACAAGGATGCGCTGGTCGAGGTGCTTGTGCTGCGCGAGGCGGGACTGTTCTTCGATCAGCTCGACGCCCTGGCCAGGGACCTGGACCCGCCGCGGGCGCTCATCGAGTGCTTTGCGCGGGGCATCGCGCTCACGCGGGAGATTCCGCTGCTCGGCCGGATCCTCGAGAGCGAACCGGAGATGCTGGTCGAGGTGACCACGAGCACCGAGGGAGCGCCGATCGCGGTCGCGGCGGCACGGGTCGCCGCCGCGCTGCGACACAGCGGGGCGACCATGCCCGAGGACGACCTGCTCGCTGTCTCGGAGATCCTGATCCGCATCTCGATGTCGCTGCTGCTGCACCCGCACGGCCGCCTCGACACCACCGACCCCGACGCGGTGCGCCGCTACGCCGAGAGGTACCTCGCCCGACTGGTGTGGTGACACCGTGACGGCGTCGATCGAGGCGCTGCTGCGCCAGTTGCCGCCGTCCACCGAGCTCGCCTCGGCCACGGCCCCTTTCACCGGCGAACCGCTCCCCGAGGTGCCGCAGACCGGCACCGAGGCGGTGGCCACCACGGCGCTCGCCTGCCGGGCCGCACAGCCCGACTGGGCGACCAGGCCCGTGCGCGATCGCCGGCGGGTGCTGGCGCGGTTCGCGCGGCTGCTGGTCGACGAGCACGACCGACTCTGCGACCTCATGCAGTGGGAGACCGGCAAGGCCCGCGTGCACGCCGCCGTCGAGGTGCAGGGCGTCGTCTCCGTGGCCCGGCACTACGCGGCCCGCGGCGGCCCTTACCTGGGCGAAGGTCGCGCACTCGGCGCGGTGCCCGGCCTCGTCTCGGCCCGCGTCGGGTACCGCCCGAAGGGACTCGTCGGGGTGATCGCCCCGTGGAACTACCCCCTGTTCCTGGCGGTCGGCGACGTGGTCCCGGCACTGCTCGCCGGGAACGCGGTCCTCAGCAAGGCCGACTCGCAGGCACCGCTCACCCTGCTGCACGCGCGACACCTGGCGGTGCGGGCTGGGGTGCCCGAGGACGTGTGGCAGGTGGTCGCCGGGCCGGGGAGCCGGCTCGGGCCCGCCCTGATCGACGCGGTGGACCACCTGAGCTTCACCGGCTCGACCGCGACGGGGCGGGAGATCGCGCGGCGCTGCGCCGATCGCCTGATCGGGACCTCGCTCGAGCTCGGGGGCAAGAACCCGATGATCGTCTGCGCGGACGCCGACCTGCGGGCGGCCGCTCGCGGCGCCGTGCAGGCCGCCTTCTCCAACGCCGGGCAGATGTGCATCGGTATCGAGCGAATCTACATCCACGAGAAGGTGTTCGACGGGTTCCGCGACGAGCTCGTCCGCCGCACCGCGCGGCTGCGACTCGGTGCCGGATACGGCTACGACGTGGACATGGGCTCGCTCACCTCGCGCAGGCAGCTGGACCTCACCCGGAGCCACGTGGCCGACGCCCTCGCCAAGGGCGCGACCGTCGCGACCGGCGGCCGGGCCCGGCCCGACCTCGGTCCGTTCTTCCACGAGCCCACCGTGCTGACCGGCGTCACCGTCGAGATGACGGTGTATGCCGAGGAGACCTTCGGGCCGCTGGTCTCCCTCTACCCGGTGACCTCGGAGGCGGAGGCGATCCGCCTCTCGAACGAAGGCGACTACGGCCTCAGCGCCAGTGTCTGGACCCGGGACCTGCGGCGGGGGCGCCGGATCGCGGCCCAGGTGGTCGCGGGCGCGGTGAACGTCAACGACGGCTACCTGTCCGCGATCGCCTCGCTCGGCGCGCCGATGGGCGGGATGCGCACCAGCGGCACCGGGCGCAGGCACGGCCGCGAGGGCATCGTCCGTTACACCGAGCCGCAGACGGTCACCACCCAGCGCGTGGCCACCGCCTATCCCGACCGATTCCGCGGGCCCCTGCTCCGCGCGATGAACGCGGGAACCCGTGCGCTGCTCGCGATTCGACACCGACCATGAGGAGCACGATGCGATTCCTCGACGAGGCGCTCGCCGCAGGCACGCTCTGGCGAGCGGGCGTGGTACCGCGTGACCCACGGGCCCTGGCCGCCGGCTCCCGCGCGGTCGCCCGGCTCGGGCCGTTCGGCGGTCTTCCCGCCTTCGGGGCGGCGGCCCACCCGGAGCGCGTCGCCCTCGTGGACGACCGGGGTCAGCTCACGTTCGCCGAGTTCGCGCGGCGCACCCACCGGCTGGCACACGCGCTGCGGTCCCGGCTGCCCGCGCCCCAGCCGGGGATCGGCATCCTGTGCCGCAATCACGCCGATGCCGTCGTCGCGCTCTGCGCGGCGTCGGCGGCGGGCGCCCGAGTGGTGCTGCTCAACTCGGATTTCGGCCCGCGTCAGGTGGCCCAGGTGGCCGCGCGGGAGCGACTCGACGCGCTGGTCTACGACGAGGAGTTCACCACCGCGGCATCGGGTTTCGACGGTCCGCGGTGGTGCGCCTGGACCGAGGACGTCCGGGCGGAGAGCTCGCTGGCCACCCTGATGAGCGGCGAGTCCGCCGCGCTGCCTGCCCGGCCGCCCCGGCCCCCGGCGCTGGTGGTGCTCACCAGCGGGACCAGCGGGCTGCCCAAGGGTGCCCCGCGGTCACAGGCCCCGTCCCTGCTGGTCCCCGCAGGCCTGCTGACCAAGATCCCGCTGCGTGGCGGCGAGCGCGTGCTGCTGTCCGCGCCGGTCTTTCACGGCTGGGGCCTGATCGTCGCGACGCTCACCCTCACCCTGGGGTCGACGCTGGTGCTGCACCGCCGGTTCGACGCGGGTCGGGTGCTGGCGGACCTGCAGCGGCAGCGCTGCTCCGCCCTGGTCGCGGTGCCGACCATGCTGCGGCGGCTGGTCGCGCTCGGTGACGCGGTTGCCGCGGCCGACCTCTCCGCGCTGCGGATCGTCGCGAGCGGCGGCGCGCGGCTCGACGGCGCCCTGGTCGCCCAGGTCGCCGAGGCGCTCGGCCCGGTGTTGCACAACCTCTACGGCTCCACCGAGGCCTCGTACATCAGCATCGCGACGCCGGAGGACCTGGCCGTGGCCCCGGACTGCGCGGGAATCCCGCCGCGCGGCACCGTCGTCCGCATCGCCGACGACGACGGCGCGAGCGCACCGGTCGGCGCCGAGGGCCGGATCCTCGTCCACACGCCTGGCCAGATCGACGCGTACACCGACGGCACCAGGAGAAGCGATTCCGACGGGTTCCTCGATACCGGTGACCGCGGCCACCTGGACGCCGCCGGGCGCCTGTACGTCGCGGGCCGCTCCGACGCCATGATCGTCTCCGGCGGCGAGAACGTCTTCCCGGAGGAGGTCGAGATGGCGCTGCTCGCGCACCCGGAGGTGGCGGACGCCGCCGTCACGCCGGTGCCGGATGCCGAGTTCGGGCATCGGCTGCGCGCGTACCTCGTCCGCGCCGACTCCCCCGCCGGTCGGGACGCGCTCGACGAGCAGGCGGTCCGCCGGTACCTCGCCGCGGAACTGCCGCGATCGCGGATGCCGCGCGAGATCGTGTTCGTCGCTCGCCTCTCGCGAGGCTCGACGGGCAAGCTCACCCGCCACACACTCGACGAACTGCAGAAGGAGCACGGATGAGGGGAATCGATCTGACCGGCCGGGTGGTGGTCGTCACCGGCGGGGCCCGCGGCATCGGCCGCGCGACCGCGACCGCGCTGCGCGCCGCGGGGGCCCGGGTCGCGATCGGCGACATCGACGAGGCGGAAGTGGTCCGTACGGCCGGGCAACTCGGCGTGCTCGGCGCCGTGCTGGACGTCACCGACCCGGCATCGGTGACATCGTTTCTCGCCCAGGTGGAATCGACCCTCGGCCGCCCGTGGGGTTGGGTGAACAACGCAGGCATCATGCCGCTCGGCGCGCTGCTCGAGCAGGACGACGCCGTCATGGACGCGGCGGTGGACGTCAACCTGCGCGGCGTCCTGCACGGCACCCGCGCCGCCGGACGGGCGATGGCCTCGGCAGGCGGCGGCCGGATCGTCAACATCGCCTCGATCGCCGGCTGCATCCCGGTCCCCGGCATGGCCGTCTACAACGCGACCAAGGCCGCCGTGCTCTGCTTTGGCGACGCCGCCGACGCCGAGCTGTCCGCGGCCGGGGTGCGCGTGTCGACGGTGCTGCCGTCGTTCACGAACACCGCGCTGCTGGACGGCACCCACCCCGGCCGACTGCTCACCCCGATCCCGCCGGAGACGGTCGCCGATGCCGTCGTCGCGACGTTGCGGTCCGGTCGGCGCCGGGCGGTCGTCCCGCGCCGGCTGTCCGGTTCGCTGCTGTGGCCGCTGTTCCCGCGGCCGCTCGCGCGCCTCCTGCGGCTGGCGACCGGGCTCGACCGGGTGTTCCTCGACGTCGATTCCGGCCGCGCCCCGTACGACGCACGGATCCGCGGCGGGTCCACGTAGATCCTGGCGCGGCGACGCGTGTGAGAGCATCCGGTGTCAGAACCACCACTCGAGCCGAGGGACCGCTTCAACAATGTTCACCGCCGTCGCACTGCTGATCGTTGCCGCGGTCGGCTACCTCGGCTACCGACGGCTGCGCCGCGATCCCGCGCTGCGCGCCGACCTGTGGGCCCGGGTCCGGACGTACGCGCTGGCGGCCGGACTGTTGACGCTGGCGGCCGTGGCGGTGTGGCGGGGTCCGGCGGGCGAGACCGCACTGGTCCTCGCATCCGCGGCAGTGCTCGTCCTCCCCCTCGCCGCCCGAGCCACCGCGCAGGACCGGGCCGCGGTCCGCGACAGCACGCGTCGCTCTCGGCTGGGCCTCGAACCGCGCAGGCCACTGGTCAATGTCGCCGTGCTGCAGGCGCGTTGGGTGGCCGCGGGGGCACTCGCCTACTTCTGCATCGGGGGTTTCCGCGGCTTCGTCGCGCTCACCGCCGTCGTGACACAGCACGTTCCCGGCGCCGGCTGGGTGCTGTCCGCGGTCGTCGCGGCGACCGCGGCGGCCGGGGTAGCCCACGTCAGCGTGCAACGGCGCCGGCTGGCGGCGGAGGACGCCCGCCTCGACGCACTGGACCGGGCCGTCGGCTGACGGCCCGGTCCGGTGCTGCTGTCTCGCGTGTCAGCCGCGGACGGCGGCGAGCACCTCGGCGAGCGCGGTCCCGGCAGGGACCTCCCTGGACTCCCCGGTGAAGCGGTCCCGCAGTTCCACGTTGCCCTCGGCGAACCCACGACCGACGACGACCACCAGCGGCACACCGAGCAGCTCGGAGTCCTTGAACTTCACGCCCGGTGAGGCCTTGCGGTCGTCGAGGATCACCGACAGTCCGGCCCGGTCCAGCTCCGCGGCGAGCGCCTCGGCGCCCTCGCGTGCCGCATCGTCCTTGTTCGCGATCACCAGGTGCACGTTCGCGGGCGACACCTCGGCAGGCCAGCGCAGGCCCTTGTCGTCGTGCTGCTGCTCCGCCATCACCGCGACCAGCCGCGAGACGCCGATGCCGTACGAGCCCATCGTCGGACGGACCGGCTTGCCGTTCTCGCCGAGAACGTCGACACCGAACGCGTCGGTGTACTTGCGGCCGAGCTGGAAGACGTGGCCCACCTCGATGCCGCGGGCGGCGACCAGCGGCCCGGCACCGTCGGGCGAGGGGTCGCCGTCGCGCACCTCGGCGGCCTCGATGGTGCCGTCCGGGGTGAAGTCGCGGCCTGCGACGAGGCCGACGACGTGCTTGCCCTCCTCGTCGGCGCCGGTGATCCAGCTGGTGCCGTCGACGACGCGGGGATCGACGAGGTAGCGGATGCCGTTGGCCTGCAGCGCCTTCGGCCCGATGTAGCCCTTGACCAGGAACGGGTTGTTCTTGAAGTCGGTCTCGGTGATGAGCACATACTCGGCGGGCGTGAGCGCCGCCTCGAGGCGCTTCTCGTCGACCTCGCGGTCACCGGGGATGCCGATCCCGAGCAGTTCCCATTCGCCGCCGGGCACGCGGGTCTTGACCATGATGTTCTTCAGCGTGTCCGCGGCGGTAAACGTCTTGCTCGCCTCGTTCGACACCCCAGTGGCGCCGTTGGCCCAGTCGACCAGCGACTCGATGGTCGGGGTGTCCGGGGTGTCGTACACCTTCGCCTCCGGCTGCCCGTCGAACGGGATCGCGGCGGGCGCGAGGGTCTTGACGGCCTCGACGTTCGCGGCGTAGCCGGACTCGATGCAGCGGACGTAGGTGTCCTCACCGATCGGGCTCTCGGCCAGGAACTCCTCCGAGGCGCTGCCGCCCATCGCGCCCGAGGTCGCGGAGACGATGACGTACTTGACGCCGAGCCGCTGCAGGATGCGCTCGTAGGCGTCGCGGTGCGCCTGGTAGGACGCCGCCAGGCCCTCGTCGGTGAGGTCGAAGGAGTAGGAGTCCTTCATCACGAACTCTCGGCCGCGCAGGATGCCCGCACGCGGACGCTCCTCGTCGCGGTACTTGGTCTGCACCTGGTACAGGGTGACCGGGAAGTCCTTGTACGAGTTGTACTCGCCCTTCACGGTGAGCGCGAACAACTCCTCGTGGGTGGGGCCGAGCATGTAGTCGTTGCCCTTGCGGTCCTTCAGGCGAAACAGGCCGGCGCCGTACTCGGTCCAGCGGTTCGACGTCTCGTAGGGCTCGCGCGGGAGCAGCGCGGGCAGCAGGATCTCCTGCGCGCCAATCGCATCCATCTCCTCACGGACGACCCGCTCGACCTCGCGCAGCACCCGCAGGCCCAGTGGCAGCCAGGAGTACACGCCCGGCGCGATGCGCCGCACGTAGCCGGCGCGGACGAGCAGCTTGTGGCTGGCGACCTCGGCATCGGCCGGGTCGTCGCGGAGCGTGCGGAGGAACAGCTGAGACAGGCGGGTGATCACGGGGTATCAGGATAGTCGGCCCACGGTGCGTCACACCGCGCCCGGTACCGTTACCGCTCGTGCTGGTGCTGCTCCCCCCCTCCGAGACCAAGTCCGACGGCGGCAAGGGCGCCCCCCTCGACCTGGGCGAGCTGTCGCTGCCCAAGCTCACCGCGACCCGCGAGGTGCTGGTGAACGCGCTCGTCGAGCTGGCCGCCGACGCCGAGGCGTCGAGCCTCGCGCTGGGGCTGAGCGCTGGGCAGTCCGACGAGATCGCGCGCAACGCGGCGCTGTGGACCTCGGCGACGCGTCCGGCGTTGGAGCGCTACACGGGGGTGTTGTTCGACGCCCTCGATGCGAAGTCGTTCACCCGGGCACAGAAGGCGAAGGCCCTGACCCGCCTCGCGGTCGGCTCCGCGCTGTTCGGGGTGGTCCGCGCGGGCGACCCGATACCGGCCTACCGGCTGTCCGGCGGCTCGAAGCTGCCCGGGATGGGCACCCTGCAGTCGGTGTGGAAGCCGGAGCTGACCTCAGCGCTCGAGGCGGAGGCCGACGGCCTGGTGGTGGACCTGCGCTCGGGCACCTACCAGCAGCTGGGCCCGGTGCCCGGCGCGGTGATCGCCACCGTGCTCACCGAGAAGCCGGACGGCAGCCGATCGGTGGTCAGCCACTTCAACAAGCACCACAAGGGACTGCTCGCCCGTGCGCTGGTCGTCTCACGGGCGGAGCCGTCCGACGTGAAGGGCGTCGCCCGGGTCGCGGCAAAGGCCGGGCTGCGGGTCGAGATCGCCTCCGAGCGGGAGCTGATCATCCTGACGTGAGCGGCCCCGCCGGCCATCCGATCAGCTGGTCCAGCGTCCGGGCGGCGGATCCATGGAGGTGTAGGCCGGGAGCGGAAGGGGCTGATCGCTCAGGAAGGTCTCGAGGAGACCCGTGTAGACCTCGGGCTGGTCCGTCGAGACCCCGTGGCCGGCACCCTGGACGTCCACCAGCGTGGAGTTCGGGAAGGTGTCGCGGTACTCGCGCGAGACCGGCCAGTGCAGGAAGTCGCATTGGGCCGCCATGACCAGGACGGGAACCTGCGCCTGCGTCAGGGCCGGCCTGGGGTCCGGGATGGAATCGAAATCGGCGGTCGTCATCTGGTTGACGTAGAAGCCCTGCAGGTTGTTGTGGGGTGGCGTGGTGACCTCGCGTGAGCACGAGGCCCCGTCGCGTCCGGTGAGGGCGACCTCGTGCATCCACGCGTCGGCTTCCGCGTCGGGGACGAACGCATGCGCCGCATCGGGATTCACGCCCATCAGCAATGACTGGGTGAGAATGCGTGGGTTGCCCATCAGTTCGTCGTAACGGGCCTGCCGGGCGGGATCCATCTCGCGCCAGGGCTCGCCCACACCATCGGGGAAGGCCGTCGGCCAGATCGCCCCTGGCGCGACGAAGACGGCCTTCGCGACCCGATCGGGGTGCGCTGCGATGTACTGCGCCGTCAGCGATCCACCCCAGGAACGTCCGACGAGGATGAGCTGCTCGGCACCGAGTTCTCGCCTGATCGCGTCGAGATCGTCCACCTGGCGCTGCACGGTGTATTCGGTGACATCGTCGAATCGGGTCGAGCGGCCCGCCCCCACCTGGTCGTAGGCGTAGACGTCGAATCCCTTGGCGGCGAGTTCGTCGCCGCCGACCGGAATTCCCTCACCCGGGGTTCCCGGCCCTCCGTGGACGAAGATCACCGGCGGTTTCGGGGTCGGGAGTTCGGCGGCCGGGGCGTGGACGTAGACGATTCGCGACCCCGTCGGCAGGTCCCAGTACCGGACGGCCGAGGGGGCCGCGGCATCCGGCTGAGCGGGGAACGGACTGAGAATCGTCGATGCTGCCACCGCGGCGATCGCGACGCCGACCGCCGCGCTCAGTACGGCCGCGCCCACCTTCGTCCGACGCGCCCCCGTCAACCGAAATCCCCACCAGCTCATCAGGAAGCAGAGGGCAACGACGACCACCAGTCCCGCGCCGAGGAACAGCGCGGGGGTGTCAACCACGAGCGCCACCAGGCCCACCGCGACGGCTCCGACGATGACCGCCACCACGACTCCGACGGCGATGATCGCCACCCCAAGGGCGATACGCCACCGACTGCGGACCTTCGTCGGCGGTGCCGATTCACGTGGCTCGACCGTCATCGCAGGTCCTCTCCCCCTCATGGCCTGTTCGTCGCGCCGTACTGGACGGTTGTTACGCGCCGCCCGCCTCCCGGTTCCACCGCGACCCGAACTCCCCCGCCTGCGGTGGCGGGCCGGGCAGATCACCGCTCGCGGCGAGACCGTCGACGAGCAGAGCGAGGTGACGGCGGCGCAATTGCCGGGTGCGCTCCTGGTCCGGAATCCGGATGGCGGCACACCCCTCGAGGAGCAGCCCGAGATCCAGGGTGACGATGTCGGCACGCAATCTCCCCGTCGCGTGCGCCCGTTCGACGAGGGCGGCGGTCAACTCGTGGGAGCGCATGGCGTCGTGGCCCATCTCCTCGGTCGGGGTGAACGCCCCAGCCAGGTGCACCGTCAACGAGTGCACATCGGCGTCGACCACCCTCTCGAGAAATCCGGTCAGTCCGCGCCACGCGTCGGCATCCTCGAGCCCCTTCTCCGCCTCGACGATGTAGCGACGCAGGCCGTCGTGACACAGCGTGCGCAGGAGGTCCTCCTTGCCCGGATACCGACGGTAGAGCGCGCTGATCCCGACACCGGCCCGCTGGGCCACTGCGGTGATGGGCGCCTTCGGATCAGCCAGGAACACCTCCCGCGCCGCCTCGAGGATGACTCCGTCGTTGCGGGCCGCCTCCTGTTTGCGTCCCGGCAGACCGGTCCGACCCTTAGGAACTGCGCTTTCAGTCGATCTCGGCATGAACCGACGATAACACTGGAACGGAATGATCTGATCTGTTACGTTCTAACGGAACCGAACATTCCGTTCTAATTAGGAGCAGCCGTGAACGACATCCGCCCCTTCACCGTCGACGTCCCGCAGGCCCAGCTCGACGACCTGCACGACCGGCTGCGCCGCACCTTGTGGCCGAACGAACTGCCGGGCGTCGCCGACTCGTACGGCGTGCCGAACGACCGGGTCCGCGCGCTCGCCGCCCGATGGCTCGAAGGCTTCGACTGGCGGGCCCTCGAGGCGAGGATCAACTCGTACCCGCAGTTCGTCACCGAGATCGACGGTGAGGACATCCACTTCCTGCACATCCGGTCGTCACGGCCGGACGCCACCGCGCTGGTGCTGACGCACGGATGGCCCGGGTCGATCGTCGAGTACCTCGATGTCATCGCCCCGCTCACCGAACCGGAGTCCCCCGACGCACCCGCGTTCCACCTGGTGATCCCGTCGATCCCCGGCTTCGGCTTCTCCGGGCCCACCCGCAGCACCGGCTGGAATCGGTACCGCACCGCGCAGGCCTGGATCGAGCTGATGCACCGGTTGGGCTACCAGTCCTACGGCGCGGTCGGCAACGACGGCGGGTCGATGATCGCGCCCGAGATCGGCCGCCTCGACCCGTCGAACGTTGTCGGCGTGCACGTCACCCAGCTGTTCTCGTTCCCCTCCGGCGATCCGTCCGAATTCGAGGGACTCTCCGAGGCCGACCAGGCCGCCCTCGAGCACCTGCAGTGGTTCCACACGAACAAGATGGCGTTCAACACGCTGCACAGCCAGCAGCCGCAGACCCTCGCGTTCGCCCTCGCCGACTCGCCAGTCGGGCTACTCGCATGGAACGCGCAGCTTTTCGGCGAGGGCCTCGATGCAGACTTCGTCCTCGCGAACGTCGCGATCTACTGGCTGACCGGAACCGCCGGCTCCTCGACCAGGTTCTATTACGAGGATGCCCACGCCACCGAGCACCCGACCACGCCGACCACCACACCAACGGGTCTGGCGATGTTCGCCGGTGACTTCCAGTCGATCCGCCGGTTCGCCGAGCGCGACCACAGCAACATCATCAGCTGGAATTCCTACGACACCGCCGGGCCGAGCGGCGGCGCGAACGATGCAGCCGGGCACTACGCCGCACACGAGGCACCCGAGATCCTGGTCGGCGACATCCGCCAGTTCTTCGCCCAGTTGGCGTGACCGAACGTCTGGTCACGCACTCGGAGGTGTTCCCCGCAAGGAACACCTCCGAGGCACGTCGCCTACGACTCCTGGGCCGCCTTCTCCGCGGCCTGCGCCTGGGCGACCTGCTGCGGGGTGAACCGGATGAACAGGGCCACGACGGCGGCGAGGGCGGCGAAGATCGCGCAGCCGAGCAGGGCGGTCGTGTAGCCCTCGCTGAGTGCGAACAGCTGATTCGCGTTCATGGTCGACGCCACGCCGGAGGTGCCGCCGAGCGAGAGTGTCTTGGACGTGGCCATCGCCCCGACGATCGCCAGCCCGATCGGGCCGAAGAGCACCTGAGCCACCTGGGCGATCGCGGACAGCGGGCCGATCTCGTGCTGCCCCACCCCCGCGATCGCACACAGCGGCAGCGGCACCACGGCGAGGCCGACACCGAACCCGACGCCGACCACCAGCATGAACAGGTTGCCCATGTACGTCGCCGAGGTGTCCAGCGTGGAGCCGTACAGCAGGCCGAGCGTGGTCAGGACCGTGCCCGCGACGATCAGCCACCGCGGCTGGACGCGGACGGCGAGCTTGGACGCCACGAATGCGGCGGCGCCGAGGCCGAAGGCGAACGGCACGAACGCCATGCCCGCGGCTAGCGGGCTGTACCCGAGGATGTCCTGCACGAACAGCGCCACGAACGGCGCCAGGCTGAACATCACCGCGCCGACCAGTGCGATCGCGATGAAGGTGGCCACCCGGTTCCGGTTCCGGAACAGCGAGAACGGCAGCAGCGGATTCTCCGCCTTGCGCTCGACCATCAGGAACGCCGCCAGCATGCCCAGGCCCACGACCAGCGCCGCGACCACCGGCGCGCTCGTCCAGCCCATCTCCGCGCCCTCGGTGAACCCGAAGACCACGCCGGTGCAGCCCAGGGTCGCGAGCACCGCGCCGGGCACGTCCAGCTTGAGCCGCTCGGCGCCGGTCTCCACCAGCGAACGGAAGGCGAGCGCGATGATCACCAGGCCGATCGGCACGTTGATCAGGAAGATCCAGCGCCAGGACACCTCGGTCAGCGCGCCGCCGACGATCAGTCCGGTCACCGAGCCGACGCCGGTCATGGCCGCGAAGATCGCGATCGCCTGGTTGCGGACCGGGCCGGGCGCGAACGTCGTCGCCACCAGGGCCAGCGCCGTCGGCGACGCGATCGCCGCACCGACGCCCTGCAGCGCACGCGCCGCGATCAGCGAGATCTCGCCGGTCGCGAGTCCGCAGACGAGCGAGGCCACCGTGAACAGCACCACGCCGCCGATGAAGACCCGCTTGCGTCCGAACGCGTCGCCGAGCCGTCCGCCCAGGAGCATCAGGCCGCCGTAGGTCAGCGCGTACGACGTGATCACCCAGTTCCGGCCCGCGTCGCTGAGGTCGAGGTCCTGCTGGATCCGGGCAAGGGCCAGCGACGCGACGGTCCCGTCGAGCACCATCATCAGCTGCATACCGCCGAGGACGACGATGGCGAGACCGAAGGCTCGCGTGGTCACGGGGTACTTCACGACAGTGGAGTCAGGCACGGTCGCCCAGGTTACTGCGCGTCGGCGGTCAGGCCCGCGACCGGCCCGATCACGATGATCGCGGGCGGGCGGATGTTCTCCTCGCGGACCCGGGCCGCGACGGTCGCCAGATCGGCGCGCAACACCCGCTGGGCGCGCGTCGTGCCCTCCTGGATCACGGTCACCGGCGTCTCGGCGGGCCTGCCACCCTCGGTGAGCACGGCGGCGAACTTCTCGATCCGCTCCACCGCCATCAGCAACACCAGGGTGCCGCGCAGTTTCGCCAGCGCCGACCAGTCCACCAGCGAATCGGGGTGGTCGGGGGCGATGTGCCCGCTGACGACGACGAACTCGTGGGTGACGCCGCGGTGGGTCACCGGGATCCCGGCCGCGGACGGCACGGCGATCGCGCTGGTGATGCCCGGTACCACGGTGACCGGCACCCCGGCCGCCGCGCAGGCCTGCAGCTCCTCGAAGCCCCTGCCGAACACGTACGGGTCGCCGCCCTTGAGCCGGACCACGAACTTGCCCGCCTTGTAGCCGTCGATCAGCGCGGCGTTGATCGCCTCCTGCGCCATGGCGCGGCCGTACGGGATCTTCGCGGCGTCGATGACCTCGACCTGCGGGCCGAGCTCGGCCAGCAGCTCCGGCGGGGCCAGCCGGTCCGCGACCACGACATCGGCGCGGGCCAGCAACCGGCGACCGCGGACGGTGATCAGGTCCGGGTCGCCGGGTCCGCCGCCGACCAGCGCGACGCCGGGCGCGTGCGGCTCGGCGACATCCACCACGCCACCGGACTGCAGGGCCTCGACGAGCGCGGTGCGCACCGCGGCCGAGCGGCGGTGGTCGCCGCCCGCCAGCACGCCGAGCTCGAGTCCGTCGAAGGAGGCGCTCGCCGGGGTGACGGCGGTGCCGTTGCGGGCGCTGTCGGCGCGGACGCAGAAGATGCGGCTCCGCTCCGCCTCGGCGACGACGGCGGCGTTGGTGTCCGGCTCGTCGGTGCAGGCGATCGCGTACCAGGCACCGTCGAGGTCGCCGTCGACGTACGCGCGCAGGTCGATGGTGATCTGGCCACCAGTCGCCATCGCCTCGACGGCGGGGGTGACGGCGCGGCTGACCACGTGTACCCGCGCCCCACAGGCGACGAGCAGGCCGAGGCGCCGCTGCGCGACGGTGCCGCCGCCGACGACGACAACCCGTCGATCGGTCAGGTTGAGCCCTACGAGGTAGTTGGGCTCGTCTCCGGCCGCTGCTGGCACTTCACACTCCTTGACTGGGATGTCGGGGTCCTCGGGCTACCAAACATTACGGGCGACCGCCACGGTGACGCCATTTCGGGCGCGTTTGCGCACCAGCAGGTCGCCGCCGCCCGCACCGAGGACCGCCGCGGCCTCGGCGACGCTCGGCGTCCCCACCTCGGCCGCGACCCGTCCCGACGGTGTCGGTACGTCCACGGCCGAGAGTTCGTCGGCCGTGAACCCGAGCACCGGCACACCCAGCTCGGCCGCCGCCGTGGCGATCGAGGACTCGGTGGCCTTGCGCTCGAGGGTGGCCAGCGCGTGCAGCTCGGTCGGGTCGTCCACGACGGCGCTGATCGCGGCCAGCACCGCGTCGGGGTCCACCCCGTCGCGGGCACCGATGCCCACCACCAGATCACCCATTGGCGGCCTCGAAAGCTCTTGCCGCAGTGACGAACCGGCGCACGGCGGCCGGGTTCCCCGCGGGATGGGTGTGCAGGTAGGAGGCGTGCACACCGCCGCCCGCGAAACCTTCCCGCGCCGACGTCCCCGCCGCCCGCCAGCCCCAGGCCGGGGCCCAGCCGTCCACCGACGCCGACTCCAGCCGGGTCCGGTGGAACTCGTGACCGACCACCCGCGTCCCCGGCTCGAACAGCACCGACTCCCCCAGCGCAACGGCCTCCCGGTAGCCCAACGTCAGCGTCTTGCCGAACTCCGCATCCACGCCGATCACCCCCGCCATCGGGTGCCCGTCGAGGCGGCGCGCCAGGTAAAGCAGGCCCGCGCACTCGGCATGGATCGGCATACCCCGGCGGGCCAGCTCCCGGACGGTGGTGAGCAGCGGGATGTTCGCCGCCAACTCGGGCGCGTGTTCCTCCGGGAACCCGCCGGGCAGCACCAACGCGGCCGCGCCGTCGGGAAGCTGATCGACGGCGGGGTCGAAGGTGCACACCCGGGCGCCCGCCGCCTCGAGCAACTCGCGGTGCTCGGCATAGCCGAACGTGAACGCCGAGCCGCCCGCCAGCGCCACCACGGGGGCGGGTCCCTGCTCGTCCGTACCGGCCTCGTCCACGGCATCCCATGCCGGTGCCGCGACGCTCGCACGGGCCAGCGCCCGCACCGCGGAAAGGTCGACGTGCCGGGCGATCAGCTCGGTCATCGCGTCGACCGCGTCGGTGGCGGCCCTGCCGTGCTCGACCGCGGTGATCAGGCCGAGGTGCCGGGAGGGCACCGCCAACTCCGCGAGCCGGGGCACCACCCCGAGCACCGGCACCCCGACCCGATCACAGGCCTGACGCAGCACCTGCTCGTGCCGCTCGCTGCCGACCCGGTTCAGGACCACCCCGCCGATCCTGACGCCGCTGTCGAAGGTCGCGAACCCGTGCAGCACCGCGGCCAGCGACTGGCTGTGGCCGCGGGCGTCGACGACGAGAACCACCGGGGCACCGAGCAACCCGGCGACCTGGGCCGTCGACCCCTCCGCGGCGCCCTCCGGCGCCGGGTCCGCGATCTTGCCGTCGAACAGGCCCATCACGCCCTCGACGACGGCGATGTCGCAGCCCGCGCTGCCGTGCCGGTACAGCGGGCCGATCCGGTCCGCGCCGACCAGCACCGGGTCCAGATTGCGTCCGACCCGCCCAGCGGCGAGGCCGTGATAGCCCGGGTCGATGTAGTCGGGCCCCACCTTGAACGGCGCCACCCGATCACCCGCCGCACGCAGGGCACCGATCAGACCCGTTGCGACGGTGGTCTTTCCGCTACCGGAAGCGGGTGCGGCGATGACCACCGCCGGAACGGCGTTCACCACTCGATGCCCCGCTGGCCCTTGCGTCCTGCGTCCATCGGGTGCTTGATCTTGGTCATCTCGGTGACGAGGTCGGCCGCGTCGATCAGGGCCTGCGGCGCATCCCTTCCGGTGATCACCACGTGCTGGTTCCCCGGCCGCGATCCCAACACCTCGACCACCTCGTCGACGTCCACCCAGCCCCATTTGAGCGGGTAGGTGAACTCGTCGAGGACGTAGAACTTGTGCTCCTCGTTCGCGATCCGGCGGGCCACCTCACGCCAGCCGTCCAGCGCGACGCGGGCGTGGTCCTCGTCCTCGCCCTTCTTGCGGGTCCAGGACCAGCCCTCGCCCATCTTGTGCCATTGCACCGGTCCCCCGACGCCGGTGGACTCGTGCAGCTCGCCGAGCGCGCGGAACGCCGACTCCTCGCCGACCTTCCACTTCGCGCTCTTGACGAACTGGAACACCCCGATGTCGAAGCCCTGGTTCCAGGCCCGCAACGCCATCCCGAACGCGGCGGTCGACTTCCCCTTGCCCGGACCCGTGTGCACGGCCAGCACGGGCGCGTTGCGGCGCTGCCTGGTGGTCAGGCCGTCGTCGGGGACGTTCTCGGGAAGCGGTACACCCTTGGGCATCGTCTTTACTCCTCTTTCCGTTCTAGGCCGCGAGCTTCGCGGTGCCGGCCCGGACGACGCCCGCCACCTGCTCCGCCGAGAGCTCGCCGAGCCGGATGTAGGCACCCCGCAGCGCGGTCGCCAGGTCACGGGCCAGGCCGAGGCGCACCATGCCGGACTCGCAGTCCACCACAACCGAGGCCACCGACTCGCCCGCGAGCAGGGTCGCGGCCACCCGGGCGCGATGGACCGGGTCGACTCCGCCGGTCGCGCGGCCGTCGGTCAACGCGACCACCATCGCCCGACGCTGGGGGTCGCGCACCTTCTCCCGCAGCACCACCTCGCGGGCCTTCAGGAATCCTTGCGCCAGTGGGGTTTTGCCGCCGGTGCGCAACGAGCGCAGTCGCCGGACCGCCACGTCGACGGACGAGGTGGGCGGCAGCACCAGCTCGGCGGCGGCGCCTCGCACGGTGATCACCGCGACCTTGTCGCGGCGCTGGTAGGCATCGCGCAGCAGCGAGACGACGGCGCCGGTGACCGCGGAGAGCCGGTCCCTCGCGGCCATCGAACCGGACGCGTCGACCACGAAGACCACCAGGTTGCCCTCGCGGCCCTCGCGGTGCGCTCCTCGGATGTCGCCGGGCGCCAACACCATCCGGCCGTCCCGCCGTCCGCGGGCGACCTGGTGCTCGGCGGCCGCGAACAGGGTGCCGACCAGGTGCAGACCGCGGCCCGGTTCGGTGGTCGGCCGCACGGTCCGGCCCTGCGCAGAGCGCGAACGCGAACGCCGACCCGGCGCGCCCTCGCCGACACCGGGAATGGTCAGCAGCCGGGTCTTGAACTGCGCCGAGGGCGCCGCGGCCGGGCGTTCGGGGGCACGAACCGGGCCGGGCTGTTCGCTCTCGCTCGGCTCCGCGGATTGCTGGGCACCGTCGGGGGACGCGGCCCCGTCGGACTCGGGCTCGGGCGCGCCGCCGCCGGGTCCGTCGGGATCGGGCTCGGGCTCCGGCTCGGGCTGGTTCGCCTGCTCGGCGGCGTCCCGCATCGCGTCCTCGAGCTGCTGCGGGTCGAGGCCCGGCTCGTCGAACGGGTCGCGGCGGCGCCGGTGCGGCAGCGTCAGCTCGGCGGCGACCCGCACGTCCTCCTCCGCGACGGCCGCCGCGCCGCGCCAGGCGGCGTGCGCGGTGGCGGTGCGGGCCAGCACCAGATCGGCGCGCATGCCGTCCACATCGAACGACGCGCACAACGCGGCGATGCGGCGCAGCTCGGTGTCGCTGAGTTCGATGGCGGGCAGGGCGGCCCTTGCCGCGGCGATGCGGCGGGCCAGCGCCGAATCCTCGTCGGCGTACCGGGCCGCGAATCCGGCGGGGTCGGCCTCGAAGTCGAGGCGCCTGCGCACCACCTGCATGCGGACGTCCACCTCGCGCGAGGCCGCCACGTCGACGGCAAGGCCGAAGCGGTCGAGCAGCTGCGGGCGGAGTTCGCCCTCCTCCGGGTTCATGGTCCCCACCAGGACGAACCGCGCGGGATGGGAGTGGGAGACGCCGTCGCGCTCGATGTGCACGCGCCCCATCGCGGCGGCGTCCAGCAGCACGTCCACGAGGTGATCGTGCAGCAGGTTGACCTCGTCGACGTAGAGCACGCCGTCGTGGGCCGCGGCCAGCAGTCCGGGCTGGAAGGCCCGCTCCCCGTCTCGCAGCACCTTCTCCAGGTCCAGCGACCCGACCACCCGGTCCTCGGTGGCGCCGACCGGCAGCTCCACCAGCCTGGCGGGCCTGCCACCGTTGCCGTCGTCGACGGGTGGCAGCAGCGCGGCGAGCGCGCGCACCACCGTCGACTTCGCGGTACCTTTCTCGCCGCGCACCAGCACGCCCCCGATGCCGGGGTGGACGGCGCAGAGGGTCAGGGCGAGCCGGAGCGTGTCCTGACCGACGATCGCACTGAACGGAAAGCCCGGTTCGGACCCGGTACCAGCTTGTGCCACAGCGAATTTCCCTTCACTCCCCGGTGTCCACGCCGAGGGTTCGGACCTTGACCCGCTGCCGCGGCGATCTGACTCCGGATCCGGACGTGGCCGGATCCATCACAGTGGCGGGACCGTGCCTGGTTCACACAGGACTTCCCCGCGGCAGGGAACTACGGATGCTGACTCTAGACCTCGCGCCAGGGCTCGCCGCCACCGCGCCGCATCGGCACGTGCGGGATCCCGTCCTCGATGAACTCGTCGCCGTCGGGCGTGAACCCGTGCTTGGCGTACATGTCCACCAGGTGGCTCTGCGCGCTGAGCCTGCACGGCGCCGACCCGACCTCCGCCAGCGCCGTGCGCAGCAGCCTGGTGGTGTGCCCGTGCCCCCGCGCATCCGCCCGGGTGCAGAGCCGTCCGATGCGGTACGAGGTGCCGCGGTCGTGCTCCTCCATCAGGCGGAGCGTGCACACGACCTGACCGTCCTGCTCGATCCACAGGTGCCTGGTGCCGGGGAGCAGGTCCCGCCCGTCGAGTTCCGGGTACGGGCAGGCCTGCTCCACGACGAACACGTCGACCCGCAGTCTCAGCAGGTCATAGAGCGTGCGGAGGTCCAGATCGAGCGCCCAGGCACGGTGCAGCGCCGCTGTTGCCGTCATACGGTGTGACTATCACACCGCGGCGGAGGCGGTCTCCTGAACCTCGGTGTCGAGCTCGAGCACGCGGCTGGACCAGTCCCAGACCTCGGTGAACAGCGACTTGTCGTCGGAGAGCTTCACGCCGAGCGAGGGCACCATCTGCTTGAGCTGCGGCTCCCACGAGGCGAACCGGTCCGCGAAGCAACGCTTGAGCACGTCGAGCATCGCCGGGACCGCCGTCGAGGCGCCGGGCGAGGCGCCGAGCAGACCGGCGATCGAGCCGTCCGCGGCGCTGATGACCGCGGTGCCGAACTCGAGCACGCCGCCCTTGCGCTTGTCGCGGCGGATCACCTGGACGCGCTGGCCCGCCGTGATCAGCTCCCAGTCGGCGCCGAGCGCCTCGGGGACGAACTCGCGCATGGTCTCGATGCGACCCTCCGCGTTCTTCGCGAGCTCGCTGACCAGGTACTTGACCAGGCCGAGCTCGGAAACGCCGACCCCGAGCATGGACAGCAGGTTGTTCGGCTTGACCGACCCGGGCAGGTCGGTGACCCGGCCCTCCTTGAGGAACTTCGGCGACCAACCGGCGTACGGGCCGAACAGCAGGCCCGGCTTTCCGCCGATGACGCGGGTGTCGAGGTGCGGCACCGACATCGGCGGGGCACCGACGGCCGCCTTGCCGTACACCTTCGCGCGGTGCTGATCGATCAGCTCCGGGTTGGTGCAGCGCAGGAAGGCGCCGCTGACGGGGAAGCCGCCGAAGCCCTTGGCCTCCTTGATGCCGGACTGCTGCAGCAGGTGCAGCGCGCCGCCGCCGGCTCCGACGAAGACGAACTTGGCCTTGACGGTCTTGCGGCCGCCGGTCCGACGGTTGTGCACCTTGAGCGTCCAGCTGCCGTCGGACTGCTTCTTGATGCCGGTGACCTCGTGACCGAAGTGCACGGTGCCGCCGGAGGAGGCGACGTGGTTGAGCAGCTGCTTGGTCAGCGCGCCGAAGTCGACATCGGTGCCGCCCTCGGTCCAGTTCAGGGCGATGGGGTCGGAGAAGTCGCGACCCTTGGCCATCAGCGGCAGGCGGCGGGCGAACTCGTCCGCGCTGTCGGTGTACTCCATGCCGTTGAACAGCGTGTGTCCGGCGAGGGCGTCGTAGCGCGCCTTCAGGTACTTCACGTTGTCCGCCCCGTGCACGAAGCTCACGTGCGGGATGGGGTTGATGAACTCCTTGGGGGCGGTGAGGATGCCCTGTTCGAGCGCGTGCGCCCAGAACTGCCGGGAGACCTGGAACTGCTCGTTGACCGTGATCGCCTTGGCGATGTCGACGGAGCCGTCCTTGTTCTCGGGGGTGTAGTTGAGCTCACACAGAGCAGAGTGTCCGGTGCCCGCGTTGTTCCACGGGTCGCTGCTCTCCGCGGCGGCGGCATCGAGCCGCTCGAACACGCTGATCGACCAGTCCGGCTGCAGCTGCCGCAGGATGGCTCCGAGGGTCGCACTCATGATGCCCGCACCCACGAGCACTACATCGGCCTTGGTCTCTACCGCGTTGTTGTCTGACACTGGAAAATCGACTTCCTTGTCCATTGGCAGTGGGCAGTCGCGCCGACTGCAGCGGATAGGTTACCCGCGCGTATACGCGTCGTTCACCTCACCCAATTGTGCGCCACTGCGGGGGGCATTCCTGCGCATTACATTGTGATCTGTGACTACTTGGGCTCCCGACGTCCTCGGCGACGGATATCAGCAGTTGACCATCCCACTCGGAATCGATCCCGACGGCGAAGGTGAGATCGACGCCACACTGGTCCGGTATCAGCCCGAGGGCGGGATCGACCGCACGCCCGCGCGGGCCGTGCTCTACGTGCACGGCTTCACCGACTACTTCTTCCAGCACCACATGGCCGAGCACTTCCATGACCAGGGCTACTCGTTCTTCGCCCTGGACCTGCGCAAATGCGGCCGCTCGCTGAAGCAGGGCCAGACCCCGCACTTCGTCACCGATCTCGCGCTCTACGACGAGGAACTGGGCCGCGCGCTCGCGTTGGTGCGCGAACAGATCGGCGGGGGCACCGTTCTGCTGGTGGCGCACTCCACCGGCGGGCTGATCCTGCCGCTGTGGCTCGACCGGCTGAACAAGCAGCCGGGCGGCAGCGCGGGCGCGGGCATCGCCGGACTGATCCTCAACAGCCCGTGGTTCGACCTGCAGGGCCCGTCCTATCTCCGCACCGTCGGCACCGTGGCCGTCAAGGCGGTCGGCCGGGTCAAGAACCGGCTCGCCGTCAAGCAGCCGCCGATCGACGTCTACGGGCGCAGCCTGCACGTCGGCGCGAGCGGCGAATGGGACTACGACCTCGAGTGGAAGCCGCTGACCGGGTTCCCGGTGACCTTCGGCTGGCTGCGGGCCATCCGGCAGGGGCACGCGAAGCTGCACCGCGGGCTCGACGTCGGGGTCCCCTCGCTGATCCTGCGGTCCCAGAAGACGCACTACTCCTCCCGGTACACCGCCAAGTCCGACGAGGCCGACCTGGTGCTCGACGTGAGGCAGATCGCCCGCTGGGCAGGCTGCCTCGGCGACCGCACCACGATCGTGCCGATCGAGGGCGCCCGGCACGACGTCTTCCTCTCCACCGAGGTCCCGCGCAAGCAGGCCTTCGACGAGGTGGACCTGTGGCTGACCTGGCTGCACGGACACGGCGCATGAGCCACTTCGATCTCGCGATCATCGGATCCGGTTCCGGCAACACCATTCTCGACGACCGGTACGCCGACATGCGGGTCGCGCTGCTCGAGGACGGCGTCTTCGGCGGCACCTGCCTGAACGTCGGCTGCATCCCGACCAAGATGTTCGTCTACGCCGCCGAGGTCGCCCGCACCATCGAGCACTCGAGCAGGTACGGAATCGACTCGCGCATCGACAAGGTGCGCTGGCCCGACATCGTCAGCCGGGTGTTCGACCGGATCGATCCCATCTCCGCGGGCGGCGAACGCTATCGGCGCGACGAGAGTCCTGGCACCACACTGTTTTCCGGCCACGCGAGGTTCATCGGACCGCGACGCCTGGAGACCGGGACCGGCGAGGTGATCACCGCGGACCAGGTGGTGATCGCGGCCGGATCGCGGCCGATCATCCCGGAGGTGGTGAGCCGCAGCGGCGTCCGCTACTACACCAACGACGACATCATGCGGCTGCCGGAGCTACCCGAGCACCTGGTGATCATCGGCAGCGGCTTCATCGCCTCCGAGTTCGCGCACGTCTTCTCCGCGTTCGGGAGCAAGGTCACCATCATCGGCCGCGGCAACCGCCTGCTGCGACACCTCGACGGCGACATCTCGGCACACTTCACCGCCCTCGCGCGCGAGAAATGGGATGTGCGACTGGGCAATCCGGTTAGGTCCGTGCGGGGCGACGACGGCCACGTGGAGGTGGAACTGACGGATGGCAGCGTCGTCACCGGAGACACCCTGCTGGTCGCGGTGGGGCGGGCCCCGAACGGCGACCGGCTCGGCGCCGAGAACGCGGGGGTCGACGTGGATGACGAGGGACGGGTGCTGGTGGACCGGTTCCAGCGCACCACCGCGGAGGGCGTGTTCGCGCTCGGCGACGTGTCCTCGCCCTATCAGCTCAAGCACGTGGCGAACCACGAGGCCCGGGTCGTGCAGGAGAACCTGCTGCGCAACGCGTGGGCGGAGGGCGCCGACCTGGTCCGCACCGATCACCGGTTCGTACCCGCGGCGGTGTTCACCGACCCGCAGATCGCGGAGGTCGGGCTCACCGAGGAGCAGGCCCGCGATCAGGGCCTCGACATCACGGTGAAGGTGCAGACCTACTCTGACGTCGCCTACGGCTGGGCGATGGAGGACACCGAGGGCCTGTGCAAGGTGATCGCCGAGCGCGGCACGGGCCGGCTGCTCGGCGCCCACGTCATCGGCGCGCAGGCGCCGACGGTGATCCAGCCGCTGATCCAGGCGATGAGCTTCGGGCTGAGCGCGCAGGACATGGCAAGGGGCCAGTACTGGATTCACCCTGGCCTGCCCGAGGTTGTCGAGAACGCCCTGCTCGGCCTGGAATAGGCGGCTGCGCCGCCCGTGCGCGGTTGACGAGTCCAGGGACTCGTCAACCGCGCACGGGCGCGGAGCGCCTACCAGCTGCTGGTGCGGAGCACGATCTCGGTGGCCATCTCGGCGGCCGCGCCCTGCGGCACCGAGTCGACACCGTCGAGCTGGACGACCCGGAAATCGGAGTAGACGTGCCGACCGCTGGTGTCGGCCATCGGCCGGCCCAGCGAGTTCCGGATCAGCAGCGTCGTCGGCATTTCCACTGGTGCACAACCGGACTCACGTACGACGCCGTCGAGATCCGGCACCGCGGGGTGCGGGCAGTCCGCGACGACCAGACTCGCGAACCGACCGAAGGTCTTGGCGGCGAGAAGCCAGGCCATCGCGGCACCCTCGCGGTTGCCCGCGAGGTTCACCCACGGCAGCTTCAGCGCGTCGAGCAACGCGATCGCACCGGTCTCGTCGAGTCCTTCGATCGACTCGGGCACGACCGTGCGCAGGTCGGAGTTGTGCAGTCTCTCGCACACCGCGTCGAACACGGATGCGGACTCCCCCGCACCCGGGAGCAGCAGCACGGTGTGCCTGCTCTCGGGGCCGTCGACGCGAACGGTGTAGGTGCCCTCCCCGACGGGAACTTGCGTCAATTCCATGGCTACGGACGGTACGCCATGCAGCTCCGCCGACCATCAGTTGCGCACCGCACCCGTCAGCTCTATGGTTCATTACATGAGTAATGAACCAGTGAGCCTTGCGGGCGGCGGTTCCGGTGAACGACGACGGTAGGCCGCTTTTTCAGCAGATCGCCGAGCTCGTGGAGAACTCCATCATCGACGGATCCCTGCCGGAGGACGGACAGGTTCCCTCCACCAATGAGCTCGCCGCATTCCACCGGATCAACCCCGCCACCGCGGCGAAGGGGCTCGGACAGCTCGTGGCCGAGGGGATTCTCTACAAGAAGCGAGGGATCGGGATGTTCGTCACGATCGGCGCGCGGGACGCGCTGCGATTCCGGCGCCGCGAGCACTTCGTGCGCCAGTACATCGACCCGCTCATCGCGGAGGCCGACAAGCTCGGCATGTCGATCACCGAACTCAAGTCCATGCTCGACAACCGGGAGGAAATCAGATGACCGTGACCGCCCTCGATCCGGAACCGATCGTGTCGGTTCGCGGCATGAGCAAGCGTTTCGGCGACGTCACCGCGCTCGACGACATCTCCCTCACCATCGAACCCGACAAGATCTACGGCCTGCTGGGCCGAAACGGCGCGGGCAAGACCACCCTGATGCAGATACTGACCGGGCAGGACACCCAGACGTCCGGCGACGTAACGGTTCTCGGGGACACGCCGTTCGAGAACGCGCGCGTCCTGAGGAACATCTGCTTCATCAAGGAGAGTCAGACGTACGTGGACGACCTCCGGGTCAAGCACGTGCTCACCGCCGCCGGGCACCTGATGCCCTGCTGGGACCGCGACTTCGCCGACCGACTGCTCGACGACTTCCAACTCCCCCTCGGCCGCAAGGTCAAGAAGCTGTCCAGGGGGATGAAATCCACGCTCGGCGTGATCATCGGGCTCGCCGCGCGGGCCCCGCTCACCCTGTTCGATGAGCCGTACCTCGGCCTCGACGCCGTGGCCCGACACCTGTTCTACGACCGACTTCTCGCCGACTACGCCGAACACCCGCGCACGATCGTGCTGTCCACGCACCTCATCGACGAGGTCAGCAATCTGCTCGAGCACGTCATCGTCGTCGACCGCGGCCGGATCATCGTCGACGACGATGCCGACGAGCTGCGCAGCCGGGCCGTGGTCGCCACCGGGCCGGCGGAGGCCGTCGACGCCTTCGCGGCAGGCGCAAGGGTGCTGCATCGCGAATCGCTCGGTTCGCAGGTCCGCGCCACGGTCCAGCGCTCGGCGACCGAGCCGGAACGCGCCGGGCTGCGCGCTGCGGGCGTCGAGCTCGAACCGGTGTCGATGCAGGACCTCGTCATCGCGACCACCACAGGAGCCAGGGAGATCACCGCATGACCACGCAGACCGTCGACGTGACGACGACATCGTCGAGAACCCAGCCGGAGTCCGGCTCCCGAATCGGCGCCGTGCTCCGAGTGCACACCGTGGCATGGCCGCTGCTGATCGCCTGGCCGGTCGGCATCCTCGCCACCTCCTTCCTGATCAGCTACACGATCTACTTCCTGATCGACAACGATCAGGAAGAGGGCTTCACCGGCAGCGTGTTCTCGGTCTTCGGGTTCGTGCTGGCGTTCTACCTGCAGGCGATGGCCCAGACCTTCCCCTTCACGCTCGGCATGAGCGTGACCCGCCGCGAGTTCTTCTCCGCCACAGCGTTGTTGGCGCTCGCCCAGTCCGCGGTGTTCGCCGCGACGCTCTACCTGCTCTCGGTCGTGGAGGCCGCGACCGACGGCTGGGGCGTGTGGATGCGGATGTTCGGGCTGGCCCGATACCTCACCGACAACCCGCTCCTGCAGTTCCTGACCATCTTCTCGACCCTGCTGCTGACGACGGCGGTCGCCATGGCCGCGGGCGCGATCTATCAGCGCTGGCGGGCCACCGGCCTGCTGGCCGCAGGCGTCGGCGTCTTCGGCCTCGGTGGTCTCGCCGCGATCCTGGTCACCTGGGCGGGGTGGTGGTCCGCGGTGGGCGACTGGTTCGTCGACTCACCGCGGGTACTCCCCCTGGTGGCGCTGCCCCTGGCCGCGACCGCGATCGCGACGGCCATCGCCTGGCTGGCGCTGCGTCGGGCGACCCCGTGACGGACTGAGCCGGCGGTCAGCGGGCCGGGTCCACCGCCGCGCGGCCATGGGTGATCACCGGAAGATCCCGCGGCGCACCGCCATCGATGAGCTCCCCGATCGCGTCCACGTCGAGGTGCCGCTCCACCAGGTCGGCCAGCAGGTCCAACTGCGCGGTCCGCTCCGCCGCCACCGAGGTGTCGGGCGCGACCGTGAACTGCCGCCCGGTGACGGCCGCGACCCGGGTCAGGAACCCGCGGCGGAACTCGTCCGACTCGAGCAGACCGTGCCAGTGGGTGCCGAACACCTGCCCCCGGACGCTGCCCTCCGGATCGCCGTCCGCGCCGCGCAGCAGCGGCGGGTCCGCGTTGCGGACGACGCGGCCGTGGTGGATCTCGTAGCCGGACACCGCAACCGAGTCGGCGGTCCCGGCGACCTGCCGCAGCACCTTCTCGGGCGCGAACTCGATCTCCATGTCCAGCAGGCCCAACCCGGGCACCGTCCCCGCGCCCGATTCGACGTCGTCGACGATGGTGCGGCCGAGCATCTGGTATCCGCCGCAGATGCCGAGGATCGGCAGCCCGGCCTCGGCGCGCGCGTGCAGCGCGTCCGCGATCCCGCTCGACCGCAGCCAGGCCAGGTCCGAGACGGTGGACTTGCTGCCGGGGATCACCACCAGGTCGGCATCCTGCAACCGCGACGGCTCGCCGACCCAGTGCACCGAGACGCCCGGTTCGCAGGCCAGCGCCTCCACGTCGGTCGCGTTGGACACCCGCGGCAGTCGCACCGCGGCCACCCGCAGCCATCCCTGGCCCGCGGGCGCGGCAGGCCTGCCGACCGGGGCGTCCACGACCGTGGACAGCGAGTCCTCGGCGTCGATCCACAGTCCCTCGGCGAACGGCACCACCCCGAGGGTCGGCCGCCCGGTCATCTCCCGCAGCTGGACCAGACCCGGCTCCAGCAGCCCCACGTCGCCACGGAACTTGTTGACCACGAACCCGGCGATCAGCGCCTGGTCCTCGGGCGAGAGCACGGCGAGGGTGCCGAACAGGTGTGCCAGCACGCCCCCGCGGTCGATGTCCCCGACGACGATCACCGGAAGCGACGCCGCCCGGGCCAGCCCCATGTTCGCGAGGTCCGTCGCGCGCAGGTTGATCTCGGCGGGCGAGCCGGCGCCCTCGCAGATCACCACGTCGAATTCCGCTCGCAGCGAGGCCAATTCGTCGCCGACGACGCCCCTGAGCCACTCCCGGTGCTCGATGTAGTCGCGGGCCCCCACGTTCGTCACCGCCCGGCCGCGGACCACCAGCTGGGAGGTGCGGTCGCTGCCCGGCTTGAGGAGCACCGGGTTGAAGCGCACGCTCGGCTCGAGCCCGCAGGCCCGCGCCTGCAGCGCCTGCGCCCGCCCGATCTCGCCGCCGTCGAGGGTGACCACCGAGTTGTTGGACATGTTCTGCGCCTTGAACGGCGCAACCGACACCCCGCGCCGGGCCAGCATCCGGCACAGCCCGGCCACCAGCACGCTCTTGCCCGCGTCGGAGGTCGTTCCGGCGACGAGCAGCGCACCCTTCACGGCAGCGTGAGGATTTCCGCGCCCGTGTCGGTGACGACGATGGTGTGCTCGAACTGGGCCGTCCACTTGCGGTCCTTGGTCACGACGGTCCAGCCGTCGTCCCAGATGTCGTAGTCGACGGTGCCCAGGTTGATCATCGGTTCGATGGTGAACACCATGCCCGGTTCGATGATCGTGTCCACGTTCGGCTGGTCGTAGTGCAGGATGACCAACCCGTTGTGGAAGGTCTCGCCGATGCCGTGGCCGGTGAAGTCGCGCACCACGCCGTAGCCGAAGCGGTTGGCGTAGGCCTCGATGACCCGGCCGATGACGTTGAGCTCGCGGCCGGGCTTGACCGCCTTGATGGCACGCATCGTCGCCTCGCGGGTGCGCTCGACGAGCAGGCGGTTCTCCTCGGACACGTCACCGGCCAGGAAGGTGGCGTTGGTGTCGCCGTGCACCCCGCCGATGTATGCGGTGACGTCGATGTTGACGATGTCGCCGTCCTGGATGACCGTCGAGTCGGGGATGCCGTGGCAGATGACCTCGTTCAGCGAGGTGCAGCAGGACTTGGGGAAGTCCTTGTAGCCCAGCGTGGACGGATAGGCACCGTGGTCGATCATGTACTCGTGCGCGATGCGGTCGAGCTCGTCGGTCGTCACGCCTGGCGCGACCGCCTTGCCCGCTTCCTGCAGGGCCTGCGCGGCGATCTTGCTCGCCACCCGCATGGCCTCGATGGTCTCCGGCGTCTGCACCCACGGCTCGTTGCCCTCGTTGACGGTCGGCTTCCACGCATATTCCGGCCGCTCGATGTTGGCGGGGACGGCGAGCGTCGCGGAGACGGTTCCGGGGCTGAGCTGGGTGCGAACTGACATACGGACAAGGGTAGACGCACCGCGTCGGCACAGGATCAGACGCACCGCGTCGCGGTCTCACCGCGACGCGGACCCGGTAGCGCCGAGGTCAACCCTGTTTGGGCACCCAGTGATCGACCTCCAACTCGAAATGGTGTTTGAGCTCGCCGTACGCCGCACGCTCGGCGTCCTCGCCCTCCCCGTACCGTTTGATCGCCGTGTCGCGTGCCGCCGCGAAGGCCGCCTGCGCCTCCTTGGACGATCGCCGCACTGTCTGTGGGAGCTCGGTCCGGTTCACCGCTGCCCCTCCTTCGGTGGTCGAGGCCTCATTTCTTGTCCCTCGATTGTCCGCCCCATCGGCGGCTCCGCGAAAGCGGCAGGCCCGATTTCTCCGGTCGACTGACACGCCAGGGGAATCCCCGCGCTGTCGGCGACAGGTGGTACCAACAGAGGCAGGATTCCGATCGCCCCGACCCGGAGGTACCACCCATGGCCTGCGCCGCGTGTGCCGACTCGCTCGACCACTGCCACGGAACCCTGATCGTGCACCGCACCGACCCGGCCGAGTGCACCGAGGAGCACTGCGCCGACCTGGCCCTGATGCGGCATCCGTTGGTCCTGGACTGCGCCGACGTCCCGCTCGGCTGCCGCTGCGCGGAGGACGCCTCCCAGCGATCTCGGGCGTCGTAGGCTTCGAGAATGACGATGGGCCACGACGCGGCCGACCACCCGGAACGGGACGCGGAGTGGAACAGAGAAGCACGCCACGAGACGGAGACGGAGCGGCTCGACCGTAACTGGGCGAGCATCCTCCAGGAACTCCGTGTCGTGCAGACCGGCGTTCAGTTGCTGACCGGATTTCTGCTGATCCTCCCGTTCCAGGAGCGATTCGGCGAGCTGTCCACCTACGAACAATGCGTGTACCTGGCGACGGTGCTCCTCTCGATCGCGGCCACCGTGCTCCTGATCGCCCCGGTTGGTATGCATCGGATCCTCTTCCGGCGGCGAAAGCTGGGCACCCTCGTCGCGTCCGCGCACCGACTCGAACTGTGGGGCCTGGTCCTGCTCGGACTGACGCTGACCGGAGTGGTCATGCTGATCGTCGGAACGGTGGTCGACCCCATCGTCGGCGCGATCGCAGGCGGCTGCGCCGCGTTCGCCTTCGGCTACTTCTGGATCGTGCTTCCGTTGCGCTATCGGCGCGACTGACCCGCGTCGGCCACTTCCACCGCCTGACCCCACATGTTTGAATTGGACATATCGGGCGATCGCCTCGGGCGTTCGTCGCTCATGGATCTGAGATGGGGTCCGATCAGCGTGAGTCCGGCATGAATTTTCCTGTGTATCCGTCGGTGGGGGTCGAAGAGGAGTTCCTGCTGGTGGATCCAGCAACGGGACAACCGCAGATGCGTAACGCGGAGGTCGTGTCGACGGCGACGGAACTCGGGGTCCCCCTCCAGCTCGAGCTCTCGCAGTGTCAGGTCGAGACGAACTCGCCGGTGTGCTGGGACAGTCAGGGGCTGCGCAGGCACCTGCTCGCGATGCGCGCGACCGCCGCCGACGCCGCGGCCCGCAACGGGAGCAGGTTGCTCGCGGCCGGGACCCCACCCCTCGGACCGTCCCGCATGCCGGTGAGCGATTCAGAGCGCTATCGGCGGATGGCGCGCCGCTTCGGGACGCTCGCGCTCGAGCAGGGCATCTGCGGATGCCACGTCCACGTGGACGTCCACGACCGCGAGACCGGCGTCCAGGTCTGCAACCACGTCCGGTCCTGGCTGCCCGCACTGCTGGCCCTCAGCGCCAACTCACCCCTGCATCGGGGAGCCGACAGCGGCTACTCGAGCTGGCGCACGATCCTCTGGTCGCGGTGGCCGGTCTCGGGGCCGCCGCCCCTCTTCGCCTCGGCAGAGCGCTACGACTCGTTCGTCGCGATGCTGGTCGACAGCGGCAGCCTGCTGGACGAGCGAATGATCTACTGGGACATCCGTCCCTCATCCCACCTGCCCACCGTCGAGGTGCGGGTCGGTGACGTGATGCCGACAGTCGACCAGACCGTCCTGCTGGCAACGTTGGTTCGCGCCCTGGTGATGACGGCGACGCGATCGGTCGAACGCGGCGACATGCCGCCCGATGTCGGACTCGAGACGCTGCGCGTGGCCAATTGGATCGCCGCGAGGGACGGCCTGACCGGGGAGGGCCTCGACCCGCGCACCTCCAGCCCCGTCCCCTATGCACGCCAGCTGGAACTGCTGCTCGACCACGTGCACGATGCGCTGGACGAGCTCGGCGAGTTCCCGTGGGTCGAGTCCGCGCTCAAACACCAACTCGCGCACGGCAACGGCGCGGTCTGGCAGCGCCGGAGGCTGGCCTCGAGCCACAGCGTCGAGGAGGTCGTCCGATCCGCGACGGAACGAACACTCCTGAGCTGCGGGCCCCAACCGGCGACGTGACCGCCGGCAGGCGGTCCCGCGTCAGAACGTGGTGTTGATCGGCCCCGGGGTCCACAGCCCGGATCGCGGCGTGGTGGTGACGTCGAGGGTCGCGGGATCGGCGGTCGGGTCCAGCGGCGTGAACTGCTCGATCTCGCCCCAGTCCCGGCCCCAGTCCTGATCCAGGTAGGACGGGATGGTCCTGGCCGTCAGCAGCATCTGGGTCCAGCCGAGCGGCCCGCCGCCGAAGTGGTCCTGCCACAGGTTCGTCGTCATGGCGCCGACCCGGTCCGGGAGGATGCGGTATTCGGGGATCTCGGCCACACCGTCGTGATGGTCGAACGGACGCTGACACGGGAACGCGAGTCCGACGGACCAGTCGACCAGGACGGGCGTCTGCGACCCCACCACCGAGTTGAGCGTCTGGGTCAGGGGCACCCGCGGCGGGGTCACCGCGAGCCACTGCTCCGGATCCCGGTCGTTGTCGGACGCGACGATCCGGACCACGTCGGCCTCGGCAGGCAACGCGTCGAGCGGGACCCGGAGGTTCCGCCATGACGGCGCGGGGCCCGGGTCGAGCGGGGCCACCGCGCCGAGGGCGACCGCCGTGCCGTCGCCCTGCCCGGTTCCGTACTCGACCACGAGGTTCTGCCCCTCCGTGACGATTCCGTCGGCGTCGACGGATCGGATCCGGCCTGCCGCGGCGATGGAGATGAGGTCGCCCCTCGAACCGTCGGAACCCGCGGGCGGGAGCCGGTACCAGCCGGTCGTCAGGGCGGGGGTGTCGCCGGCCTGATGGCTGCCGAGCACCGGCGTGGTCGCCGGGTCGAGGCCGTACGGGAGGGCAACCGCGCTGCCGTTGATGCCGACCCGCCCGGCCCCGCCTGCCGTTCCCGCCGCGTTGCCCGTCTTCGCCTGGTCGGTGTTCGAGTCGACCGAGTTCGCCGTGACCGAGGCCGATTCCTTGTCTGCACTCAGGTCGGCGGCGACACCGTTCGGCTCGAAGCCGACAGTGCCCGGCCCGGCCAGTGCGGTCGCGGGGCTACCCGAGAGCGGTTGCAGCATGGAGGCATTCGGGTCGGTCTCGACCAGCACGTCGTTGGCGAGACCACAGACCTGGCCGCCGAGCGCGTTGAAGTTCGCACGGCCGACGGAGTACGCCGGGTACTGCGCCACGGCGCCCTTGGCGAGCGAGAGAACCTCGAAGAGCACCATCGCGGCGGCGGCGACGGTGAGCGGGGGCATGGCCCAGAGTCGGCCGCCCTCCCGCGAACCGTTGCCGGAGTGCGGCTCTCGCACGTGGTACCAGACCGCGACGAGCAGCATCGCCATCGTGGCGCCGAGCAGAACGGTGCCCGCGCCGAGTCCGCCGATCGAGACCGGCTTGTCCCACCACGGCACGCTGTAGCTCGAGACGTACCACCAGCCGTTGCTGCCGGTGAACGACATGGTGAGCACGAACAGGACCGCCGCTGCGAACAACGCACGGTTGCGGGGCGACCGCAGCACGTGGACGCTCACGGCGACCGTGGTCAGCACGGCCACCGCCCCGGCCAGTCCGGCGTAGATCCCGAGGTGGTGCGTCCATTTCGTCGGCGTGAACATCATCAACACCATGGCGCCGAGGGTGATCCCGAGGATCCGTCGCGCCGGTCCTGCCGCGATACCGGGGATGCGGCCGCCCTTGCGGAGCATCGCCAGGATGCTCACTGCCACCCCGAGGATCATGAGGAAGATGCCGAACCGCCGGGCCAGCGATCCGTCCGGCGAGATGTTCAGCAACCACTGGTAACGCAGGTACTCGTCGAACCACTTCATGTTCGGCCCCGCGACCTCGTGCACGCGCTGCATCTCGAAGACCGCCGCCAGTGTCTGGCCCGCGAAGATCACCGCCAGGATCGCGGTGCCCGACGCGACGAGGGGCAGCAACAGCGCGAGGTAGCCGACCGTCTTCGCGCGGGCGACGACGATCTGGGCGATGGGGCGCAGGCCCGCGATCAGCGTGGCGAAGCAGATGATCCCGGACGGTCCGACCGAGAGGGTCATGGCGGCGACCAGGATCGCGACCGCGGCGGGGAGCAGCCGTCGGGTGGCGATGGCGCGCTCGACCGAGCACCAGGTCAGCAGCACGCCCGCCGCGACAACCGGTTCGGGGCGCAGCCCGTTGTTGTACGGGAGCCAGACGGCGAGGAAGACCAGCCCGCCGGTCCACAGGGCCAACCGGTTGGCACGCGCCGCCGCGCCGAGGCGGGGCACCACCTCACGGCTGAGCACCAGCCAGGTCACGATGCCCGCGATAAGCGCGGGCAGCC
>NZ_BCXA01000030.1 GCF_001894865.1 Rhodococcus maanshanensis NBRC 100610 | reverse complement strand
GGGGGCAGGCGCTGCTGCCGGGGAGCCGGGTGCGGCGGCGGGGGCCGCGGCACCGGTCGAGTTGGCGGAGGCCTGTCGAGCCACGGGACCCGCGTCGGACCGGATCGGGGCGCCGGTCGGGTCCAGCCGGACGGGGGATTCCCCGGTCGTCGGGCTCACGACGCCGTCGACGACCGGAAGGACGGTTCCGTTCGGTGCGACCGTGGTGGTGACGCTGTGGCCGCTGGTCGTGGCACCCCGGCTGGTGTCCGCGTTGGACGGCGTCAGCGCGCCGGTGCCGAGCGAGAGCCCGCCCGCGGCCAGCAGGGCGATCGCGGCGGCCGCGGCCGCGACGATGGCGGCCTTCTTGGGGGTCGAGAGCGATGCGCCCCGCGAGGCGGGCCGGATGCCGGGACGGGGACCCGTGGGCCCGGGCAGCACCGGTGCGACCTCCATGACGGTGGTCGCGGCGGCCGCGGCGGCAGGGACGACCGCAAGCGGCGCGGTGTTGGCGCCCTCCGCGGCGGCGATGATCGCGGCGCCTTGTGCGGCGGTTCGCTCGGGATGGGCGTCGGCGATGACGGGCAGCCGCAGCTCGGCGGAGAGCAGCTCGGCAACCAGCGGCATCGCCGAGCTACCACCGATCAGCAGCACCTGACTGACGTCCGACAGGTCGACGCCTGCGTTGCGCAGCGTCTCCCTGACCAGTTCGAGGGAGTCCGCCAGCGGCTCCCGGATCAGGTCCTCCAGCTCGGCCCGTACCAGCCGGACGTCGCTGTGCATGCCGGGCAGATCGATCCCGATCACCGTTTCGGTATCCGAGGACAGCGCCTCCTTGGCGGCGCCGCAGCGTGACCTCAGCTGCGCGAGTGCGTTCATCGTGTCGGGATCGAAGGGGTCGAGAGCGCCTGCCTCGCCGGCGACACCGTCGAGCACGTAGCGCAGCGTCAGGTGATCGAACTCGGATCCGCCGAAGTCCTCGGACCGCATCGGCTTCCCGATGATCCGGGGAGTCTCGCCCGCGCTGACCAGCGTCACGTCGAGGCTGGTGCCGCCCAGGTCGTAGACGAGCACCAGGTCGTCGGAGGTGCCTGTGACGTTGCGGGACCCGTTGCGCTGCAACCATGCGACCGCGGCCTCCGGCTCGGGGACGAGCGTGACCGCGGCGAGGCCGGCGCGGTCGAGCGCGGAGCGCAGCGCGTCGACCGTGTGGCTCGGCCAGACGGCCGGATACGCCGCCGCAACGGCAGGCGACTCGTCGAGTCCGGCCGAGGACGCCTCGATCAGGCACTGCATCGCGGTTACGACGAGGTCCTCGCCGGTGTGGGTCGAGCCGTCGTCCGCGACGAGTGCGACGGGATCGCCTACGCGGGTGGCGAAACCGGAGATGACGGTTCCACGTGGAACGTCCCCCTCGTACCGGTTGGGCACGCCGAGAACCGCGGGGGTGTCCCCGCCGAGCGCCAGGGTCGAACTCGCCGTGATCGACGGTCCCTGCGCGTCGGCGGTGTGCTCGAGGGCGGCGACCGCCACCGAGTTCACGGCACCGACGGTGAGTCCGAGTCCAACAGTCATCGAAGTGTTCTCCCGTGCTCGCCCCGGGGCTTCCGCCGCCGGGGTGGCTGACAATTCTCCCCGTGGCCTGTGCCAGGGGCGGGTGGCGATTTCCCGGGTTCTTGGTCCGGGGGTGGGGGCCGAACCTGGCCCCCGCTGTTGCCCACTGTGTCGGGTCACGCGCGTGTTCCGTTACCGATTCGGCGACAAACGCGCAGATGGGGGAGGTATCCCCTAACGGGGGGTGATCCCCTATCGGCCCCACCCCCCACGCGGCCTGCGAGGCAGGGGAGTTCACCCCGTTGGGGCGGGCTGTCCGCGTACCTAGCGTTGAGGGCAATCGTTTCGCGTCGTCTATCGCGATCCGTTCGACCAGACCTCAGGAGATCGACATGACCACCAACGCTCTTCTCGACTTCATCCTCAGCCTCCTGCGTGATGACGAGGCGAGGGCGCTGTACTGCCAGAACCCGGATGCGGCGTTGGCCGCCGCCGGGCTGGGCAGCGTGTGCGCCGCGGACATCTCCGCGGTGGCCCCGCTGGTCGCCGAGTCGGGTCTGTTCGCGGGCGCGGCGGGTGAGCTGACGAGCATCGTGAACGCCGGGCTCGGCACCGCCGCCGGCGGCGCACTGGGCGGCGCACTGGGCGGTGGTCTCGGCGGTGGCCTCGGACTGGGGGGTGGCCTCGGTCTGGGCGGCGGCCTCGGTCTAGGCGCAGGCGCGGGCCTCGGGCTCGGTGGTGGCCTCGGTCTCGGCGGCGGCATCGACCTCGGAGCGGATCTGGGCGCGGCTCTGAGCGCAGCGCTGGGGGCTGCCCTGCAGATCGGTGGTCAGATCGGTGCCGATCTCGGTGCGGCCATCGGTGCGGCCCTCGAGGCCTCGCTCGGTCTGGGTGGCGTCGTGGACGTGAACGCCGCCCTGGGGCTGGGTGGGGCGCTCAGCGGTGCGCTCGGCGGTGCGCTCGGAGTCAGCGGTGACCTGGTGGCCGAGCTCGGTGGCGCGCTGAACGCCGCGCTGAGCGGGGTGACCGACCTGGACCTGGGTGGGGCGCTCGACCTCGGTGCGGTGCTGGGCAGCGCCCTCGAGGTCGGCGGCGACATCGGCGCCGACCTGGGTGTCGCGCTCGGAGGGGTGCTCGGCGCCGCGTTCGGTGCGGGCGGCGACCTCGGTGGCGCGTTGTCCGCCGCGTTGGAGGGTGGCCTCGATCTCGGCACCGCGCTTGGCGGCACTCTCGGCGGCGCGCTCGGCCTCGGCGGCGAGCTGACCTCCGGTCTGACCGGTGCGCTCGACGCGGCGCTGGGTCTGGGTGGTGGCCTCGACCTCGACGGTGTGCTCGGCCTCGGTGGCGGCCTGACCTCGGGCCTGACGGGCGCCCTCGATGCGGTGCTCGGCTTGGGCGGTGGCCTCGGCGGCGGACTGGACCTGGGCGGTGACCTCGGTGCGGCGCTGAGCGCGGCACTGGGCGGCGCGCTCGGTGCGGGTGGCGATGTCGCCGCCGATCTCGGTGGCGCGCTCGGCGGCACGCTCGGCGCCCTGGTCGATGCGGGCGCTGGCCTGGATCTGGGCGGGGACCTCGGTGCCACTCTCGCGGGTGCGCTGGGCGGTGCGCTCGGGGTGGACGGCGGCCTCACGGCCGGGCTCGGTGCCGCGCTGGACGCGGCGCTTGGTGCCGCGGGCGGACTCGACCTGGGCGCGGAGGGTGGTCTCGGCGGATCGCTGAGCACCGCGCTCGAGGGCGTGCTCGGCGCGGGCGGGGAGATCGGCACGGATCTGGGGGCTTCGCTCGGAGGGGTGCTCGGGGCGGCGCTCGGTGCCGGCGGCGGCCTCGGTGGCGCGTTGTCCACCGCACTGGAGGGAGGCCTCGATCTCGGCACCGCGCTTGGCGGCACTCTCGGCGGCGCGCTCGGTCTGGGCGGCGAGCTGGGCGGCACTCTCGGCGGTGCGCTCGACGCGGCGCTCGGTGCGGGCGGTGGCTTGGACCTCGACGGTCTGCTCGGCCTCGGTGGCGGCCTGACCTCCGGCCTGACGGGTGCGGTGGATGCGGCGCTGGGTCTGGGCGGTGGCCTCGGCGGCGGACTGGACCTTGGTGGTGACCTCGGCGCCACGCTGAGCGCGGCACTGGGTGGCGCGCTCGGTGCGGGTGGCGATGTCGCCGCCGAACTCGGTGGCGCGCTCGGCGGCGCGCTCGGCGCCCTGGTCGATGCGGGCGCGGGCCTGGATCTGGGCGGTGTGCTCGGCGCGGGCGGCGAGATCGGTGGTGACCTCGGCGCAACGCTGGCGGGTGCGCTCGGTGGCGCGCTCGGGGTGGACGGCGGTCTCACGGCCGGGCTCGGTGCCGCGCTGGACGCGGCGCTTGGTGCCGCGGGCGGACTCGACCTGGGCGCGGAGGGTGGTCTCGGCGGATCGCTGAGCACCGCGCTCGAGGGCGTGCTCGGCGCGGGCGGGGAGATCGGCACGGATCTGGGCGCCTCGCTCGGCGGGGTGCTCGGTGCGGCGCTCGGTGCGGGTGGCGACCTCGGTGGGGAACTGGAAGCGGCGCTGGGCGGCGCGGCGGGCGGCACCGGCGAGATCGACCTCGGCGGCGCGCTCGGCACGGTCCTCGGCGGCGCTCTCGATCTCGACGGCGGCCTCGCGGGCGGGCTGGGCACGGCCCTCGAGGGCGCGCTCGGTGCGGGCGGCGCGCTCGACCTCGGCGGAGACCTCGACCTCGGCGGGGCCCTCGGTGGCGGCCTGGACCTGGGCGGCGCGGTCGACGGTCTGCTCGGCGCGGGCGGCGGCTTGGACCTGGGCGGCACGCTCGGCGGCCTCCTCGGTGCGGGTGGTGGGCTCGGCGTCGGTGGCGGCGCCGGCCTCGACGCGGATATCGACGCAGGCCTCGACGCGGCGGCGGGCCTCGGCGGTGGCCTGGACGCGGTCGCGGGCCTCGGTGGGGGCCTGACCAGCGGCCTGGCAGGCGGTCTCGGTGGCTTGTTCGACGCGGGCGCTGGCCTCGGCGGCGGCCTGACCGGTGCGCTGGGCGGAGCCGCGAACGCGGGTGCGGACCTGGGTGGCGCGCTGTCGGGTGTGGCGAACGCGGGTGCGGAGCTCGGTGGTGGCCTGACCGGTGCGCTGGACGGCGCGGCGAGTGCGGGCGCGGAGCTGGGTGGCGGTCTGACCGGTGCGCTGGACGGCGCGCTGGGCGGCGCGGCGAATGCGGGTGCGGAGCTCGGCGGCGGTCTGACCGGTGCGCTGGACGGCGCGGCCGACGCGGGTGCGGACCTGGGCGGCTCCCTGTCGGGTGTGGCGAACGCCGGTGCGGACCTGGGCGGCTCCCTGTCGGGCGTCGCGAACGCCGGTGCGGAGCTCGGCGGCGCCCTCTCGGGTGCCGCGGACGCGGCCACGGACCTGACGACCGGCCTCGACGCCGTCGCGGGCCTCGGCGGCGCGGTCAGCGGTGCGGTCGATGCGGGCATCGGGGCGGGCGCGAGCGGCGCGGCCTCGGCGGGCGGCGAGCTCGGCGGCGCCTCCGACCTGGTCGGCGGGATCAGCTCCGGCCTCGGCGGTGCCACCGCGGCCACCGGGAACGCGTGGTCGTCGCTGGACGCCTCGAACGCCTTCGGAAGCGAGGTCAGCACCACCAACGAGGCGGACGCCGGGTTGTTCGGCGAGGGGCTCGGCGGCATCGGCGGCGGCCTCTTCGGAGACGCCGACGCGAGCGGCGCCGCCGAGATCGGCGGCGAGGCGGCTTCGCACGCGGATCCGCTGCTGCCCTGATCGACCTGTAACGGAGCCGGCCCCGTACGCGTTATTGCGTGTGGGGCCGGCTCCGTGCTGGATACCGTGAAAATCGCTCGCCGCGAGCGTCCGTTCGGGCGCCCGCGGCGCAGAGGGGATTGTGGGTCGGGTTCATGGACAACGCAGCTGCTTCGGCAGTCGAACGCACCGCCGCGGCACAGGCGACGGCCGCGGAGATGGTGGCGCTCCTCGAGCGGACCGGGGGCATCGCCCGGACCGCCGGGCGAGCCGATCTGGTGGACCGCCTGGAGCTGGCCAAGAGTCGCGTGCTGGACCCGCGGATGCGGATCGTCGTGGTCGGCCCGCTCAAACAGGGCAAGAGCCAGTTGGTGAACTCGCTGCTCGGCCTGACCGTGTGCACGGTCGGTGACGACGAGACCACCGCGGTGCCGACGGTCGTGCAGAACGCGCAGACCGCGAGCGCGGAACTGGTCCTCGCCGAGCCGGGAGCCGACGCCGTCCGGGTGGCGCTGCCGCTGGAGGAACTGAGCGCCGTCACGCCGTCGACCCCGCTGGCCGGGGGACGTGAGGTGTTGCGGGTCGAGGTGAACGTGCCGAGCCCGCTCCTCGCCGACGGTCTGGTGCTGGTGGACACCCCCGGCGTCGGTGGGCACGGAAACCCTCATGCGGCAAGCACTCTCGGCCTCCTGCCCGCCGCCGACGCGGTCCTGGTGCTCTCGGATGCCAGTCAGGAGTTCACCGAGCCGGAGGTCGCGTTCCTTAGGCAGGTGCTGGGCCTGTGCCCGGCGGTGGCCTGCCTGATCAGCAAGACCGACCTGTACCCGCACTGGCGGGAGATCGTCGAGGCGGACCGCGGCCACCTCGGCCGCGCCGGGCTCAGCGTGCCGTTGATCCCGGTGTCGTCGGCGCTGCGCTCGCACGCGGTGCGGCTGCAGGACGAGGAGCTGAACGTCGAGTCGGGGTTCGCCGACCTCTACGCGTTCCTGCGCGAGCAGGTGGTGGCCAGGGGGGACGTGACCACCCGACGGGCGGTGGCGCTGGACGTGCACTCGGTCACCGAGCACCTGACCCTCGCGCTCGGCAGCGAGCTCGCCGCGCTGCGCGACCCGGCCAAGGGTGCGGCGGCCGTCGCGGAGCTGCAGAAGGCCAAGGTCGCGGCGGAGGAACTGCACAAGCGCACCTCGCTGTGGCAACAGACGCTCTCCGACGGCGTCACCGACCTGGCCGCCGACATCGACCACGACCTGCGGGACCGGCTGCGCCGCGTCACCCGTCAGGCCGAGGAGTCCGTTGACGAGGGCGATCCGGGCAAGGACTGGGCTGAGCTCGGCGAGTGGCTCGAGCAGCAGGTCGCGACCTCGATCGGCGACAACTTCGTCTGGGCGCACGATCGCGCGATCTGGCTGGCCGAGGTGGTGGCCGGGCACTTCGCGGAGTCCGGGTCGGTGGACCTGCCGCACCTCGACGTCGCGGACCTGGGCGGGGTACTCGAGCCGGTCAGCTCGCTCGCCGACCTCGAGTCGGGGAGCATCGGCATCACCCAGAAGATGCTCGTCGGCATGCGCGGCTCGTACGGCGGCGTGCTGATGTTCGGGCTGATCACCACGCTGATGGGGATGGCCCTGGTGAACCCGATCTCGGTGGGGGCCGGGCTGGTGCTGGGCACCAAGGCCTATCGGGACGACCGGGAACAGCGAATCCTCAAGCGCCGCAGCGAGGCGAAGGCCGCGATCCGGCGGTTCGTCGACGACGTCAGCTTCCAGGTGAACAAGGAGTCGAAGGACCGGCTGCGGCTGATCCAGCGACTGTTGCGCGACCACTTCACCGCCATCGCCGAGCAGACCCTGCGCTCACTCAACGACTCGCTGCGCGCCGCGCAGGAGGCCGCGAACCTGGCCACCACCGAACGGACCCAGCGGGCCGCCCAGATCGAGCAGGACATACGCGCGCTGAACGAGCTCAAGGAGCTTGCGGCACAGATCCTCCCGGTGGAGATCGGTCGGTGAGCGGGGGCGCGCTGGCACAGGCGCGGGCGCTGATCGGTGCGGCACGCGAGGCGTATGTGGGCGATCCCGCGGTGCGCGGGCAATTAGACGAGTGCGCCGAGCGGATCGATCAGCCGCTCCGGGTCGCGCTCGCCGGCTCGTTGAAGGCCGGCAAGTCGACGCTGCTCAATGCGCTTGTGGGGCAGGACATCGCGCCGACCGATGCCACCGAGTGCACCCGCGTCGTCACCTGGTACCGGCAGGGCCCGACGCCGACGGTCACGGCGTGGTACCACGGCGACCGGTCCTTCAACGTGCCCGTCCAGCGGCGCGAGGGCAGCAGCCTCACCTTCGACCTCGGCGCGATGACGGCCGCGGAGGTGGACCGGCTGGACGTGGAGTGGCCCGCGCGGGCGCTCACCAACACCACGATCATCGACACGCCAGGCACGTCCTCGCTCTCGCGCGACGTCTCGGCCCGCACGCTGGAGATGCTCACCCCGGAGGACTCGGCCTCGGGCGCGGATGCCGTGGTGTACCTGCTGCGCACCCTCGCCGCCACCGACGTCGCCTTCCTCGGCCAGATCGGCTCGCACGTCGGCGGCGAGTCCGGCCCCCTCGGGGTGGTCGGGGTGGTCTCGCGCGCGGACGAGGTGGGGGCGGGCCGTCTCGACGCGATGATGTCGGCCAAGGAGGTCGCGTCCCGCTTCGCCACCGAGTTGGAGCTGACGGGGCTGTGTCAGGCGGTGGTCCCGGTGGCCGGGCTGCTGGCCCTTGGCGCGCGGACGCTGCGGCAGCGCGAGTACGAGGCCTTCCGTGCGCTGGCCGAGGTGCCGCCCGAGGACCTGCAGCTGGCGATGCTGTCCGCGGACCGGTTCGCCCGCCCGGACAGCCCGCTGCCGGTGGACGCGCACACCCGCGCCCAGTTGGCGCACCGTTTCGGTCTCTTCGGAATCCGGTTGGCGGTCACGCTGATCAAGCTCGGCACGCCCGATTCGCCCAGTCTCGCGACGCAGCTCGTCGAGCGCAGCGGCCTCCACGAGCTGCGACAGGTGATCGACGTGCAGTTCGGTCAACGGGCCGATCAGCTCAAGACGCACTCGGCCCTGCTCGCGCTCACGCGTGTGCTCTCGGCCAACCCCCGCGCCGAGTCCGCGCCGATCCGCGCGGCGGCGCAGCGTCTGCTCGCCGATGTGCACGGCTTCCAGGAGTTGCGGCTGCTGGGCCGGTTGCGCTCGACCCGGCCGAACCTGTCCGACGAGGACGTCGCGCAGCTGCAGCGGCTGGTCGGGGGGTTCGGCATCGGGCGCAGCGAACGGCTCGGGCTACACCCCGATGACGGTGTCGCCGCGGAGCGGGCCGCGGCCCTCGCGGCGGTGCGCAAGTGGCGGACGTGGGCCGAGCATCCGCTGCTGGACCAGTTCACCGCGCGCGCCTGCGGGATCGCCGCGCGCAGCGCAGAGGGTGTGCTGGCCGAGCTGGCCGGGTAGTGCCGCGTCCCGGTGTCGTGCGCACACACCTCGTGACGCCATCACACAGGGTTTGGGCGCTCAGGCGCTGTGCGATCCCGGCAAAACCTGTGTGAACGTGGGGGATTCGCGGTGGCCTCGGCGGTCAGTGCCGGAGCCAGCGGCTCACTCCGGGGGCGAAAAGCGCCGCGACGCCGACGGCCACCAGTCCGGCGTAGACGAGCGGGGCCCACTCCAGCACGCCACCGGAGGCCTCGCCCGCCTCGACCATGAGCGACCAGAACACGATCGCGGCGGCGACGGAGACGACGCCGACCACCGCGAGGGCGAGCCGGGCCGCGTTGCGTCGCCCGCCGAGCAGGTGCAGACAGATCAGTCCGGCGACCAGCAGCAGCGCGGCGGCCGATGCGCAGCCCAGCAGGGTGACCGAGACGGTGTCGGCGATGTCGCGGTTGGAGGTGCCCGGCCGTTCGGCGGACAACGCGGACTCGAGCGCGTCGCGGACCGCGGTGAGCTTGAGCGCGGTCGCGGCGCCGATGCCGATCAGGACGGCGAACGAGCCGATCCAGGCGGACCGGGCGACGGTGATCGCGCGCGGCGTGGTGTCGGTCGGCGCCGGGCGCAGCGGGGTTGCGGAGAACTCCGGGCGCGGCGGCTGCGGGCGGTGCGGCGGCTGCGGGGGTGCGGCCTGGGGCGGGACTCCGAACTCCTGCTCGCCTGCGTTGTCCATGCTTGGGATCGTAGGCCGAGCCTCGCTAGGCGCCGTACTCCCACACGTTTTCGCCCGGGGTGCACGTGATCACCCTGCCGTCTCGCGTCTGTGACCTGTCTTCGACCGAGGAGTCGCAGGGCGACCCGAAGTCGTGGACGCCGTTGATAGCTCCGTTGGTGCCGGTCCAGACGCCCCCGTCGGGGCTGTGGACACAGGCGAGCTGGTTGCCGGTGTCCCCGTCGACGCCGACCCGATTCTCCGAACACGGTCCGCCCTCGGACCCGACGATCGGATCGACGGCGGGCGGGTGCACGCCACCGGGATGCGCGACGGCGGCGCCGGCGAACCCGAGCGCGGGCAGGCCGATCAGGGCGGTGACGGCAGCGGCGCGGACGGCCGCGGTGATTCGGTTGGTGGACATGACGACAGACCATTTCGTGTGTGGTGGTGCGGCCGAGGGTCGCCGGACACTTCCAACGCTATGGCGGTCGTCGGCCGCACACCATCACCAGAAGGGGTGGAAGCGCTCATCCCGCTTCCGTGACCGATTGTGGCGGGCGACACACCCGTGTCCCGGGAACAAAACCCGAACCGTCCCCGTTGACCATTTCGACAACCTTGAGTGAACCAGACTCAAGTTCGAGCTTGACTCCCACGCTGATGGGTTGCAAACTTGAGCGTGTAGCACTCACTTAGGGTGAGATGGCCAAGAAATGCCAGCACAACCAGCCCCGGCGCCTTCGTCGCCGGGGGTGCTGCGACAAGTAGGAGGAACACTATGGCTCGTGCGGTCGGAATCGACCTCGGGACCACCAACTCGGTCGTGTCTGTACTCGAAGGCGGCGAGCCCGTAGTGGTCGCCAACTCCGAGGGCTCGCGCACGACCCCGTCGATCGTCGCCTTCGCCAAGAACGGTGAGGTGCTGGTCGGCCAGCCCGCGAAGAACCAGGCGGTCACGAACGTCGACCGCACCATCCGCTCGGTCAAGCGCCACGTCGGTACCGACTGGAATGTCGAGATCGACGGCAAGAAGTACACGTCGCAGGAGATCAGCGCGCGCACGCTCATGAAGCTCAAGCGTGACGCGGAGGCGTACCTCGGTGAGGAGATCACCGACGCCGTCATCACCGTGCCCGCGTACTTCGAGGACGCGCAGCGTCAGGCCACCAAGGAAGCCGGCCAGATCGCCGGCCTCAACGTGCTCCGCATCGTCAACGAGCCCACCGCGGCCGCGCTCGCGTACGGCCTGGACAAGGGCGAGAAGGAACAGACCATCCTGGTCTTCGACCTCGGCGGCGGCACCTTCGACGTGTCCCTGCTCGAGATCGGCGACGGCGTCGTCGAGGTCCGCGCGACCTCCGGCGACAACCACCTCGGTGGCGACGACTGGGACGAGCGCATCGTCTCCTGGCTCGTCGACAAGTTCAAGGCCACCTCGGGCATCGACCTGACCAAGGACAAGATGGCCCTGCAGCGTCTGCGCGAGGCTGCCGAGAAGGCGAAGATCGAGCTGTCCTCCTCGCAGAGCACCTCGATCAACCTGCCCTACATCACCGTTGACGCGGACAAGAACCCGCTGTTCCTCGACGAGCAGCTGACCCGCGCCGAGTTCCAGAAGATCACCTCCGACCTGCTCGACCGCACCCGTGCGCCGTTCCAGGCCGTGATCAAGGACAGCGGTATCTCGGTCAAGGACATCGACAACGTCGTGCTCGTCGGTGGCTCCACCCGCATGCCCGCCGTCTCGGACCTGGTCCGCGAGCTGACCGGCGGCCGTGAGCCCAACAAGGGCGTGAACCCGGACGAGGTCGTCGCCATCGGCGCCGCCCTGCAGGCCGGCGTCCTCAAGGGCGAGGTCAAGGACGTGCTGCTCCTCGACGTCACCCCGCTCTCCCTCGGCATCGAGACCAAGGGTGGCGTGATGACCAAGCTCATCGAGCGCAACACCACCATCCCGACCAAGCGCTCGGAGACCTTCACCACGGCGGACGACAACCAGCCGTCGGTGCAGATCCAGGTGTTCCAGGGTGAGCGCGAGATCGCCTCGCACAACAAGCTCCTGGGATCCTTCGAGCTCGCGGGCATCCCGCCGGCCCCGCGCGGCGTGCCGCAGATCGAGGTCACCTTCGACATCGATGCCAACGGCATCGTGCACGTGACCGCGAAGGACAAGGGCACCGGCAAGGAGAACACGATCAAGATCCAGGACGGCTCCGGCCTGTCCAAGGAGGAGATCGAGCGGATGGTCAAGGACGCCGAGGCGCACGCCGAGGAGGACAAGGCCCGCCGCGAGGAGGCCGAGGTCCGCAACCAGGCCGAGTCGCTGGTGCACCAGACCGAGAAGTTCATCAAGGACAACGAGGACAAGGTGCCCGCGGACGTCAAGGAGAAGGTCGAGGCCGCTATCACGGAGGCCAACACCGCCCTTGCCGGCAGCGACATCTCCGCGGTGAAGTCCGCGGTGGAGAAGCTCGCCACCGAGTCCCAGGCCCTTGGCGAGGCGATCTACAAGGCACAGGCCGACGAGGCCGCGGCAGGCACCGATGGCGCAGGCCCGAGCCAGGGCGACGACGTCGTCGACGCCGAGGTCGTGGACGAGCCGTCCGATCAGGACAAGAAGTGACCGAACGCGACGCCGACCGCGAACCAGTAGTCGACACCGAGACCCCGGCCGCCGCTGATGCGGCGGCCGGGGCCGCGGCTGACACCGAGGACACCGTGGACGAGCTGCTCACGCTGTCCTCGGAGCTAGAGAAGGCCAGCACCGAACTGGGCTACGCGAAGGCGGAGATCGCCAACATTCGCCGTAACGCGCTCGTCCGGATCGACCAGGCCGTCGCGGCCGAGCGGGCCTCCGTGGTCGGCAAGTTCCTCGACGTGGTGGACGACCTGGACCGGGCGCGTGCGCACGGTGACCTGGAGTCGGGCCCGCTGAAGGCACTGTCCGACAAGCTCGCCGGGGTGCTCGACGGTCTCGGCCTCGCGGCCTTCGGCGAGGAGGGTGACACCTTCTCCCCGGAGCTGCACGAGGCCGTGCAGGTCGAGGGCGACGGCGACAATCCGGTGCTCGGGACGGTCCTCCGCAAGGGCTACCGCCTCGGCGAGCGGATCCTGCGGACGGCGATGGTGACGGTCACGGACGGCGCGCCTGCGCCGAACGAGGCCGCGGAGTAGTTACACAGGAAGCAACGAGAGGAGGAGACGCCCGGTGAGTGAGCGGGAGTGGATCGAGAAGGACTTCTACAAGGAGCTGGGCGTCTCCTCTGATGCTTCGGCGGACGAGATCAAGAAGTCCTACCGGAAGCTGGCACGGGACCTGCATCCCGACGCCAACCCCGGTGACACGGCGGCCGAGGAGCGGTTCAAGGCCGTGAGCGAGGCGTACGCCGTGCTCTCCGATACGGCCAAGCGCAAGGAGTACGACGAGGCCCGCAGGCTGTTCGCCAGCGGCGGCTTCGGCCGCGGCGGTTACCGCCCCGGCGCCGAGTACACCACGGCGGGCGGCGGTTTCGGCGGCAGCGAGTTCAACATCGGCGACCTGTTCGGCGGTGGCACCAGCTACACCGCGGGCGACGGCGGCATCGGCGACATCTTCGGCGGCCTGTTCGGCGGTCGCGGTGGCGCGGGCACTCGGACCGGAGCAGGCACCCGCCCGCAGCGGGGCAGCGACGTCGAGGCCGAGACCACCCTGCCCTTCCGCGAGGCCGCGACGGGCGTGACGGTGCCGTTGCGCCTGACCAGCCCGGCCTCATGCACCACCTGCCACGGCAGTGGGGCGAAGCCCGGCACCAGCCCGCGGGTCTGCCCGCGCTGCAACGGTTCCGGAATCGTCAGCAGGAACCAGGGCGCGTTCGGGTTCAGTGAGCCGTGCGACGACTGCCGCGGCACCGGCTCGATCATCGACGACCCGTGCACCGACTGCCACGGCACCGGTGTGCAGAACCGCACCCGCAGCCTCACCGTCCGGATTCCGCAGGGCGTGAGCGACGGGCAGCGGATCAGGCTGGCAGGACAGGGCGAGGCGGGCCTGCGCGGCGCGCCGTCGGGCGACCTGTACGTCACCGTGCACGTCAAGCCGGACAAGGTGTTCGGCCGCAACGGCGACGACCTCACCGTCACCGTGCCGGTCAGTTACGGCGAACTGGTGCTCGGCACCACGGTCTCCGTCCCCACCCTCGAAGGCCGGGTCGGCGTCAAGATCCCTGCGGGGACCGTCGACGGCCGGATCCTCCGGGTGCGCGGACGCGGGGTGCCCAAGCGCAGCGGCGGTGCGGGCGATCTGCTCGTGACCGTCAAGGTCGCGGTGCCGCAGGATCTCGACGAGACCGCCACCGAGGCGCTGCAGACCTATCTGTCGGCCGAGAAGGCCAGCGGATTCGATCCGCGTGCGGGCTGGGCGGGTGCGTGATGACCGCGCCCCGGGGGCCTGAGGTGCCCGCGGACCCGGACGCCCAGGTCTTCGTGATCTCGGTGGCCGCGGAACTGGCGGGCATGCACGCCCAGACGCTGCGAAACTACGACCGGCTCGGCCTGGTGACCCCGCACCGCACCACCGGTGGGGGACGCCGCTACTCGCCGAGGGACGTGGCCCTGCTGCGCGAGGTGCAGCGGCTGTCCCAGGACGAGGGTGTCAACCTGGCGGGCATCAAGCGGATCATCGAGCTGACCAACCAGGTGGAGGCGCTGCAACGGCGGGTCACCGAGATGGCGACCGAGATCGCCCAGGTGCACGCCAGCTACCGGCGCGACCTGGTGCCGATTCCGCGCAACAACGCGCTGGTCGTCTGGAAGCCCCGGCACGAGCGCTGAACAGCGACTCTGCGAGAGTTGTTACGTATCTTCAGATGGTGTCGATCAGCACCACGAACGACCTGTCCGCCGTCAACGTAGCAGTGCCTCGGTTTGACGGAGATTCACGTGCAGAATCAGTGATGCTCCCATTCTTTCGATTCCAGCGGGGAATCCGTTTGGGCATCGGATGTCACGAACACGAAACGCTTCATGGCCCACCAGCGGAATGCTGTGGCTATCAATGTCCCCAAGATTGCCCCGCTGATGAAATCGGCGATGTTCTCCGCGAGGAAGGAGACATCTGGAGTTCTGTAATCGAGTGCGTAGCGTGAAATCCACAAAGGTATCTGATTGAGGACTATCCCCACCCCCGCGACTCCGAAGAACAAGGCCGCTTCGTGATGCTTGGGTCGGCCTCCCCGTTCGGCAAAAGACCATTCGCTGTTCAGAATGTACGACAGGATCGTTGATACCAGGACTGCGACGATATTCGCCGTGACTGGATTGGCCGGAAGGACCGTCCATTTGAGTCCGAAGAAGATCGCCACCGTGGTAACGAAGGTGATCGCCCCCACGATCAGAAATTTTAGTAGCTCTGAGTGCTTCAAAAGGCGTCCAAGCCATCGATCCGGCACGCAACGCACGACATGTTCGTTGATTCTCAATTCGATACCCCCTGGTTGTGGCCGGAACGCCCCCGCGGCCGTGTAAGCAGACTCCAATCTGCGCACATCTGCACTGTAGGACGGCCACCCGGCATCAGGTTCTCGTTCGCCCGACTAATTAGCAGTGGCTTGTAGTCAATTCATCTCCAGATCCGGTGAATGCTCAAATCGCCTGGTCGCGGAGGAGGACCCGTGAGACAGTTGGCCATGACCGTTCTCGGGTCGTGGTGAGCGATGGTCGAGAAGGTGCGCGTCGTGGTGGCCGACGATCATCCGCTCTTTCGGGACGGCGTCGTCCGGGCGCTCGTCGGGAGCGGCGATGTCGAGGTGGTGGGGGAAGCCGAGGACGGGGCCGCGGCGCTGGCGCTGATCAGGGAACACCGACCGCACGTCGCGCTGCTCGATTACCGGATGCCTCGGCTCGACGGGAGCCAGGTCGCGGCCGCCGTGCGCCGCGACGAGCTGGGCACCCGGGTGCTGCTGCTCTCCGCGCACGACGAGTCCGCGATCGTGTACCACGCCGTGCAGGAGGGCGCTGCCGGGTTCCTGCCCAAGGAGTCGACGCGGGCGGAGATCGTGGCCGCGGTCCTCGACTGCGCGAAGGGGCGCGACGTGCTCCCCGCCGGCCTGGCCGCGGGCCTGCTCGGCGAGGTCAGGCGGCACGCCGAGCCCACCGGCCCGGCGCTCAGCGCCCGCGAGCGGGAGGTGCTGGCGGCGATCGCCCGCGGGCTGACGATCCCGGCCATCGCGGGCGAGCTGTTCCTGGCGCCGTCCACCGTCAAGACCCACGTGCAGCGGCTGTACGAGAAGCTGGGGGTGAGCGACCGCGCGGCGGCGGTGGCCGAGGCCATGCGCCGGGGATTGCTGGAGTGACGTGGCGGGCCGCGACCGGGACCGCGTCGTCGAGCGGTACGCGACGGAGGCCGTGCGGGTCACCGCCTTCCTGCGGCTCCCGCTGATCGCGCTGATCGCGCTGCTCGGCCCCGTCGTCCGCATCGAGCACTGGATGCCGACCGTGTTCCGGCTGGTCCTGCTCGGATACGCCGTCGCGGCCGCGGTGTGGCTCGTGGTGGTGCTGCGCAGGCAGGTGCGGCCGTGGGCGGGCTGGGCGTCCACCGGCGTCGACATCGCGGCGCTGCTCGCGCTCTGCCTGGCGTCCGGCGGCGCGACCTCCTCGCTGCTGCCGGTGTTCTTCCTGCTGCCGGTGGCGGTGGCGTTCCAGTACCGGCCCGCGCTGACGGCGTGCCTCGGCACCTGCACGGCCGTCGGCTACCTGCTGGTGTGGATCTTCTACGCGGTCCGCGACGACCTCGTCGACCTGCCGGGAGTCGTGTTCCTGTACTTCGGTTTCCTGCTGTGGCTCACCGCCGCGACCACCGCGCTGTCCTTCGTCCTCGTGCGCCGGTCGGGGACGGTGATCGCGTTGCTGGACGTGCGGCGCCAGCTGGTCGCCGAGTCGATGGGGGCGGAGGAGCGCGAGCGCAGGCGACTGGCCGAGCACCTGCACGACGGCCCGCTGCAGAACGTCCTCGCGGCCCGGATGGATCTCGAGGAGGCGATCGAGCGCGACCGGGACCCCGCCCTTGTGGCCGCGGAGGCCGCGCTGCGCGAGACCGCGACGCAGCTCCGCTCGACGGTCACCACGCTGCACCCGCAGGTGCTCGAGCAGTTGGGCCTGACGGCGGCGCTGCGCGAGCTGGCCGAGGGGTATGGGCGCCGCGGCTACGAGATGCGGGTGCGGTTGGCGGAGGTGGGCAGGCCGGAATGCCAGTCGCTGCTCTATCGGGTGGCCAGGGAGGCGCTCGGCAACATCGACAGGCATGCGCACGCCACCCGGGTCGAGCTGCAGTTGGCCCGGACCGCAACGGCCATCACCCTCGAGGTGGCCGACGACGGTGTCGGGTTCGACCCGGGCGATCTGCCCGCGCGCGTCGCCGAGGGGCACATCGGGCTGGCCTCGCAGTTCCTCCGGATCGAGAATCTGGGCGGGACCCTCGAGCTGACGTCGGCGCCGGGGGAGGGCACCCGCGTGCTGGCGACGATCCCGTCGCCGTGACGGATCAGATCGGGCAGCCGGAAGCCTGTGTCCGGCTGACGAAGTTCGGCCGGACATCGAGATCGGGGGCGTCGTAGAGCCGGTGGAAGGTCGGCGTCAACGCCGCCGACATCGGCGGGTTGATCCACGACCAGTCCGTCGGGCAGGTGCGCCCGGCCTTCTCCTCGCGGCCGACGAAGTCGAGGAACTGCTTGGCCACCGTGTGGTGGTCGACCATGATCACCCCCGCCTCCCGGTAGCTGTGGATGACGGCCCGGTTCAGCTCGACCAGTGCCCGGTCCTTCCACAGCGTGCGATCCGAGCTCATGTCGAGCCGCAGCTTCTTGGCGATGGTGGGCAGCATGTCGTACCTGTCCTCGTCGCTGAAGTTGCGGGCACCGACCTCGGTGCTCACGTACCAGCCGTTGAAGGGCGCGCAGGGGTAGGTGAGCCCGCCGATCTCCAGGTCCATGTTCGACACCGCGGGCACCGCGTGCCACTTGAGGCCCAGCTTGGCGAACCACTTGTAGTTCGGGTGCTCGAGCGGGACCTCGAGAACCAGGTCCTCGGGCACCTCGAACCACTGCAGCGGCTCGTTGGGGACCGAGATCAGCAGCGGCAGGACGTCGAACCGGGTGCCCTCGCCCTTCCAGCCCATCTTCGTCACCTGCTCGGTGAGCGCGACGTGCCACGGGTCGCCGGTGATGCTGCCGTCCTCGTTGCGGTACCCCGCGTAGCGGATGAGCTGGGGGCTGAGGATGCGGAACTCCCTGCCGTCCGGCAGCGGTCGCGGGCCGATGGTGATCACCGACTGCAGCGCGCCGCCGTTGGTGGCGACCCGCAGGTGTTCCCAGCACGCCTCCGCCAGTGCCGCCGCGGTCACCGCGTTGCGGGCGTCGATCAGCTTGAGGGTGCGCCAGTGATTGCGTCCGACGCAGCGCGCGTGGTTCCGCCAGGCGAGCTTCGCCCCGACCAGGAGTTCCTCGGTGGTGTGCGCGTAGCGCCCGGTCAGCGCGAACTCGTCCAGCGCCGCCGTGTGCCGTTCCGCTGGCAGGTGCGCCAGCTCCGGCTGCGCGAAGAACTCGGTGCATTCTCGCAACCGTCGATCCAGGTCCTCGGTTGTCGACGTCCTGGCGCTCGCGGCCGAGATGTCGCGGAGCCCTTCCTCTCCCGAGGCGATGACCACGATGACGGAACTCCATTCTGTCGCCCCCGCGGCGACCTCACAGCGATCAAGATCGTAGTGTGAGACGGCTCCGCGGTCGACTTGAACGGTCGTTCTACTGGTACGTGTTTCGGTCGCGACGATTCCTCGCTAGACTCGCCCACACCCAACGGCAACCCGCCGTGAGGGGCCACGCGACCTGCAGAGGACACCGCAGGCCGCGTTTGTATGCGGAACGGGGACTCTGCAGTGGATTCAACGGCTATTTCGCTTGTCCGGACGACCTTCAAGGCCGTGGCGGCAATCGAGGACGGACCAGCTCGACTGACCCAGTCGTTCTACTCCGTCTTGTTCGCGAACAACCCGGACGTCCGCGAGTTCTTCCCCGCCGCGATGGAGGCCCAGCGAGAGCGGCTCGTCCACGCGATCGCGTACGTGATCGACCAGCTCGACGACCCGGAGCCGGTGCTCCTGTTCCTCGCCCAGCTCGGCCGCGACCACCGCAAGTACGGCGTCGTCGACGCGCACTACACCGCGGTCGGCAACGCGCTCATCTTCGCGCTCAAGAACTTCGCAGGCAACGAGATGTGGACCGACGAGGTCGACAACGCCTGGCGCGAGGCCATCGCCCTGATCGCCTCGGTGATGATGGAGGCCGCGAACGCCGAGGACGGGCCTGCCACCTGGACCGGCACCGTCGTCGAGCACAAGCAGGTGCTCCAGGATGTCGCTGTGGTCCGGCTGCAGCTGGACCGGCCGATGGAGTACGGCGCCGGCCAGTACGTCAGTGTCACCGTCCCGGGCCGCCCTCGGATGTGGCGCTACCTCTCGCCCGCCATCCCGGCGAACCCCGAGGGGCAGATCGAGTTCCACGTCCGCCGCGTGTCCGGTGGTTGGGTGAGCCCGGCGATGGTCGGCCAGACCAACCTCGGCGACACCTGGCTGATGGGTTCCCCGCTCGGCGCGCTCGGCGTCGACCGCACCAGGAACCGCGACATGCTGATGATCGGGTCCGGCACCGGCATCGCCCCGCTGCGCGCGCAGCTGATGGAGATGGCGATGCGCGCCAACAACCCGAACGTGCACGTGTTCGTCGGCGGCAACTACCCGTGCGACCTGTACGACATCGAGACCCTGTGGCAGCTGTCGCTGACCAACCCGTGGCTCACCGTCGTCCCGGTCTCCGAGGAGGACACCAACCCGTGGTGGCACCTCGACCCGATCCCGACGCCGCCCGCGGGCATGTACAAGCGGATCACCGGCAAGGTCAGCGCCGTCGCAGCCGAGTTCGGTGACTGGTCGAACCACGACGTGCAGATCGTCGGGTCCGCCTCGACCATCCAGACCGCCAAGTTCCGGCTGCAGGCCAAGGGCGTTCCGGTCGAGAACATGCGGCACGACCCGCTGTACTGATCCGCGCGCAGGCAACGCACCGCCCAGTCAGCGGGAGGGGCGGTATGCCTCGGTGACGCCGCCGAAATAGCGTCGCTGGAGAGAGAGTCTCCAGCGAAAGGCAGTCACCGTGAGCGCCCAGTCAGCTTCGTCCGCAGGGACCCCTTCCCCTCAGGCCGACACAGCCGCCGATGTCGATGTGGTCGTCGTCGGCGCCGGCTTCGCGGGTCTCTACGCGCTCCACAAGCTCCGCGGCGACGGGCTGTCGGTGCGGGTGTTCGAGGCGGGCGACGGGGTCGGCGGCGTCTGGTACTGGAACCGCTACCCGGGCGCGCGCTGCGACGTCGAGAGCGTCGACTACTCCTACTCCTTCGACCCCGAGCTCCAGCAGGAGTGGAACTGGAGCGAGAAGTACGCCACCCAGCCCGAGATCCTGGAGTACGTCAACCACGTCGCGGACCGGTACGACCTCCGTCGCGACATCACGTTCGGCACCCGGGTCACCGACATCGCGCTCGACGAGCAGACGCTGCGGTGGGAGATCCGCACCGACGCGGGCGACGCCGTGTCCGCGCGCTTCGTCATCCTCGCGGTCGGTCCGCTGTCGAACGCGAACATCCCCGCGATCGAGGGCCTCGATTCCTTCGACGGCGGCGTCTATCACACCGCACACTGGCCGCACGAGGGCGTCGACTTCACCGGCAAGCGGGTCGGCGTGATCGGCACCGGCTCCTCCGGCATCCAGACCATCCCCGAGGTCGCCAAGCAGGCCGAGCAGCTCTACGTGTTCCAGCGCAGCGCCAACTACAGCGTGCCCGCAGGCAACGTGCCGCTCAGCGACGAGGACCGCGCCGCGCAGAAGGCGAACTACCCCGAGCGTCGCCGGCTCTCGTTCCTCAGCGGCGGCGGCTCGCCGCACCAGGCGCATCCGAAGTCGGCGCTGGAGGCGTCGGAGGAGGAGCGGCGCGAGGCCTACGAGAAGCGCTGGCAGCTCGGCGGCGTGCTGTACAGCAAGACCTTCCCGGATCAGGTGACCAACGCCGAGTCCAACGACACTGCCCGCTCCTTCTGGGAGGAGAAGGTCCGCGCGGTGATCGACGATCCGGAGATCGCGGAGCTGCTCATCCCGAAGGATCACGCGATCGGCACCAAGCGGATCTGCACGGACGCCAACTACTACCAGACCTACAACCGTGACAACGTCACGCTGGTGAACCTCAAGGCGACGCCGATCGAGAGCATCGACGCGGCGGGCGTGCGCACCGCCGACGAGCACTACGAGATCGATGCGCTGATCCTCGCGACCGGGTTCGACGCGATGACCGGGTCGATGGAGAAGCTGAACATCGTCGGCCGCGACGGCCAGACCCTCAAGCAGGCGTGGGCCGAGGGCCCGAAGACCTACCTCGGCCTCGGCGTGGCCGGCTTCCCGAACCTGTTCAACATGACCGGCCCCGGCAGCGTGTCCGTGCTGGCGAACATGGTGCTGCATTCCGAGCTGCACGTGAACTGGGTGGCGGATGCCATCGCCCACCTCGACGAGCGGGGCGCGGTGGCGATCGAGGCCACCCCCGAGGCGGCCGCCGCCTGGGTGCAGGAGTGCTCCGATCGGGCCGCGCAGACGCTGCTGCCGACCGCGAACTCGTGGTACATGGGCGCGAACATCCCAGGGAAGCCGCGCGTGTTCATGCCGTTCATCGGCGGATTCGGCGCCTATGGCGAGATCATTGCCGAGGTCGCGGCCGCCGGCTACAAGGGGTTCGAGGTCATCGAGGCGAGTGCCTGACGGCAAGTAGGGACGGTACGACCCGGCCATTCGGCCGACGGAAAGCGCTGGGTGTCGTGGGGATGACATCCAGCGCTATGCCGTGTCCGCAGCACGACATATCAAAACCGTTGCATATCAATATCTTTCAGGTCCCGGCTAGCGGGAAAGTGATTGACGTCACCCGGTTGGATCCATAGCGTTGCTTGCCAAGCAAATGCTTGCTTATTCAACTTGAGGAGATCTGCATGAAGAATCGGCACTCCGCTCTCGTGGCAGCGCTGGCCGTGTCCGCGGTCGCGCTCGCGGGTTGTTCCGGATCGAGCTCCGGCTCCGAGAGCGGATCGGACGGCCCCTACCGGGTGCTCGTCACCGGCGCGGTCAGCGGCCAGGGCGCCCTCGCGGCGAACTCCCAGACCTCGATTCTCGCGGCGAAGGCCGGGGTCGAGGCAGTCAACGGCAACGGCGGAATCGGTGGTCGGCAGGTCGAACTCACCGTCGTCGACGACGGCGGCGACGCCACCAAGGCCGTCTCGAACCTGCGCGAGGCGATCGCCTCCGGCAACAAGCCGGACCTCTACCTCAACTCGGGCCCGTCCACGCTCTCGGCCGCGACCCTGCCGATCCTCAAGCAGAACAAGATCCTCTCGTTCAACGTCGGACCCACCGAGAACTCCTCCGACCCCGAGGAATTCCCGCTCAACTTCGACCTGTCGCCGTCGCCCTCCGACTACGCGGCCTCGATCGCGCGGCACGCGAAGAGCAAGGGGTACCAGCAGGTCGGCGTCATCCACGGCAGCAGCGCCTACGGCGAGGCCTTCGGCAAGGCGATGGAATCCTCCCTCGCCGCGGAGGGCGTGAGCGCGGCAGGCTCCGAGGAATACGACATCGCGGCCCTCGACATGACCGCCCAGCTCCAGTCGCTCAAGAACAAGGGCGCGCAGGCGCTGGTCGTCGACGCCTACGGGGCGCCGCTGGGCTACCTGCTGACGAGCCTGCAGCGCCTGGACTGGAACATCCCGCTGATCGGCAACACCTCGGTCTCGGGCACCGCGCTGGTCGCCAAGCCCGCGCCGGAGGGGATCCTCGGCACTCCCGCCACCGCGAACCTCGTCATGCAGGTGTTCCCGAGCACCGTCTACGACGCGAACGACGCGGCGGTCAACGCCATGGTCACCACCATGGCCGGGATGGGGCAGATCCCGTCGACGCTGATCCTCGCCGACAACTACGACCCGTTCGGCCTCGTCGCTGCGGCCGCGGCCAAGGTCGGATCCACCACGGACGCAACGGCGCTCGCCGAGGCGCTGGAGAACCAGGAGGTCCTCGACAACGCCAAGACGGCCTTCCTGCCGCGGTACCACTACTCGGCGGAATCGCACGCGCCCAACCTGGAGGACGACGGCTACCGGTTCGTGCCGCCGAGCAAGCTGCTCAACGGCCAGTACGGCAACCCGGCCGCCTGACCCGTCCATCCCTGAACGATGACGGTGGTGCGGCCGCCCGCGGCCGCACCACCGAGAGGAGCTCGCGGTGACCATTGTCTGGTCGGGTCTCGCACTCGGCGCTGTCTACACGCTCGTGGCGATCGGCTACAACATCGTCTTCATCTCGTCCAACACCTTCAACTTCGCGCAGGCGCAGCTGATGATGGTCGGCACCTTCGTCGCGTACACCGGCCTGGTGACGCTGAAGCTGCCGGTTCTCGTCGTCGCCGTGATGGCGACCGTGACGGTGATGATCCTCGCCGGACTCGAGGAGATCATCGCCGTCCGGCCGGTACACGACCACCAGAACCAACTGGTCACGACATTGGGAGCCGCGACCCTCATAGGCGGTGCGACACAGCTCATCTGGGGCAGCGAACCGTTGACGGTGCCGTTCTTCGGCTCCAACGACGCGATCACCTTGCTCGGCGGGCGCACCTACCCGGTCGAGATCGCGCTGCTGGTGCTCGCGATCGTGCTCGTGGTGCTGCTCAGCCAGGTCAGCAAGAAGACCGTCACCGGTCTCGCGCTGCTCGGCATCTCCGAGGACCGGGAGGCCGCCATGCTGCGCGGGGTGAACGTCCGCGCGCTCGCGCTCGGGGCCTTCGCCGCATCGGGTGCGCTCGCCGGTTTCCTGGGACTCTTCGTGGGACCCAAGACATTCGCGGTGGCCACGCTCGGTTCCGCGCTGGCGATCAAGGGCTTCGTGGCGCTGGCCATCGGCGGCTTCGGCTCCCTGCCGGGCGCACTGGTCGGTGGTCTCACGGTCGGTCTGGTCGAGTCCTTCGCGGCGCTCGAACTGGGCAGCCAGTACAGCAACATCGCGGTGTTCGTGGTGCTGATCGCGATCCTCATGGTTCGGCCGGCCGGGCTGTTCGGCCGGGTACGGGAACGGGTGGTGTGACATGCAGATCTGGCGTTCCCTTCGGGCGGTACCGAGTTGGAGCTATCCGCTCGCCCTCGCCGTCCTCGTGCTGCTCCTGCCCGCGCTCGGGCTCGACTTCGCGATGACCAGGCAGGTGCAGCTCGCCTGCATCCTCGCCCTTGTGGTCAGCGGGTTGAGCCTGAGCCTCGGCTACGCAGGCGAACTCGCGCTCGGCCAGGCCGCGATGTACGCGGCAGGCGCCTACACGGCAGGCCTGATGTCCATCGCGGGCTACACCGACATCGTGCTGCAGCTCGTCGCGGCTGGCCTGGTCGCGCTGGCGGTCGGTATCGTGACCGGCATCCCCGGTCTGCGACTCGGCAGTTGGTCGCTGGCCATGACCTCGTTCTTCCTGGTCCTGCTCGTGCCCGACATCATCGCGGTGTTCGGCGAGACCACCGGCGGGCGCAATGGCCTGAGCGGGCTCGAGCCCGCCACCCTGTTCGGCCACGTCCTCGACCCCGAGAACAACGAGTACTACCTGGTGGTCGTGGTCGTCACGATCGCCTGGTTCGCGGTGATGCGCAACCTCGTGGTGTCCCGCCACGGCATCGCCTTCCGCACCCTCAAGCAAAGCCCGGTGCTGGCCTCGTCGGTCGGCGTCTCGGTGTTCCGGATGAAGCTGCTCGGCTACGCGATCGGCGCGTTCCCGGCCGGACTCGCAGGCGCCCTGTTCGCGAACATCGACATGTACATCTCGCCGGAGGCGTTCGGGTTCACCTTCGCCACAGCGGTTCTCGCGGCGTGCATCCTCGGTGGCGCGGCGAGCGTCTACGGCGCGGTGGTCGGCGCGGCGATCATGCAGCTCGGCCCCAATCAGTCCGCGGACTTCCAGGAGTACGCCCTGGTCTTCTACGGCGGGTTCCTCATCGTCGGTGGTGTGCTGCTCAGCGGCGGCCTGGCGAAACTCGGGAAGGCGGCGATGGCGCGGCTGGACCGGGCAGCGGGACTGACCGGTGCACACGCGGCCGCTCCCGCGGCCGAAGGAACGCGACCGGTCGTCGACCCGATCGTGGGCGAGCGCCTTGTCGTGGAGGGCATCGCCAAGGCGTTCGGCGGTAACCAGGCCCTCGACGGCGCCTCGCTGACCGCCGAGCCCGGTCAGGTGACCGCGCTGATCGGCCCGAACGGGTCGGGCAAGACCACCATGCTGAACATGATCTGTGGGTTCTACAAGCCGGACTCCGGCCGGATCCTGGTCGGCGACAACGAGGTACAGGGGCAGTCTCCCGATCGGGTGGCCAGGGTCGGGGTCGCCCGGACCTTCCAGACCCCGAACATCCCGGAGCACGTGACCGTGTTGGAGGCGGTGGCCTCGGGCCGGTACAGCACGGACCGGGTGTCGATGTTCGCCACCGTGCTGCGGCTGCCTCGGTACCGCAGGGTGCGCGCCGCCGACCTCGCCGAGGCGGAGCGCGCGCTCGAGATGGTCGGGATGTCGCACCTGCGTGACGAGACGGCCACCGCGCTGCCGCTCGGCATGCGCAGGTTGCTCGAGGTGGCGCGCTCCGTGGTCGCGGGGCCCCGGGTGCTGTTGCTCGACGAGGTGGCCTCCGGCCTGGACGAGGACGAGGTCGAGCGGCTCGCGGACCTGATCCGCGACCTGCGCGACGCCGGCGCCACGGTGGTGTTGGTGGAGCACAACTTCCGGCTCGTCCTCGAGCTCGCGAACCGCATCGTGGTGCTCGCCCAGGGGGCCGTCATCGCGGACGGGAGCCCGGCCGAGATCGAGCAGAACCCGAGGGTGCTCAGCGAGTACCTCGGTGTCAGTGTCGAGGCGGGTGGTGCGCGCACCATCGCCGACGAGGAGGCCGCGATGTCCACGGAGGTGAAGTCATGACCGCAGCCACCACGAAACCGCTACTGAGCGTGCGGAACCTGGAGTCCGGATACGGCGACCTGCGGGTGGTCTGGGATGTCTCGATCGATGTGTGGCCCGGCAAGGTGACGGCGCTGCTCGGTCGCAACGGGGCGGGTAAGACCAGCACCCTGCGCGCCATCTCCGGGCTGAACAAGGTCTCGGCGGGTTCCGTCGAGTTCGACGGCCAGGACATCTCCCGGCTGCCCGCACACCAGCGGGTCCGGCGGGGCATCGCCTACGTCCAGGAGGGCAAGCGGGTCTTCCACCGGCAGACCGTCGAGCAGAACCTGATCCTCGGCGGTTACGTCCGCAAGATGCGGCGGTCCGCGCTCAAGCAGGAGGTCGCGCGGATCTACGACCTGTTCCCGATCCTCGGCGAGAAGCGCGGGCTGCTCGCGGGCTCGATGTCCGGTGGCCAGCAACAGATGCTGGCCATCGGACAGGCGCTGATGGCCGAGCCGACGCTGCTGCTGCTCGACGAGCCGTCCGGCGGTCTGGCGCCGGTGATCGTCAACGAGGTGATGGAGCGGGTGAACGTGCTCAAGGAGGCCGGGCTGGCGGTGCTGCTCGTCGAGCAGGCGGTCGAGGCGGCGATGAGCGTGGCCGACCACGTCACCGTGCTCGACATCGGGCGGGTGGTGATGGACGCCGATGCCGGTGACATCGACGACCTCGCGGTCCTGCGGGACGCGTACTTCGGGCGGGTCGGCGGGTAGCGCCAACGCCGACCGCGGCCCCACGGGCGGGGACGCGGTCGGCGCGGGTGTCAGGCCAACGCGCTGGCGTGGTTGGACTCCCAGCGCTCGATCACCGGTCCGAACTCGGCGAGGAACGCGGTGACGTGCGGTGTGGAGCCGTGGTCGTCGAGCGCCTCACGCGACTGCCAGTGTTCGAAACACAGGAACAGCGACGGATCGTCGTGATCGCGGTAGAACTCGTATGTGACGCAACCGGGTTCGGCGAGCGTCGGCTCGACCAGCGCGAGCATGGCGAGCGCCGCCCGGTCGGCCGCGGCAGGGGCGACCTTCACGCGGATGAAAGCGGTGTGCACGGTGTGCCTTCCTAGTCGTCGGATTCGGTCGAATACTGCCCCGAAACCGACCGCGGCAGGCGGAGTTCGCCAGGACCTCCCGCTGCGCGGGAGAGCGTGTGTCAGCCCCGCGGCCTGCCCCTTAGCGTCGGCTGTAGACGTGGAAGGGGACACCGATGTCTCGTATGGCGGGCAAGGTCGCGCTCATCACCGGCGCCGGCAACGGAATGGGACGCATCCATGCGGTCCGTCTGGCCGAGGAGGGCGCGGACATCATCGCGATGGACCTCCCCGGCGCGGCGGCCGACCTGGCGGAGACCGCCCGGCTGGTGGCCGCGACGGGCAGGCGGACGGCGGTGGCCGGGGCGGACGTGCGTGACCTCGCCGCGGTGCAGGCGGGGGTGGACGCGGGCGTGGCCGAACTGGGCCGGCTCGACGTCGTGGTCGCGAACGCGGGCGTCTGCGACAACCCGGGCCCGGCCTGGACCATCGACGCCCCGGTGTGGCAGCGCTCCCTTGACATCAACCTGACCGGGGTCTGGCACACGATCAAGGCCGCGGCCCCGTCGATCGGCGCCGAGGGCGGGTCGGTGGTCATCGTCAGCTCGACGGCCGGCATCAAGGCCGTCGCGGGCGCCGCCCACTACTCGGCGAGTAAGCACGCCGTCATCGGGCTGATGCGGACACTCGCGAATGAGCTGGGGCCGAAGTCGATCCGCGTCAATGCCCTGCTGCCCGGCGCGGTCGGCACCGCGATGACGCTGAACCCCGCGACCTTCGCCCGGCTGCGGCCGGACCTGGCTGAGCCCACCGTGGAGGACGTGATGGAGGTGCTGGCCCGCAACCACCTGCTGCCGGTGCCGTGGGTGGAATCCGTCGACGTCAGCAACGCCCTGCTCTTCCTGGTATCCGACGAAGCCCGGTACATCACCGGAACCGAGCTGGTGGTCGACGCCGGCCTGACGCAGAAGGTGTGACGATGACGCGAGCGGGGACTACTCCGAGTGGACGGGTGGCCGGCAAGGTCGCGCTGGTGACCGGCGCGGCCCGCGGCATCGGCCGGGCGCAGGCACTGCGGTTCGCGCAGGAGGGCGCCGACGTGATCGCCGTCGACCTGTGCGGGCCGGTCGACACGGTGGTCACGCCGCCGTCGAGCGCGGCTGACCTCGCCGAGACCGCGGCGCTCGTCCGCGAAACAGGCGGGCGGATAGAGGCTTTCGAGGTCGACGTGCGCGACCGGGCGGCGCTGTCCGCTGCGGTGGACGCGGGGGCCTCGGCGTTCGGCGGTCTCGACATCGTCTGTGCCACCGCGGGCATCACCTCCTCGGCCCCGGCGCTCGACCTCGACGAGCAGACCTGGAACACCATGCTCGACGTGAACCTGACCGGGGTGTGGCAGACGTGCGCGGTGTCGGCCCCGCACCTGATCGAGCGGGGCGGCGGCTCGATGATCCTCACCAGCTCGATCGCCGGGCTGCGCGGCCTGGTCGGCGTCGCCCACTACACCGCCGCCAAGCACGGCGTGGTCGGGCTGATGCGTTCGATGGCAAAGGAATTGGCGCCGCACAAGGTCCGCGTCAACACCGTGCACCCCACCAACGTCGACACCCCGATGATCCAGAACGACGCGGTGCGGACGAAGTTCCGACCCGATCTGGACCGGCCGCCGACGCGCGAGGAGTTCGCCGAGTCGGCCGCGACGATGAACCTGCTCGAGATCCCGTGGGTCGAGCCGGTGGACGTCGCGAACGCCGCGCTGTTCCTGGCCTCCGACGAGGCGCGCTACATCACCTCGGTGTCGCTCCCGGTCGACGCAGGCAGCACGAGGCGCTGACGCGCCCGTGCGCGGTTGAGGGGTCCCTGGACTCGTCAACCGCGCACAGGCGCGGAGCGCCTATTCGAACTGGATCGCGCCCGCGGGGGTTCCGCTGTCGATGAGGGCGCGCAGGGTGAAGCGGACCATGGCGGGGGAGCCGCAGACCAATACCTGGTGGTCGGTGTAGGCGCCGTACGAGCTGACGACCTCGGCGAGCGTGCCCGCGATGATGTCGTCGGGGCCGTAGCCGATGTCCACCCGGGTGTGCTCGTGCCATTCGTCGGCCCACTCGGGGTCCTGCACGCTCTCCACGACAGGCACCACAGTCAGCCAGTCCAGCTGCTGGGCCAGGATCCACAGCATGTCGGAGCCGTAGAGGTCGCGCGGGTGACGGCCGCCGACGAACAGGTACACCCGGGGCGGCCGCGGGCGCCGCGCGAGCTCGAGGATGATCGAGCGGAACGGGGCGAGCCCGGTGCCGCCCGCGACCATCACCACGTCCCGACCCGAATCGTCCACCGACAGGCGTCCGCTCGGCTCGCTGATCTGCCACTGGTCGCCGGGGGCGGTGTCGCCGACGATCGCGCCGCTGATCCAGCCTGCGGGCACGGTCCTGACGTGGAACTCGAGCTTGCCGTCGAGCGAGGGCGGCAGGGCGGGGGAGTAGCGCCGCGAGACCCGGGGGTTCTGCGGCACGGTCACCGCGACCGACTGCCCCGCGGTGAACGGGACGAACTCGCCCTCCAACCGCACGACCGCGAGGTCGGTGCGCAGCCGATGGTGCTCCACCACCGTCGCGGTCCACACCTGCTCTTCGACACCCGTGTTCTGCATGCCCAGAGGGTATCGCGACGGGGTTGGCACCTGCACAAATGCGATTGCCACTAGAACATGTGTCAGTTTGCGTTCTAATGTGAGGCGTGCCACGCGCACGGCCGCGGCCGCCAGCCGTGCCCCCCAGCCAGAGCGGAGAAGAAATGACCACCGACGAGCTCGCCGACCTGCACCGCCCGCAATACACCGCGGACCTGCTGATCACTGCGCTGGAGCGCAACGCGGACCGCCCCGCCCTCTACCTCGGGGACGTGGTGCTCACCGGTGGGCAGATGCGCGACCAGATCAGCTGCTTCGTGCAGGCGCTGCAGTCCCTCGGCATCGGCACGGGCTCCACGGTCGCGATGCTCTCGAAGAACCGTCCCGAGGTGCTCATCAGCGTCGGGTCCACGATGATCCTCGGCTGCCGCAACACCGCGCTGGCGCCGATGGGCTCGCTCGACGATCACCGCTACATCCTCGAGGACTCCGAGATCGAGACGCTGATCTTCGACCCCACCGCGTTCGAGGGGCGCGCGGCGGAGCTCAAGGCCTCGGTGCCGTCGCTGAAGAACTTCTTCTCGCTCGGCCCGTCCGAGGTCGGGGTCGACCTGCTGGCCCTGGTGGGCGATTTCGTCCCCGAGCGGCTCGTCGCCGCGAAGGTGGCCGGTACCGACCCGAGCAGCATCGTCTACACCGGCGGCACCACCGGCAAGCCGAAGGGCGTGATCAACACGTTCCAGTCGGGCGTGACGCTGCCGCAGATCCAGATGGCCGAGTGGCAGTGGCCGGACGAGATGCGCTTCCTCGCCTGCACCCCGCTCTCGCACGCGGGCATGGCGTTCTTCGTGCCCACGCTGATGCGCGGCGGTGCGCTTGTGGTGCTGCCCGCCTTCGAGCCGGGCGCCGTCCTCGAGGCGATCGAGAAGCACAAGATCACCGTGACGATGCTCGTGCCGACGATGATCTACATGCTGCTCGACCACCCGGACCTGGCCAAGCGCGACCTCTCCAGCCTGCAGACGCTGTACTACGGCGCTGCGGCGATGTCGCCCGCGCGTCTGGTCGAGGGCATCGAGAAGCTGGGCCCGATCTTCTTCCAGTACTTCGGTCAGTCCGAGTGCGGCATGACCATCACGGTGATGCGCAAGGAGGAGCACGACCCCGCCAACCTCGAGCGGCTGGCCTCCTGTGGGCGTCCGGTGCCCTGGCTGGACGTGCGCCTGCTCGACGACGACCTGAACGAGGTGCCCCGCGGCGAGCTCGGCGAGATCTGCGTGCGCGGCCCGCTGGTCATGCAGGGCTACTGGAAGAAGCCGGCCGAGACGGCAGAGGCGCTGCGCGGCGGCTGGCTGCACACCGGCGATGTCGCCCGCGCGGACAAGGACGGCTTCCTGTACATCGTCGACCGTAAGAAGGACATGATCATCACCGGCGGCTTCAATGTCTTCCCCCGGGAGATCGAGGACGTCATCTCCGGTCACCCCGCGGTCGCGTCGGTCGCCGTTGTCGGTGTGCCGGACGAGAAGTGGGGCGAGGCCGTCAAGGCCTGCGTGGTCCTGCGCGCGGGCGCGACGGTGGAGGTCGCCGAGCTGGTCGAGCGGGTGAAGGCCGCGAAGGGTGCGGTGCACGCGCCGAAGACGGTCGACTTCGTCGACGCGCTCCCGCTGACCCCGCTCGGCAAGCTGGACAAGAAGGCGCTGCGGGCGAAGTACTGGGAGGGCGCGGCACGCGCGGTGTAGCGCGATCGCGGGCGTAGCGTCGGCCCATGGCCACCTACGTGCTGATCCCCGGAGCCGGGTCCGACTCGTCGTATTGGCAGTTCGTGGCGCCCCCGCTGCGCGCTGCCGGGCACGACGTGGTGACGCCGGACCTGCCGTGCGACGACGACTCGGCCGGGCTCACGGAGTACACCGATGCGGTGGTCGACGCGATCGGCCACCGCACCGGGTTGATCCTGGTGGCGCAGTCGATGGCCGGGTTCACCGCGCCGCTGGTCTGTGAGCGGGTGCCGGTGTCGTTGATGGTGCTGGTCGCGGCGATGGTCCCGGCTCCGGGCGAGGCGCCGGGCGACTGGTGGGCGAACACGGGACAGAAGGCCGCTCGCCGCGCGCAGGACGTGGCGGACGGACGCGACCCCGACGCCGAGTTCGACCCGATCACGATGTTCCTGCACGACGTGGCGCCGGAGCTGATCCCGGCGGTGATGGCGGGCGGGGCGCGGGAACAGTCCGAGACGCCGTTCCGCAAGCCGTGGCCGCTGCCCGCGTGGCCGGACGTGCCGACGCGGTTCCTGCTGTGTCGGCAGGACCGCCTGTTCCCCGCCGAGTTCCAGCGTCGGGTCGTGCGCGAACGGCTCGGGATCACGCCCGACGAGATGGACAGCGGCCACCTGCCCGCCCTGGCGCACCCCGCGGAGCTCGTGGACCGGCTCGAGAGGTATCGCGTCGGCCTCGGGCTGTGACCAGCGACACCGCATCAGCCCCGAGATTCTCAAACTTGAGCGGAACAGACTCAACCTTTGGCGCGTTGGAACATGTGACAACGCCGAGTGGCCCTGCATAGGCTCGACGGCGACGACCGACGTCTTCCGAAGGGGTGACCAGTGGACTCGTTCTCTCCGACCACCAAGACTCAGGCGGCACTGACCGCCGCCTTGCAGTCTGCTTCCGCCGCGGGCAACCCGGACATCCGTCCGGCGCACCTGCTCGCCGCGCTGCTAGACCAGACCGACGGCATCGCCGCCCCGCTGCTCAAGGCGGTTGGCGTCGACCCGACCGCCGTGCACCGCGAGGCCCAGGCGATCGTGGACCGGCTGCCGCAGACCACCGGGGCCACCACCACGCCTCAGCTCGGCCGCGAGGCGCTTGCCGCGCTCACCGCCGCCCAGCACCTGGCCACCGAGCTCGACGACGAGTACGTCTCCACCGAGCACGTTCTTGTCGGGTTGGCCTCCGGGGACTCCGACGTCGCGAAACTCCTTGTCGGCCACGGGGCAACCCCGCAGGCGCTGCGTGAGGCCTTCACCGCCGTGCGCGGCAGCGCGCGCGTGACCAGCCCCGACCCCGAGGGCACCTATCAGGCACTGGAGAAGTACAGCACCGATCTCACCGAGGCCGCCAGGGCGGGCAAGCTCGACCCCGTCATCGGCCGCGACACCGAGATCCGGCGGGTCGTGCAGGTGCTCAGCCGCCGCACCAAGAACAACCCGGTGCTCATCGGTGAGCCCGGCGTCGGCAAGACCGCCATCGTGGAGGGTCTCGCCCAGCGCATCGTGGCGGGCGACGTCCCGGAATCGTTGCGCGGCAAGACCGTCGTCTCCCTCGACCTCGGTTCGATGGTCGCGGGCGCCAAGTTCCGCGGCGAGTTCGAGGAGCGGCTCAAGGCCGTCCTGGAAGACATCAAGAACTCGGCCGGCCAGGTGATCACCTTCATCGACGAGCTGCACACGATCGTCGGTGCCGGCGCGACCGGCGAGTCGGCGATGGACGCGGGCAACATGATCAAGCCGATGCTCGCCCGCGGTGAGCTGCGGATGGTCGGCGCCACCACCCTCGAGGAGTACCGCAAGTACATCGAGAAGGACGCCGCCCTTGAGCGCCGCTTCCAGCAGGTGCTGGTCGGGGAGCCGTCGGTGGAGGACACCGTCGGCATCCTGCGCGGCCTGAAGGAGCGCTACGAGGTGCACCACGGCGTGCGCATCACCGACTCGGCTCTCGTTGCGGCCGCGACACTCTCGGACCGCTACATCACCTCCCGGTTCCTGCCGGACAAGGCGATCGACCTGGTCGACGAGGCGGCGTCGCGGCTGCGCATGGAGATCGACTCCCGGCCCGTCGAGATCGACGAGGTCGAGCGCACGGTGCGGCGGCTCGAGATCGAGGAGATGGCGCTCGAGAAGGAGACCGACGAGGCGTCCAAGGCCCGGCTGGTCAAGCTGCGCCAGGAACTCGCCGACGACCGCGAGAAGCTGGGTCAGCTGAGCACCAGGTGGCAGAACGAGAAGCAGGCCATCGATTCCGTCCGCGAGATCAAGGAACAGCTGGAAGCGCTTCGCGGCGAGTCGGATCGGGCCGAGCGGGACGGCGACCTGGGCAAGGCGGCCGAGCTGCGGTACGGCCGGATCCCCGAGCTGGAGCGCAAGCTCGACGCCGCGGTCGAGGCGTCCGGCGGCGCCAGCGACGGTGACGTGATGCTCAAGGAGGAGGTCGGGCCCGACGACGTCGCCGATGTCGTGTCGGCGTGGACCGGCATCCCCGCGGGCCGGATGATGGAGGGCGAGACCGCCAAGCTGCTCCGGATGGAATCGGAGCTGGGCAAGCGGGTCGTCGGCCAGGACGAAGCGGTGATCGCGGTGTCCGATGCGGTCCGTCGTGCGCGGGCAGGGGTCGCCGACCCGAACCGGCCGACCGGATCATTCCTGTTCCTCGGCCCGACGGGTGTCGGCAAGACCGAGCTGGCGAAGGCGTTGGCGGACTTCCTGTTCGACGACGAGCGGGCGATGGTCCGGATCGACATGAGCGAGTACAGCGAGAAGCACTCCGTGGCCCGGCTGGTCGGTGCTCCTCCGGGATACGTCGGCTACGACCAGGGCGGTCAGCTCACCGAGGCGGTCCGCAGGCGGCCGTACACGGTGGTGCTGTTCGACGAGGTCGAGAAGGCGCACCCGGACGTCTTCGACATCCTGCTGGCGGTGCTCGACGAGGGGCGCCTGACGGACGGTCAGGGCCGAACGGTCGACTTCCGCAACACCATCCTGATCCTCACCTCGAACCTGGGCGCCGGTGGCACCCGGGAGCAGGTGATGGACGCGGTGCGGCACGCGTTCAAGCCGGAGTTCATCAACCGGCTCGACGACGTGGTGATTTTCGATCCGCTCTCGGAGCAGCAGCTGGAGTCGATCGTCGACATCCAGCTCGGGCAGCTGGCGAAGCGGCTCGCGGCCCGCAGGTTGAGCCTGGAGGTGTCGGGGCCGGCGAAGGAGTGGCTGGCGCACCGCGGGTACGACCCGCTGTACGGCGCCCGACCGCTGCGCCGACTGATCCAGCAGGCGATCGGCGACCAGCTCGCGAAGCTGTTGCTGGCCGGGGAGATTCACGACGGCGACACGGTGCCGGTGAACGTCTCGGTCGACGGTGATTCGCTGGTGCTCGGGTAGCGGTGTGAGACACGACTGTGCGCGAGGTTCGTGGAGAACCTCGCGCACAGTCGCGTTGTGGCCGGGTCGTGGTGCCGCGATTCATGGGCCGGGGGGCAGACCAGGAGCCGCGGCGCCGACGAGCGCGGCGCCCACCCGGGTTCGGTCGCGTGAGGGGCGCGGCCGAGGGGACCGGGTGCGTTGGGGGTGGCGTCAGCCGATGCTGAAGGGCTGGCCCCAGAGGGTGACGTTGCCGGTGACGTTGGCGGTGTTGACGGTGACCTTCACGTAGGAGCGGGCCTGGGCGTAGCCGGCGCAGCCGCTGACCCCGAGGGTGGAGTCGGCCCAGGTGACGCTGCCCTTGCCCTTGTAGGGGTTGGCGGCGCGGTGCTGCTCGGCGCCGAAGGGGTCGGCGAGTTCGAGGTCGAGGATCTTGTAGTCCACGGCCTGGCCGGGTCCGATGGACAGGTTGCCCGCGGTCTTGGCGGTCTGCTTGGCGGCGCCGTCGGGGTCGGCCCAGGTGGTGGACATGCCGCCGTCGGTGCCGGACTTGCCGCCGAGGGTGAGCTGGCAGGCGACGATGTAGCCGGGCTGGATGGTGCCGCTGCCGCCGTTGGAGACCTCGACCTTGGTCGAGCCGGAGACCCAGACGTTGCGGTGCAGCGGGGTCGAGCCCATCGACGGGGAGATGTTGGCGGTCTCGCCGGTGCGGGTGATGGTGACGACGGTGCCGTCGACGAGGGTCTCGGTGATCGAGCCGTCGGGCAGCGGGACGAGGGTGTCGGCGTTCGCCGCGCCTGCGGAGAAGAAGCCGAGGGCGATGGCGGCGGCGCTGCCGACGGCGGCGGTCTGCAGCCCGCGGCGCAGGCCGGTGGTGCTGGCGTTCATGAATTCACCTTTGAGGGTTCGGGTTTCAAGAAAGTCTGGTGGACTGTGCGGCGCAGCCGCCCTTTAGCCGATGCTGAAGGGCTGGCCGTACAGGGTGGTCTTGGAGTAGTCGTTGCCGACGATCTCGACCACGGTGTAGGAGCGGGCCTGGGCGAAGCCGCCGCAGTTCTGGATCTCGAGCTGGGTGTCCTGGTACTGGACGGAGTACTTGCCGTTCTTCTTGATGTCCTTGCCCGCGACGTTCACGAACTTGACCTGGCCCGCGGAGACCGGGACGGTCAGCGAACCGGAGATCGAGGGGCCGGAGAGGTCGATGCCGGCGCCGATGGATCCGCCGAGGCCGGTGATGTCGACCTGGCAGCCGACGATGTAGCCGGTGCTGATCCGGGAGATCCCGTGCGTGGAGGAGTTGTTGGTGCCGGAGGTGTTGGCGGCGCCGTTGAACGGTCCGGCCTCGCCTTCCTTGGTGATGCCGGTGACGTCGGCGGTGACGGTGCCCGAGACCCAGGCGGTGCGGCCGGCGCCGTTGGCGGCCAGCGACGGGGAGATCAGGGCGCTCTCGCCGGTGCGGGAGACGACCGCTCCCGGTCCGGCCTTCTGCCCGTCGGGCAGCGGCACGAAGGTGTCGGCGTGGGCCGCACCGGTGGACATCAGGCCGATCGCCATCGCGGCGGCGGCGCCTACGCCTGCGATGCGGGCGCCACGGCGTAGGCCTGACTTGCTGATCTCGCTCATTCGTTCCCCTCTAGAGGTGGTCAGTGGTGGTCGGAAGCGGTGCATCGGACCGGAGGGCTGGTCAGATCGTGAGCCATGCTTCCGAACGCTGCGCCAAGAAACTATCCGCATCATTCGATTGAATGCAATGGACCACACCCTGACAGAAATGAGACTCATCTCACACAACGCCGTCCCGCTCGGCGGGACTCGTACAGTGCAGGTCGACTGTCCAGATTGCCCCCCAACCCTGCGAATCATCTGTAGGATTCGGCCCCTGGGGGGTCGTACGAATGTGTCGTCATGCAGGGGGCGGAGCGAAGGTGATGGACAGGGCGGATCGTCCGCAGAAGACGGCGATGATCATCGCCAGGCGGATCATTTCGGACATCGAACGCGAGGGCTTGCGGCCCGGTGACCGGTTGCCGCCGGAGCGGGTGATGCTCGAGCAGTATCAGGTCGGCAGGGGCACGCTCCGCGAATCGCTCCGGTATCTCGAGCTGTCCGGTGCGCTCTCGATCAAGCCGGGGCCGGGCGGGGGTCCGACCGTGCAGAAGCCGGACGGCTCCCACCTGATGACCGGCCTCGGCCTGTTGCTGCAGTTCGAGGAGTCGCCGTTCGGCACGATCGTCGAGGCGCGGGTCGGCCTCGAGCCGTTGATGGCCCGGATGGCCGCCGAGCATCGAACCGAGGAACACCGCCGGGTCCTCGCCGAGTCGGTACAGCAGATGGAGAAGCACCTCGACGATCTCGAGGCGTTCCTCGCGGCGAACCGCCGATTCCACAACACCATCGCCTGGGCGTCGGGCAACGCGCTGTTCGGTTATCTCGTCGACGCCATGGACGGAGTCTTCGTCGGGGCGGGGGTCGGCGTCGCCTATTCGGAGCGGCTGAGGTCAAGGGTGCTCGCGGACGACGTCGCGATTCTCACGGCGATCGCGGACGGCGATCCCGCCGCCGCCGAGGGGGCGATGCGCGCGCACGTCGCGCAGTGGACGGCCTACCTGCGGGAGAACTTTCCCGGTGAGCTGTCCCGGCCGATCGCGTGGAACGTGATGCGGTAGCCACCGGCGTCTTCAGCGCGGTCTCAGGTTCCGCCTCTATTCTGGCGGGTCGGACTGAATTGACCAGCGGCGGGACCACACGATCACCCGCGCAGAGAGCAGGCCCGAGACATGAACAACACGGACGATCCGCGCACACCGCAGGAGCGCAGCGCCGACGGCACCGAGCCGTTCGACGCAGGCTCCGACCCCACCGCGGAGTGGGCTCCTGCGGCCGAGGACGCTGCGACGGACCAGGCGACCGAGGTCTGGGCCCGCGGCGCCGATCAGCCGACGCAGCAGTTCGACCGGCCGGCCGAACCGGCGACCGTGCAATACACCTCGGACCCGAACCGGGCCTACGGTCAGGTTCCGCCGAACGCGACGCAGGCGTACCCGACGTACCAGGGGTACGACCCGAATCAGCCGCCGAACGCGACGCAGGCGTATCCGACGTACCAGGGGTACGACCCGAATCAGCTGCCGAACGCGACGCAGGCGTATCCGACGTACCAGGGGTACGACCCGAATCAGCTGCCGAACGCGACGCAGGCGTACCCGACTTACCAGGGATACGACCCGAATCAGCCGCCGACACCACCGCCAACCGGTGCGTCGCCCTACCTCGACGGCGACCAGAAGAAGGGGCCAGGCAAGGGCGTGCTGGCGGTCGCCCTTGTCGTGGCGGGGCTGCTCCTCGCGGCGGTCGTCGGTCTCGGCGTCATGCTGATCAGCGGCGGCGGCGCCGACTCCCCGAGCAGCGCCTCGGGGCCGGTGACGAGCACCCTGCCCCGGGCCAGCACCCCGCCGCCCCGTACCTCCGAACCGCCCGCCACCAGCGCCCCTGACCTCTCGCAGATCCCGGGCGGTGTGGGTGAGGCGATCGGCGCGGCCGGTGCGGCCGTCGGGACGATCACGTCCAACGACGGATCCACGCTGATCCTCGACGGGATCGGCGGCTCCGCGGTCACGGTCGTCACCAACGGGTCCACCAAGGTCATCTCGCTCAGCGGCGCGAAGGTCGGCGACCTCAAACCCGGTGACACCGTCGTGGTCCAGGGCGACAAGGGCGATGACGGGTCCGTCGTCGCCAAGGTGATCGTGAACACCACGCTCCCGGATCTCGGGAACTTCGGGAACTGACGGCGGATAGATGTAGATGATTTCGGTCCCCGTGCGAGCCGAGTGCCGCGCGGGGACCGTTCAGTCGATATTGTGACTGGCGATGACGCTTATCTGGTTCGGACTCTCAGCGATCGCGCTCGTGGGCGCGATCGTGCTCCTGTCCATCGATCGCAGCAGGCGTGACCAGTTCGGTCGCGTCCGGCAGATCTGGGCGAAGGCGCAGGGCTACACCTACAACGAGTCGGATGAGCACCTGCCGTCGCGTTGGCACCGGGCCGCGCTGGCCAAGCAGGAATATCTCGGGGCCGTCGACGTGGTGCACGGCATCCGCCGCGGCGAGAACTTCGTGCTGTTCGACCTCGAGGAGACGACGACGATCGTCGCGGTCCAGCGTACGGTCGGCTCCGATGTCGACATCGATCTCCGGCTCCGGTCGACGCCGCCGCCGAAGGATGCGGACATGAACCTGCTCGGCTCGATCGGGCCGCGCGTGGTGTTCGCCACCGACCTGGAGATCGCCCGGCGGGTCTGCGATCAGCGCATGGTGCATTTCACGGAGTCGGTTCCCCCGCATGTTCAGATGCTGTGGAGTGAGGGGGAGTGGACGCTCGGTTCGCTGCCGGTCACCAGCAACGGCCGTGAGTGGGACGCCGCGATCGATGCGGTGGCCCGGCTCTCCGGCATCCTGCACGTGCTGCCCCCCGTTCTCGACGCGGCACAGGAGGCGCCGCCGAGCGCCGCCCCCGCCCCCCGCGAGATGCCGGACTGGGAGCGCTCGCCGTACCCGGCGCCGGGCGCGGACCAATCCGCGCCGCCGAACGTTGTTCCGCTGGCGCGCACCGTAAATCACGATCCGGGACGCCCGTACCCGCACGAGGGTGACCTCGACCAGGACCCGCGCGGCTGAATCAGGCCCGGCGTACGGCCAGTGGGCGGACCCGGTGTGCGAGCGCCCCGGGGTGTGAGTAGATTGCACGCCTGTGACTCTTGTGACGGTTGTGGCGGTCGTTGCTGTTGTTCTTCTTGTGACGTGGGCGGTGTCCGTGGTTCGACGCTTGCGTCGATTCGAGGGAAACCTCACCGCGAGCCGGGCCCTGCTCGATGTGGAACTCGAACGACGGTGCGATCAGGCACCTGAGCTGATCGCCGCCGCCCGGGCCGCGGCGATGCCGTCCGAGATCCTGGCCCCGTTGGTCGGCGCTCGATCGCTGGCCGTCGCTCTGCGCCAGCAGGGCATGAGCCTCGGCGAGCAGGCCGGCTCCGAGAACGCGCTGTCGGTCGCGCTGCACCGCCTGATGTTCGAGGTGGAGTGCAACCCGAATGTCAAGCACGACTGGGCGATTCAGCGTCCCGCGCTCGAGCTCAAGGTGACCGAGCAGCGGATCATCGGAGCGGCACGGGTGTACAACGACAGTGCAACCGCGGTGAACCGGCTGGTGCGCTCGGTTCCCGCCGGGGTCGTCGCGCGGCTGGCGGGCGGGCACCAGGTGCCGCTGTTCGAGGCGACTGTCGTCGAGTTGCCGATCGGTGCAGACGAGGCCGAGAGGGCCGAGTCGCCCGCCCTGGCCGAGGTCGCTCCGCAGGCCCCACTCCATGACGACACGGTCGTCCCGGCGGACCGGGACGCGGGCGTTCCCGGGGCCCTCCTCTAGACGACTACGCTGGGGCGTCGAAACTGGACGCGAAGAGGAGCGGTCGAATGACGGAGAAGGCGGAGCTCGCAGGGCTCGTACGCGAGCTGGCTGTGGTGCACGGGAAGGTGACCCTGTCCTCGGGCAAGGAAGCCGACTACTACGTCGACCTGCGTCGCGCGACGCTGCACCACCGTGCCGCACCGCTGATCGGGAAGCTGCTGCGCGAGCTCGTCGCGGACTGGGACTTCGATTCCGTCGGCGGCCTGACCATGGGCGCGGACCCGGTGGCCATGGCCGTCATGCACGCCGAGGGCCGGCCGATCGACGCCTTCGTGGTGCGCAAGGCGGCCAAGGCGCACGGCATGCAGCGCCAGATCGAGGGCCCCGATGTGGTGGGGAAGCGCGTGTTGGTCGTCGAGGACACCACCACGACCGGTAACTCGCCGCTCACCGCCGTGCGCGCGCTGCGCGAGGCAGGCGCGATCGTCGTCGGCGTGGCGACCGTGGTGGACCGCGCGACCGGAGCCGACGCCGTCATCGCCGCGGAGGGCGTGGAGTACCGATCGCTGCTCGGCCTCGAGGACCTCGGCCTGTAGGCGTTCGCCTCACGACGCCTGGCGCAGCACCATCCCGCCCATCGTGATGACGTACTCGTCCGCGTCGTCGTCGAAGGTGACGGCGACGGTGGTGGGGTAGTAGCCGCTGCGCTGATAGGCCTGCGGCTGCTTGATGGTCCGCACGGTGTTCGGCTTGGTCAGCAGCCACTCGCGGGTCACCATCGGTTCCATGAAGGTGTAGTCGCCGTCCCAGGTCCCGTTGAGGAATGCCTGCGTGAACTGGTAGGGGCCCGGGATCACCCCGTCGGTGACATCGAACCAATGCACCCCCATGGCTGGGGACGCCTGCGGGACCAGCTTCGGCCCCAGCATCGGGATGTAGTCGGGCGGGAGGTATCGCAGTTCCGGAAGCCGCGTGCCCTTGGCCTCGAAATCCGGACTCGCCGGGTCGATCTCGGCCACCGCGGCCTCGTCGACCATGTAGAAGTGCGTGTCGAAATGCGGCTTGTCGAACATGCCGCTCGGTCCGTGACCGTGGTCGTTCCAGTCGAGAGTGGTGTGGTCGAAGATCGTCGCCGCGGCCTCCTCGGGCAGGTCGAGCTCGTAGGTCGCCGCGACATCGTGGGTCGCGGGCAGGCCGTACATCGCACCCTCGGACAGCCGCATGCCCACCTCGGTGGGATTGCCCGCGGCGTCGAGGGTGACGAAGCTGTGGGCGGTCCCCTCGCCGACCTCGACAGTCGGACCGTCGAACACCGTCTGGCCGCCGGCGGGGGGCTGGTCGATCGGTGCGTGGGTACCCCCAGCCATGGTCAGCGTCGCACACACGACGATCAGTCCGGCGGACAGGAACTGGCGGCGTGGACGCATCGTGCACCTCGGCTTCCGTGGTGATTCGCGTACCCGTCGATGCTAGTGCCGATGCCCCCTGCGTGATGGCCCTTTCCGGTGCCGCCTAGTCGGAGCCGGCGGTGATGGCCGCGGCCTCGTCGACGCTGTGCGGGGCCGGGTCGTGGTCGTCGACGTGCGCGAGCACCCTGCGTCCGGTGGAGAGCACCACGATGGCGGCGGCCGTGCAGAGCGCACCGACCCAGAACGGCAGGTGGACGTTGCTCTCGCCTAGCTTGCCCGCCACCCACGGCGCGGCGGCGCCGCCGACGAACCGGACGAAGCTGTACGCGGCGGACGCGGTGGAGCGCTCGACCGGCGCGGAGATCATCACGGTCTCGGTGATCAGGGTGTTGTTCACGCCGAGGAACAGGCCGGCCAGGACGACGCACACGATCAGGACCGACTTGTTCTCGGTGAACAGCGCCATCACCGCGAGGTCGATCGCGAACAGGGCCAGCGCGAGCATCATCATCGGCAGCGTGCCGAACGCCCGCTGCAGCCGCGGTGCCAGGAACACCGACGAGACCGCGAGCATCAGGCCCCAGCCGAAGAAGATGAAACCGATTGCGTAGGTACCCATGTCGAGCGGGAACGGGGTGTACGCGAGCAGGGTGAAGAAGCCGTAGTTGTACAGCAGCGAGGTGATCGCGACGGTGAGCAGGCCGCGGTGCCGCAGCGCGAGGAACGGGGCGGACAGTGACGTCCGGCCCGACTTCGGGGCGGGCGTGGCGGGCAGCATCACCACGATCAGGATGAAGGCGACCGCCATCAGCGCGGCGACGCCGAAGAAGGGGGCGCGCCAGCTGACGCTGCCGAGGACGCCGCCGACCAACGGTCCCACCGCGATACCGATGCCGAGCGCGGCCTCGTACAGGATGATCGCCTTCGCGACGCCGCCGCTGGCGGCGCCGACGATGGTCGCCAGCGCGGTCGCGATGAACAACGCGTTGCCCAGGCCCCAGCCGGCGCGGAATCCGACGATCTGTCCGACCGAGCCCGACATCCCGGCCAGTGCGGCGAACACCACGATGATCGTCAGGCCAAGGAGCAACGTCTTCTTCGGGCCGATCCGGCTCGACACCGCACCGGTGATCAGCATGGCGACACCGGTCACGAGCATGTACGAGGTGAACAGCAGTGACACCTGCGAGGGGGTCGCGTCGAGTTGCTCGCCGATCGGCTTCAGGATCGGGTCGACAAGTCCGATGCCCATGAAGGCGATGACACTCGCGAACGCGACCGCCCAGACCGCCTTCGGTTGGTGCAGGATGCCCTTGTTCTCGGTGCCGGCGCTGGTGGCCGTGTCGATGACTGTCACGGACTCCTCCTCGGTGTCGCTGGGTCTTCTCATCGCTGTGTTGACGCCTTGATGGCCGCCCGAAGGTCGGCCAGGCTCTGCGAAAGTCGTTCGATCTGTTCGGGTTCGAGGTCGCCGAGGTGGGCGGCGAGCGCGGTGCCGATCTCGGCGCGGGCCTCGCCGAGCCAGTGGCGTCCGGCCTCCGTCATCTCGACCACCACCGCGCGCGAGTCCGCGGGGTCGCGGTGCCTGCCGGCCAGGCCGGCATCGGTGATCTGCTTGAGCAGGGCGGTGGCCGTCGGCTGCGAGCATCGATCGATCCGGGCGAACTCGCTGATGCGGAGCGCGCCGTACTCGTCGAGGTGCGACAGCGCCCGCATCCAGGCGCGTGGCCGGTCGTCGGTCGCGATCGATGAGGCGAGTCGGGTGAATCGGGAGGTGTTGGTCACCAGCTCCGCGAGAACCTCGCGCAGGTGGCGCTCCGTCAGGTGTTCGGATGCCATGGGTTCATATTATTGCATAGGCAAACTATGTAATTGAACCCTGTGGTCGGGCTGGCCGGTGCGGCGCGTGGGGCACAATCTCTTCGGCGACGAACACTGCTGAAGGGCGGGAACGAGATCCGATGACGATCCGGAGGACGGCGACGGCGCTCGCCGACGGCCGAGAGCTGATCTACTTCGACGACTCCGAGCCGTACGTGAGCGGGGCGGCGACCCGGCAGCTGCAGGACACCAGGGACCTGTCGCCGATTCGGGTGGAGTCCACGATGCGCTACGACGTGCTCTCCGGGGAGTGGGTGACGATGGCCGCGCATCGGATGGATCGGACCTTCCTGCCCGCGGCCGATGCGTGTCCGCTGTGCCCGAGCGGCCCCGGCCGCGCGCCGACGGAGATCCCCGCCGACGACTACGACGTCGCCGTCTTCGAGAACAGATTCCCGTCGCTGGCGACCGGCGCGGTGGCCCCGCCGACCGACAACGTCGACGGCGAGCTCCTGTGGCCGCAGCGGGCCGCAGCCGGCCGTTGCGAGGTCGTGTGCTTCACCAGCGACCACGGTCGCAGCTTCGCGGAGCTGCCGGTGGGCCGGGTGCGCACGGTGCTCGGCGCGCTGGCCGACCGGACCAGGGAGCTGTCGGCGTTGCCCGGCATCGAGCAGGTCTACTGCTTCGAGAACCGGGGCGAGGAGATCGGCGTGACGTTGGCGCACCCGCACGGCCAGATCTACGCGTACCCGATGCTGCCTGCGCACACCGGCGCGCTGCTGCGACAGTCCGAGCGGCACCTGGCGCGGACGGGGCGATCGCTGCTGCGTGACGTGCTGGACGCCGAGCGGCGCGCGGGCAGCCGGGTCGTGCTCGAGGGCGAGCACTGGACGGCCTACGTGCCCGCCGCCGCGAGGTGGCCGGTGGAGCTGCACCTGGCGCCGCACCGGGACGTCCCCGATCTGGCCGCATTGGATGCCGCCGAGCTGGACGAGCTGGCGCGCGTCTATCTCGACATCCTGGGCCGCCTGGACCGGTTCTTCGAAGGGGTGGAACGGCTTCCGTACATCGCGGGGTGGCATCAGGCGCCGGTCGGGGAGCAGCGCCCGCTGGGCAGGCTGCACCTGCAGCTGTTCTCGCTGATGCGGTCCCCGCATCGGATGAAGTTCCTCGCGGGTTCCGAGTCCGGGATGGGCGCCTGGGTCAGCGACACCACGCCGGAGCGGATCGCGGCCCGTTTCCGGGAGATCGCGCCGTGAGCGAATGGGTGGAGTCCCTGTCGGATTCGGCCTTGGCCGCCGCAGTCGTCGACCGGTTCCTTGGCCAGTTCGGCACGGACCCGGAGGGCGTGTGGGCCGCGCCGGGGCGGGTCAACCTCATCGGCGAGCACGTCGACTATGCGCAGGGCCTGTCGCTGCCGATCGCGCTGCCGCACAGCACCGTCGTCGCGGTCGGGCGTCGGCGCGACGGGATGCTGCGGTGCCGGTCCGGCCTGGGTTCCTGGACCGGCCGGGTCGACGAGATCGCACCGGGTAACCCGCCGGACTGGGCGGCGTACCTCGCGGGTGTGGTGTGGGCGATGCGGCGAGACGGACTGCTGGACAGTGATTTCGGCGGTGTTGACGTGGCGGTCGAGTCCTCGGTGCCGATCGGCGCCGGCCTCTCCAGTTCGGCCGCACTCGAATGCGCGCTGGCGCTCGCGCTGGCGGACCTGTCCGGGGCGCCGACCGACGACGCAGGCCGCGCCGCGCTGGCAGGCTGCTGCGTGCGTGCGGAGAACGACATCGCGCTCGCCCCCACCGGCGGCATGGACCAGGCGATCTCGCTGCGCGCCGAGGTCGGTCATGCGCTGCTCGTCGATTCGCGGGACGGCGGCGTCGCCCCGGTGCCGTTCGACCTGGCAGGGGAGGGGCTGGCGCTGCTGGTGATCGACACCCGCGCCCCGCACCGGTTGGTCGACGGCCAGTACGCGCAGCGCCGGGCATCGGTGGAGGCGGCGGCCGCCACACTGGGTGCGTCGCTGCGTGAGGTGACCGACGTGTCCGCGCTGACCGACCCGGTGTTGCGGAGCCGCGCCCGGCACGTCGTCTCGGAGATCGGCCGGGTGCGGGAGGTGTTGTCCCTCATGGAATCCGGTCGCCACCGCGAGCTCGGCCCACTGCTGACGGCGTCGCACGTCTCGTTGCGCGACGACTACGAGGTGTCGTGCCCGGAGCTGGACTGCGCGGTGGACTCGGCGCTCGCGGCGGGCGCGCACGGGGCCCGGATGACCGGTGGTGGCTTCGGCGGATCGGCCATCGCACTTATCGATGCCGGTGCCGCGGAGCGGGTGGCGGCCGAGGTGCTGGCTGCCGCGCGGTCCCGCGGGCTCACCGACCCGCGTTTCCTGCGGCTGACGGCCTGCTCCGGTCCGGCCCGTCGGGTGCCCCTCACGTGCTGAACGGGGGTTCGGCGGCCGGTTTCGCGTGAAACCGGCCGCCCGAACCCCCGCTCAGCGGGTGTTCAGTGGGTGCCGCGGATCAGGGGATGATCGCGTAGCCCATGACTCCCATCGACACCTGCGGCCGGAGCTCGTTGTAGTAGGGGTTCACGTAGAGTGCCTGGATGCTGATCGCGGCGACGCCGGGTCCCGGGTTGATCTCCGCCCGGACCGACTCGCCGGGGCGTTCGCCGAAGTTGAGCTCGACGGTTTTGACCTGGTTCGCCAGCACGCCGAGGTTCCACACGATATCGGCCTTGATGCGGCAGACCGGATTGGTGGCCCACTCCGGGCCGACCCCGTGCATGCCGCGCGAGGTGAACACCACGGTGGCGAGCCCAGATCGGGCCGGATCGGTCTCGACGAAGGTGTCGACGACCCCGTTGCAGAAGGCATTCTGCCCGAGGACCGGCATGGCCGGTCCGTTGAAGCCCAGGTGCACGATGGGCGCCGGTGCCGGCGCGGCGGCGGCCGGACCGGCCAGGCTGATCAGGGCGGCCGCGGCGACGGTGCCCGCACCGATCGCGCGCACGGCAAAGCTACGAATACTCATGTGAATCCCCCGTTGTGTGATGTGACTTTCCCCCGGCCGTGTCCCTGCCGTCGAAGCGCCAGGGGTCGGCCGAGGCCATGCTCTCACAGTCCGTGGCCCCGAAACCAACCGCACAGTCTGCGCGTGGCAAACGTGGTGGCCTCGTCGCGGGGCGGTTCTCAGAGGTCGCGGTCGGTGACCACGCCGCTCTGCAACGCGCGTTTGGCGAGCTGCGCCCGCTTCTGATTCTGCGGCAGATCCTCCACGCCGAACTTCGAGAACAGCGTGCGCAGATGGGTTTTCACCGTCTCGACACTGACGAACAGGCGTTCCGCGATCTGCTGGTTGGAGGAGGGGTTCGCGAATGCGGCCTTGTTCTTGTAAGGCCGGCAGAGTTCGACCACGATCGCCTGCTGGGCCGGTGTCAACGCGGCGCGAGTGGGCATGGCGTCGGCGATCCCGGTCAGGTCACCGCTCGGCGGCGTGTAGTGGAAGGTCAGGGTCGAGGATCCGATCCGGATGTTGTCGCCCGCCTGCAGGCGCCTGCGCCCGGTCAGCCGCTCGCCGTTGACGAAGGTGCCGTTCCGAGAGAGCCCGTCGTCGACGATGGTCCAGTGGGTGCCCATCCACTCGATCGCCGCATGCAGGCGGGAGACGTTGTGATCCGACGCGAAGGCGATATCGGCCTGCCGAGACCGTCCCACGGTGAGGCGCGGCGAGTCCTCGACCAGTGCGAGTTCGCGTTGGTTCCCGTCGTCGTCGGTGTAGCTCAGACGGGGCCCATCCAGTTGGCTCACGGCCGCCCCAATGCGCGCCTCGGTGGGCATGACGCAAATGCCCCTGCTGGCTCAGTCTAGTTCCGATTGCCGGTCGTTGGGCCGTAGGAGTGAGCACCTTCCGACCTTGTGGTGACGTTTTATGGCCGTCTACCAGCAAGAATAGTGGATAGCCCAGCGGGATCTATTGTCCCGCCCTCGCACCGAGGGGAGACTGGGATGCAACGCGCGTGGAGCTGAGGAAGTGGTCCGGATGCCCCGACCAACACGCAAACGTCGGGCGGTGTTCGCGGTCCTGAGCATACCGATCGCGGTCGGGTGGATGGGGTTGTTGGGCCCGGGGTCGCTCGTCGCGCCGGCTGGGGCCGCTGGACAGGCAGTCGCTGTTTATGGGCCCGCGCATGCGCAGCTTCCCGTCCCGCCGGTGCCGATCCAGCCGCAGCAGCCCCAGTACGAAGCCCCGGTCGAACCGCCGGTCGAGCCACCGCAGTACGAGCCGCCGGTGGAGGTCCCGCCGGTTGAGCCGCCGGTCGAGCCACCGCAGTACGAGCCGCCGGTGGAGGTCCCGCCGGTCGAGCCGCCGGTCGAGCCGCCGCAGTACGAGCCGCCGGTGGAGGTCCCGCCGGTCGAGCCGCCGGTCGAGCCGCCGCAGTACGAGCCGCCGGTGGAGGTCCCGCCGGTTGAGCCGCCGGTCGAGCCTCCGATCGAGCCGCCGCGGTACGAGCCGCCGGTGGAGGTCCCGCCGGTTGAGCCGCCAGTCGAGCCGCCGCCGTTCGAGCAACCACCGGAACAACAACTCCCGCAACAACCGCCGCAGCCGCAGGAACAACAGCAGCCGCAGCAACAGCAACCACAGCCGCAGGAACAACAGCAACAGCAACAGCAACAGCAACAGCAACAGCAACAGCAACAGCAACAGCAGCAGGAGAAGAGCTACGAGCAACGGCTCCAAGAGTGCAAGGAAACCGGGGAGGAGTTCTGCGAGGACATCGTCAAGCGGGACGAGCCGAGCGAGGGGACGCACGATGGGCCGAGCGGAGGGACCCACGATGAGCCGGGCGGAGGGACGCACGATGAGCCGAGCGGAGGGACGCGCGACGAGCCGAGCGGAGGGACGCACGACGAGCCGGCAGGAGGGACACAGGATGAGCCGAGGGGCGGCGTGATCCTGCGGCCGCTACCCACCCCGAACGGGGGCTGTGTCGCGCCATCGGTTCAGTGTCTGGGGAACCCGAAGCCGATGCCGAAGCCCGACCCGGTGTGTCCGAATGCTCCGGGGTGTCCGACGGGCCCCGGCACATCGACACCCCCTGTCGTCGGCCTGCTGCCGATGGAGTGCCCGCTGGTCCCGTCGAAGTGCCAGCCAGGTGCGGCGATTCCCCGCGCCGACGCCGGTCGAGGTCTCGCGATCCCGGCCCTTCCCGGTGTCCCGGGACTGCCTGTGCCCGCCCCCGGGCAGCTCACCACGATGCCCGGCGACCCGCGGCAACCGCAGACTCCTGGCGCCCCCGAACAGCCATTGCCGCCGGGCCTGTGGTTCAGCGTCCCCGCTGCGGCACCCGGCGAGCCGGTGACATTGACGGGGGCGGGATGTCCGCCCGACTCCGCGGTTCGGGTTTCCGTCGGGGGCGCCCCGGCCGGTGAGGCCGTGTCCGACCCAGCCGGGGAGTTCCGGGTTCCACTGACATCCGGAACCGAGGTCGGGCGTTACGAGGTCGCCGCCGACTGCGGACCGGTGCTGACCGCGCCGCTCGAGGTTGTGCTCGTCAGCGCGGCCGGCGGGTCCACCTCCAGCGTGGTGATCATCGTGTTCTTCCTTGCGATGGGCCTGCTGATCTACCGGCGACGACTGCTTCCCGTATCCAACTGAGTTGAGGAGCACTGATGAAGACCTGGCTGATCGCGGTGCCGATCGCGATTCTCGGCATCGTCGGACTCTCGGTGACCTCCGCCGTCGCACAGACGGAATCGGCGGTGGGGGTTGCGGCGAGCGTGAACGGGCAGGACGTCGCGTTCGTAGACCAGGACCACCCCGTCTATCTCGACCCGTCAGGCGCGGCGCAGGTCGAGATCGTGCTGATGAACAACTCGGCGGAGGTCGTGAGCGTCAGCTCGGTCGACCTCTCTGGTCATGTGCTCGGGCTGAGCTTCTTCGACTATCACAGCTCGATGGCGGCCACCGTCGAGCCAGGGGAGACCCAGACGATCGCGTACGCGGTCGACCTGTCCGGTCTGGACGGCCAGGCCACCGGACTCATCAACGGCTCGCTGACCCTGCTCGACGGCAGCGGCCAGGTGATCGTCGACATCCCGATCGTCACCGATGTGCGCGGTTCGCTGATATCCGTCTACGGCCTGTTCGGGCTCGCCTTGGCAATGCTCACCGTCCTCGCGCTGCTCGACACAGTGCTGGCCATCGCCCGAAATCGGATGCCGCAGAACCGGTGGCGTCGCGGGCTGCGGTTCCTCACCCCGGGGATCGGCATCGGACTGGTGCTCGTGTTCACCCTGTCCGCGTTGCGGGTGTGGGTCCCGACGACGGAGCGGTGGCTGGTCGTCGCGGCCGCCTTCGCGGTGGGGTTCTTCTTCCTCGGCTATCTCACCCCGACGCCCCTGGACGAGGACGAGTTGGGTGAGGACGAGGAGGACTACGAGGGCGAGTTGGACGAGGCGGAGTGGCGCGAGGGCGCCGAGCGCACCCGCCGGGATCGGCCCACGGTGCCGACACAATCGGCGCAGGCCACGCTCCCCGACATCGACCGGAAATGAGCCAGGACCATGGACCGCGACACCGACCGGGTCAGCGAATCCCTGCCCGCGTACGACATCGGCGGAGAACTCGGGCGGGGCGGCTGGGGCGTCGTGCTGTCGGGGCGTCATCGTGCGCTCGGGCGGCCGGTGGCGATCAAGCAACTACCGCCGGCGTTCGCCTCCGATCCGGCTGTCCGGCACCGCTTCACGGCTGAGGGGCGACTACTCGCCTCGCTGGATCATCCGCACGTCGTGCCGGTCTACGACTATGTCGAGCACGACGGACTCTGCCTGCTGGTGATGGAGCTGCTGCCGGGCGGGACGGTCTGGAACCGGTTCGCCGGGACCGGGCTCAATTCGCACTCGGCCGTCGCCGTGGTGCTCGCCTGCGCGGCCGGCCTCAAGGCAGCGCACGAACGGGGGATCCTGCACCGGGACGTCAAGCCCGAGAACCTGATGTTCGCCGCGTCGGGGGCGGTCAAGGTGACGGATTTCGGGATCGCGAAGGTCGTCGGCGGCGACGAGACGCTCGCGACGAGGGAGGGCGATGTCATCGGGACCCCGTCATACATCGCTCCCGAGCAGGCCCGCGGCGGTGAATTGTCCCCGGCGACGGACGTTTACGCGATGGCGACGATGCTGTACGAGCTGCTCTCCGGTTCGCTGCCCTTCCCGCCCGCGGACGAGCCGATGGCGATCCTGTTCATGCACGCCTTCGATCAGCCGACGCCACTGAGCGAGACCGCGCCGACCGTTCCAGAGCAGATCGCCGAGGTGGTGATGCGCGGACTGGCGACGGATCCGCAGCAGCGCTACGCGACGGCCGAGGAGTTCGGGGTCGCACTCGCCGCGGCCTCCGCTGGACGGTGGGGACCGGGTTGGCTTGCCGCCGAGGGGATTCCGGTCATGGGTGCGGACACGATCGTGACCGCCGCCGGGATGGGTACCGCGCCGCCGCCACCGGTGGACGGGGAGCATCCGACGCTTCCGGTGACGCGGCCGCTGGCCAGGCCGGTGACCGGGACATCGACCGTGGCGGAGGCAGGCGGGCCGACGGTTGCCGGGGTGGGCGAGGCGACGGTTGCCGGTGGCGGCGAGTCGACGGCACCGGGGTCGGTTCCTCCTGGGAGCGCGCCGTTGCCGGGCACGCCCCTGCCGCCGCCGACGCCGCCCACGATGCGCCCGACGACATCCGTGCACGCTCGGGGCGTGCGGCTGATCGACGTCGCGGACGCGGATCTGGTGCCGGTGCGGTCGGTGGTGGACATTCCGTCTCCGCGCGTGCCCTATCGCATCGCGGCCGCACTCGCGGCGGTCACGATCGCTGTGGCGCTGCTTGGCCTCGGATCGGCGGTCGGCGGGGAGACCCCGCCGCCGGGGACCGTGACCGTCGCGGGGGTGGACCCAGGGACCGTCGATCCGGTCCGCGTCGATCTGGTGCAGCCGGTGCCGGTGTCCGCGGCCGGCCCGGTCCCCGCCGACTCGGTGAGCATGACCCTCAAGGCGCTCGGACAGCCGGTGAAGCAGGTGCGGACCGCGCCTTTGGCGCCCGTGGACGGCGGCGTCGCGGCCACCCTGCCCTCGCTCGGCGGTCAGTACCTCGTCGCGGGGGAACTCACCGGTGAGCTGTCCTTCCTGCAGGCGGGCCGGGTGACGCAGACCTGGCAGTTCCCCGTCCGTACCGAGCAATCGGCGCTCACGACGGCCGCCGCCGTCGGCGTGGCGGCGTTGTTCCTGTTCGGGATCGCCTATGTGGAATCGTTTGTCCGCGCGTTACGCAGGGGGCGCCGCCGGATCTCCGCGAGCATCGGTCTCCCGTTGAGCGTGGGTGTCCTCGCGGTGGCCGTCGTCGGTGCGGTCTGGGTGCTCTTGGGTCGGCAGCCCACCGTCGCCACCGTCGTGGTGTGTGCGGTGCTCGGGGTTCTCGCCGGGGTGGCCGCGGCGATCGGAGCCGCGCGGGTCGGACGGCGTCGCCGCTACCGCCGGGCGCGCTGGGAGGACGATCGTGGGCCCGATCAACGCAGAGCCCGGCGTGCCGCGGTCCGCTGACGGGTGCGGGATCCGACGAGCCGTTCGCTATCCGCGTCGGCGCACCGCGGTCACGAAGGCCGCCATCAGTTCCTGGTCCTTGACGCCGCGGCTCGACTCGATGCCGCTGCTGACGTCGACGCCCCAGGCCCCGCTGGCGTCCAGCGCCTGCGCGACGTTGAGGGGGTCGAGCCCGCCCGCGAGGATCCACCGACCGCCCGGCAGCAGAGACCGGTCCTGCCAGTCCCAGGTGACGCCCGCTCCTGCGACGGCGCCGTCGACGAGCAGGAGGTCCTCGCCGAAGCTCGCCGAGGGGTCGCCCACGCCGCCGGTGTTCACCGCCCGGACGACGCGGAGCCCGGCATCGTGGAGAGCCGTGACCTCGTCGGCCGACCGCAGATCGTGCACCTGCACGACATCGATTCCCGATGTCGTCGCGGCGGAGACGATGTCGGCGATCCCTATTCCGGTGAACACCCCGACCGCGAGGATGCCCTCGGGGACTCGCTGCCGCAGCTGCGCGGCCACCTCGGGGGTCACCTGGCGAGGGCTCCGCGCGAAGACGAATCCCACGGCGTCGACGCCGAGCTGCACGGCGCGGTCAACCGTGGCCTCGTCCCGCAGGCCACACATCTTGATGAATGTCATTGAGATCGCCGATCCTCCGTGTGCTCGTCCCTCGAGGATAGGGGCAGGCCGAGGGATCCCGGCCATCGCTCATGGGTCAGCGATAGAGCTGGTCCACGATCCAGCCCGCCGTCTCCTGGCTCGATCGAAGGCTCGAGTGGTCCACGGCGGGGCTGCCGGGGAAGACGTCTTCATAGAAGATGTTGGCCACACCGGGCTCGGTGATGAAGGAGCACGTGCCGGGCGGCGTCGCGACCTGATCGTTCTTCGTCGCCATCACGGCGTAGCTGACGCCGGGTTGGGCGATGGGCCCGTCCATGAGGGTCCGATAGAACTCGGACACCGGCGACAGTTGGAGTGCCGATGCCATCTCGGGTGACAGCGCGGCCAGCGCCGGTGCCAGGAAGGGCAGCGCCTCCAGCACCTGCACCGGGGTGACCGGCAAGTCCTTGATTCCGTACTGGGCCAGGAAACCGGCGCCGTCGCAGCCGCGGGCCTCCGGCGTGAGCAGCACCATGTCGTGCACGTCCTGCGCGCCGCCGAGCACCTTGACGAAGTAGTTCGCGACGACGGAGCCGGCAGAGTGGGCCACGATGTCGACCTGGGGTGCCCCGGTGGTGTCCTTGACCTTCGCGACGAAGTCCGCCAGCTGGCGGGCCGCGCCGGTCATGTCTCCCGCCCACCGTCGGCCGTCGATGACCCCGCCCTGGAAGACCAGGGTGCAGGCGCCCTGTTGCCGCAGCGCCGTGACGACCACCTCCCACTGGGACGCGGTGTCCGAGGTGGCGCCGTCCGCTCCTGGCAGAACCAGCACGGGACGGGGCCGGGCGCTGCTCGGTTGGCAATCGATCGCGGGCTCGACCACCGTTCCTGCCGGGAGGGCCTGCGCCGCCGAGCCGCTGTCGGGCGCAGCGATGGCAGGCGTCGCCGATATCGCGAGCACCCCCGCGAGCGCGACGCCGAGTACGCCCAGCCGCATCGACACCGATCGGGCACCATGTCTGATTCCCATACGTGTAACGCCCCCCTGTGAGCCGAGCCGACCGGCGAAATCCGATCGCAATCAAGGCCTTCGCTCACATGGCAACAGACCCCGGGATCGCCGTCAAGGCGAACCGCCGGTGCCGGGCGGCCTCGTGCGCTGGACCGATGTCGCCCTGGCGCCGCCGCCGCTAGGACCCCGACCGGTCACCCGATACGCTCGGGCCACACGTCAATCGTCACCGAAAGAGGTAGAGATGCGGCTCGAGCATGCGGTGTTCCTCGGCGCGACCGGAGCCACCGTGCTGGGTGCGGTCATCGGGAACGAACGGCTGCAGCAGGTCGCCAAGCCGCTGATCGCGCCCGCACTCGCGGTCCGGGTTCTGCGCGAGCGCTCCGAGACGGACGCCGCCGACACCGCCTTGCTGGTCGGCGGGCTCGCCGCCGCGACCGTCGGCGACGTCTTCATGATCGACCCCGACAACGATGCCAGGCTGGTGCGCGGCGCCTCGTCGTTCGCCGTCATGCAGGCCGCCTACACGACGCTGTTGCTGCGACGCGGTGCGCGCCCCACCGCGCAGGCCCTGATCCCGCGGAAGCTGGGCTGGCTCGGTGCGGCCGGTCTGCTGCGGGCAAGGGCGCGCACGGTCTCCACCCCGCTCACCGCGTACGGTGCGGCGCTGGCCACGACGTCCACGCTCTCGGCCGACCCGGCGCTGGCCCCCGGCGCCGAGACCACGGCGGGCCTTGCGCTGCCGAACGCGGACCGGAGGAGCTGGCTCGGACTGGGCGGGCTGCTGTTCACCGGCTCGGATGGCCTGATCGTGGTGCGGCGACTGTTCATCCGCAAGGAGTCGGGCCGTCGGGCCGCCGAGGGCGTGATCCTCGCGAGCTATGCGGCCGCGCAGTTCCTCCTGGTCGAAGGCATGCTCGCGCTCGGCAGGAAGAACCGCACCAGCTAGCTCCCGGGCCGCTGAACCCCGAACCCCTGTACCCCTGAACTGATTAGGGGCAGAGCACGATTCGGTCCCGATTGTGGGGGTCGACCCGGATCGGCACCGTCTTGCCCGGCACGAATTGCTCACGCATCGACGCGGGCACCTCGTAGACCACCCGGCCCGAGTAGGACTCTTCCCCGGGGACGGTGAGTTCGAGCCGCAGCTCGGTGAGTTGACCGTGATCGGCGGTCTCGGCGAGCCGCTGCGTGCTCTCGATCCTGGCCCAGCCCTCCAGCCCGCGGCGCTCCAGCTTCCGGTCCGCCCTTGGCGGCCGGTCGGCCCAGATCATCCCGAGCCCGAGCGCCGAGCCGTACGCGGCCAGCAACCCGCCGATCTGGTACGGGACGGTGCCCGGCGGCGTGTGTTGGACGAGCCAGCCCAGCCAGATCGCCAGGACGATCAGGTAGCCGACGGTGATGGTCAGCACCGTGCGGACGATGCGCTCGTGAAACATCGATTCCTCCACCCCCCAGGGTAGGCGCACGGCATACGCTGGCCGACATGGCGAAGCAGACAGTGGTCATCACCGGTGCGGCGGCCGGGATCGGCAGGGCGACCGCGCTGGAGTTCGCGCGGGCCGGATACCTCGTCGGTGCCTTCGACATCGACGAGACCGGCCTCGCGGACCTGGCACGGGAGATCCGTGCGGGTGGCGGGGAGGTCTCCACCGGTCTGCTGGACGTCACCGATGCCGAGCAGTGGGATGCGCGGCTCGCCGAGTTCGCGGAGGTGGCCTCGCACCGCCTCGACATCCTGGTGAACAACGCGGGGGTGCTCTACTCGGGCAGGTTCGAGGAGATTCCGCTCGCCGAGCATCAGCGGATGCTCGACATCAATGTCGGCGGCGTCGTGATCGGCAGCCGGGCCGCCTTCCCCTACCTGCAGGCGACGCCCGGTTCGCAGCTGGTCAACCTGTGTTCGGCCTCGGCGATCTACGGCCAGCCCGAGCTCGCCACCTACGGCGCCACCAAGTTCGCCGTCCGGGGCCTCACCGAGGCGCTGGAGCTGGAGTGGCGGCGGCACCGTATCAGGGTGCTCGCGGTCTGGCCGCTGTTCGTGAACACCGCGATGACCGGGAACCTGGACATGCGCAGCGCCGACTCGCTCGGCATCAAGCTGACCGCGGCCGACGTCGCGAAGGTCGTCGTCAAGGCGACCAGGCGCTCGCACCGGATGCTGGCGAAGGTGCACTATCCGGTGGGTCGGCAGGCCGGCGCGATGATGGTGGCGTCGCGGTTCTCCCCGACCTGGCTGATCAGGGAGATCAACCGGCGGATCAGCCACACCTAGGAGTCGTCCGCCCGGGACCCCCGCACCCGATCCCTTGCCCACGGCGACCTCGGCCCGTCGGCCACTAGAGTTCTTGGCGACCGTCGAGGAAGGGTGTGCGTGTGCGTTCAGGTCGGGTTGTAGCAGCGGTGTTCGGTGTCGCGGTGGTGTTCGGTGCCGCCGCCTGCGGCAGCTCCGAGGCCGGTCAGGCGCCGCCGACCAGTCAGGCGGTGCCCACGACCACGGCCTCGGTGCCCACCACCACGTTCGCGCCGACGACCACCACCAGCGCGCCGCCCACGACGACCACCACCACCAGCAGCGCGCCGCCCTCGACGACCGCCGTCGAGTACGCACGCAACGAGGCGGTCTACTTCAGCTCTCCGACGGGCGGCTTCGAGTGCGGCATCATCTCGCTGCCCACCAGGACCGAGGCCGGCTGTCAGGGCTCCACCACCCCGATCCCGCCAAGGCCGGAGAACTGCATGGTGAACTGGGGCAACGGGATCAGGGTGACGGGCAAGGGTCCCGGGGAGTTCCTGTGCTCCGGCGGTCCGGTCTACACCTCCGGCGTCTCGGCGGCGGACTCCGTGCTCTCGCTCGGGGACAAGGTGAGCTCGTTCGGGTTCACCTGCAAGTCCGAGGCGAAGGGCGTGACCTGTGTGAAGGACGACACCGGGCACGGGTTCCGAATCGCGACCGACTCCAACGAGACGTTCTGAGCGCGACGGAGCCGGGGAGGTGTCCCTCCCCGGCTCCGTCGCGTTCGGCCGAGCTCAGTGCGCGGCGTTGCCCAATGCGAGAGCGATGTCCTCGGCCGTCCGCAGCCCCATCCGGATCGCGCCGTCCACGTGCTGGTATCCGGCGCCCGCGATGTCGGAACACGAGAAGTGGATCGGTCCAACGGGGGTGCGCTGGTCGCGCCCGTAGCGGTGTAGGCCACCCAGATCGAAGCTGGCGGCGTAGGCGCCGCGGGTCCACTCCTCCGAGCCCCAATCCGATTCGTAGTACACCACCGGCTCCGCGGCCAGGGGGCCGAGGAAACGCGCGATGGACTCGAGGATCCTGCCCTTGCGCTCGGCCGTCGACAGCTCGAACATCGCATCGGCCTTCTCGTCGGAGACGAACGCGACCAGGGTGCCGCGGGTGTCGCCGTAGTTGGTGTTGTCGTACACCTCCTGCACCAATTCTGCTGCGCTGAAACCGGTTCCGGACAAACCGTCCTCGCGCCAGAACGGGGTGTCGTACACGGCGTGCACCTTGATGACGAGGCCGAGGGACTGGTGCTGGTGCATCTGGTGCTGTCGACGCGGCAGTGGCGGATCGAACGACATCCGCGGGTACAGGTTGGGCGGCACCGCCAGCACGACGCGGCGGGCGTCCACCCGGAGGTCCCCGTCCGCGAGGACGGTGACCCCGTCGTTGCCCCATTGGACGGTGCGGACCGGCGAGTTCAGGAAGACGTTGTCGCCCAACGACTCCGCGAGTCCGAGCGAGACCTGCTGCAGGCCGCCGATGACACGGCGGTCGAGGATGAAGTCCTCGTTCACCAGGTTGCTGAACGAGCCGGCGGACGCCGCCATCAGCACCGCCTGCAGCGCGGAGAACGCGTGGGCGGGCTTGGTCAGCATGCCGCCTGCGACGAACAGGCTGATGTTGTTGCGGGCCTCCTCGTCGTCGCTGTGCGCCGCCAGCCACTGCCGGAAGGAGACGGTGTCGAGCTCGCGGGCACGGGGGTGTGCCCACGGCTCCTCGGCGCCGATCTCGGCTGCGAGCTCGTCCAGGATCGCGACGAGCCGGTCCATCTCGGCGCGGGTGTGCTCGCTGACCGGGAAGGAGTCGCCGGAGTACGCGGTGCGGGTGCCGTCGGGTGCGATGTAGACCGAGTCGCCCTCGCGGTACCGGTCGAACGTCTTGAGCCCCAGCGTCTCCAGCGTGGCGTACAGCGCCGACTGGTCGGGGGAGACCCACTGGCCGCCGATTTCCAGCATCGCGCCGTCGACCGTGTCGGTCCAGGTCCGGCCGCCGACTCGATCGCGGGCCTCGAGCACCGCGACGGACAGCCCGGCCTTCTTCAGCTCGGTGGCGGCGGTCAGGCCGGACGGACCGGCCCCGACGACGACGACATCACGGGTGATTGCGGGCAAGGGAACTCCTTCATCGAAGGTGGGGTGGGTTCGATTCTGTTTCCCAGGGCACACTTTCGCGGGTGCCGATGCGTCGAATCTCGCATCGGCATCCGCGCCACTATGGCGCGCTGGGTTGGTTCTGGGTGATGCAGTGGATGCCGCCGCCGCGCGCGAAGATCGGGCGCGCGTCGACGCTGACCACCTGCCTGCCGGGGTACGCGTCGGCCAGGATGGCCGCGGCCTCGGTGTCGTTCTCGTCGCCGAAGGCACACGCGACGACCACGCCGTTGGCCACGTAGTGGTTGAGGTAGCTGAAGTCGACGAAACCCTCGGCGTCGGTGAGCGTGCGGGGCGCGGGCACCGGGACGATCTGCCAGGGCCTGCCCGCCGCGTCGGTGGTCCGGCCGAGCAGGTCGATGATCTCGCGGCTGACCGCGTGGTCGGGGTGCTCCGGTGCGCGCTGGTCGTGCACCAGCACGACGCCGGGCGCGGTGATGGCAGCGACGATGTCGACGTGCCCGCGGGTGCCGTAGCGCTCGTGGTCGCGGGTGAGCCCGCGCGGCAGCCAGATCACCGTGGTCGCGCCGATGGTGCGGGCGAGTTCCGCCTCCACCTCGGCCTTGGTCAGGCCGGGGTTGCGGCCGGGGTCCAGCTGCACGGTCTCGGTGACCAGCACCGTCCCCTCGCCGTCGACCTGGATGCCGCCGCCCTCGTTCACCAGCGGCGAGTCGATCAGCTCCACCTCTGCCCGATCCGCGACGAACGCGCCGATCTTCGAGTCCCGGTCCCAGCGGGCCCAGTCCTGACCGCCCCAGCCGTTGAAGACCCAGTCCACCCCGCCGACGCGGCCGTCGTCCGAGACGACGAAGGTCGGACCGATGTCGCGCATCCAGGCGTCGTTCAGCGGTGCCTCGGCGAGCTCGACGGCCCCGCTCAGGTACCGCTTGGCCGCGTCCACCTCGGCCGGGTCGACGACCACCGTGACCGGCTCGAACTCGGCGACCGCGTTCGCGACCGCGGCCCATGCCGACCTGGCCTCGTGGTGTTCCTCGGCGGTGTCGCCGAGCGAGTAACCCTCGCTCGGGTACGCCATCCAGGTGCGCTCGTGTCGGTCCCGCTCCGCGGGCATCCGCCAACCCATCACGACCTGCCCATGGGGTGCGCGGTCTCGACCGGCGCGGTGAGCCGGCCGTACGTGTCGGGACGCCGGGTGGCGAGGAACGGGAACAGGGTCAGCCAGTCCTGCCGCTGCGCGAGGTCGAGATCGGCCACCAGGACCGCGGACTCGTCCCTCGGGGCCTGCACCAGGATCCGTCCGTACGGGTCGGAGATGAACGAGGAGCCGTAGAAGGTGATCAGGCCCTCGTCGCCGTACCGATTGGGGGCCACCATGAACGTGCCGTTGGCGATGCCGTTGCCGACGATCACCTGCTGCCACAGCGGCTGGGTGTCGAAGTCGGGGTGATCCGGTTCGGAGCCGATGGCGGTGGGGTAGACGAGGATCTCCGCGCCGCCGAGCGAGTACATGCGGGCGACCTCGGGGAACCACTCGTCCCAGCAGGTCGGCATGCCGATGCGGGCGCCGTCGAGTCGGTCGGGGGCGTGCACGGCATACGCCTCGTCGGTGGCAGGGCCGCCACGGAAGTAGGTGTCCTCGTAATAGCCGGCAGTCACCGGGATGTGCAGCTTGCGGGTGCGGGCGACGAGTTCGCCGCTCGGCGCGACGAGGATCGCCGTGTTGAATCCCAGCCCGTCGGCGTAGTTGGTGCCGTTCTCCTCGCCGCGCCGCTCGTAGAGCGAGGCGTGCACCAGCACGCGGTGTTCGGCGGCGGCCTTGGCGGCGAAGGTGAAGGTCGGCCCGGTGAGCAGGTCCTCGGCGTGATCGCCCGGGCTGTCGCCGCCGGGAGTGAAGGCCGGATAGCGGCTCAGCGTCAGCTCGGGCAGGAACACCACCCGCGCGCCGTGGCGGGCGGCCTCGGCGATGCCGCCGCGCAGTTCGGCGCGCAGCGCGTCCTCGTCCTCGTTCCAGCGGTGCTGGACGAGGGCCACGCGCAAGGGCGGGCGGGAGGGCTCCTGCACGCGGGCGGGGGAGTTCGGGGGTGTGAGTGAAGTGATGGTCAACATCGGTGTCCTGGGGTGTGATCCGGGGATAAAACGAATGTGATTCGTTAAGTATGGTGATTTCCTGCCCCGTTGACAAGGGGGAGAGTGCGAACGGCCAGATCTGGCCGGAGGAGGAGGAGGACGGATGCCGCGCCCACCGCAGCGCCTGCTATCGGCGCAGATCATCGTCGATGCGGCGCTGAAAATGGTCGACACCGCAGGCGATTTCACGATGCCGGGGCTTGCCGAGCGCCTGAACGTACGGCCCTCGTCGCTGTACAACCACGTCTCGGGCCGCGCCGAGATCATCGAGTTGATGCGGGCAAGGGCGATGGCATCGATCCGCCTCGACGAGCACGACGCGGCCGCTGACCACTGGATCGACACCGTGGCGTCGCTGGCCCGGGAGTATCGGCTCAGCTACTCGAAGCACCCGCGGCTGATCCCACTGCTGACCGCACACACGGTGCAGACCGATGTCGCCTTCGAGATGTACAACGCGCTGGCGACGGCCTTCACCGCGGGCGGGTTCTCCCCGGCCGAGGTGCTGCACGCCATCACCGCCCTCGACAGTTTCGTGCTCGGTTCGGCGCTGGATCTTGCTGCACCCCAGGAAGTGTGGGCGAACACGCCGCGAGCGAACGAGCCGATGCGGGCCGCGCTGGCCGCGGCGGGTACCGCACCGAATCGTGCCGACGACGCCTTCGACTTCGGCCTGCGCGTGCTCATCGCCGGACTGCGAGCCGAGGCTTCGTCGGCGCGATGACGATGACCACCCGCGGGCCGGATCAGCTGACCTTCGCCGTCGCCGGGAGTTCGGCAGGAAGGTCGTCGGTGAAAGCGGGTGTGGAACGGGTCAGCGTCTCGCCCCGGAAGAACGCGGGATTGCGCGCGCGCATCACGAGCATCAGGATCGCTCCGAGCACCAGGAGCCCGAAGCCCAGGTAGAACACCAGTCCGATGCCGCCGATCGCCGTGCCGCTGCCGTTGTCCGGGTTCATGCTCTCCCCGACGGAGATCACGAACACGACCAGCAGCATGATGCCGCCGAGCAGCGGGAAGAGGAACTTGAAGGCGATATTGCGCGCGCTGCTGAACAGCTCGTGGCGGAAATACCAGACGCAGGCGAACGCGGTGATGCCGTAGTACCAGCAGATCATGATGCCGAGCGCCGCGATGGTGTCGAGCAGCGTGCGCTCGGAGAGGAACGTCGTGATCGTGTAGAACGCGGCGGTCACCGCGCCTGCCACGACCGCGGCGAACGAGGGCACCATGAAGCGGGGGTGGATCTCGGCGAGCTTCTTCGGGAAGGCGCCGTACGCGCCCATCGCGAGCATGGTGCGCGCCGCGGGCAGGAACGTGGTCTGCAGGCTGGCGGCCGACGAGGCCAGCACGGCGAGGAACAGCACAAGGCCGCCCCATGGTCCGAGCACCGACTCGCCGAGTGCGCCGAAGACGTTCTCCGCGTTGTCCGGGTTGCCGAGACCGACGCCGGTGTCGCCGACTCCCGCATACATCATCGACGCGACCGCCACGAGCAGGTAGGTCACCAGGACGGACAGCACGCACAGCAGGCCGGCGCGGCCAGGGGTCCGTTTTGGGTCCTTGCTCTCCTCGCCGAGGGTCAGGCAGGTGTCCCAGCCCCAGAAGGCGAAGATCGACCCGGTGAGGCCGACTGCGAACGCGGCGATGGTGACCCCGGTGAACGGGTTGAACCAGTCCAGGCTGAAGTTCAGGTGCGCGGGTGCGTCGCCTGCGGCGACGTGCCACAGGGCGACACCCGCGAACGCAAGCAGCACGGTCATCTGGAATCCGACCAGCACGAACTGGACGCGCTCGCTGGTCGTGATGCCGCGGCTCGACACCCAGGTGGCGATCGCCAGGAACACCAGCGTCGTCCCGACGTTCACGAACTTGTTGTCCGAGAGGTCGGCGATCTGCGGTGCGTCGAACAGTCGCGCGATGAACAGGTAGAAGAACTGCACCGCGATCGCGGCCAGGTTCGACAACACGATGATCGTCGCGATGACCATGCCCCAGCCGCACATCCAGCCGACGTAGGGGCCGAAGGCCTTCGTCGACCAGGTGAACGAGGCCCCGCAGTCCGGTGATTCGGAGTTCAGCTCTCGGTAGGCATAGGCGGTCAGGAACATCGGGATGAAGCCGGCGATGAAGATCGCGGGCATCTTCAGCCCCACCGCCGCGACGATCAGCCCGATGCTCGCCGTGAGCGTGTATCCGGGTGCCACCGAGGAGATCCCGAGGATCGCCCCAGAGAGCGTGCCGACCTTGTTGGACGCCAGTCCCTTGGCCACGAGGCCATCGGTCGGCGGCGCGGCCGTGTGTTGTCTATCCATGGTCCAGCTCCCTGGGTCAGTGTCCTTCGCCTTGTCGGGCGGGCACGGATGGGTCAGTCATCGAGATGGCGGTCCGAATTGGGGACGACCACCATGGGCACCGGGATCACGCGCAGCATCTTCGCTGCGGTCGACCCGAGGAAAAGTCGTTGGTGTTGAGCGAGTCGGCTGGACCCGACCAGGATGAGATCGCCCTCGTGCCAGTCGAGGGTGCTCACAGCGGATTCGACGGAGTCGCCGTCGGCCACGAGGGCCGTCGTGGCAACACCATGATCGAGCCGAGACCTGGCTTCCTCCACCATGTTCCTGGCATGGGTGAGCGCGCGCTCGCGGACCTCGCCCGGCTCGCCGCGCAGATCGTGATGCGGTTCGATCGACACCAGCGATACCAGACGCAGTGGGGTCTGCATGCGCCCGCAGCTGCGGACCGCGGTGCGCAGCAAGATATCTGCGCCCGCGCGTGTACCGACCGCGCAGGTCACCTCGCGCACACGTCGGGTGTGGTGGTAGCGGGTTCCGCGCGGTGCCAGGGCCACCGGCACGGGGGAGCTGTGCAGCAACTCGCTGGTCACCGTGCCGATGGCGTGCCTGCCGAGCAGGCCGTCGCGGGCAGCGCCGACCACGATGGCCTGCGCATGCAGCCGCGCCGCCTCGTCGAGCAGGCCCTGGGAGAAGGACTCGTGGAAGCTCAGATGAGCAGTCGCGCTCACGTCCTCGGGAACGGACCCGAGCGCGTCGGCCAACCATTGGTGGGCCTGCTCGACCAGCGCGTCGTCGTAGCCGGGATCGTCGGGCAGCCGGATCGGCAGCGTTCGGTCGGGGGGAATCACCATGCAGATGCTCAGGCTCGCATTCAGGCTGCGGGCGAGCCGAATCCCAAGCGCGAGACCATCATCCCCGCTCGGGGTGGCGATGTAGCCGACGACCAACTGCATGGTGATCCTCCGAGTTCTCTACAGCGTTGACGTGGTCAGGCGGGCAGCGCGATGTACTTGGTGCTGAGGTATTCGTCGATGCCCTCGGTGCCGCCCTCGCTGCCGAGGCCGGACTGCTTGACCCCGCCGAAGGGTGCCGCGGGGTCGGAGATCACGCCGCGGTTCACGCCGACCATCCCGGACTCGAGGGCAGCGGCCACGCGCATGGCCCGGTCGAGGTCGCGGGTGTAGAAGTAGGCGGCGAGCCCGTACTCGGTGTCGTTGGCGGCGGCGATGGCCTCGGCCTCGGTGTCGAAGCCGGTGATCGCGGCGACCGGCCCGAAGATCTCCTCGCGCACGATTCGTGCGCCTGCCGGGACCTCGTCGAGCACGGTCGGCTCGAAGAAGTACCCCGGACCGTCGACGACGTGCCCGCCGGTACGCACCCGGGCGCCCGCGTCCACCGCGTCGGCGACGAGCGCGGCAACGGCGCCGCGTTGCCTGTCGTTGATCAGCGGTCCGAGCTCGGTTCCGTCCTCGTAGCCGGGACCGACGCGGAGCGCCGCGATCCGCTCGGTGAGCTTGGCGGTGAACTCCTCGCGCACGGCGTTGTGCACGAGGATCCTGTTGGCGGCCGTGCAGGCCTCACCGCCGTTGCGCATCTTCGCCGCCATCGCACCGGTGACCGCGCCGTCGACGTCCGCGTCGTCGAACACGATGAACGGGGCGTTGCCGCCGAGCTCCATCGAGGTGCGCAGCACCTGCTGGGCGGACTGCTCGATGAGCAGCTTGCCGACGCGGGTGGACCCGGTGAAGGTCACCTTGCGCAGCCGCGGGTCGGCGAGCAGCGGCTCGGTGACGGAGGCCGCGTCCGAGGTGGGCAGCACCGAGAGCACCCCGGCCGGCAGCCCCGCCTCGGCGAGGATCTCGGCGAGCAGCAGCATGGTCAGCGGGGTGTCCTCGGCGGGCTTGACGATCATCGTGCACCCGGCGGCGAGGGCGGGACCGATCTTGCGGGTGCCCATGGCCAGCGGGAAGTTCCACGGCGTGATCGCCAGGCACGGCCCAACCGGCGCCTTGGTGACCAGGATCCGCCCGTTGCCCGACGGTGCCTCGGTGTAGCGGCCGCCGATCCGCACGGCCTCCTCGCTGAACCAGCGCAGGAACTCGGCGCCGTAGGCCACCTCCCCGCGGCTCTCGGCCAGGGTCTTGCCCATCTCGACGGTCATCAGCAGCGCCAGGTCCTCGGTTCGCTCGACGACCAGTTCCCACGCCCGCCGCAGGATTCGCGAGCGCTCCCGCGGCGCGGTCGCCGCCCACTCGTCCTGTACCCGGCAGGCGGCGTCGAGAGCCAGGAGGGCGTCCTTGCCGCGGGCGTCGGCGACCTCGGCCACCACCGCGCCGGTGGCGGGGTTCACGACGGAGAAGTGGCCGCCGTCAACGGGATCGGTGTCGGCGCCGTCGATCCAGAGGCGGGTGGGAACGGAGGCGAGGAGGCGGGCGATGCTGCTCATGGGCGGTCCTGTTTCGGCGAGGTGGGATGGGTCAGGCGGCAGCGGCGCGGATCGCCTGCTCGAGGACGGTGAGTGCGTCGTCGAGCAGGTCGTCGTCGATGACCAGGGGCGGCAGGAGGCGGATGACGTTGCCGTAGGTGCCGCAGGTCAGCACGATGACGCCCTGTTCGAGCGCCTTGGCGGCGATGGCCTTCGTCAGGTCGGCGTCGGGCTCGGTGGTGCCGGGGCGGACGAGTTCGATCGCGATCATGGCGCCACGGCCGCGGACCTCGCCGATGGCGGGGACCTGTGCGGCGAGGGCGCGCAGTCGGGTGGTGGCGGTGTCGCCGATGTGGCGGGCGCGGGCGGGCAGGTCGAGTTCGCGCATGGTCTCGATGGTGGCGAGGGCGGCGGCGCAGGCGATGGGGTTGCCGCCGTAGGTGCCGCCGAGTCCGCCGGGGTGCACGGCGTCGAGGAGTTCGGCGCGGCCGGTGATCGCCGAGAGGGGCAGGCCGCCCGCGATGCCCTTGGCCATGGTGATGATGTCGGGGACGATCTGCTCGTCGTCGCAGGCGAACCAGGAGCCGGTGCGGGCGAACCCGGTCTGGACCTCGTCGGCGATGAACACGACCCCCTTCTCGCGAGCCCATGCGGTGAGGGTGGGCAGGAATCCCGGTGCGGGGACGATGAATCCGCCCTCACCCTGGATGGGTTCGAGGATGATCGCGGCGACGCTGTCGGCGCCGATCTGCTTCTCGATCTGGGTGATGGCGCGGCGGGCGGCCTGCTCGCCGGTCAGCCCCTGCTCGTCGCGGAACGGGTACGACATCGGCATCCGGTAGACCTCGGGGGCGAACGGGCCGAAGTTCGTCTTGTACGGCATCGACTTCGCGGTCAGCGCCATCGTGAGATTGGTGCGGCCGTGGTAGGCGTGGTCGAACGCCACGACGGCCATCCGGCCGGTGGCCAGGCGGGCGACCTTGATCGCGTTCTCCACGGCCTCGGCGCCGGAGTTGAAGAGCACGGTGCGCTTCTCGTGGTCACCGGGGGTCAGGGCCGCCAGTTCCTCGGCAACCCGGATGTAGCTCTCGTAGGGGGTGACCATGAAGCAGGTGTGCGTGAAATGCGCGGCCTGCTCGGAAACCGCCTGGGCAACACGGGGATCGGAGGCGCCGATGCTGGTGACCGCGATGCCGGCGCCGAGGTCGATGAGGGAGTTGCCGTCCACGTCCACGATCACGCCGCCGTCCGCGTCTGCGGCGTAGACGGGCACGCTTGATCCGACTCCTGCCGCGACCGCGGCGCGCCTGCGGATGCCCAGCTCGGTCGACTTCGGGCCTGGCAGCTCGGTGACCAGCGCGCGCTTCTGGGGGAGACGGTAGGAAATGGTGCTCATGTCAGGGTCCTTCTTGGAGGTGGTTCGATGCGGGGGTGCGTCGGCCGCGGATCAGTCGTGCGAGCTCATGACGTGCTTGAGCCGCGTGTATTCCTCGACCCCGTAGGCCGAGAGGTCCTTGCCGTAGCCGGACTGCTTGAAGCCGCCGTGCGGCATCTCGGCCACCAGCGGGATGTGGCAGTTGACCCAGACGGCGCCCGCGTCGAGCGCGGCGGACACCCGCTGAACGGTGGCGTGATCGCGCGTCCAGACGCTGGCGGCGAGGCCGTAGTCGACGTCGTTGGCGAGGGTGACGGCCTCGTCCTCGTCGGAGAAGGACTGCACGGTGAGCACCGGGCCGAACGTCTCCTCCTGCACGATGGGGTCGTGCTGCTCGACCCCGGTGATGACGGTCGGGGCGAAGAAGTACCCGGTGTCGCCGACGCGGGTGCCGCCGGTACGGACCTTGGCCGACGGCGGCAGGGCGGCGATCTTCTCGGCGACGCGGGCGAAGTGCCCGGCGTTGTTGAGCGGCCCGTAGAACGCGTCCGGGTCGTCGGGCAGACCGGGCCGGATGGTCTCCGCCTTGCGGACGAGGGCGTCGACGAGGGCGTCGTGGATCGACTCGTGCACGAGCACCCTGGTCGCGGCGGTGCAGTCCTGCCCGCCGTTGAAGAACGCGGCCTCGGCGATCCCGGTCGCCGCCCGCTCGACGTCGACGTCGCCGAACACAACGGCAGGCGCCTTGCCGCCGAGCTCGAGGTGCGCCCGCTTGAGCTGCTTGGCCGCCGCGACCGCGACCGCGATCCCCGCCCGCACCGACCCGGTGATCGACACCAGGCCGAGGGTCGGGTGCTCGACCAGGCTCGCACCGGTCTGCGCATCGCCGAGGACCACGTTGAACACGCCGTCCGGCAGGATCCCCTTCGACAGCTTCGCCAGCACCAGGGTGCTCTCCGGGGTGGTGTCGCTCGGCTTGAGCACGATCGTGTTCCCGGCCGCCAACGCCGGACCGATCTTCCAGATCGCCATCATCAGCGGGTAGTTCCACGGCGTGACCTGACCGACCACGCCGATCGGCTCACGCCGTACGTACGAGGTGAATCCCTCCATGTACTCGCCTGCCGACTTGCCCTCGAGCATCCGGGCCGCGCCGGCGAAGAACCGCAGCTGGTCCGCCCCGGCCTTCACTTCCTCCGACGCGACGGCAGCCTTCGACTGGCCGGTGTTTCGGCACTGTGCCTCCACCAGTTCGTCGCTGTGCGCCTCGACGGCGTCGGCCAGCGCCAGCAGCGCCGCCTGCCGCTGCCCGGGCGTGGTCTTGCCCCACGTCAGGAACGCGCGCTGCGCCGCGGCGACCGCGGCGTCGACGTCCGCCGTGGTCGACACGGGGGCGCGCCCGGCGACCGTCTCGTCGACCGGGCTGATCAGGTCGATCACCTGGTCGGATGCGGACTGCGTGAATTCGCCGTCGATGTAGTTCTTCAGAAGTGCTGACGTCGGCACCGGGGGTCCTCTCGATCGGGGGCTTCCCCAATGTGCTCCCCCTCACATCTCGCGTCATCTGCCAAAATGGCGGGTGCCAGAGTCAATCGTTCGCCGGATCGGCGCATTGCCCGACGCGCGAACCAGAGCCGCCACAGTGCTGGAGTGTCAGATGAACCTTCCCGTCCGCTGGCTGTTGTCGCAGCCGGAGTTGGCACTCGAGCTCAGGGCTGGTGCTGCCGGACTCGGTCGAGAGATCACTTTTGTCTCGACCACCGAGCTGAGCGATCCATCGCAGTGGCTCACCGGCGGTGAGTTGATCCTGACCACCGGGATCGGGCTGCCAGAGGCCTCGGGTGATCGACGGCGTTACGTGCGAGAGCTCTCCGAAAGTGGTATTGCCGCACTGGGTTTCGGCACCGGTCTGTCGCACGCCGCGGTGCCGGAGGACTTGATCTCCGCGGCCGAGGAGTTCGCGCTCCCGTTGCTGGAGGTGCCGCTGCCGACCCCGTTCGCCGCCGTCGCCAAGAAGGTGATGGGCAGGCTCGCCGAGCAGGAGTACGAGGCCGTCCTGCGGGCGTCGCGGGCGCAGCCGCGGATGACCCGCGCCGCGATCCAGGGTGGGGCGGGCGCGACGATCCGCGAGCTGGCGGTGGCCTGCTCGGCGACCGTGCTGCTGCTCGACACCGGCGGGCGGGTGATCGAGGCCCACCCCGATGGCGTCGACCCGGCCGTGCTGACCGAGATCACGGGGTTGATCGCCGCCGGTTCCGGGTCCGCGGTGAGCAGCGCGGCGCTCGGCCGGGGTGGGGCCACCATCGCGGTGCAGACCATCGGCATCGGCGCGGTGGTCCACGGCCACCTGGCGGCCGTGAGCCCGACCGCCCTCAGTCACCTCGACCAGGTCCTGCTTGGTCATGCGAACTCGTTGCTGGCCTTGGATTTCGAGAAGCCACGCCGACTTCGGGCCGCGCAGAACCGGCTCAACAGCGAGGCGCTGGGCCTGCTGTTGTCCACGGAGCTGGACCTGGGCCCGGCGCGCGGCCAGGTCGGCCAGGCCGCCGACGACCGCGGGCTGCTGCGGGCGATGGTGGTCCTGTGTGAGACCGGGGACCTGGCGGAGCGGGTCGAGTCCGTCGTGGACGAGCGGTGTGGTGGCGCCGCCCGCCAGCTGTTCGCGCGCCGCGACGGTGCCCGGCTGACGGTGCTGCTGCGCGGCGGCGACGACATCGGTTTCGCGCTCAGGCTGTTCGAGGGGGTGCGTTCACCGGACCGCAAGGGGATGCGGGTCGGCCTCAGTGCCGCGCACCGGGTGGAGGAGCTGGCCGCGGCCGTCGAACAGGCCCGGCTGACCGCCTCGGCGGCCGAATTCGGCGGTCGCCCGATCGAATTCGCCACGCTCGCGGGCAGCGCGCTCCTGACCTTCCCGGATTCCCGCCGGGTGCTCGATGCCGTCGCGGACACGTTGCTCACGCCGCTGGCCGATCACGACGCTCGTCAGGGCACCGAGCTGCTCACCTCGCTGCGGGCGTACCTCGAGGCGAACGGGCACTGGGAATCGGCAGCGGCCACGCTTGGTGTGCACCGGCACACCCTGCGCAGCCGCATCGCACGGATCGAGACCATCCTCGGCTGCGACATGGACGTCGCCCGGGTGCGCGCCGAGTTGCTCCTCGCGATCATCTCCCGCGGGCGCTGACCGTCACCCCCGGACGGCCAGCGCGAGCTCGGCGTTGACGACGCAGCCCCTTGCCCCGTTCACGTGACCGCCGCGCCGCAGGTCGCCGACCAGGCTCACGAGGCGAGCGGAACCGGTCGGGTTGGCCGAGCGCCACCGATCGATCGCGTCCGTCGCCGACGCATCGGGGCCCGCGTCGCGCAGCACGATCGCGACCAGCGCGTGCCAGCGTTCGTAGAGGTCGTCCTCGATCGCGTCAGCCGCCATCGAGTCCCAATGGTCCGCGGATGCGTCGGCCGGAATCGCCTCGGCCAGCCAGTCGAGGCCGAAGGCCTGTCCGATCTCGCGGTACACCCGGCTGACGTAGGCGACCGGACGCCCGGACCGGTCCGTGGTCTCACCGAGCGCCGGTGCCTGGGACAGCTCGCGCAGCGACATGAGGCCCTCGTCGAGCCCGCCGCCCAGCGGCGGCAGGTCCGCGGCGAGCGCCGCCACCGTCGGGGTGAGTCGGGCGACCTCCGCTCGTGGATCGGCCGCCGGGTCGCGGTGCCGCAGCAGCCAGGACGTCGCCCGCTCGATGAGGTCCTGAACGCCGAACAGCAGCCCGAACCGCGCGTCCTGATCGATATCCGGCAGCGTCAGGATCCGGTGCCACAGGCGGTCGACGTCGAACGCCGCGCGCACCACCGAGTACGCGAGCACGATCTGCGGCGTGCTCGCGCCGAGCCGCTCCTCGAGCCGGTGGATGAATCCGGGACCGACCCGGTCGATGATCTCGTTGGCCAGGATCACCGCGACGATCTCGCGTGCCACCCGGTGCCTGCGCAGGCCCGCGCCGAGGCGGTCCCTGATCGGTCCGGGGAAGTAGTCGAGCAGCACGTCCGCGAACACCGGATCGTCGATCGAGGACGAGTCGAGGAGTTCGCTGCGGACCAGGTTCTTCGACATCGCCAGCAGCACCGCGATCTCCGGCCGCACCAGGCCGGTGCCCGCGCGCTGACGAGCGGCGAGCTCGGCGGCCGTCGGCAGCACCTCCATCGCCCGGTCCAGCGCGACCGACTGCTCGAGGTTCTCGATCAGGCGTTCGTGCTTGCTGAGCAGGAAGGAGGCGTTGGCCTCGGCGAGGCTGATGGCGAGCGACTGGCGGTCGCAGTCGGCGAGCACCGCCTCGGCGACGTCGTCCTCGAGCGCCGCGAGCACCGGATCGCGATCACCGGACGGCAGGTCGCCGGAGCGGACGGCGGCGTCGAGGGCGATCTTGAGGTTGACCTCCCGGTCGGAGGTGGCCACGCCCGCCGCGTTGTCGATGAAATCGGCGTTGACCTTGCCGCCCGCGAGCGCGAACTCCACGCGCGCACGCTGGGTCAGCCCGAGGTTGCCGCCCTCGCCGATCACGCGGCAGCGCAGCGTGGCCGCGTCCACCCGGACGGTGTCGTTCGCCGGATCGGCCGCGTCCGCGTTCGTGTCCGAGGATGCCTTCACGTAGGTGCCGATGCCGCCGTTCCACAGCAGGTCGACCTGGGCGCGCAGGATGGCCCTGATCACCTCGTGCGGCGGCAGCTCGGTCGCCTCGACGCCCAGCCTGCGGCGGGCCTGAGGGGACAGCGGCACCACCTTCGCGGTGCGCGGCCACACGCCCCCGCCCGGCGAGATGACGGTGCGGTCGTAGTCGTCCCAGCTGCTGTGCGGCAGCGCGGCGAGGCGTTCGCGTTCGCGGTACGACCGTTCCGGTTCCGGGTCGGGGTCGAGGAACACGTGGCGGTGGTCGAAGGCGGCGATCAATCGGAGCTGCCGGGACAGCAGCATCCCGTTGCCGAAGACGTCGCCCGACATGTCGCCGATGCCGACGACGGTGACGGGATCGGTGTCGACCGCCAGCCCGAGCTCTGCCAGGTGCCGGCGAACCGAGCCCCACGCTCCGCGCGCGGTGATGCCCATCCGCTTGTGGTCGTAGCCGCTCGACCCGCCGGAGGCGAACGCGTCGCCGAGCCAGAACCCGCGCTCGGTCGAGATGTCGTTGGCGAGGTCGGAGAACCGGGCGGTGCCCTTGTCCGCCGCCACCACCAGGTAGGGATCGGGGGTGTCGTGGACGACGGTGTCCGCGGGGTGCACGGTGCGGCCGTCGACGATGTTGTCGGTCACGTCGAGCAGCGCGCCGATGAAGTCGCGGTAGGCGCGCCGCACCTGTTCGGGGGTCGGGTCGGCGGCGCGGACGACGAAGGCGCCCTTGGCGCCCATGGGCACGATCAGCGAGTTCTTCACGGTCTGGGTCTTCATGAGGCCGAGCACCTCGGTGCGGAAGTCGTCGGGGCGGTCCGACCACCGCAGCCCGCCTCTGGAGATCGGGCCGCCGCGCAGGTGGCTGCCCTCGAGGCGTGGGCCGTGGACGAAGATCTCGCGAAACGGCGTCACCGCTGCCCGCACGGTCAGCAGGGAGGGATCGATCTTGAAGGCCGAGGGGCCGCCGCGCCGGGTCCCGTCCTGAAACCAGTTGGTCCGCAGGGTGGCGGTCACGAACGACCACAGGGCGCGCAGCAGGCGGTCCTCGCTGAGGGTCGAGGTCTCCGCGACGGAGCGGGTCAGCTCCGCGGTGGCCCGGTCCACGAGTACCTCCCGCGAGCCGACCGACGGATCGAGGCGGGCGTGGAAGAGAGCGACCAGGGCGCGGACGAACTCGGGCTGCGCGACGAGCAGATCGATGATCGTCGGTTCGGACAGCTCAAGACCGACCTGGCGCAGGTACCGGCTGGCTGCCCTGACCAGCACCGCATCGGTCCACGGCAGCTGCGCGGCTGCGACCAGTCGCAGGAAGCCGTCGACCTCGACCGTGCCGGTTGCGGTGGCGGTGAAGGCCAGCGACACCAGCTCCGCGGTGTCAGGAGTCCAAGGAAAATCGGTGGGGCAGAAGGTGAATCGGTGTTCGTCGGTGGCGGGGGACCGGTCGTTGTCGCGCACCAGTTCGTGGGCGGCGACACACAGGCCCATGTGAGCGAAGGTCTCCACCAGGTCGGCGAGCAGCGGGGCGCCGTCCGGCCAGGTCAGCGTGGCGATCAGCGCGCCGGAGCCGTCTCCGCCGGTGGGCGCGAAGCGCAGCGTGGCGGGTGGCGACGCCGGGTCGTCCGATCGGACGTCCGGGGCCTTCCGGCCGGTTACCGTCGCGACATTCCCCATCGATACTCCCTACTTCGTTGTAGATCGTGTGACGTGGACCAGTGTGTGGGAGGGAGACATGGGCCACATCCGCCAGAACGGCGTGCCGCCACCCGCCCGCCACGCCCTTTTGGAATCGCCCGGCCGACCGCACCGCCGGGCGCTCGAGGCCGCGGAGCCGACGGCTCCCGGGGGTCGGTGCACGTCAGACCGGGCGGCACAATGGTGTCGTGAGTGACGACAGCGTCGGCGACGCAGAGCCGGGCCCCACCGAGTGGGGCGAGCACCCCAACGGGGTGGGGCCATGGGACACCGAGCGGGACGGCCCGCTGCCGACCGATCCCCGCTACGACCCGGAGTTGCTCGCGCTCGGTGACCGCCGCAACGTGGTGGACGCGTACCGGTACTGGACCCGCGAGGCGATCGTCGCGGACATCGACAGCAGGCGGCATTCGTTCCACGTCGCGATCGAGAACTTCGGGCACGACTCGAACATCGGCACCGTGGTCCGCACCGCCAACGCCTTCGCCGCGGCCGCGGTACACATCGTCGGCAGGCGTCGCTGGAATCGCCGCGGGGCCATGGTGACGGACCGATATCAGCACATCGTCCACCACCCGGACGTGGAGACCCTGCTCGAATACGCGGCCCGCAGCGACCTGGCCGTTGTGGCCGTGGACAACACGCCTGGCTCGGTGCCGCTGGAGACGGCGAGCCTGCCGCGTGAGTGCATCCTCCTGTTCGGCCAGGAGGGCCCCGGCGTCACCGACCACGCGAAACGGTCGGCGGAGATGACCGTCTCGATCGCCCAGTTCGGATCGACCAGGAGCATCAACGCAGGGGTCGCCGCCGGCATCGCGATGCACGCGTGGATTCGCCAGCACGCCGACCTGGGGCGTGCCTGGTAGCGATTCGTCACATATGTAGGCAAGATCGTTTGTTATGCAGCATCAGTGGGCCGAGCGCGCCGACGCCGCCGAGGAAGCGATGGTCTCCCGGCACGTCCGCCGGTTGTGGGCCCTGCCCGGCACCGCCCTCGGCGTGGTGGCCTGGCCGCCGGTGCGTCGCGAACGGCTCTTCTTCAGCTGGCATTACTGGTGGCAGGCGCACCTGCTCGACTGCGTCGTGGATGCCGCGCTGCGGGATCCCACCCCCAAGCGCCGCCGTCGTATCACCAAAATTGCTCGGGCACATCGCGTCCGCAACATCGGGGGATGGACGAACAACTACTACGACGACATGGCCTGGCTCGGGATCGCCCTCGAGCGCGCGCAGCGACTGCACCACCTCGACTACAGGAACGCCATCCAGGACCTCGAATCCGAGCTCTTCGATGCGTGGGCCCCTGACCAGGGCGGCGGCATCCCGTGGTGCAAGAGGTCCAACTTCTACAACACCCCGGCGAACGGTCCAGCCGCGATCATGCTGGCCCGCACCGGGCGACTGTGGCGGGCGCAGGCCATCGCGGACTGGATGGACGAGAAACTCCGGGACCCGTTCACGGGCCTGATGTTCGACGGCATCCGGACCGACGGCCCGGACTCGGCAGGGGAACTCGACCGCGAGATCTACAGCTACTGCCAGGGCGTGGCGCTGGGGACCGAGACCGAGCTCGCGGTGCGGCTCGGGGCGCCCCGGCACCGGCACCGGGTGCACGCGCTGGTCGAGGCCATCGACAAGCGGCTCACCGAGGACGGCCTGATCGTCGGCGGCGGGGGAGGGGACGGCGGTCTGTTCAACGGGATCCTCGCGCGCTACCTGGCGCTGGTCGCCGCCGAGTTGCCGGGCGATCGCGCGGCGGACGTGCGGGCCCGCCGGACCGCGGCGCAGATCGTGCTGGACTCCGCGGAGGTCGCGTGGGAGAACCGCCTCCAGGTCGAGGGGCTGCCCCTGTTCGGACGGGACTGGACGGCGCCTGCTCACCTGCCAGGGCTCGGCGACGGGATCGCCACCTTCACCGGCGGCACCGTGCGGTCCTCCGACATCGCCGAGCGCGATTTCTCGGTGCAGCTCGGCGGCTGGATGCTGATGGAGGCCGCGTACGTGGCGTCGGGAGCGCTCTAGTCCTCGGCCTCAGCCCCCGGCCTCAGCCCCCGGCCTTGATCACGCTGGTGACGGCATCGATGAGCGCGAGGTGGGTGAACGCCTGCGGGAAGTTGCCCAGATGCCTGCCGCTGGAGGACTCGATCTCCTCGGCGTAGAGATGCAGGGGGCTGGCGAACGAGAGCAGCTTCTCGCACAGCATCCGCGCCCGGTCGACCTCGCCGATCAGGGCGAGGGCGGACACCAGCCAGAACGAGCAGATCGTGAACGTGCCCTCCACTCCCGAGAGGCCGTCGTCGGTCTCCTCAGTCCGGTAGCGCAGGACCAGCCCGTCGGCGGTCAGCTCGTCGGCGATCGCCAGCACCGTTGCACGGACCCGATCATCGTCCGGGGGAAGGAAACCCATGATCGGGATCAGCAGGGTGGCGGCGTCGAGCGCGGTGGTGTCGTAGTGCTGTACGAACACGCCCCGGTCGTCGACCCCGTTGGCGCAGACGTCGGCGTGGATCTCGTCGGCTGCCTGCCGCCACCTCTGCGCGAGCTCGGTCTGGCCGCGGTCCGCGGCCATGATCGCGCCTCGGTCGGCCGCAACCCAGCACATGACCTTCGAGGCCGTGAAGTGGCGGGGCTCGCCGCGCACCTCCCAGATCCCTCGATCCGGCTTGGGGTAGACGTCGATCGCGCCGTCGACCAGCTGGGTGACCAGGGCCCACGCGGGAGGGCCGAGCTGGCTGGCGTGCTTGACGTGGGTCGCGACCGACTCGATCAACATTCCCCACATGTCGTGCTGGCGCTGATTCCATGCGCCGTTGCCGACCCGGACCGGGCGGGCGCCGTCATAGCCGGCCAGATGGTCGAGGGTGCGTTCGGTCAGGTCTCGTTCGCCGTCGAGGCCGTACATGATCTGCAGCGGTCCGCTCGCCACCGCGTCGATCAGGAACGCGAAGTACTCGAAGGCCACCCAGTCGTAGCCGAGCTCGAACAGGGCACGGAGCATGAAGGCCGAGTCGCGCACCCAGGTGTACCGGTAGTCCCAGTTCCGTTCGCCACCAGGGGTTTCCGGAAGCGAGGTGGTCGCGGCGGCCATCAGCGCGCCCGACGGTGCGTAGGTCAGCCCCTTGAGGGTGAGGGCGCTGCGCTCGAGGTGCGGACGCCACCGGTGGTCGGGGAAGTTGCCCTTCCTGATCCAGTCGCGCCACATCCGGTCGGTGCCGTCGAGGAGCTCGGTGGCCTCGCCGACACTCGCGACTGAATGACCGTCCCAGCAGAGGGCGACGAAAGCGGTTTCCCCCGCGGACAATTCGGTCCTGGCTCCCGCCCTCGCAGCGCCGAAGGTGAGCCGGAGGTTGCTCGTCAGCGTCAGCGTGAGCTCCCCGGCGGAGCAGGTGGCGCTCTCGTAACCCTCGCCTGCGTACGCCCACGAGCCGGTCGACCTGCCGTACTCGAAGAGCGGCATGCAGTTGACGGTGATCTCGACGCTGCCCTCGATGCACGCGGCGGTGCGCACCAGCATGTCCTGCGCCACGTGGTCGGCGGGCGGCCGCCGGTACTCGTCCGACCGGGTGGTGCCGTTCCACGGGCCCATCACCAGCGCGTCCCGCACCACCAGGGTTCCCGTCGGCAGGCACCAGGTCGTCTCGAGGACCATCGATCCCGGTAGGTACCGGCGCTGCGAGGGCACCTGGGCGTGCGTGGGGCCGAGTTGGAAGGAGCCGGCCGACCGGTCCAGCAGTGCGCCGAACACGCTGGGCGAGTCGGGCCGGGGAATGCACATCCACTCCACCGATCCGTCCGGCGCGACCAGGGCCGACGTCTGGCAGTCGGACAGGAAGGCGTAATCGGCGATCGGGGGGAACTCGGACATGACCGCCGTCCTTCGTCTCGTGTCCTGTGGTGCACCCATGCCCTGTGAAGGTACGCCGGAGCTCGGCGAGCGTGCGTGATTTGTCTCTACCACCCCGCTGAGGGACGCCTCCAACGCGGAACTCGTCCGATGGGCCGTCGACGCCTTCAATGCCAAGACTCGGGTGGCGGGCATCGCGCGAAGTCGCTAAATAAAACGATAACCATTATCGTTAGTGGATGACCTCAGCCCCGACAAAGAAACTGCCCGTCACGGTCCTGTCCGGATTCCTCGGTGCGGGAAAGACCACCCTGCTCAACCACGTGCTCGCCAACCGCGACGGGCGCCGCGTCGCGGTGATCGTCAACGACATGAGCGAGGTCAACATCGATGCCGCCCTGGTCGCCGGCCAGGGGCACCTCGACCGGACCGAGGAGAGGCTGGTCGAGCTGACCAACGGCTGCATCTGCTGCACCCTGCGAGAGGACCTCATCGAGGCGGTCGGGGAACTGGCCAGGGACGGTCGGTTCGACCAGCTCATCATCGAATCGACCGGCATCTCCGAGCCGATGCCGGTCGCCGCGACCTTCGACTGGGAGTTCGAGGACGGGTTCAGCCTCGGCCAGATCGCGCAGCTCGACACGATGGTCACCGTCGTCGACGCCTCGACCTTCCTCGGTGAGCTCACCCGCGGTCAGCGCCTCGCCGACCGCGGCGAGGTCGCAGGGGACGGCGACGAGCGCACCATCTCGGACCTGCTCGTCGACCAGGTCGAGTTCGCCGACGTCCTGCTGCTCACCAAGACCGACCTCGTCAGCGAGAAGGGCGCCGGGACCGTGGAGGCCACGCTGCGCAGGCTGAACCCGTCCGCGCGACTGCTGCGCACGGTGGCGGGCGTCGTCGACCTCGACGAGGTCCTCGAGACCGGGCTCTACGACCCCGAGCTCGCCGCCCGGGCGCCCGGCTGGGAGGACGAGCTCGCCGGTGGGCACACGCCGGAGACCGAGGAATACGGCATCCGTAGCGTCACCTACCGGGCCGACCGGCCGTTCCACCCGGCACGACTCGAGGTCGCACTCGCCGAGCTGAAGGGGGTGCTGCGCAGCAAGGGGTTCTGCTGGATCGCCAGCAGACCCGAGGTCGCGGCGATCTGGTCGCAGGCGGGGCCGAACCTGACGATCGAGCCCGCGCAGCTGTGGTCGAGCACCGAGGTGCCGCGGGCGCAGGAGCTCGTGTTCATCGGTGTCCGCCTGGACGTGCACGCGCCGAAGCGGATCCTCGACGCCGCCCTGCTGACCGAGGACGAGGTGGCTGCCGGTGCGCGAGCGTGGGTCGGCTACCCGGATCCGTTGCCCGCCTGGGAACTCGGCGGTCACGAGCACTGAGTGGCTGCGCCGCAGCCACATTGCGGTCAGTGCACGCCTAGGGGAGGAGCATCGTCCGCTCGAAGGCGGCGCCGCCCTCGTCGTCGACGAAGACGAGCTTCACCGAGTCCGCGTGCGGATCGAAGGTCAGGAACGGCACGTGCGGGGTCCCGCTCTTCCACACGAACTGCCGGTCGGGAAGGAGCATCCATCCGGGGTTGGTGTTGCCGGACGTGCAGCAGATTTCCCACATCTGCCCGGCGAGCGACCCGTCGTCGGCGGGCAGCTCCATCTGGCCCGCGTAACACATGTGGATGTCGCCGGTGACCCACAGGACCTTGCGGATGTTCTTCTCGTTGATGAAGGCCTTCACCCGGTCGCGCTGGTCGCTGTACCCCTCCCAGCGGTCCTCCTTCGACGGGAGGTGGTTGACCCGTGCGAAGGGCACGGAGGTGACGACGCATTTGAAGTGGCAGGGCGACTGCTCGAGGCGCTGCAGGAGAAAGTCGAGTTGAGGCTGGCTCATCATGCGCTCGGCGGTCCGCTCCTGGCGGCAGTCCAGGATGATGAATTCGACAGTGTTTCCCCAACGGAACGTGCGCCACAGCGGCGTCTGCTCGGGGTCGTCGGCTTCGAGTGCCTGCACGCGGTAATAGGCGCGCTTGGCGTTGTCGATCTTCTGCCGCTCCGCGGGGTTGCTGGTCCAGGGAACAACCGTGCCGCTGTCGGTGACCTCGTGATCATCCCAGGTGGCGTAGATCCCCGCACGCGGGAAGAGGTCGCGATAGCCGCCGGCGTGATACGCCCCCCATCCGGCGAGGTAGCCCTCGTACGTGCCGCCGTTGGCGTACACCAGGTCCATGTAGCCCTGGTCGCCGAGCGTGATGAAGGCGTCGAAATCGCGTTCGGCGGCCTTGCTGAGCAGGGGCCAGTGGAAGGGGGTGAGGCTGAGCGGGTTCGCGTAGTCGGGTAGGAGGGTGCCCTGTCCGACGCAGGAGCTGACGCCGACCGTGACGGGCTCGAGGCTGCCTTCGGCGAGCGCGGTGCGTGCGCTTCCGATGAGTGAGCGAATGGTCGCAGTCTCGGCCTCCCCGTCGAAAAGGCCGTAGGAGTACCAGGTCCCGGCCTCCAGGTTGTCGACCTTGGTCTTCGAGAAGCCGTCCGCATCCGGGATCACGTCCGACTCGAACGCGACCTCGACCGTTTTCGGCGTCGCGCCCGCCCGCCAGACGACCAGGCGCTTGGGCGCCTTGTCGGCCATGTAGCACGCGACGACGAATGACGTCGATCGCATGTCCCCCGCGATCACGGTGCGCGGGAAGACCGTTGTCGATTCGGGTACGGTCTCGGGCTCCCAGCGCCGCACGGTGACGGGGGACGAGGAGAGGTGGGGCGATCCGCTCGTGCCGGCACCTTCTCCTCCGGCCGGTCCCTCGCCGGGCCTCGTGTCGAGTACGGAGGCATTGGCTTCGGCGCAGCCCGCGGCGAGTGCCGGGACGCCGATGGCGAGTGTCTTCAGGAACTTTCGGCGAGCAAGCTCCGGTGGGAAGACGGGGGCGGAGTCGTCATTCACGGGCCGAGCATCGAACGATTCCTTCGACAACGGGGAGTCCACCTTGAGCGTGAGAAAGGTACCGATTGGTCGGTGGAGAACCTATACGCATCCGGTCGCTGTCGCAGTGCAATGAGGTCTGAATGTCAGTCGACGGTGTAGTCCACGGGTGGCTTCGCCATCTCCTGCCGGTAGTGCCGGATGCCGAGCACGGTGCCGACGATCAGGCAAACCACCATCACCGCGAGCACCGCGGGCATCAGCCACGGCACGCGCTTGAGGAACTCGCCCGCGTAGAAGCCGATCAGCAGCAGCACCGGCGCCCACGCAAGCGCACCAAGGCTGCTGGCCACCGTGTACATGCGGTGGTTCATCCCGGCCGCGCCCGCGACCAGCGGGCACAGGGTGCGGACGAACGGGATCCAGCGGGCCACCAGCACCGACATGAAGCCGTGCCGGTCCAGCAGGACATTGACCTTGTGCAGGTTCTCGGCCGTCACGTAGCGGCCGCCGCGGCGAGCCACCAGATGGTGGCCGGTACGCATACCGATCCGGTAGCCGACCTGGTTGCCCGCGATGGCGGCGACGGCGGCACCGGCGGACAGCGCCCACACGTGGACGGAACCCGAGGAATGGCCGGCGAGCACGATGCCCGCCGTGATCAGCAGCGAGTCACCGGGCAGGAACAGCCCGATGATGACGGCGCACTCGAGGAAGACGAAGGCGAGGACTATCAGCCACACCACCGCCGGTCCGGCGGTTTCAAGTGGCGCAAAACTGCCGGCGGCGAGCGTCATCGGCTACGGCGTCGGGTCGTCTTGGGCCACGGGGACCTCCTGCGCTGTCACCACGGCCGGTTCCCGGCGCGAGGCCAGCACCTTCTTGGAAACCGCGACGATGCCCGGCAGGATCGAGATGAAGACGATGAGCAGGAAGATGGCCTCGACGTGGTCGCGGATGAAGGCCACATTGCCGAGGAAGTAGCCGAGGATGGTGACGCCACCGCCCCACAGGATGCCGCCGACGATGTCGTAGCCGAGGAAGGTGCGGTAGTTCATCTTCGAGACGCCCGCGATCACGGGGGTGAAGGTGCGCACGATCGGTACGAAACGGGCCAGGATGATCGTCTTCGGCCCGTGCTTCTCGAAGAAGGCGTGCGACTCGGTCACGTACTCCTTCTTGAAGAAGCGCGAGTCCTCCTTCTTGAACAGCGCGGGGCCGATCTTGCGACCGATCCAGTACGCGGTCTGGTCGCCGAGGATCGCGATCACCGGCACGGCGACCATCAACACCCAGATGTTGACCGGCGGGTTCGGCTGGGCGGCGAGCAGGCCACCGGTGAACAGCAGCGAATCACCAGGGAGGAGCGGGAACAGCAGGCCCGTCTCGATGAAGACGATGGCGAGGATCGCCGGCAGCACCAGGTTCTTGAGCCAGGACTCCGTCAGCAGATACATCGGGTCCATCCACTGGGGCATCAGGGCTAGGTTGGTCACGGACTCCGAGGCTGCCTGCACAATCACGCGGCCCAGAGTACCGGCGATCGGCGTGTGCCCGCCCGCCCGCGCCCCGCGGCCGGTCGGCGAACGTGGCGACGCACGCCGCCGTGGCGGTAATCGTGAGGTCGTCGGGGGACGGTGAGGGTCAGGAGTTGGAGGGGACCCCCGGCGGCGTTTGCAATACTGCATGTACCCCCGGCGCCCCTGACATCAAGGGACGCGCCCCCTCGACTCTTTATATGGAGGTCAGTTCCGTGCCGATCGCAACTCCCGAGGTCTACGCCGAGATGATCGGTCGGGCCAAGGAGCACTCCTTTGCCTTCCCCGCCATCAACTGCACCTCCTCCGAGACCATCAACGCCGCCATCAAGGGCTTCGCGGACGCAGGCAGTGACGGGATCATCCAGTTCTCGACCGGCGGCGCGGAGTTCGGTTCCGGCCTCGGCGTCAAGGACATGGTCACCGGTGCCGTCGCGCTCGCCGAGTTCGCGCACGTCATCGCCGCGAAGTACGACGTGACCATCGCGCTGCACACCGACCACTGCCCGAAGGACAAGCTGGACGGCTTCGTGCGGCCGCTGCTCGCGATCTCGCAGGAGCGCGTCAACGCCGGCCAGAACCCGCTGTTCCAGTCGCACATGTGGGACGGCTCGGCCATCCCGATCGACGAGAACCTGGAGATCGCCAAGGAGCTGCTCAAGCTCTCGGCGGCCGCGAAGATCATCCTCGAGGTGGAGATCGGCGTCGTCGGCGGCGAAGAGGACGGCGTCGAGGCCGAGATCAACGACAAGCTCTACACCTCCAGCGAGGACTTCGAGAAGACCGTCGACGCGCTCGGCGTCGGCGAGAACGGCAAGTACCTGCTGGCCGCCACCTTCGGCAACGTGCACGGCGTCTACAAGCCGGGCAACGTCAAGCTCAAGCCCGCCGTGCTCGAGGAGGGCCAGAAGGTCGCCGCCGCGAAGCTCGGCCTGGCCGCCGGCTCGCAGCCGTTCGACTTCGTCTTCCACGGCGGCTCGGGCTCGCTGAAGTCGGAGATCGAGGACTCGCTGAACTTCGGCGTCGTGAAGATGAACGTCGACACCGACACCCAGTACGCGTTCACCCGCCCGATCGCCGGACACCTCTTCTCCAACTACGACGGTGTCCTCAAGATCGACGGCGAGGTCGGCAACAAGAAGGTCTACGACCCGCGCAGCTACCTGAAGAAGGCCGAGGCAGGCATGGCCGCCCGCGTCATCGAGGCCTGCAACGACCTCAAGTCGGCCGGGCGCTCCGTCTCCGGCAGCTAGTTCGCTCGCACGAAAGTGCAGCTACCGGCGCGGCCTCTCGGCCGATGCCCCGGTAGCTGCACTTTCGTCGTTTCGGGCCGGGTCAGCAGACCTTCCATGCGTCGCCGTCGCGCTGCAGGTTGAACGAGCGCGCCGAGCTCTCGCTCGGGGCCGCGCCGGTGTGGACGGTGGCCTGCGCGATCGCGGTGTCGTCGGTGATGGAGACCGTGTCGATGCTCTCGACGACCGGGATCGACTGCTGGTCGACCGCCACCCGGTACACGTCGGCGAACTCGGCGTCGGGGATCTGTGCGTAGTAGGTCGCCAGATCGCCGCAGGAGATCGTCCGCAGGGTCGCGAGGTCACCGTCTTCGATGGCGTCGACGAAGGTGTTGATCGCGGTCTGGACCCGGTCCTTATCCGAGTCCCCGCTGACCTTCGAGGTGAGCAGGTAGGCCCCGCCCGCCGCGGCGGCCAGCACGACGCCGACCGTGACGACGATCGGCCACCGCTTCTTGCCGGTCGCTGCGGGTTCCTGGGCGGGGATCTTCGCGGGGGCCGCGACCGGAGGGGCAGGACGCGGGGCGGCGGCCGCGGGAGCGGCACCGGCGGGCGGCCGGACCGTCGGTGCAGGTCGGCCGGGACCGACCTTCGCTGGCGCGGCCTTGGGTCGCGAGACCTGGGTCGGGGGCACCACGGCAGCGGGCCGCGCGGGCGGCGGCGTGACCTTCGGGAGGGCGACGGTGGCATCGTCCGGGGCCGCGGGTGGCGGTGTGACCTTCGGGAGGGCGACCGTGGCGTCCTCGGGGGTCGCGGGGGCGTCGGCGGGCACTGCCGGGGCGCCTGCGGGCACGACCTTTCGCGGTGCTGCAGTCGGCGCCTGCGGCTTCCATGCCGCGCCGGACCTCTCCACCGGGATGGTGACCGCGGCGGGTTCGTCGTCCGTGTCCGTGTCCGTGTCCGTGTCCGTGTCCGTCGGCTCGGACTCGGCGGGTGCGTCGGCCGCCTCGGACACCGTCTCGGCGGCGGCCTCGGGTCCCGCCTGCGCGGATTCGGGCTGGGGCTCGGGCTCGGCGTCGGACTTGTCGTCGGGCGCGGGCTCGGCGTGGGACTCGGACTCCGACTTGGGCTCCGACTCGGGCTCCGACGCCGGCTCGGGCTCGGACTCGGTTTCGGGCTCCTGCTCGGCTTCGGTCACGCTCTCGACCGGCGCGGGGTCCTCGTCTTTCTCCGCCTGCTCCGCCGACTCGGATGCGTCCGTGTCCGGTGCGTCGACGGCGGGATCCGCGTCCGCCGCGGGCTCGTCCGCCTCGGCATCGGCATCGGCATCGGCAGCGACGTCGGGTTCGACGACGGAGGTCTCGGCCTCGCTGGTCTCCCGCACGTCGGCGTCCGCCGCTTCCGGCGTTGTCACCGAGGTGTTTCCGGTGTTCTCCGCATCCGCGCCGCTCGCTGCCCGGTCGCTGCCGGGTTCCGCGCTCTGGGCGGCAGAGTCCTTGGGTTCCGAGTTCTTGGGGTCCGACACGTCCGCCCTCTCGTTCGACAATCCTCTTCGTGACTGTGGGCAGCCTATCGAGCGACCGGTGGCCGGGGCACAATGGTCGGCATGACCTCTTTCGGTGACCTGCTCGGCCCCCAGCCCACCCTGCTGCCAGGAGACGACGACGCGGAGTCCGAACTCCTGAACAAGGCGGATCCCAAGCAGGTTGCGGCCGACCATCCGACGGCATCCATCGCGTGGGCCTACCTGGCCGAGGCCGCACTGGCCGACGATCAGACGATCACCGCCTACGCGTACGCGCGCACCGGCTACCACCGCGGGCTCGACCAGCTGCGACGCAACGGCTGGAAGGGCTTCGGTCCGGTGCCGTACAGCCACGAGCCGAACCGCGGGTTCCTGCGCTGCGTCGCGGTACTGGCCAAGGCTGCCGACGCGATCGGTGAATCCAACGAGCACGCCCGCTGCCTTGACCTGCTCGAGGACTGCGACCCCAGGGCCGCCGAAGCACTTGGCCTCGGCTAGCCCTCAGCTCTTCACCGCCGACCGGGGCCGCGCCCGATTGCGCGCCTCGGTCAAACGGCTGCGCGGATCGGCGTTTCCCGTCCTGCAGTGCGCGCTCGCCGCCGGACTCGCCTGGTGGATCGCCAATGACCTGATCCACCACCCGAATCCGTTCTTCGCGCCCATTGCGGCCGTCGTATCGCTCGGCCTGTCCCTCGGGGCTCGGCTGCGGCGGTCGGTGGAGCTGCTCGCCGGCGTCACCGTCGGCATCGGGATCGGCGACCTGTTGATCTCGCAGATCGGCACCGGCGCCTGGCAGATCGTGCTCGTGGTGTTGCTGGCCATGTCGACGGCGATCTTCCTCGACGGCGGGCCGATCATCTCCATGCAGGCCGGTACCTCCGCGGTGCTGGTCGCGACGCTCATCCCGCCCGAACGGGGCGGCGGGCCCGACCGGATGATCGACGCTCTCATCGGCGGGCTGGTCGGGATCCTCGTCGTCGCCTTCGTGCCGACCCACCCGGTGCTGCGGGCGCGGCAGAACGCCGCCGCGATCCTCGGCACCGCGGGGGAGGTGCTGCAGCTGGTGGCGGACGGGCTGGTCGAGAACGACCCGGAACCGATCGTCAAGGCGCTGCAGAAGGCCCGCGACACCCAGTCGTCGATCGACGGGCTCCGGTCCAACCTGATCGGTGGTCGGGAGATCAGCCGGGTGTCGCCGCTGTACTGGAACTCGCGCGAGCGCCTCGCTCGGCTGAGCGCCACCGCGGACCCGATCGACAACGCGATGCGCAACATCCGGGTGCTCGCGCGGCGATCGCTGACGCTGGTCCGCGACGACGAGATCCTCGATCCGCGGTTGGTGGACGAGGTGGAGAAGCTCGCGCAGGCGCTGGAGGTGCTGCGCCGGATGATGCTGGCCGATCCCGGCGAGAAGCCCGATCAGGCCGATGCGGCGCGGGTGCTGCGCTCGGTGGCGGCCGGGGCGAAGGCCGAGCTGGTGGAGAACGCGGGCGTGTCCGCGACCGTGGTGTTCGCGCAGATCCGCTCGCTCACCGTTGACCTACTGCAGGTCGCGGGTCTGAAGCGGATCTCGGCCATCGCGACCCTGCCCCCGACGGTCGAGCATCCCTACTATCCGCCGGAGCAGTAGCGGCGACGATGTAGCCACATATGCGAATGTATGCATATGATGGACGCGAACCGCACGAAGGGGAGCGTCATGGGAGTTGTGCACGGGCACAGCCACGGGGGTGAGCCGACAGCCGCGGGACCGTCGGTGGGCCGCATCCGCCGGATGGTCATCGCACTGGGGATCCTGCTCGCGTTCCTCGCGCTCGAGGTCGCGGTCGGCCTGACGATCAACTCGCTCGCCCTCCTCGCGGACGCCGGGCACATGCTCACCGACGTCGTCGGCATGTCGATGGGGCTGGTGGCCCTGCTGCTCGCCAGGCAGGGTTCCAAGGCCGCCGCACGCACCTTCGGCTGGCACCGCGCCGAGGTGCTCACCGCGATGGCCAACGCGGTGCTGCTGCTGGGTGTCGCGGTGTGGGTGATGTACGAGGCGATCGGACGGATCGGCGACGCCCCCGAGGTGCCCGGTCTGCCACTGATGCTGACGGCGGCCGCCGGGCTCGCGGCCAACATCGTGGTGATGCTGATGCTACGCGCGGACGCCAAGGGCTCCATCGCGGTCCGCGGCGCCTACCTCGAGGTGCTCGCGGACGCCGTCGGCAGTGTCGGCGTCCTCATCGCGGGCGCGGTGGTGCTGGTGTTCAACTGGCCGTATGCCGACATCGTGGTGGGCGTGCTGATCTCGCTGTGGGTGGTGCCCCGCGCGATCAAGCTCGCGGGCGCCGCGCTGCGCATCCTCACCCAGGCCTCGCCCGCGCACGTCGATGTCGACGCAGTCGAGGCAGATCTGCGCGCACTGCCGGGGGTTTCGGACGTGCACGACCTGCACGTGTGGACGCTGACCACCGGCATGGACGTCGCGACGGTGCATCTGACCACCGAGGCGGATTCGCGTCAGGTGCTCGGCGCGGCGAAGGTCGTGCTCGACGCGCACGGGCTCGGCCACGCGACCGTGCAGGTCGAGTCCGGCGCCGAGGGCAGTCACTGCCAGGAGAACATCACCTGGTGACGCCTGCTCAGCGGTAGCCGTCGGTGTTCGCGGGCAGCCCCGCGTCCTGCACCTCGACGAGGTAACGCCAGCAGTCCGGCCGCGAGCCGTCCACGTCGGTGAAGCCGTACCGCTGTGCCAGCTGCCCGCTCGAGACGACGGTCCCGCTGAACTGGATGACATCGGGATCGGCTGCCAGCGCGGCGACCGCCCGGCCGACGAAGGTCGGCGACTCGGAGATCGCGAAGTGCGGTTCCCGGTCGAGTGCGTCGCGCCAGTTGTCCTCGGTCACACCGAAGATCTCCAGCATCGTCTCCGAGCGAAGCCAGCCGGGGGTGACGGCGACCGCCGCGCCGCCCAGCGGGGCCAGTTCGTGGGCCTGCGCGGTGGTCATCCGCTGCACCGCGGCCTTGACCAGGTCGTAGTAGAAGCCCACCTGGTGCCGATAGGCGACGTTGTATTCCGCTGTACCGTCGGTCATCTCGACGACCAGGCCGCCTGGCCTGCGGATCAGCAGGGGCAGCGCGAAATGGCTGGTGATCGCGTGGGTGTCGATGCCCATCCGCAGCATGCGCAGTCCGCCGTCCAGGTCGTGCTCCCAGAGCCTGGTGCCGAACTGCGCGTACCTGTCCCCACCGAAGATGTCGTTGACCAGGATGTCGAGCCGACCGTGCTCGGTGTCGATGCGGGTGATCAGGGCGCGCACCTGGTCCGGTTCGAGGTGGTCGACCCGCAGGGCGACGCCGTCACCGCCTGCGGCCGCGATGAGATCGCCTGTCTCCTCGATGGTCTCGGGCCGACCGATCTCCGACCGGCCGGCGTCGCGGCTGCTGCGTCCGGTCGCGTAGACGGTCGCCCCGGCGCGGGCCAGCTCGACCGCGATGGCCCGGCCCGCGCCGCGGGTCGCACCCGCGACCAGCGCCACCTTTCCTGTCAGATCCGGCGCGCTCACCGGCTGCGCCTGGTGACGCCCGCGCCCGGCCGCCACAGGTCGACGTGCAGCTGGTCCTCCGAGACCGTCGTCAGGACCGCCTCCTCGACGCCGAGCTCGAAGATCTGCGCCTCGTCGCCGGGGTTCTCGTCGTAGCTCTCGAGGATGGCCTTCTTCTCGTCCCCGAACAGCTCGCGGGCCCGGCCCGAGATCTTCGCGTCGCCGCCCTCCATGGTGTGGTGGCCCGGATTGGTGTGCAGCGAGTAGCGCGGGTCGCGCCGCAGATCGCGCACCTTCATCGCGCCCGGCATCGACCCGAGGACCAGTAGTCCACGGAAGGTCTCCACTTCGGTGCCGCTGACCCGAGGGGAGCCGTCGGCCCGCAGCGTCGCGAGGACGTGATGCTTGTGCGCGCGGAGCCGCGCAGCGATCGATTCGGACAAGGCCGGTGCTTCGTCGGAGAACTGCTGCCAGGTTGTCATGCCGACCAGTGTGCGCCGGAATCACTGACATCTTCTGTCAGTGATTCCACATAGACTCCTCCGGTGCGTTCCAGTCGGTTGCTCGACCTCATGCTGCGGCTGCAGGGCGGCCCCGGTGCCACCGCCGAGCGGCTGGCCGAACAGCTCGAGGTGTCCGTGCGCACCGTGTACCGCGACGTCGCGGCGCTGCAGGCCGCGGGCGTCCCGCTGTGGACGGAGAGCGGGCCGGGTGGCGGCATCCGGCTCCTCGACGGCTGGCAGTCCAAGCTCAGCGGGATGACCGGCGTCGAGACCTCCGCGCTCATGCTGCTCGGCGTCCCCGGCCTGGCGGCGGACCTGGGCCTTGGGGAGCAGACGGCCGCCGCGGAGGCCAAACTCCTCGGTGCCATGCCGCTTCCGCTGCGTGCGGGGGCCGAGCTCTGGCGCAGGCGGTTGCATGTGGACGCCCCCGGCTGGTTCGGGCGGGCGGCGAACGCCCCACACCTGGCGACGGTGGCGCGGGCCGTGCTCGAGGGCAGGCGGCTGCGGATCGGCTATCGCAGGCGCGGCAGGGAGGCGACCCGCACCCTCGACCCCTTCGGGCTGGTGGCGAAGGCCGGGGTCTGGTATCTCGTCGCCGGGCATCGCGGTGCGACGCTCTCCTTCCTGGTCTCGCGGATCGAGGCCGCGGTGGTCCTCGACGAGGACGCCCGGCGGCCGGACGACTTCGACCTGGCGGCCTGGTGGGCGCGGTCGGCCGCCGAGTTCGACAGGTCGCTGCTGCGGTACCCGTGCCGGGTGCGGCTCGCGCCCGCGGCGTTGCGGTCGCTGCCCGCGGCGATCGGGCGGGAGGCCGCGCGGGTGACCCCCGGCCCTGCGGACGCGGAGGGCTGGGTCGAGGTGGCGCTGATGCTCGAGTCGGAAGAGGTTGCGGTGCATCAGTTGACGGCGCTCGGCGCAGGAGTGGAGGTGCTGGAGCCGGACTCGCTGCGCGCCGGCCTGCGCGAGATCGGCGCCGGGATGGCACGCCGGAACGGCTGATCGGTCAGAGCATTCGGCGGACCCGGTCGAGCGCACGGGCCCGGCGCACAGACACCCGCGTCCACAGCGCCTGTTGAATCGTCAGCGTCGCCCAGCCGGCCATCGCCATGCCGGACAGGTTCAGCAGCAGCTGCAGCGAACTGCCCCAGATCTCGTGGCTTGCCCCGAAAGCCAGGGCCAGACCCACATTTCCCGCCGCGGGCACCGTCGTCACGGAGATGAACACCCCGGCCAGCCCGGCCGACTTCGCCGAGGTCAGCGACAGCACCCCGGCCGCCGCCGCGATCACCGCCACGATGAACGACCACTTGTCCGGGCTGTAGATGAAAGCGGTGTCGGGCCGCGGACCGGTGACATCGTCGAGCGTCACCCAGCCCAGCCCCCTGCCGACCAGCGCGAGGATCGCCGTCACCGCAATCGCGACCACGAACCCGACGACGAGGGTGCGGACCGCGAGCGCGAGCAGCACCCACCTGCGCCGCACCAGCGCGACCCCGAGCGCGGCGATCGCCCCGAACTCCGGCCCCAGCACCATCGCCCCGATCACCAGGATCTGCGAGTCGGTGATGATCGCGATCGCCGCCAGCAGGGTGGCAAGGGACATGAAGCTCAGGTAGGTCCAGTTGAGCTCGGTCTCCTCGTAGGAGCGCTGTGCGACCTCGGCCCACACCACGGCGTCCGCGCTGCTGCCAGGGGTGCGCAGCTCGGCGTCGAATCCGCTGCGCGAGAGCCACGCGTTGACCGGTTCGATCTCGATGCTGCCGCGGTGGTGCAACCCGGTGGCCCGCAGGTCGTCTATGACCTCGTTGGCCGCCTCTCGGGCGATGTCGGCGTACACCACGTCGCCCTCCGGACGCAGCGAGGCGCCGCGCATCACCGCGAGGCCGCTGACGGCCGGTTCCTCGTCGAGGATCCGGAGGGCCTCGTCCGTCAGGTCGCTCGGCGCCAGGATCCGCAAATGGAGCATGCCGACAGTCTGCCGGTCGGCGGACGGAAGTCGCGGGAGGCCGCAGGCACGAAATTCGGTTTCCGGGGCGCGGGCCCGGTCGATAGCATGGCCTGCCATGGCTACCCCACATCCCCGCGTGTACTTCGGTGACCGGATCGTCGACGTCGCGGATGCGACGCTCGGCGTCGCCACCTCGTCCGTGCTGTACGGGCTGAGCGTGTACACGGTGTTCCCGGTGCAGGTCGACGGGACCCGGCGCAGCGCGTTCCGGCTGCGTGACCACTTCCAGCGCATGGTCGAGTCCTGCAAGATCATCGGGATGGATCGGTTCGCGGACGAGTGGGACTACGACCGATTCGTCTCGGTGGCAACCGAACTCGTCGCCGCGAACGCGCCGACCGAGGACGTGTTCGTCCGGGCCACCGTGCACGTCGACGAGTCGATCGCCGGCACAAGGGTGCGCGGCTGCCACACCACCGTCAGCATGTTCGTCTACGACGCGGTGCCGATCGTCCCGCAGGACGGCATGCGCCTGAAGACCAGCACCTGGCGCCGGATCCCGGACGACGCGATCCCGTCGCGCGCCAAGGTCAACGGGGCGTACGTGAACTCGGTGCTGGCCAAGCAGGACGCCATCGACGCCGGCTACGACGACGCGATCTTCCTCGACGGGAACGGCCACGTCTGCGAGCTCAGCGCCGCCAACATCTTCCTGGTGCGCGGCGGCACCCTGATCACGCCGGACGTGTCCTGCGACATCCTCGACGGCATCAACCGTCGCACGCTGCTCACCCTCGCCGCCGAGGACGGCATCCCCGTCGTCGAGCGAACCGTCGACCTCACCGAGCTGTACATCGCCGACGAGGTGTTCGTCACCGGCACCTCCGCGGGCGTCGCCCCGGTGACCGAGGTGGACGGCCGGGTGGTCGGCGACGGCATTCCCGGCCCGATCGGTCAGGCCCTGCGCAAGCGGCACGCGGCGGCGCTGCGCACCGACGAGCTGCACGGCTGGGTCACAGAGCTCTAGGCGCCCACGGCGCCCGTGAGTGCTCATGGCCCGCAGAGGGACCGGAAGTACTCACGGGCGGCGGAGCCGCTCACTTCTTGACGGCGGTCAGCAGCAGGTACTCCCACTCCATGGTGCCGTCGCCGCGGTCGTGCCGCCGGCCCAGTTCGGCCAGTTCGCGGTCGAGGGCTGCGACGCGCTCGGGGTCGTCGGCGATCGCCCGGTACACCGCGATCGTCGGGCCGTAGCAGGCCTTGAAGAAGTCGCGGAACTGCTCGGCGGTGTCGAAGCAGTCGACGGTCAGCCGCTCGCGGCGCGCCACGACCTCGGTGACGCGGTCGCCGAGGAGGGCGCGCACGTGCTCCTCGTTGCCCCACAGCGGCGGAGGCTGCGCGCCTGCGGGCGGCGGGGGAGCGTAGGGCTTCATCGTCGCGAACATCTGACCGATGAAACCCTCGGGCGTCCAGTTGATCAGGCCGAGAGTGCCGCCCGGTCGCAGGACGCGGACCAGTTCGTCCGCGCTCGCCTGGTGGTGGGGCGCGAACATCACGCCGACGCACGAGATCACGGCGTCGAACTCGTCGACCGCGTACGGCAGTGCCTCCGCATCGGCCTCGCGCCAGTCCAATGTCAGACCCAGCGACTCGGCCTCCCGACGTCCCGACTCGAGCAGCTCGGGGGTCAGATCCGAGGCGACGACGGCGGCGCCGAGGCGGGCGGCGGGGATCGAGGCGTTGCCGGAACCGGCCGCGACGTCGAGGACCCGGTCGCCGGCCTTGATGCCGCAGGCCTCGACCAGGCTCGGGCCGAGGGCCGCGATGACGTCGGCGGCGACCGACGGGTAGTCGCCCAGTGCCCACATGGCCCGGTGCTTGGCCTTGATGTCGGGTGCGGCGTTGGTGTGTGTGCTCATGGAAGTCCTCCTCGTGTGTGGTGGTGTTTCCAGCGTCGGTCCATCCGGGCGCGCGTTCCAGTCCCAGATCTGAACCACCACTGGTTCACGATCTGTACCGGCGTCGGTCCCGGCTGGGCCCGGGTCATCCCCGGGTATGACCCGGCCCCCGACGGATCTCGTCCGGCGAGTGGATGTCTCGCGGCGCGTGCCCTGATGGAGTGGAGGCATGCGTGAACAGGTGTTGTATTCGGTGCTCGTCGGGCTGGCCGTTGCCGCGGTGCTGGCGCTGCCGCTGACGGTCTGGCAGTACCGCAAGTACGGCCGGGTGTCGACGGCGCGATCGATGGTGGTGGTCGCGGCCCTGATCTACACCGCGGCGGTCGTCGCCTTCACCATGTTCCCGCTGCCGTCGCTGACCCCGCGGTGGTGCGAGCTGTATGCGGTCACCGAGCCGGTGCTGCGCCCGTTCGCCTTCGTCTCCGACATCAGCCGCGACACCGCCGGGATGAGCGCGGTCGGGGTCCTGACGAGTTCCGCGGTCATGCAGGTGGTGCTCAATGTGGCGCTGTTCGTGCCGTTCGGGGTGTTCGGGCTGGTGCTGTTCGAGTGCTCCCGCGCCGCGACGATCGCCGCCGCCGTCGCCGTCTCGGGGCTGATCGAGCTGACCCAGTTCACCGCGGTGTGGGGCGTGTTCCCCTGCGCGTACCGGGTGGCGGACGTGAACGACGTGCTGCTCAACACGGCGGGCGCGGTGGTCGGGGTGGTGCTGGTCGGGCTCGCCCCGCAGCTCGTGCCGAGCCGTCGCCTGCTGGCGGCGGGCCGGCCGTTGCCGCGCCCGGTCACGGCCTGGCGCCGCTGGGTCGGCATGGCCGTCGACGTGACCGCGTTCGTGGGTGTCTTCGTCACGGCGGCCGTGGTGGTCCAGCTGGGCATGGAGGTCGTTGGTGTCGCGGTCGACGCGGATACCGCCAGGGCGGTGGCGGCGCTGTCGGCGATCGCGGCGGTCGTCGGGCCCGGCCTGATCGGGTCCGGTGCCTCGCTGGGGCAGCGGGTGGTGTGGTTGCGGCCGCAGTGGCCGACCGGGCCGACGGCCGGGGCCAGGACCGCGCGGGCGCTGAGCGTCGCCGGGGTTGGCGCGGTGCTGGTGTTCGTGGCGACGCCTGCGGCGATGCTGTGGCTGGTGGTCGCGGCGGCATCGGTTCCGCTCACCAGGGGCAACCGCGGGCTGTCCGGCGTGCTCAGTGGTGCCGACATGGTCGACGCCCGGGTGCGGCCGGAGCCGGCGGAGCCTGCAGATGTCCGGGTTCCCGTCGACGCCGGCCGCGGCTAGCCCTTCCCACGATCGCTGTTCACGATCTGTACTGGCGTCCGAGCCTGGCCAGGCGTGTACTGGTCAGGGGGCAACCGAGGAGGGAAGCCGTGTCGGCATACGGCCAGTTCTGCCCGGTGGCGAAGGCCATGGAGCTGCTCGACGAGCGATGGACCATGCTCGTGGTGCGCGAGCTGCTGTCCGGCAGCACCCACTTCAACGACCTGCGGCGGGGCAACCCCAAGATGTCGCCCGCGCTGCTGTCCAAGCGGCTGCGGACCCTCGAGCGGGCCGGGGTGGTCCGCCGGACCGTCGAGGACGGCAGGAGCAGCTACACCCTCACTCCCTGCGGCGAGGAGCTCGGCGGCGTGGTCGAGGCGCTCGGGGCGTGGGGCGTGCGCTGGATCGGCGAGCTCGGCGAGGAAGACCTGGATCCGCACCTGCTGATGTGGGACATGCGACGGACGGTGCCGATCGACCGGTGGCCGCGCGGTCGCACCGTGGTGGCCTTCGAGTTCGACGACGTCGCCGCCCGCGCCGGGCGGTGGTGGCTCTGCGTGACGGGCGACGAGGCCGACGTCTGCGACTACGATCCGGGCTTCGAGGTGACCGCCACCGTCGCGACCGGCCTGCGCACCCTCATCGAGGTCTGGCGCGGGGACCGGTCCTGGTCGCAGGCGCTGACGTCGGGGCTGGTCACCATCTCCGGACCGAGCCCCGCGGCGAGGGAGGTGCCCGCGTGGCTGGGGCAGATGAACCTGGCCGCGACCGTCAGGCCGGGGTGACGCGCGCGTCGTCTCGCCAGCGAAGTCCTCGACGGGATCGTCGCAGTCGAGGAACGGTCCATCGAATCGGATGTCCAGACTTGTGCGGTCCAGACCGATGCCTATCGCGGATCGTGGTGGCGGCAGCGGCCCGGAAAGACGCGAGCGAGGCTGCGCTCGAGAACCGCGTGGCCCGGCGCGGATTCACCACTGAGCAGGTGGGCCGTTGCCAAGCCCTGGACCGTTGCGAGAAGTTCGAACGCCGCCAGGTGCTCGTCGGTGTCCGCGTCCACCTCACCGCACGCCTTCCCGTTCGCGATGACCCGCGCGAGCCGGTTCCGCAGGTCGTGTGATGTCGACGCCGCGACCTCACGCAGCGCGGTGCTCCGGATCGCCCGGGCGAGGAACTCGGTGCGGATCTCGCATTCGGTTCGGCGCGCCTCGTCGAGTGGTAGCAGTTCGCCGAGGCCTGCGATCACCATCTGGCGGATTGAGTGCCCGTGCCTCTCGCCGTGGTCGACGATCTCGACGATCCGCCGATCGAGTCGCCCTAGGCACTCCGCGTAGGCGGCGCCGATCAGCAGGTCCTTGGTCGCGAAGTAATGCTGGATCAGCCCGACCGAGAAGCCGGCTTGCGCCGCGACCTTTGCGACGGTCGCAGCGTCGAGCCCATCGTCTCCCGCCACCCGCAGCACGGCGTCGGCGATCTGGGCTCGTCTCTGGTCGTGGTCGGCTGTCCTCACCATGCCATAACCATATAGCAGTATGGTATTGATAACCGTATGGGAATACGGTCAGTATGGTCGGCCTTCGCAGCTGCAGTCATCCTCGCCTGCCTGCCGAGTCCTGCCGCCGCATCGACCCAACTGGACACCTACGCCCGCGCCGACGGGTTCGTCCAAGACCAGATGCAGCGGTTGGGCGTTCCCGGCGTCGCCTACGCGATCCTCGACGGGGGCACGGTCGTCCACCAGGTCGGGCTCGGCGTCGACGGAAACGGAGCACCCGTCACCGCCGACACTCCGTTCCTGTGGGGTTCGGTGGCCAAACCGGTCGCCGCGGCGGTCACCGTCGAACTGGCACGGCAGGGCGTCCTGCGGCTCGACGACCCTGTGCGCGCTTACCTGCCCGGGTTCGAGCTGGCGGACCACGCCGCCGCTGCCCGGATCACCATCCGCGACCTGCTCCAGCACACGAGCGGCCTGCCGTTCGGCGCATCAATGCTCGACAGCGCCGACCCCGGACGGCGGCCGGCGGACGTCCTCCCGGCGCTCGCATCCGTCGCGCCGAAGTCGCCGCCGGGGACGGCGCACCTCTACAGCAGCCTCAACTATCTCGTGCTCGCCGCGGCTATCGAGGCCGCGACCGGACACTCTTACCCGGAGGTCCTCACCGCGACGGTCGGTCGCCCACTGCACATGGAGGGGATGGTCACCACCGCCGCTCAGGCGGCGAACGTGCCCCGCGGGCACCGGTACCTCGCGGGCCGCCCGATTGGCATGGACACCGGATACGACCCGGCGGGTGTCGCGTACGGATATCTCGGCGGCTCGCTGACCGATTTGACCAGTTTCGCCGCAGCCCAGTTGCACCCCGCGGACCCCGCGACCATTGGTGAGTTGCATGCGCCGGGAACGCAGATCAAACCCGGCAGGCATTACGGATTGGGTTGGCGGATCAGCGATCTCCCCGACCAGCCGAGGTCCGTGTGGCACTCCGGCACTGTGCCCGGCTATTTCTCCACGGTGATCCTGCTCCCCGATTCCGACCGCGCCGTGGTCATGCTCCAGAACGTCTCAGGGTTCTTTCATGCGCCGGCGCTGCTCGCCACCGCCCAGGGCGTCGCGGATCTGCTCTCGAACGAGCAGCCCGTGTCCGTCGCCGTGAACCTTACGTACCGGCTGGCGGGTGGCGCACTCGCGGCTCTCGCGCTGACCCTCGCCGCGATCCTCGCGACGGCCCTGGTCCGGTACCGTTCGCCGTCCCGCGCGTCCGTACGTCGCCGCCGTCTCGGTGCCGTCGCCTGGGTTGCCGCCGCCGCCACCCTCATCGCGGCCGCCCTATGGGGCACCCAGGTGGCGTTCGACGCGCCGCCACGCTATCTGTGGTTGTGGGCGCCCGATCTCGCCATCCTTTCGTGGACGACCGCGGGGCTGGCCGCGGCGATCGCCGGTCTGCGGGTCCGCCGCGCAATGGGGCACGGACCGGACATCGCACCAGCGGGATGACGTGATCGGCCGACACCACTCCGGGTCCGGGCCGAAGGGTCCGCCCATCGCTCCCGAACGACCGCGATGAGGTGCAGACCATCTTGCTTTTGCGGACCGTCAGGCCGGGGTGACGCGCGCGTAGGCCCGAGTGTCCAACCAGATTGCCGACTGTCCAATCCACTGGACACTTCGCCCGCGGGCGTGCCATGCTGCGGCGGTGCAAGATCATCATTCGTTCCGGGTAGGCGTCTCCGCCGAGGCCGTCCGGCTCGCTCGGGAGCGGGCGGAGATCGCCGATGCGTCGTACCGGAACGTGATCGCCGAGGCGATCGCGGTCATGCGTGCCGAAGGGTTGAGTGACCGCAGGATCGCGGCCGAACTGGACGTCAGCAAATCGTCGATCCGGGCGATGGCGATCGGTCCGGACGTCGACGACGAGTCCGCGGCCGGTCAGATCGAGGCACTCAGGTTCGGGGTGTGGGTCGATGTCGCGGGCATGTCCGGGCAGCACTTCATCATCGAGGACGACCAGCTCGTGAGCCATGAACGGATGGCCCTGCACGGCATCGACGCCGAACTCCTCCGCTCCGCCGATCCCGCAGACACCGCCGCCAGGGAGTACCTGCACGTGACAACCGGCCAGCGGATCCTCGTGTACTCGCAGGAACGGTGGAAGGGCAGGCCCGACGAGGCGGCCGAGGAAGGGTGGGACAAGCGAGGCCGCTACCGCATCGAACGCTGCCCCGGGCTGGAGGAGGGGCGATGCGCGGACAGCCACACGCCGCTGCTGCTCGGTGAGATCGGGCTGAGGGAAGGCGATGACCTCTTCGGAAACGGCTGGCCCGGTCGACGCCCGACCGCGCATCAGGTGTGGAAGCTGCTCACCGCGGCCATCGAGGAGACCTTCGAGATCTTCGATCCCTCCTACCCGGAACTCGAGCGGCGGCGGCGTCCGGGCACCACGCCGCGTTACCAGGCGAGGCCGGGAAACGGTGTGTCCGTGACCGATTCCCATCGAAGCTGATCGGCTCGAAATCAACCGCCCAACCGAAGCGGTCCATGTGAGAAAGGGAGCCAGGAAGTGGCAACACAGGAAGAACTCGTTGCGGGAATCGCCGAGATCGTCGAGGAGGTCACCGGAATCGAACCATCCGAGGTGACGATCGAGAAGTCCTTCGTCGACGACCTCGACATCGACTCGCTCTCCATGGTGGAGATCGCGGTCCAGACCGAGGACAAGTACGGCGTGAAGATCCCCGACGAGGATCTCGCCGGTCTCCGGACAGTCGGCGACGCGGTGGACTACATCCAGAAGTTGGCGGCCCAGGATTCGGAAGCCGCAGAAGCGATCCGGGCGAAGATCGAAGCCGAGAACCCCTGACCCGCGGTCAGGGAAGGATCTGCCCCGGATACCGGGGCGGATCCTTCCCACCGGTGGGCGATCAGATCTCGGCCCGGCGTTCCGCGGCCGTCGGCCACGGGTTCACCCCGTGGTTCAGCCACTCGGCTGTACCACGCCAGAACCCGTCCCGGTGCCGGTCGTGGAAGAGCCCGAAGTGCCCGATCGCGTTGTGCCCGAGGCTCTCCGGCCGCAGCTCCACCCTGGCCCGATCGCTGCCCCGGTAGTACCGGAGGGCTCGCTCGAGGGCGGCGGGGGTGCCGAACTCGTCGTCCGTGGTGGCCACCGCCAGGATCGGCGCCCGCACGGCGGCGAACCGGCGTCGCACCTCGGCTCGCTCGCCGCGCGGATAGCTGGACTCCATCGCGGCCCGACGGAAGGCCCACTCGCGGGCCACGCCCGCGGGCAGGTCCTCGAGCCAGCCGAGCCGGCGACCGGGGAAGTATCCGTACGCGGCGGTGAGTGCAGGCATCGCCAGGTGCCACTTCGCGAGCAGGCCAATCCGGCTCCGTCGCGCGTAGTCGCGCCAGTACGCGTACTGCGCGCCGACGGTGAGCATCCGGTCCACGTGCACCGCGCCCGCCGCGAACCCGGGCAGGAACCCGCCGATGCTGTGCCCGACCACGGCCAGCGGACGGTTCGGCTCCTGCGCCCGCGCGAAGGCCACCGCCGCGTCGAAGTCCTGCTCGCCCCACGCCCGCCATGGAATAGCGGCGCCGCGCAGCGTGCCGGGCGGCCGGGACTCGCCGATGCCGCGATAGTCGTAGGTGAGCACCGGCGAGCCGAGTTCGGCCAGGTACCGCGCGTACCGGTGGTAGTAGCGGGCCAGCACCCCGGTGGCGCAGTTGACGATCACCATCGGCGCGTCCGTACCCGCGATCGCGGGGTCGAACATGTGCCCGCCCAGCACGACGCCGTCCCGGCACCCGAAGGTGACGGGACGGGTCGTGACCTCGGTGGATGTCACGGCAGACGTTCGATGACCGTCGCGTTCGCCATGCCGCCAGCCTCGCACATGGTCTGCAGGCCGTAGCGGGCGCCGCCCTGCTCCATCGCTCCGACCAGGGTGGTGAGCAGGCGCGCACCGCTCGCGCCCAGCGGGTGACCGAGGGCGAGCGCGCCCCCGTGCACGTTCACCTTGTCGAGGTCGGCGCCGGTCTCTCGCGCCCAGGCCAGCACCACCGAGGCGAAAGCCTCGTTCACCTCGAACAGGTCGATGTCCGCCAGAGTCAGCCCGGCCCGCCGCAGCACCTTCTCGGTGGCCGGGATGATCGCGGTGAGCATGTACAGCGGATCGTCGCCCGCGACCGCGAAGCTGTGCAGCCGCGCCAGTGGGGTGAGCCCGAGGCGGGCCGCGGTCTCGCTGGTGGTGATGAGCACCGCGGCGCTGCCGTCGCTGAGGGGGCTGGAGTTGCCCGCCGTGATCCCCCAGTCGATCTGCGGAAACCGCTGCGCCGCGGCCTCGCTGGTGAAGGCTGGGCGAAGGGTTGCCATCGACTCGAGCGTGCCGCCGGGCCGGATGGCCTCGTCGGTGGCGAGCTCGGGCAGCGCGGCGAGTTCCTTGGCGAACGCGCCGCCGACGGTGGCGCGGTTTGCCTTGGCGTGGCTGCGCAGCGCGAATTCGTCCATCTCGGACCGGGTGATGCCCCACCGTGCGGCGATCAACTCGGCGCTGATGCCCTGGGGCACAAGCCCGTCCGGGTAGCGCTCGGTGAACCGGATTCCGCGCCGATCGACACCCGAGCCGATGTTCGACCCCATGGGGGCGCGGCTCATCGACTCCACGCCGCAGGCGATCACCACGTCGTAGGCGCCGGAGATGACGCCCTGCGCGGCGAAGTGGACGGCCTGCTGGCTGCTGCCGCACTGCCGGTCGATCGTGGTGCCCGGCACCGATTCGGGGAAACCCGCGGCCAGCAGCGCGGTGCGGGTGATGTTGGCGGCCTGCTGGTCCACCTGGGTGACGCAGCCGCCGATCACGTCGTCGACGAGCGCCGGGTCGATGCCGGTGCGGTCGACGAGCGCGGTCAGGCTGTGCGCGAGCAGGTCAACCGGGTGGATCCTGTGCAGCGCGCCGCCCGGCTTGCCCTTGCCGATCGGGGTGCGGACGGCGGCCGCGATCACGGCGTCTCTCATGACTGCTCCTTCGTGGTGGTGCCGCCGAGGATTCGGCGGAGCTGGCGTGCCTGTCCGGCGAGTTCACCTGTCGCGGTGTGAAGTTCGGCCTCGTCGACGCACAGATCGTCGGTCGCCCACACGGTGCGGTGCCGCAGCCGATACCAGCGCGAGGCCGGTGCGGCGGGTGGGAAGTGGGCGCTGAACTCGATGGTGGGGATCGGTACGGGTGCGGTGCGGGTGGCGTACAGGCCCGGCGGCAGGGCGTCGAGCAACACAGCCGCGAGCTCCTGCGGGGCGAAGTCGATGTCGGCGGTCAGGCGGATCCAGACGTCGAACTCCGGCGTCTCGCCGCCGGCGAACGGCCGGGCCGAGTTGATCGGCCGGATGTCGAGGTACTGCGAGAACGGTACGAAGTCGACCGGGATCTCCAGCGGAGGAAGCGATTCCGGGTCCACCTCGGACACGGCGGCGGGTCCGGGTGGCCAGCGCAGGGTGGTGTCGGGGGTACGGGCCAGCCGGACGACCGCGGTCGCGGCCTCGCCGAGGCGCGTCCGGACGCCTGCCGAGCGGCCGCCCCGCAGCACCTCCGCGTCCACGGTGAACGGGCCGGCGGGGACCGGGGCGTACAGGTGGGCGGTGACCGCGATCGGGGTGGCGTCGAGGGCGCCTGCGGCACCGCGCAGGAGCGCGGCGACGACCAGGCCGCCGTGGATGCCGCCGAAACCCCGCCACGAGTCGTCGAAGATCGTCGGGAACGCGGTGTTCGTGGTGGTGGTCATCGCAATGCCTCTGCGGTTTCGGTTGTCGGGTGGACGGGGGAATCGGTGGAAGGTGCCTGCGCGGTGATGCCGAGCGCGGCGCCGGCAGCGAGCACCGAGACCGCCGCGACGGACCACCAGGAGTGCGTGAAAGCCGTTTTGGCGGAATCGAATCCGATGGGTGTGCCCAGGATGGCGACGAGGGCGCTGATACCGACGACCGCGCCGATCTGCCGGTGCATGGTGACCACGGCGCTGCCGGTGGCCGCGCGGTCCTGCGGCAGGCCTGCGGTGGCGGTGGCCAGCACGGTCGGCAGCGCGAGGCCGACCCCGACGCCCGCGATCAGCCAGCCGGGCAGGATCTGCGTCGCGTAGGCCGGATCGGGTCCGACGGAGGCCGCGACGAGCACCGCGCCGCCGCCCCACAGCAGGCAGCCGAGGGCGGCGATCCGGCCCGCGTCGATCCGGGAGGAGAGCCGCTGCGCGACGATCGCGAACACCGGCACCATCAGCGGGCCCGGTGCGATCGCCATGCCGGTGCGCAGCGCCGAGTAGTCCCAGACCGTCTGCATCCAGAGGATGGTCGCCAGCAGCGCGGCGGCGAACCCGGCGTTGAAGAGCAGCATCGCGGCGTTGGACCACGCGAAGCTGCGCACCCGGAGCATGGCGGGGTCGAGGATCGGGGCGCCGCCGCGACCGTTGCGGATCCAGAACGCGGCCCCCGAGACCAGCGCGACGGCGAGCGCGCCCAGTACGCCCGCGCTCGACCAGCCCCAGTCGGGCCCCTCGACCAGAGCGAGGGCGAGTGCCCCGACCGCCGCGGTGAGCAGGGCGGCGGCGAGGACGTCGGGATGGTCGGCGTCGCGGTCGCGGGACTCGGGGATCGAGCGGGCCGCCAGCACCAGGAACGCGATCCCGATCGGCACGTTGATCAGGAAAACCCAGCGCCAGGACGCGGCGACCAGGATGCCGCCGATCACGGGACCCGCCGCGGCGGCGACGGCGCCCGCAGCGGCCCAGATGCGCACCGATGCGGAGCGTCGCTCGGCGGGCAGGACGGTGAGGATCAGGGCGAGGCTTGCCGGGGTGAGCAGCGCGGCACCGATGGCCTGCGCGGCGCGGAAACCGATGAGGGACCACAGGTTCGGGGCCAGCGCGCAGGCCGCGCTCGCCGCGACGAACAGCCCGAGCCCGAGCAGGAAGCCGCGTCGTCGGCCCACCTTGTCCGCCCAGCGTCCCAGCGGGATCAGCAGCGCGGCGTAGAGGATCGCGTAGCCGTTGAGGATCCAGCTCAGGTCGGCAAGCGAGTGGCCGCGGAGCGGAGCTTGCGGAGCGACCGTGTTCGAGAAGTCGGCGCCGATCTCGTCGAACGCCACGTTGACGACGAACAGGTCGAGGCCGGCCAGGAAGCTGGCGCCGCAGAGGGCGAGGAGGACCGGGCCGGGGCGGACCGGTCGCGATAGCTGACTATGGAGTTCCATAGTCAGCACGCTACGAGCTGACTATGGATTACACAAGCCAGGGGTACGATGACGTCATGGGAGCGATTCATCTGGAGGGCGTACTGGCCGACCGGGACGCCTGGCAGGCAACGCGCTGCTCGATCGGCAAGGCGATGGAGGTCATCGGCACCCGGTCGGCGATGCTCATCATGCGAGAGGCCTACTACGGCACAACGCGATTTGACGACTTCGCGGCCCGCGTCGGGATCACAGAGGCGGTCGCGTCGGCGCGGCTGCGCGAGCTCGCCGATGCCGGGCTGCTCGAGCGCAGCCCCTACCGCGAGCCAGGGCAGCGCACCAGGCACGAGTATCTGCTCACCGAGATGGGGCGCGATCTGCTGCCGGCGGTGCTGGCACTGATGCAGTGGGGCGACAAATACCTGCAGGACGGCAAGGGTGCGCCCCTTGATCTGGTCGAGAACGACACCGGCGAGCCGGTGCGGGTGGAGGTGCGCGGCGAGTCGGGGCGCGCGATGCCGCTCGAGGGGCTGCGGATCCGCCCTGGGGAGCAGTACCGCGCTAGGCGGCTACGCCGCCCGTGAGTGCCCGACGAGTCCCTGCACTCACCAAGCGCGCACGGGCGGCGGAGCCGCCTACAGCCAGAAGCGCATCAGGTAGTTGCCGTACTGCGCCCAGACCTCCGGCACCCCGGACAGGCCGAACAGCCAGTAGATGGCGTCGAAGAACACCCGGTTGACCGACGGCACGAACAGGAACGCCACCAGGAACAGGATGCCGAGGCCCTTGTACTGGTCGAGGGCGCGACGGGTCTGCGGGGACAGCGAGGGCTCCAGCGCCCCGTACCCGTCCAGCCCCGGCACCGGGAGCAGGTTCAGCACCGTCGCCATCACCTGCAGGAACGCCAGGAAGCTCAGGCCGTACCAGAAGACCTTGTGGTCGCCGCCGAGGCCGAACAGCCGGATGACCACCAGGAGCAGCACCGCCGCGGCCGCGTTGACCGCCGGACCGGCCAGCGAGATCTGCCGCTGCACCCGGGCCGGCAGACCCGCGGTGCGCAGATAGACGGCGCCGCCGGGCAGCCCGATGCCGCCGAGCGCGATGAACAGCACCGGCAGCCCGATCGAGAGCAGCGGGTGGCTGTACTTGAGCGGGTTCAGCGTGAGGTACCCGCGGGCCTCCACCTCGTCGTCCCCGTGCCGCCACGCGGTGTAGGCGTGGCCGAACTCGTGCAGGCACACCGTCACCACCCAACCCGCGATGACCAGCAGGAAGACGCCGAAGTGCGCGAGCGTGGAGTTCGGGGCGGCATTCCAGGAGAGCGCGCCGCCGAGCACGGCCAGCGCGAGCACGCCGTAGAAGACCGGGCTCGGGCGTATCGCGACCCTCCGAGTGGGGGCGCCGGGAAAGGTCATGCGCTCAGTATCACCCGTGCCCGCGTCCGCGTCGCGGTCGGCGAGGTGTGGCCGGATTCCTTCCGCTCGCGGCCCCCGAGCGGAAAGATGGCGGGTACGAGCGTCAACCAATGCCCAATTGGGGGTGTGATGTCGGGACGAGGAACGGGGCACCAGCCGCACCTCGTCGCCCTGCTGCTCGCGGCGGGCGTGCTGCTGGCGGCGACGGGCTGTTCGTACGGTTCCCCCGACGGGTCGCCGACGGCGACCCCGACGTTCGGCCCACCGCTGCCGGGCGGCGCGCAGGTCCTCGAACCGGTCGGCGGGGCGCCCTCGAGCGAGCCGGCGCCGACGAGTTGCGACGCGACCGCCAGCCTGCGGCCCGGTCCGCCCACGACGCCGGGGTCGATGCCGCCCGGCGGCCCGCTTGCCCGCATCGCCGAACGCGGCAGGCTGATCGTCGCGACCGACCAGTCCACGAACCTGTTCAGCTTCCGCGATCCAGATTCGGGGCAGATCGCCGGATTTGATGTCGACGTCGCGAAGGAGATCGCCCGCGACCTCTTCGGCGACCCGTCGAAGGTCGAGTTCCAGATCAGGGACACCGTCGATCGCGAGCCCGCGCTCAGGGCCGGCTCGGTGGACCTGATCGTCAACGCCATGACGATCACCTGTGACCGGGCGGAGCGGATCGCCTTCTCGACCGTCTACCTTCAGGCCGCGCAACGGATCCTGGTGACCGAGGGGTCGGGAATCGGCGGCGTCGCGGACCTCGCGGGCAAGCGGGTGTGCACCGTGCCGAACACCACCTCGCTGGCCAACCTGCAGCGGCTCCAGCCGGCCGCCACCGTCCTCGCCACCGAAACCTGGGCGGATTGCCTTGTCGCACTGCAGCAACGACAGGTCGACGCGGCCACCACCGACGACGCGCTGCTGGCCGGTCTCGCGGAACAGGACCCGTACCTCGAGATCGTCGGGGGCAGCTTGGAACCGGAGCCGTACGGCATCGGGATCAACAGCGCGGACCAGGAACTGGTTCGTTTCGTCAACGGGACGCTCGATCGGATGCGCTCGGACGGGACCTGGGCGAGGCTGTACGACCGCTGGCTGTCGGTGTTGGGGCCTGCGCCCACGCCACCCGAGCCCCGGTACCGCGACTAGCGTCAGCGCACGAGCAACCAGTCCTGCGGGTGCCGATAGAAGCTGCACCGCTTCAGCGAGCGCGGGGTGGTGACGCCGTCGCGGGTGACGACGGCGGCCGTCGACCCCGTCTGCACGGCGCGCGCGCCGGTCCACCTCGGGCCGAGGAATCCCCAGCCGCGGCCGACGGTGGCGCGGACGCCAGGGGCCTCCAGGGTCGGCGCGACCCGCACCGACCGGACCGTCCCGGAGAACAACCGCGTCGAGTCCGCGTAGGTCTCGCCGACGAGCTCGCCGCCCTCGGGACCGGTGATGGTGGCGAGTCCGACCAGCGCGGTGCCCGAGTCGTCCCGGACCAGCGGCAGCGGAGCGGCCCGCCCCAGCACGGCCAGATCGGCGGCGGGGGAGCCGGTCGGGAGCCGGTACAGCCGGGTGGCGGCGGTTCGCGTCGCCGTGACGTAGGCCAGCTCGACGGACAGGCGCTCGCTCCGCATCAGTCGGGTCAGTGCCGCGGCCAGGGCGGCGTCCTCGCCGACGACGATCAGTCGGGGCGCGGACGTGGACCGTTCGCCCAGCTCGTCGAGCCGGGGGAGCAGCTCGTCGAAGTCCGGCTTGGCGGGGACGGCGGGTGCGGTGACCGTGGCGAGCTCCGCCAGCCGGGGTGGGACGGGCGCGTCACCGCAGGCGAGCACGAGACAGGTCAAGGTTCTGCTCCCGGTTCGGGTCGGGCGGTCGACCGTAGGTCACATTCGTACAACCAGACGATACGAAGGTGACATTCGGTCGACCAAACCGGGCACGCGGACATAACGAGTACCTCACTACTCGTGCCATCGGCGCGCCGCGGCAATAGCGTCGAGGTCAGACGACCAACCGACCGGAGATCCCCATGCAGATCACGATGCCGACGACCCGAGACCATCCCGACACCCTTGCCCGGACCATCCGGTTCTGCAGGTCAGGACTCGTCGCGGCGGCAGCCGAGATGCACGGCGAGGGCGATGCGGTACGAGCCGCTGACCTCGAGGCGGCCAGGCGTCTGCTCGACCTCGGGATCGGGCAGATGTGCACCCCGTCCGGACTGAACTCCAGGCGCTTCCAGGTACAGCCGCGCGGGATGCGGATCGGCAGGGCCAGGACCGACCGGCTCGTCGCGCGGGCCGACACCCTGCGGTTCATGGTGGACCTCCCCTCGGGCTCAGGCCCGGAATCGTGGGACGAGACGCTCACGGTGACCTGGTTCAACATGTCCACCCTCGAGGGCGGAACGCACCCGCTCGACAACTTCACTGCCGAGAACTCACCGGAACCGGCAAGCCGTTCGGCGCTGGTGCGGACCGGGGTCGGGGTGATCGTCGCCGCGATCGACGGCTCGGATGACGACGGCGGTCCTTCGCATCGGCCCGGGTTCGTTCTCATTGCGGAGTAACGGCACTCTCATCGCTGAGTAACGGCATTTCAGCGCCAGAGCTTAGAATCCGGCCATGGTCTTCGCGTGGCCCACGGTGAATCGGGACGACGAGCTCCGCACCGTGGTGTCCACGTTGCGCAATCGGCGGGGTCCGTGGGGTGCCGTGCTCACCGGCGAGGCCGGGGTCGGCAAGACCACACTGGCCAGGGCGGCCGTCGGAGCCTTCGCCGGTGAACGCCGTTGGGCCGCGGGCACGGAATCGGCACGCGCCGTGCCGCTCGGCGCATTCGCCCACCTCGTCGGCGTGTCGAGCCCGATGGACGCGGCCTCGGTGCTGCGCGCGGCCAGGGAGCATCTCGTCGCCGACGGCGCCGACATCGTGATCGGCGTCGACGACGCGCACCTGCTCGATCGGCTCTCTGCGACATTCGTGCACCAGCTCGCCGTCAACCGGATCGCGCCGCTCGTGGTCACCGTCCGGACCGGGGAACCGGTGCCGGACGCGATCACAGCCCTGTGGAAGGACAACCTGCTCACCCGGGTGGAGTTGCCCCCGTTCACGCGGGCGGAGGCGGTCTCGCTGGTCGAATCGGTGCTCGGAGGGCCGGTCGAGGAGTCGAGCGCCAATCGGATCTTCGTGATGTCGGAGGGCAATCCGCTGTTCCTGCGGCACGTCGTGGAGGGCGCGCTGGAGGCGGCACGCTGCGTGAGGTCGCCGGGGTCTGGCAGCTCCGCGGCGAGACCGTGATCAGCCCGCACCTGAGCACGCTGATCGAGTCGCGGATCGATCACCTGGACCCCGAGCTGCGGCACGTGCTGGAACTGCTGGCGTTTCAGGAGCCGCTCTCGCTCGAGGTGCTCTCGAAGCTCAGCGCCCCCGAGACGGTCGAGGCGGCGGAGAACGAGGGCCTGGTCCGGGTGCGCCGTCGCGACGACTCCGGGCTGACGGTGAAGTTGGCGCACCCGCTGTACGGCGAGGTGGTGCGCGCGGGCACCGGCATCCTCGCCGCGCGGCGGCTGCGCGGCGAGATGGCGCGTCAGATCGCGGACCATCCGCCCGCCCACGTGAGCGATCGGATCCGGTTGGCCGCCCTCGCGCTCGACAGCGACTCGCCCCCGGAGGCCGAGCTGCTGATCTCCGCGGCCAGGGATGCGCTCACCCTCGGCGAACTGGTCCTCGGGGAGCGGCTCGCACGCGGGGCGATGGCGATGGGCGCCGGGTTCGCGGCGGCCCTTCCGCTCGCCCACTCGCTGGCCTGGCAGGGGCGCGGCACGGAGGCCGAGGCCGTGCTCGGCCCGATCGACACCACCTCCCTCGGCGAGTTCGACCTGCTGCTGTGGTGCCTGCCCCGGTCGGCGAACCTGTTCTGGATGCTCGGCAGGCCCGACGAGGCCGCCTCGGTGATGGCCACGGTGCGCGCCAGGCTCTCCAATCCGGCGGCGGTGAACCTGCTGGACGCGCTGGAAGCGATGTTCGCCGTGTACGCCGCGCAACCCGCGGCGGCGACGGCGAGCATCTACGAGGTGATCGATTCGCCCGTCGCGCTGCCGCTCGCGAAGGCATGGGCGGGTGCGAGCGGGGCCCTGGCCACCGCGTATCTGGGCCGGTTCGACGAGGTCCCGTCGTTCGCCGAGCGCGGGTTGGCGGCGGCTGCGGAGTCCGAGACCGGGTTGCTGCGCTTCACCATCGGGCTCGGCCAGGTGTACACGCAGACGATGTCGGGTGAGCTCGACGCGGCGGAGGAGCTCGCGCGACACTACGTCGACTTCGCCGAGATGCAACAGCCGGGCCGCTCGCTCGGTGGCGTGCTGCTGGGCCGGGTGCTGTTCGTGAAGGGCGCGCTGGCCGCCGCGGAGACCGAATTCCGCCAGGCGGCAGCGGTTCTCGAGGGAACCGGCTATTCGTGGGCCTTCCTGTCCGCGGCGTTCCTGTGTCAGTCCCTCGCCGCGCTCGGCCGGGCAGGGGAGGCCCGCGAGGAGTTGGTGCGCGCCGAGCGGCTGTTCGGCGCGAACACCGAGGTCTTCCGTTCGGACCTGGAGGTGACCAGGGCGTGGGTCGCGGCCAGCGAGTCCGACACCAGGCAGGCGATCGCCCATGCCAGGGCCGCCGCTGCCGCGGCGGCCGGGTCGGAACTGCTCGCGCAGGAGGGCCTGTGCCTGTACCTGGCCACCAGGTTCGGGGACGCGACCACCGCGCCGCGCCTGGCGGAGATCGCGGACCGGGTCCCCAGCCCCCTGCTCAAGGCCGCCGCCGCCCACGCGAGGGCGCTGGCGGACGGCGACGGGGAGGCGCTGGACACCATCGCCGGGAAGGTGGAGGAGGCGGGCGCCCTGCTCGCGGCGGCGGACGCAGCGGCGCAGGCGGCGGCGGCGCACGCGAGCGCAGGGAACCGCCGCGCCGAACTCGCCTCGACGGCCAATGCCAAGCGGATCGCGGACCTGTGCGGGGCCACCACGCCCGCACTCGCCGTGGTCGCGAAGCCGCTGCCGCTGACCGAGCGGGAACGGGAGGTCGCCTCGATGGTGGCGCTCGGCCTGTCCAACAAGGAGATCGCGGATCGCCTCGTGGTCTCCGTCCGCACGGTCGAGGGGCACATCTACCGTTCCTGCATCAAGCTGAACGTCGCGGACCGGGCCGCGCTGGCGGACGCGGTTCGGGTGGGAAGCAGGTAGCCGACTACGCGCGCCGTAATCGGACGTAGGCGACACAATGGAAGGGACAACAACCGCCCCTTCCGATGAACGGAGCCGTAATGCGGCGAACCAAGCGCAGACGGCTCGATCCTGCGCGACTCGACGGTGCCGCCTTCGCGCCGCCCGGTCCCCGACAGTCCGTCGCGCAACAGGCCCGGTTCGAGACCGTCCCCTTCCACACCACGGAGGAGGAGCCCCGCGAGCTCAACCTCAAGCACCTGCTGCCGGGGTCGACCACCCCAGGGGAAGGTCCGGTGCTGTTGATCGGCGGCACCAGCGTCCGCGCCGACATCTTCTCGCCGCCGACGGAGGACACGCTGCCGGAGTTCCTCGCCCGCGCCGGCTACGACGTGTGGATCCTCAACTGGCGGGCCAGCATCGACTTCGCCCCCAGCGAGTACCACCTCGACGACGCTGCCGTGTACGACCACCCCGCCGCCGTGCGGACGGTGCTCGAACGGACCGGCGCGGAGACCCTCAAAGCGGTGGTGCACTGCCAGGGCTCGACCAGCTTCATGATGTCCATCGTCTCCGGCCTGCTGCCGGAAGTGACGACGGTGGTGAGCAATTCGGTGGCACTGCACCCGCAGCTGACCTCCCTGTCGTTCCTGAAGCTGCCCCTCGCCGTCGCCACCTTCGGCAAGGTGATGCCCTACTTCAATCCGCAGTGGGGGCTGCACGCGCCGGGGTTCTGGCCCAAGGTGTTCGACTGGGCGGTACGGGCGACGCATCACGAATGCAACAACGCGGTGTGCAAGCACAGCAGCTTCACCTACGGCAGCAGCTTCCCGACGCTGTGGTCGCACGAGAACCTGGACGAGGCGACCCACGAGTGGATCAAGGGTGAGTTCGGCTTCGTCCCTGTCACCTTCTTCGCGCAGATGGCCGAATGCGCCGCCGCAGGCCACCTGGTGACGATGGGCAACTACCCGGATGTGCTGCCGAGCGATCTGTTCGCGCAGGCGCCGCAGACCGATGCCCGGTTCGCCTTCATGACCGGCGACCAGAACAACACCTTCCTGCCCTCGGGGATGGCGAAGACCTTCGACTACTTCGAGCGGATCGCGCCGGGGCGCCACGTGTTCCAGCAGATGCACGGGTACGGGCATCTCGACGTGTTCCTCGGCAGGCACGCCGCGCGGGACGTCTTTCCCTTCATCCTCGACGAACTGAACAGGGGCTGACGATGCCGCGTTCGCTGCTGTGGAGCCACCTGCTGCTGTTGCTCTGCGCCTCGCTGCTCATGGGTGCCGGACTGACCGCCGCACTCTCCGACGAGGCCACCGGTCCGCGGCCGCTGCCCGACGGATGGTTCCTCGCGCTCTCGCTGATCGCGTTGCTGACCGGGCTGCTGATGATGGGCACCGAATGGCTCAGCGGTCTCGGCTGGCCGCCGCGGGTCGCAGTGGTCGCCGGGCTGGCCGCGACGGCCATCGCCTACAAGACCGACTCGCTCAGCTCCGTCGCGGTGGTCCTGTGGTTCGTCCAGTGGGCCGCGGTGGCGTACTGGTTCTACCGGCTCGCCTTCGACGCCAGGGCGGACCGGTGAGCGGGCCGTCCGGTCGGCCCGTCGCCGGGATCCGCTTCGGCGAGACCATGACCGGGCAGCTCACGCCCGGCGAGACCGACCCGAGGTCGGGGTATCGCAACCCGGGCGCGTTCGGTGCGGTGGTGCGCGGGACGATCCACATCGAGGACCTCGGCGCGTTCCTGGACGACCCGCGCCACGAGGCGAGGCTGTCCGGCGAGGTCGACATCCCGTCGCTCGGTGGCCGATTCGAGTCCGACTCGGGGCGCTTCGGCCTGTTCACTCCCACGGAGCAGGCCCGGATGACCCACATGGTCTACGAACTCGGTGTGGACATCGACGGGGTCAGGCACTGGTTCCGAGGCCACAAGGAGATTCGGGTCGCGGGTCCGTGGCGGCTGTGGCCCGCCACCACCACCCTGCTGGTGACCCTGCACGAGGGGGATCGAGAGGGTCCGGTGGTGGCGGCGGGGATGCTGCGGCTGCGCCTGACGGCCTTCACGGCGCTGCTCGGCTCGCTCACCGTGACCGGTGGCGTGTCGATGTGGCGCCGGTGGGCGGCCGCGGGACGGTTCTCCGCGTTCTTCGCAGGCGGACTGATCTCCACCTATCTGCTGCGGCGGCGGGCATGACCGGGCCGTATCGGATGGCCGCCGGGCGGCTGACGATCAGTCCGCAGCGTAAGGTCGGCTGGTTCGAGGCCCGGCAACTCGTTGCCCTCGGTGCGCGCGCCGTCGCCGCATCGGTGATCGGCTCGATGAGTGGGCGCCGCGAGATCATGGCCGCGCTCGAGGCCGAACCGGCATTCTGCGCGGATTGTTCCGGCGCGGAAGAGATCTGGCTGGATTATCTGGCGGACACCGGCGACGGCTGGGATGCCACCGCCTCCGTCATGTGGCTGCTCGGCCGGGACGGACTGGTCGTCGCCGAACCGGGCGCGCAAGTGCCGCAGCGGGTGCCCGATGACTGCCGGACCGAGGGGCTGCCGCCCCCTGGCCCCGGCCAGACCGTGCTGCCCGCCGGCGAGGTGCTGTTGCTGGGCGGCGACCAGGTGTACCCGGCGGGGTCGAGTCAGCAGTACCAGCACCGGCTGGTCGATCCGATGCGCAGCGCCCGGATCGCACAGCCGAGGGGGCGCAGGCTCTTCGCCATTCCGGGAAACCACGACTGGTACGACGGCCTCACCGCGTTCATCCGCCAGTTCTGTCAATCACCCGACGGCAGAACCTGGTTCGGGGCCTGGGAGGCACAGCAGCGGCGCAGTTACTACGCGCTGCGGCTGCCGCACCGGTGGTGGGTCTGGGGCGTGGACACCGCGCTGGAGGACGACCTGGACCCGCCGCAGTACGACTACTTCCGGGCCCGCGCGCAGCAGCTGGAGCCGGGGGACCGGGTGATCCTCTGCGTGCCGAACCCGACGTGGATAGACGACGCCGCGGCCGGAACACCCGGCGGCCGAGTGGATTCCGCGACCGCCACGAAGCTCGACATCATCATGGACCTGGCCCGCAGGCCCGATCGCGACATCGAGGTGCCGCTGGTGCTCAGCGGCGACCACCATCACTACGTGCGCCACCACGGCACCGTGGGGGAGCAGGAGCGCCACTACATCGTGTGCGGCGGGGGTGGTGCATTCGCCCAGGGCACGATCGGCACGCCGGTGGACGTGTCGATGTCGGACGGACCCTCCTACGTCGGCTCCGCCCGACGGCAGGCGGCCTTCCCGACGGAGCGGCAGTCCGTCCGGCTGCGGCGCGGGGTGCTGGGCTTCGCGGCCTCGAACGTCTTCACCACCGCCGTGCTCACCGTGCTGTCCGGGTTCGCCGCGATGCTGCTGGGGGCAGGCGGCGGCAACGAGGGGATCCTCGGCGGTGTGCTCGGGACCCTGCAGGGGTTCGGACCGGCGGCGGTGTGCCTCGCCATCGTCGCGGCGCTGTCCGTGTTCGGGGTCAGCGGGTGCGCGCCCGGGATGCGTCCCGCCGCCGCGGGGGTCGTCGGCGGGGCGCACGCGCTGCTCCTGCTGACGGGTGGATTCCTGCTCGTGCGGTGGGTGCTGAGGGCAGGCCTCGCCTGGTGGCTCAGCGTCCCGATCTCGTTGGGCGCGCTCTACCTGTACTGCGGCACGCTTTTCGGTCTGTACCTGTTCCTGAGCCACAAGTTGCTGGGAATGCACAACCTGGAGGTCTATTCGGCGCAGGGCATCGAGGGCTACAAGTCCTTCCTCCGGATGCACATCTCCGCGCAGGGGCTGCGTGTCTATCCGGTCGGCCTGCACGCACAGTCGACCGGGTGGGTGGCGGCGCCTGGTGTGGAGTCCCGAGATGACCCGGCGCCGCGACGCCGGTTCCGCCGGACCCGGTCGGTGAGCCTGGACCTGCCGGAGGGGTGTCAGCGGGTCATCGACCCCGTCGAACCGCTGCGCCCGCACCTGATCGAGGGGCCGTTCCTGATACCCAACGGCGCCGCGCCCGGCGGCTCGCCGTGATGTACGACGTGGTGATCGTTGGCAGCGGGTTCGGCGGCGCGGTCGCGGCCTGCCGGCTCGCGGCGGCCGGGCGCAGCGTGCTGGTGCTCGAACGGGGCAGGCGATGGGAACCGGAGGACTATCCGCGCAGACCCGGCGACGCGTGGCTGTTCGATCCCCGTGCCCCACACCGGCGCAACGGGTGGCTGGAGCTGCGGTTCCTGGATCAGATGCTCGTCGCGCAGGGCGCGGGGGTCGGCGGGGGATCGCTGATCTACGCGAACGTGTGCATCGATGCCCGGCCGGAGGCGTTCGACTCCGGCTGGCCGTCCGCGATCACGGCGCAGGAGATGGCGCCGTACTACCGGGCCGTCTCCGACATGCTGACCCCGATGGAGATCCCCGCGGGCCAGCACACCGCCCGGCTCGAACTGATGCGGCGGGCCGCGGACGCCATCGGGGAGGGCGAGCGCTTCCAGAAGGTGCCCCTGGCGATCCGATTCGACCCGCAGTTCACGCCCGCCCCCGCGGAGACACCCGAGTACGAGAGGTCGGTGGTGGCGCGCAACGCCCATGGCCGCGAGCAGGGCACCTGCGTGCACTGCGGCAGCTGCGACGTCGGGTGTCCAACGAGGGCGAAGAACACCCTCGACCTGAACTACCTCGCGGCTGCGGAGAACTCCGGTGCCGTCATCGCGCCGCTGTCCCTTGCGCGGTATCTCTCGCGGGCGGACGGGGGCTGGCGCGTGCATTTCGATCATCTGGAGGGCGGGCGCCGCAGGCCCGACTCGGTGACGGCACGCCGGGTGATCCTCGCCGCCGGGTCACTCGGCTCCACGGAACTGCTCCTGCGCTCGCGCGACGAGCACCGGACGCTGCCGGACCTGCCGCGCGCCCTCGGCCGCGGTTGGAGCTCGAACGGGGACTTCCTCACCCCCTCCGGGTACCGCCGCACATCGATAGCGCCGACATCCGGTCCGACGATCACCTCGGCCATCGACTTCCTCGACGGTGCGCGCGGTGGGCGGTACTTCGTGGAGGACGGCGGGATCCCGAACCTGTTGCGGAACTGTTTCGAGCAGCGGCTGCGCGACGGTGTCGGTTCACCGTTGCGCCGCCGCATGTGGCTGCGCCTGTCGCGGGCCGGCGCCTTCGACTCGGTGATGCCGTGGTTCGGTCAGTCGGTCGACGCGGCGGACGGCTCCTTCTACCTCGGTCGCGGCCGGGTCCGGCCGTGGCGCCGGGTGGTGAAGCTGGACTGGAATCCGCACCGGTCCGAGACGGCGATCGGGGCGATGGCCGAGATGCACGGGCTGCTGACCGAGGCGACCGGGGGCAAGCCCAACCCGTTGCTCACCTGGAAGCGGTTTCGCGCCCTGGTGACGCCGCACCCGCTCGGCGGGTGCAACATGGCGGCCTCGCCCGCGGCCGGGGTCGTCGATCACGCGTGCCGGGTGTTCGGGCAGGACGGGCTCTACGTCATGGACGGCGCGGTGATACCGAGGGCGATCGGGCGGAACCCGTCGAAGACCATCGCCGCCGTCGCCGAACGCGCCGTCGCCCTGCTGCTCGCCGAGGACTGAACGCAGTGCGAACAGGCGGGTAGTGGACTACTGGTGCCGATGTCGGTGCGCGGTGTCACGATGGAGTCAGCACGAACGATAGACATGTGGGACGGATGAACCGAGGTGATTCCGATGACATGCATGACCGTCAGGGTCGTCAACACGACCAACGAGGAACTGCTGCTCGACGGCGGGCCACCGAGCCCTGTGCAGCCGCCGCCTCCGCAGCGGATCGGTCCGCACACGACCGACGAGTTCCGGACGGACACGGACCTGTGTTATCTGCTCGGCGGTGATCCGGATCGGGCGATCTTCATGCAGCTCAACGGCGCCGTCTGGGCGCCGCCCACCTCCTCGATCCGGGCCGCGGCCGGCCCTTCGGTGCTCGAGGTCCAGGTCAACCCCGCACCGTGGGTGCACGTGCACGTCGCCTGACCGGCCGCGCCGCC
>NZ_BCXA01000029.1 GCF_001894865.1 Rhodococcus maanshanensis NBRC 100610 | reverse complement strand
TGTTCGGGTCCAGCAGCCGCGTGTTCGCGATCGTCGTCACGTCCGCGGGCACGTCCTGCGGCTGCTTCGTCGCGACGCCCGTGTAGTCGACGTACTCGACGTTTTCGTCGGTGATCCCGTATGCCTGTCTTGTCGCCTGGATGTTTCGCTCGATATACGGGCTCTCCTTCTGCGCGGCGTTCGGCTTGACCGAGAACTGCTCGACCACCAACGGGTACACGGCGCCGATCAGGATCGAGGAGAGCACCAGCAGCGCGGTGGCCATCGCGGGGATCCGGATGTCGCGCAGGAAGATCGCGGCGAAGAAGGCAAGGGCACAGATCACCGCGATGGCCATCAGGATCAGCTTGGCGGGCAGCACCGCGTTGGTGTCGGTGAAGCCGGCGCCAGTGAAGGTGGGCTCCTTGCGGCTGCTCGAGAGCAGCGAGTACCGGTCCAGCCAGTAGGCGACGGCCTTGAGCAGCACGAAGGTGCCCGCCAGCAACGCGAGCTGGACGGTCGCCGCCTTGGTCAGCGCACCGTCCCTGCCGCTCAGCCGGAGCCCGCCGAAGACGTAGTGCGTCACCAGGTTCGCGAAGAAGGCGATGATGACGGCGACGAACAGCCAGTTCAGCACGAGCCGGTAGAACGGCAGATCAAAGGAGTAGAAGCCGATGTCGAGGCCGAACTGCGGGTCCTTGATCCCGAAGGACTCACCGTTGAGGAACAGCTGCACCGTCACCCAGTTCGACTGCGCGACCAGTCCGGCGAGCAGACCCATCGCGACCGGGATGCCGATGCCGAACGCCTTCAGCCGTCCCATCACCGTGGTCCGGTACCGGGCGATCGGGTCGTTGGGCCCCGCGACGGGGACGAACACCGGCCGGGAGCGGTAGGCCAGCAGCAACGCCAGGAACACCGCCCCGCCGACGAGCAACGCCACGGCAAGGAACAGAAGGAGCCGGGTGACGAGCACCGTCGTGAAGACGGTCCGGAAGCCGACCTCGCCGAACCACAACCAATTGGTGTAGGTGTCGATCAGCCGGGGACCGATCAGCAGCAGTGCCGCGGCTACGAGTGCCAGTATCAGCAGCACTCGACTTCGACGGGACAACGACGGTAAGCCGGTGGGGGGCCGCATGCCCACGTGCCACTCTCCAGTGATTCGGGCGGCGCACAGGCGCCGCGGTGGTTGTGACCACTCTACGTGTGGGTGGGAGGATGGGACCGTGAGCGATAGCAATGGCGTGTACTACGGCCACCCGGCCGATTTCTCCGTCGACGCACTCCCCCGGTGTGTGCGCGAGGTGTCGGACTTCGTCGATGCGGGCGGATGGGGTCAACCGCCGACGATGTTCGCCCTCGTTCCCACCGCGGTCCTGGCCGCCGCGGAGCCCGACCTCATCGATCAGCTCGAGGACGGCGCCGAGCTGACGCCGGTGGAGCAGGAACCGTTCCCCGAGGACATCGGTGGCGGCACCCCCGCGCTCGACGAGTTCCTGTCCACCACCAGCTGGCCAGCCGAGGTCGTCGGGTGCGTCCTGGTGCAGGAGATCGTGGTACTGCCGCCAACGGCCGAGTCCGACCTCGACAGCGCGGTGGCGCCGGTGGTGACAGACGAGCACGCCGCCGACGAGATCGCCCGCGCCACCGCGAACGCGCATCCCGAACGCCGCGACGCCCGGCTGATCGCCGCGGTGCTGCGGGACGGTCCGTCCGTCTGCGTGCTCCAGCTCAAGCCGGAGGACGACGACCTCGACGCCGAACCCGAGCTGCTCACCTACGAGGACCTCGCGCCGAACCTGGTGAACGCGCTGTACGCGACGTTCGACGCGCCCGACGACTGACCCGCGGGGCCGGACCCGGCGCTAGCAGGCGGGCGCGTCGCCGCCGGTGTTCAGCGATTCGAGCGCGGACACCGCACCGTCGAGGTTGTCCACCTTCACCAGGCGCAGGCCCTCGGGCACACGCTGCCTCGCCTCGTCGCAGTTCTTCGACGGCACCAGGAAGGTGGTCGCCCCTGCCTCGCGGGCGGCGAGCAGCTTGTACGGGATGCCGCCGATCGGGCCGACCTCGCCGTCCGAGTCGATGGTCCCGGTACCGGCCACGAACCCGCCACCGCTCAGCTCGCCTGACGAGAGCTTGTCGATCACCGCAAGGGTGAACATCAATCCCGCCGAGGGGCCGCCCACCTCGGCCAGGTTGAACTCCACCGTGAACGGCACCTCGGGCTTCTCCTGCGGGGTGATCCCCAGGTAGCCGTGGTCCGTGGCTCCCGGCCGCTCGCCGAGCGTGACCGGCACGGTCATCTCCTGGCCGTCCCGCCGCAGCAGCACGCTGACCTCGCTGCCCGGGTCGAGCTCGGCGACCGCCCGCTGCACCTCACCGACGGTCTGCACCTGCGCGCCGTTGATCGCGAGCAGCTGGTCGCCCGGCCGCAGCGCGTCCTTGGCAGGTCCGTCCTTCGCGACGTCGACCACCTCCAGCGCGACGGGCAGGTCCAGATAGTGCAGCGCGGCCAGTTCCGCGGAGTCCTCCGACTGCGCGAAGTCGGCCTCGTTCTCCTGCTTGACCTCGTCCTTGCTCTTGTCCGGCGGGTACACCTCGGCGCGCGGCACCAGTCCATAGCGCCCGCTGATCCAGTTCCCGAAGGCCTCGAAGATGTTGAGTCCGTCACGGACCGAGACGGTGGTCATGTTGAGGTTGCCCGACGTCGGATCGATCTCGGTCCCCTCGATCTCGACCACGGGCTTGCCGTCGGCCTCCCCGAGGGTGTTGAACGTTGGCCCCGGTCCGAGGGCCACGAACGGCACGGTCACCGCGGTCCCGAGAGTGAAGAGCGCCACCACCGGCACCAGCGCAGCGGCCAGGGTCACCATCCGTCGATTCACCCGGCCCAGCGTAGAGGGCGGCCCGGCGTGTTCGCCGTGAGCGTCATCTCCGCCGCCACCAACCCCCACGATGCCTTGTACCGTTGAGCCATGAGCAATCCGCCGTTTGGTTTCTCGAACTCCGACGACGATCCCGACCGAGACAAGAGTCGGGACAGCGAGGGTTCGCCCGGTCCGGGCGGGATCCCGTTCGGCTTCTCCCCCGAGGGCTTCGACCCCACGCAGCTCGGCCAGATGCTCACGCAGTTCGGGCAGATGCTCAGCGGCATGGGCAGCGCGATGGGCACCGGCGGTGGCGGCCCCGTCAACTACGACCTCGCCAAGAAGCTCGCCCTCCAGCAGCTCGGCTCCGTCGCCCCGATCTCGACCGGCACCGGAACCGCGGTCGCCGACGCCGCCCACCTCGCGGAGGTGTGGCTGGACGGCGCCACCACCCTGCCCGCGGGCGCATCCAAGGCGGTCGCCTGGACGGCGGCCGACTGGCTCGAGAACACCCTCGACACCTGGAAGCGCCTGTGCGACCCGGTGGCCGAACAGATCTCGGGCATGTGGGTGTCCGGTCTCCCTGAGGAGGCCAAGCAGATGGCGGGCCCGATGATGGGCATGCTCGGACAGATGGGCGGGTTGGCCTTCGGCTCGCAGCTGGGTCAGGCGCTCGGTCAGCTCTCCTCGGAGGTGCTGACCTCCACCGACGTCGGACTCCCGCTCGGACCCAGTGGGGTCGCGGCGCTGCTGCCGACGGCGATCGAGAAGTTCAGCGAGGGACTCGAGCAGCCCGATCGCGAGATCCTGGTGTTCCTCGCCGCGCGCGAGGCCGCTCACCACCGCCTGTACGTCCACGTGCCCTGGCTCCGGCAGCGCCTGCTCGCCACCGTCGAGGAGTACGCACGCGGGATCAGGATGGACTTCTCCGCGATCGAGGAGGCCGCCCAGGGCATCGACCCGAGCGCGCTGACCGATCCGTCGAAGATCGAGGAGATCCTCCAGCAGGGCGCCTTCGAACCGCAGACGACGCCCGAGCAGAAGCAGGCCCTCGAACGCCTCGAGACCATGCTCGCGCTCATCGAGGGCTGGGTGGAGACCGTGGTGTCCGAGGCGCTCGGCGACCGACTGCCAGGGGTGGCCGCACTCTCCGAGACGCTCCGGCGTCGCCGCGCCACCGGCGGGCCCGCCGAGCAGACCTTCGCCACCCTCGTCGGCCTGGAACTGCGGCCCCGCAAGGTCCGCGAGGCGTCCCGGCTGTGGCATCTGCTCACCGAGAGCGCCGGGATCGACGGCCGCGACGCGGTGTGGGCGCATCCCGATCTGCTGCCGGACTCCTCGGACCTGGACAGCCCCGCCGGATTCGTCGACCGCGTGGTCGGCGGCGGCACGAGCGCCTTCGACGACCCGATCGCTCAGCTCGAGGCCACCGAGGCCCGCGAGCGCGAGGAGGGCGGGGGCCCCGGGCGGACGACGGAGTAGCCGGCCGGACCGAAACCCCAGGCCGGCGGCCACGCGGCCCTGTGGATAACCGGGTGCGCCGAGCTCGTCCGGGTCGCCGCGCCTGCAAGGGTCGGGACATGACACCGGCCTCGGCACTGAGCGCGGGCCCGCGGCTCGATCCGCGGATCCCGATCCTGGTTCGGCCCAGCGGCAGCGTCCAACTGGGCTGGGACCCCGAGCGCGCCCTGCTCCTCACGGTGCCGGCCGGGGTCGCCCCGCACGCGGTTGCCGCGCTGCTGCGGCTGCTCGACGGTCAGCACAGTCGCGACGAGATCCTCTGCCGCGCACAGGAAATCGGACTGTCGACGGCCGAAATCGCGGCCCTGCTGGCCGAGTTGGCCGCAGCCGCGCTCTTGATGCCCGCGACGCAGGCACCCCGCTGCGTCGCGGCCGTGCACGTGCACGGCCGCGGGCCGCTCTCCGACGGCATCGCACGCGCCCTCGCCGACGGCAGGGTGCGGCTGACCCGGTCCGTACCGTTCGGTGGCGGCGGAGTCCCGCGCATCGACCGATCGGCCCTCGTGGTCCTTGCCGACGAGCTGGTTCCCGATCCGGGATTCGTGGCCGAGCTCGTCGGGGCGCGGATGCCACACCTGCAGGTCCGGCTCCGCGACGGGGCAGGCGTCGTCGGGCCGCTGGTGCTGCCCGGCCACACGAGCTGCCTGCGCTGCGCCGACCTCACCAGGACCTCTCGTGACCACGAGTGGCCCCACCTGGCCGCACAGTTGCTCGGCGCGGTCGGGCACGCGGACCCGGCGGCGATCCTGGCCACCACGGCACTCGCGCTCGCGGAGCTGAACGTGCTGATCGCCGCCCAGCCCGCGCGCTCACCCGCCTGTCTCGACACCACCCTGGAACTGAACCTGACAACGTATCGACTGGTCAGGCGGACGTGGCCGCCCCATCCGCGCTGTGGATGCCGCCGCCGCGCCGGACTTGTGGGCGAACCGGCGGATCGTCAGCCATGATGGTGGGCGTGTCAGACATCCCCCGCAGCAGTTCCGCCCGCACCGCCAAACTGGCGAGCATTCCGCTCGGGATCGCGGGACGCGCGGCGGTCGGGTTCGGCCGCAAGCTCGTCGGCGGCGACCGCGAGGAGATCGACGCCAAGCTGACCCAACAGGCGGCCGAGCAATTGTTCACCGTGCTCGGTGAACTCAAGGGCGGCGCGATGAAGCTCGGACAGGCACTGAGCGTGATGGAGGCCGCCGTCCCCGAGGAGTTCGCGGAGCCCTACCGGGAGGCGTTGACGAAGCTGCAGGCGGAGGCGCCACCGTTGCCAGCCAAGAAGGTGCACCGGGTGCTGGGCGAGCAGCTCGGCAGCAAGTGGCGCGATCGGTTCGCGTCCTTCGACGACACCCCGACGGCCTCGGCCAGCATCGGGCAGGTGCACCGCGCGGTGTGGTCCGACGGCCGCGAGGTCGCGGTGAAGGTGCAGTACCCGGGCGCGGACGAGGCCCTGCGAGCGGACCTGCGGACGCTCTCGCGCTTCGCCGGGATGTTCAGCTCGGTGATCCCCGGTGCCGACGTCAAGCCCGTCCTCGAGGAGCTCACCGCCCGCACCGAGGACGAGCTGGATTACCGCATCGAGGCGAACAACCAACGAGCCTTCGCCGCCGAGTTCGCGGGCGACCCCAGGTTCGCGATCCCGAAGGTGGTCGCGAGTTCGCCGAAAGTGGTGATCACCGAATGGATGTCGGCGACACCGCTGTCGACGATCATCGCCAGCGGTACCGCCGAACAGCGCAACAGCGCGGGTGCCCTGCTCGCCGAGTTCCACTTCGCCTCGCCCGCCCGGGTCGGACTGCTGCACAGCGATCCACACCCCGGCAATTTCATGATGCTCGAGGACGGCAGGCTCGGGGTCATCGACTACGGCGCATGCGCGCCGATGCCGGGCGGGCTGCCGCCTGTGCTCGGCAGGATGGTTCGGCTCGCACTCGAGGAACGCTTCGACGAGCTGACGGAACTGCTGCGCACCAACGGATTCGTGCTGCCCGGCCGCAACGTCACCGATCAGGAGATCGCCGACTACCTCCGTCCGTTCACCGACCCCATCCACACCGAGTCCTTCCACTTCACCAGGACGTGGCTGCAGAAGGCGGCCGGGACCGCGACGGACTTCTCCTCCGCGCAGTTCCGGACCGCGCGGGCCCTGAACATGCCAGCCGAGTACGTGATGATCTTCCGGGTGCTGCTCGGCTCGGTCGGCATCTGCGCCCAGCTCGACGCCTACGCGCCCTACATGGAGATCCTCACGAAGTGGCTGCCCGGCTTCACCGAGGACGTGCGGCAGGCCGAGTAGCGGACCCGTCCCCGGTCAGTGCGCACCGGCAGGCGACCGCATTCGATCCACCGCCGGTGCGACCCATTTCCGTAGGTAGCTCCTCAGCTCGGCGCCGCTGCGGCGCGGGCGCCCTGGATCGATGACGAACGACTGCACGATGCGGAGCATGTGTTCGACCAGTTCGTCGAGGTTCGCGCCCGCCAGACCCGCCTCGACCCAGTCGACACCGAACCGTTCGAGGATCGACCGGCCGAACGCCAGCGCGGTGTCGGAGGTGACGCCGGCCGAGAAGGCGCTGGCCCGCCCTGGCGCGAGCACCATGCTCAGGTACTTCTCCTCGGGGATCTGCTCAAGGGTGTAGGCGATGCCCTCCACGACGGCCTCCGTGGGGTCGCGGATGCCGCCGAGATGCGCGGCGAGTAGATCCAGGAACGGGTCGACCTGGGCGATCGCGGTGGCACCGAGCAGTGCCTCGACGGTCGGGAAGTACCGGTAGACGGTCTGTCGGGTGACACCGAGATCCCGGGCGACCGCCGTGATGCTGATGTCGCCGCCGGACCGGTCAACGGCGCGGCGGGCCGCTTCGAGGATGCGGGCAATCGCCTCGTCGTCGTCGGCGGGTGTCGCGCCCGACCAACCGTGTGTGCGCATCGACCCGTCATCCCTCCTGTGGCCAGGCAGTTGTCGGTCGAACCCTACCCGCGCCGACACAGGGAGTGGTCGTCGACAGGGTTCGGATCCCGGAAAGCCTGACCGTACAAATGATGCCTGTTGTATGGTCTCCGCATCGGCGGCCCGACCCGGGGGCGCGGGAAGGACCAGACGATGACCACACAGCCCGACACCCGTCACACCGGTTTGACGGACGACCTCACCCGGCGCGCACTCCGACATGTGCAGGGCGGCACGACCGACATGGCCGAATCAACGCTGCGCGTGCCGTTGCACTACTACCGAGACCCGAAGATCACCGAGGTCGAGGAGGCACAGATCCTGCGGCGCACCCCGCTGGCGATCGTGCCCAGTGCCCAGGTGGGACGACCGAACGACTATGTCGTGCGCAGCGTGCTCGGCGACTCGCTACTGGTCACCCGCGACAGCGGCGGAACCGCGCACGTCTTCCTCAACTACTGCAGGCATCGCGGCGCGATGCCCGCCTGCGGCTCCGGCAATGCAACCCGTTTCACCTGCCCCTATCACGCGTGGACGTACAAGAACACCGGGAATCTGGTCGGCGTACCGGGCAAGGCGGGCTTCGCCGGCATGGAGCGCGGCGACTACGGACTGGTGGAACTGCCGAGCGAGGAGAAGCACGGATTCATCTGGGCGGTGCTGACCGCGGACGAATCCATCGACGTGGACACCCATCTCGGCCCCATGGGCGCGGAGCTCGCCCAGTTCGACTACGCGTCCTACGGGTACCACGACGAGCGTGAGTTCGAGTCGGACGTGAGCTGGAAGGGTGCGCTCGAGGCCTTCGCCGAGAGCTACCACTTCCCTTTCGTCCACTCCGAGAGCGTGATCGGCCAGAACACGGTCGCGAACACCTCGATTCACGATGCGTTCGGCAGGCACCACCGCATGGGCTTCCCGTTCAACTGGATCACCGACCTGGACACCGATGCCAAGGGAACGTGGGACCCATCGGCGAACATGGGGGTGATCTACTGGATCTATCCCAACCTCATCCTCGCGAACAGCCCGGTCGGCGTCGAGGTCCTCGACATGCTCCCCGCCGGATCCCCGACGCGCTGCACGCTTCGCCACAGCTGGATGGCCCGTATCCCCGCGACCACCGACGAACAGCGCGACCTGTACGACACCGTCTTCGCGCAGGTGCACGGCGCGGTCCGCGACGAGGACTTCGCGATGTTGCCCCAGTGCGGCGAGGGTGTGCGGCGCGGCCAGCACGACCACATGATCATCGGCCGCAACGAGATCGGCGTCCAGCACATGATCAGGACCTTCGCCACCGAACTCGGCGTGGCCCTCGGCTGAGCTCGACGGTACGCGAGAGACGAAGGAGCCAACACCCGTGACCGAACGCACGACCCGCGCGATCCCACCCCGGCCGCGCCAGCTCGATTCCCCTCTTCTGCCAAGGATCTTCAAGTTCGTCGGCAGGTGCCAGGTCTGGCTCTACCGCCGTACCGGGGGCCGCATCGGGGGAAAGTGGCGCATCGGCGCCGGTTTCCGCAAGCCGGTCCCGACCCTGCTGCTCGAGCACCGCGGCCGTAAGTCCGGCACCGTGTACACCACTCCGTTGCTCTACATCGAGGACGGATCGGACGTCGTCGTGGTCGCGTCGCAGGGTGGGCTGCCGAAGCATCCGCAGTGGTACCGCAACCTGTGCGCAAACCCACACACACGCATCCAGGTAGGCAGGCAGTGCCGCGACGTCACCGCGGCCACGGCCGACTCCCGTCAGCGGGACCGGCTCTGGCCGTTGCTGGTCGACGCCTACGCCGACTTCGACACTTACCAGTCGTGGGCCGAGCGGGAGATTCCGGTGGTCCTCCTGCGGCCACGCAGCCCGATCGGGTCACCCGGGTGACGGCGTAGCTCGACTGCCTACACTGGTCGACCGTGCGGATCGCGACCTTCAACATCAACGGCATCCGGGCGGCCAGGCGGCGGGGATTCGAGCAGTGGCTGCGCGAGCGCGACCCGGATGTGGTGGCGCTGCAGGAGGTGCGGGCCCGGGCAGCCGCGATTCCCCCCGGGGTGTTCGGCGGTTATCACCTCGCCTACGACGAGGGCGTGCACGCCGGCCGCAACGGCGTCGCGATCCTGACCAGGCACGCCCCCGACGCGATCCGGACGTGGAGCGGCACCGCCCTGGTTCGGGGTCCCGGTGAAGTCCACACCGACACAGCCGAACTCGATCCGGTGCCGCTGGCCCGCGGGCTCCGCGAGTTCGCCGCCCATGGTCGGTACGTCGAGGTCGACCTCGCCGACGCACCGATCACCGTCGCGTCGCTCTACCTGCCCAAGGGCGGCCTCCCCGCCCATCTCCAGAAGCCGGGGCGGATGCGGGAGGCGCCGGACGGCGGCGCCCGCTACGAGCGCAAGATGCGCTTCCTGGACGGGTTCGCACGCCAGTTGACGCGTTCCCGCCGCGACGCCGGGGCGCGCGGCAGGGACCTGCTGCTCATGGGCGACCTCAACATCGCGCACACCCGCCACGACGTGCGGAACTGGCGGCGCAGCAACCAGGTCGAGGGCTACCTCCCCAAGGAGCGCGAGTGGTTCGGCTCGATCCTGTCCCCCCGCACCCTGGTCGACGTCGTCCGCAGCCGGAATCCGGACACCGACGGGCCGTACTCGTGGTGGTCGTGGCTTGGGCAGTCGTTCGCCAACGACGTCGGCTGGCGCATCGACTACCACCTCGCGACACCCGGGCTCGCCCGGGCGGCCGTCTCCGCGGGGACCGACCGCGAACCCGCCGCGGACAAGCGGATGAGCGATCACGCCCCGGTCGTCGTCGACTACGAGCTCTGAGCCGGCCGCCCGGTCCACCCGGTCACGCGCACACGGCCACCTTCCTCGGGCGACCACGGGGACGCTTGCGCGCGATGACGACGCCCTGATCGAGGATCTCGCCACCCCACACGCCCCACGGTTCGGCGCGGTCCAGCGCAGCGCTGAGGCAGCGGGCGCGGATCGGGCACTGAGCACAGAGCGTCTTCGCCTGCTCGAGCTCTGCTGGGGTCTCACCGAACCAGAGATCGGGATTGTCGGCTCGGCACGGCAGTTCGCGTCGCGCGGGTGCGATCACGGTCGGCTCGCTGATGGCGGTCACGGTCCGGAAATCGTCTCGGCATGTCGCGGTAGACACGTCGTTCTCCTTAAAGCTCTGCGATGGATTCAGGTCGTGGTGCGAACCGAAAACCGGGCTTTGGAGCAACGAGCTCAAAAACAAAGGCCACGGTCCGCTGGTGCGTCCGTGGCCGAGAGGAAGGAGTCCCTACCGAATGGTGGTTCGGCTTCTACTCCGGGGCACGGACGAGAGGGCTGCTGCGTGTGCGCGATGGCGGACGACGCGCTTCGGCGCCACCGCCCACGTAGCTGCGGGCAGGTGAACGGCGCCTGCGACACGAGCGGTCGCCGCGTACGCGTTCGCGCTGCGGTTCCAATCGATCATCTGTCGTTCACCTCCCCTTTCGTTCGTGCGGTCCCGCCGGCGCCGAGGCACCTGCGGGCTTGTCGCGACGGCAAGCCGGGGCTCGCTGCGTCGGAAACCAGGGTATGCGGTCTCCTACAAACCGCACAACCTATTTTTGACCTGCGGTTTCCCGCGTCCGGCTGTCACGGTGCCAGTTCCGGGTCGCCGACCGGGGACTCGCCCCGTACCACCGCGAGGACGTCAGCCCCGTACCGCTCGAGCTTCGCCGCGCCGATCCCGGGGATCGCCACCAGCCCGCGGTCGTCCTGCGGCTGCTGCTCGGCGATCGCGGTGAGCGTCGCATCGCTGAACACCACATAGGCGGGCACCTTCAGCTCCTTCGACTTCGCGGACCGCCACGCCTTGAGCGAGTCGAACAGCGCGGCGTCGAGGTTCGACGGGCAGGTCTCGCAGCGACCGAGCATTGTCGCGGCGGTGCCGAGCAGCGGTTTGCCGCACACCCGGCAGCGCGGTCGCTTCTTCTGTGTCGCGGCGGGCGCCGCGATCCGGGAGGCGGGCGACTCCTCGGGGATGAGGCCGTGCAGGAATCGAGAACGGCGCCTGGACTTTCGTCCTCCCTCGTTGCGGGCGAGAGCCCAGGACAGCTGCAGGTGCTCGCGTGCCCGCGTGACCCCGACGTAGAGCAGCCTGCGTTCCTCCTCGACGGCCGCCTCGTCGTCCGGTGACTTGCTGTCGCCGAGCGCGTGGGCGATCGGCAGGGTGCCGTCCGCGAGTCCGACCAGGAACACCGCGTCCCACTCGAGCCCCTTCGCCGCGTGCAGCGAGGCGAGCGTGACGCCCTGCACCGTCGGTGGGTGTCGGGCCTCGGCACGCGCGGCCAGGTCCCTGAGCAGACCGTCGAGGTCCAGCTCCGGCTCGTGCACCAGCAGGTCCTCGGTGAGCGAGACCAGCGCTCCGAGCGAGGCCCAGCGCTCGCGGGCCTGGGCACCGACCGGCTCGGAGTCCGTCAGCCCCAGCGGCACCAGGATCGCGCGGACCAGCGTGATCAGCTCCCTCCCGCGCCCCGCCTCCTGCGGCAGGTCGTCGCGACCCGCGGCCTGCCGCAGTGCGGACACGGCCTGGCGCACCTCGGGCCGGGTGAAGAAGCCCTCGCCGCCGCGCACCTGGAACGGGATGTCCAGCTCGGTCAGCGCCTGCTCGTGCGCCTCGGACTGCGCGTTGATGCGGTAGAGCACCGCGATCTCCGCGGCAGGGGTGCCCCCCGCGATGAGCTTCTGGATCGCCTTCGCGACCCCCGCTGCCTCGGCTGGCTCGTCGTCGAACTCGACGAACTCGGGCGCCGGGCCCGGCGGGCGCTGCCCGATCAGCTTGAGCCGGGTGCCCGCGATCCGGCCGCGCGCGGCGCCGATGACCTGATTCGCCAGCGACACCACCTCTGGCGTCGAGCGATAGTCGCGCTCGAGGCGGACCACCGCCGCGTCGGGGAACCGCCGGGAGAAGTCCAGCAGGTACCGCGGGGTGGCCCCGGTGAACGAGTAGATGGTCTGGTTCGCGTCGCCGACGACGGTGAGGTCGTCGCGCTCACCCAGCCAGGCGTCGAGCACCCGCTGCTGCAGGGGCGTCACGTCCTGGTACTCGTCGACCACGAAGCAGCGATACCGGTCGCGGAACTCCTCGGCGACCGTCGAGTGCTCCTCCAGCGCGGCGGCGGTGTGCAGGAGCAGATCGTCGAAGTCGAGGAGCATGGCGCCGTCGCGGACCTTGAGCGCCTCGTAGGCGGCGTAGACGTCGGCGACCTTGGCCGCGTCCGCAGGCGGTTCCCGTCGCGACCGCGCGGCCGCCGCCGGATAGTCCTCGGGCGCGATCAGCGACGCCTTCGACCACTCGATCTCGCCCGCCAGGTCGCGGACGGATTCGGTGCTGGTGGACAGGCCGACCCGGTTGGCCGCCTGCGCGACGATCGCGAACTTGCGGTCGAGCAGGTCCCACTGGGTGTCGCCGACGACCTGCGGCCAGAAGTAGCGGAGCTGACGCAGCGCCGCGGCGTGGAACGTGCGGGCCTGCACCTGGTTGGCGCCGTCGCCGATGCCCAGGGTGCGAAGCCTGCCCCGCATCTCCCCCGCGGCCCGCGCCGTGAACGTGACCGCGAGCACCTGCCCGGCGGAGACGTGCCCGCCCGCGACGAGGTGCGCGATCCGGCGGGTGATCGTCCTGGTCTTGCCCGTACCCGCGCCGGCCAGCACGCACACCGGTCCCCGTGGCGCGAGCACCGCGGCCGACTGCTGGGGGTCCAGGCCCGTATCGTCCGCTGACATGGCGTCCATCATGGCAGGGCGCACCGACAGCGCCGCATCGAGCCGTCGGGATCACAAACCGGCGTGGAACAGAGCCGACGGCCGTGGTGTTATATCCGCCGTGACCGCTACAGAGACCGCCACCGACCTGACCATCTACTCCACCACCTGGTGCGGGTACTGCCGACGCCTCAAGAAGCAGCTCGACGAGTCCGGCATCAGCTATGTCGAGATCGACATCGAGGACGATCCCGCGTCCGCCGACTTCGTCGGCAGCGTGAACGGCGGCAACCACGTGGTCCCGACCGTGAAGTTCGCCGACGGCAGCACTGCAACCAATCCGACGCTGGTCCAGGTCAAGCAGGCGCTGGGTCTCTGAGGGCTAGCTAGGCCTTGGCCCACGCCTCGAGCATCCCGCGGGCGATCGAGACGGACCCCGGCAACAGCAGCCGGGCGTCCGTGTCCGCGCTCCAGTCCCCCGCCTCGAGGGCGGCCCTGACCTCGTCCCGGCCGAACCAGTGCGCCTCGACGATCTCGCCGTCGGCGAAGGTGATCGGGGCGTCGGGATCGCCGACGGCGGAGAACCCGATCATCACCGACCGGGGGAACGGCCACGGCTGACTGCCCAGGTACCGGACGTCGCTGACCACGATCCCGACCTCTTCGGCGATCTCCCTGACCACGCAGGCCTCCAGCGACTCGCCCGCCTCGACGAAACCGGCGAGCACCGAGAAGCGCCGCTCGGGCCAGTTCCCGTTCCGCGCCAGCAGCACCCGGTCGGCGCCGTCGTGGACCAGACAGATCACCGCTGGATCGGTCCGCGGGAACTCCTCGTGACCGGTGCTGGTGCTGTGCCGCGACCAACCGGAGATCGTCGGCATCGTCGCGGCCCCGTCGATGGAGCTGAACCCGGCGCTGTCGTGCCAGTTCAGAATCGCGATGGCCGTCGTCAGCAGACCGGCACTCGAATCGGCCAACTGCTGCCCGATGAACCTGAGGTCGCCGAGCTCGCCGGTCAGTGCGGCCACCCGGATCGCCCACAGATGCCTGCCGTCGCGGCGCCCGAGGAAGACCGCGCCGGAGACCGGTTCGGGCCCGAGTTCGGTCGCGGGGTCGAGAACCAACTCGGAACCGTCGAGCCTGGCCTGACCGCGGTGGTTGACCCGGAGCACCAGCGCGTCGGCCCAACCGGCGCGCAACGCCTCACTGTCCGTGCGCAATTCCTCCGCGCGGTCCAGCGCCGACCGCGACAGCAACGGCACGTCGGTCATTTCGAAGTTGGCCACGACCCCAACCCTAGGTGTCGCCGCTAGTTGCTCACCCGGCGGATGTAGAGCAGGCGGTCGTTCTCCTCGACGGCGTCGACCTCGGGGCTGCCGACCCGGACCAGGCGGCCCTCGCGCACCACCCCGAGCACGATGTCGGACAGGTGACGTGGCGACCCACCGATCTCGTCGCGTTCGACCTCGCGCTCGGCGATGGCGAACCCGGCCTCGGGAGTGAGCAGATCCTCGATCATCTCGACGACGGTCGGCGTGGTCCTGGCGATGCCGAGCAAGCGTCCGGCGGTCTCGGAGGAGACGACCACCGAGTCGGCGCCGGACTGCCGCAGCAGATGCGCGTTGTCCGTCTCGCGGATGGCGGCGACGATCTTGGCGTTCGGCCCGACCTCACGAGCGGTGAGCGTCACCAGCACCGCGGTGTCGTCGCGGTTCGTGGCCACGATGATCGATGCCGCGTTCTGCACTCCCGCCAATCGCTGTACGTCGGACTTGGTCGCGGAACCGTGGACGGTCACCAGACCGAGGCTCGCGGCGGACTCCAGCACGGCCTGGTCGGTGTCGACGACCACGATCTCGGACGGGGCGATGCCGTCGCCGAGCATCGCGTCGACCGCGGTCCGGCCCTTGGTGCCGTACCCGACGACGACGGTGTGATTGCGCATGGTGTGCCTCCAACGCTGGATCTTGAATGCCTGGCGCGATCGTTCGGTGAGCGCGGCCATGGTCGTGCTGATGAGAATGATGAGGAACAACACCCGCAATGGCGTGATCACGATGACGTTGATGAGCCGGGCGCTCGGGGTGAGCGGCGTGATGTCGCCGTATCCGGTCGTGGAGAGCGAGACGGTGGCGTAGTACAGGCAGTCCAGGAAGGACATTTGGTCCTCCTGCACGTCCCGGTAGCCGTCCCGGTCGAGATAGACCACCAGGACCGCGAGCATCAGGACCGCGACGGCCATCATCACGCGACGGAAGATCAACTGGTAAGGGCTCCGGACCACCTCCGGGATACGCAACACCCCGACCAACGCGTAGTCCGGCCGATCGGTCAGTACCTCGTGATTGCGCAGCCTCGCGCGCAACTTACCGGCCATGACGTGTTCTCCAGTTCGCTGACATCGGCTGGCAGCCTAACCCCCGCCCCGGCAAAGGGCCCGGCACGACGGCGCGCGGCGCGTCTGGCGCACCCGGTTCCGGTGGGGCAGGCTGGCGGCATGAAGATCTCCCCGGCCACCGGACTCGCCGCCCTCCTGTTGGGCACGGGCACCCTGCATTTCGTCAGCCCCAAACCCTTCGACAGCATCGTCCCGCGCGTTTTGCCCGGCCGTGCCCGGACCTACACCCACCTCTCCGGTGCGGCCGAACTCGCGATCGGAGCGGCCATCGCGGTGCCCCGGACGAGGCGGCTCGGCGGCGGGCTGGCAGCGGCACTGTTCGTCGCGGTCTTCCCCGCGAACGTGCAGATGGCCGCGGACTGGCTCGGCCGCAGCTCGACGCCGCTGCCGCTCAAGGCGATCGCGGTCGGTCGCCTGCCACTGCAGATCCCACTGATCCTCGCCGCCCTGAAGGTCCGCAAGGGCGACGCCGGGGCCTGACCCGTTCCGCACAGATCTTGCGCACGTGCCTCATCCGGATTGGGCGCTGGCCCCCGCAGAGTCGATCAGTCGGGCGAGCGCGGCGCCATCGGGTAGCTCGGTCGGCGCGATGGTCCGGCCGGTGCGCACATAGTGGAACGCCGCGCGGACCTTGCCCAGTGGCACCGGCGGACCGCCCCTTGCGGCGGACCGCGCCGACATCAGCTCCGACCACGCCAGCCGATAGGCCGCGAGCTGCATCACCACGGCCCGCTCGTTGGCAGCCGACGGCTCGGCACCGGTCTTCCAGTCGATCACGGTCCACCCGCCGTCCGGGTCGGCGAAGACCGCGTCGATGCGCCCCCTGATCACCGTGCCCGCGATCGACGTCTCGAACGGGACCTCCACCTCGACCGGGCTGCGGTTCGCCCAATCCGAGCGCAGGAACGCCTCCTGCAACCCTTCCAGGTCCGCGTCGCCCACAGCCCCGGTGTCCGCGGCGCCCGGCAGCTCGTCCAGATCCAGCAGCCGGGTGGCGCCGAACCTGCGCTCGATCCAGGCGTGGAACGCGGTTCCCCTGCGCGCCAGCGGATTCGGCGGATACGGCAGCGGGCGGCGCAGCCTGGCCGCGAGCTCGTCCGGTGCGGCGGCCAGTTCCACCAATTGACTGACCGACAACTGCGCGGGCAGCGCGACCTCTGCGCGGGTCAGCGCCCGCTGCCTGCGCTCGGCCAGCAGCACGTCCACGTCGGCGGCCCAGCCCTCCGGGTCCGCCTCGTCGTCGGAACCGTCCTCGTCCTCGTCCTCGGGACCGAGCGCGATGAGCTCGGCCAGGACCAACTCAGCGCCGCGCTGCACCGGATCACGCCTGTTCCCGAGCGGATCGCTCGGCCACTGTGCGGTCACCGGCTCGGCGGTGAGCGGGTTCTCCGCGTCCTCCTCGGGCGCCTGCGCCCACAGCTCCACGGTCCCGATCGATTCCGCCGCGTCGGCGCCGTCGACCAATTCACGCATCTCCAGCAGGAACTCCGACGGGCCCCTCGGCGCGCTGCCCGACTCCGACCAGTGATGGCCGGACAGGTACAGCGCGCGCTCGGTACGGGTCAGCGCCACATAGAACAGACGTCTGTCCTCGTCGAGCCTGCGCCGACCCAGCGCGGCCTTGTGGTCGGCGAGGGCGTCCTCGAGGTCCTTGCGGTTGAACAGGTCCTCGAGATCGAGCACCGGGACACCGTCCGCGCCATCGCCGACCCTGGCCCGGTCGCCGCGCAGCGCGGGCGGCAACTCCCCGACGGCGCCCAGCCAGCTACCGGAGGCGGTCTTCGACGGGAAGACGCCCTCCACCAGATGGGGCACCGCCACGACCTGCCACTCGAGCCCCTTCGCGGAGTGCACCGTCAGGACCTGCACCCGATCCGGCGCGACCTCGACCTCCCCGGGGGCCAGGCCCTTCTCGATCGTCTCGGCGGCCGACAGGAAGGCCAGCAGCCCGGTCAACGTCGCCGTGGAATTGCGGGAGTACCCGGCGACCGCATCCGCGAAGGCGTCGAGATGCTCGCGGCCCGCCCCGCCGTCGCCTGTGAACCGCAGCCGGGCCTGAGCCTCGATCCCGACCCCCAGCACCCGCTCCACCTCGGCCACCAGCTCCGTGAGCGGTTGACCGATCCGCTCGCGCAACGAGACCAGCTCGGCAGCCAACGCCCCGATCCGGGCGTAGCCGAGGGGCGAGTAGCGCTGCGGCCCACCGGGGTCCGCGATCGCGTCGGCCAGCCCCGCGAGCTCGGCGTGCTCACCGGGAAGCGCGGCCTCGAGCGCCTGGTCGAGGCTGGCCGCGTCGGTCACCGCTCCCCCGGTGCCGTGTGTCGACCCGATCGCCAGCTCGCGCGCCCGGCGCCACAGCGCGGCCAGGTCCGCGGCCCCGATCTGCCACCGGGCCCCGGTCAGGATCCGCATCGCCGCGCTGCCTGCCAACGGGTCGGCGACCATCCGCAGCATGGCGATGACGTCCGCCACCTCGGGTGTGTGCAGCAGTCCGCCGAGCCCGACCACCTCCACCGGCAGGCCGTGACGGCGCAGCGCGGCCGCGATCGGCGCGGCGTCGGCGTTGCGGCGGATCAGGACGGCCGCGGTGGGCGGGGCCTGGCCGGCGACGGCCGCGGCGGCGTACTCCTCGGCGATCCGGGCCGCGAGCCAGTCCCGCTCGCTCTCGACGTCCTCGGTGAGCGCGAGGCGGATGTCGCCGGCGACCGCACCGGGTCGCGGTCGCAGCTGCTGCACGGGAACCCCGCGCTCGCGCAGCGACTCCGAGGCCGCATTCGCGAGGGTCAGCGCCTCCGGCGGGTTCCGCCAGCTGGTGAGGAGCTCGAGGCGCGGCGCGGGATCGCCTCCCGGCAGCGGGAAGTCGGTGGCGAACCGGGGCAGGTTGGCCGCCGACGCGCCCCGCCAGCCGTAGATGGACTGCATCGGGTCGCCGACGGCGGTCAGCGCGAGGTCACCGTCCTCGCCTCCGCCGAACAGGGAGGACAGCAGCACCCGCTGGGCGTGCCCTGTGTCCTGGTACTCGTCGAGCAGCACCACCCGGAAACGCTGCCGCTCCGAGCGCCCCACCTCGGGATGCTCGGCTGCGACCCGGGCCGCCAGCGACATCTGGCTGCCGAAATCGAGCGCGCCCTCCCGCCTGAGCACCTCGGAGACCCGCTGCACCAGCGGCAGCAGGGCGACCCGCTCGTGCTGGGTCTCGAGGATGTCGAGCAGTTCCTTCTTCGGTCCCCCGCGCTGCTTCGGGCCCGCGGGCAACGTGTGGATCAGCTTGTCCAGCTCGGTGTGCGCCTCGCGCAAGTCCTCCGGCTCCACGAGGTGCTCGGCCAGCTGCCCGGACAGTGCGAGCACCGCCTCGGTGAGCGAGGTGGGGGTGCGGTCCGTCTCCAGGTCGCCGTCCCAGGAACTGACCACCCGGTGGGCGAGCTGCCACAGTTCGGTCTCCGACAGCAGTTCGGCGGACGGTTCGATGGGCAGCAGCAGCCCGTGCTCGGACAGCAACCTGCCGGCGTACGAGTGGTAGGTGCTCACCTCCGGCTCGCCGCCGAGGATCCGTCCGCGCAGGTCCCCGCTCGGATCGAGTTTGCGCAACAGGGCCGAACCGGCAAGGCGCGCAAGGCGTTGCCGGATCCGGGTGGTGAGCTGCTGGGCGGCCTTGCGGGTGAAGGTGAGGCCGAGGACCTGCTCGGGGTCGACAAGGCCGTTGGCCACCAGCCAGACCACCCTGGCCGCCATCGTCTCGGTCTTGCCCGCGCCTGCGCCCGCGACCACCAGGGTCGGCCCGAGCGGTGCCGCGATCACCGCGGCCTGCTCGGCGGTCGGCGGATGCTGGCCGAGCGCGACCGCCAGGTCGGCCGGGCTCACCCGGGCCACGACGTCGCGGCTCATCCCTCGGTCACCTGCCGTCCGGTTTCCTGTGCCGGGCAGCTCGACCTGGCCGGGCAGTGCCTGCACCCGTCGTTCGGCTGCGCACGGAAGCCGGGGCCCTTGGTGGCCGCGGCCGCGTCGTGCACCACGGTGAGCCACTCCTGTTCGCCGTCCTCGCCGAGCGGGGCCTGCAGGCGCTGGGTGGCGCCCTCCTTCTTGTTCGGCTTCGCCACGAACACCAGGCGCGCCCCGCCCGGCTCCGAGGGCGGCTCGCCCTCGATCGCGCCTGCCAGTGCCGCCACCTGATAGGTCGCCAGCTGCGCGTGCTGCTGCGCGGCCTCCTTGCTGACCGGGTTGCGCGCGGTCTTCACGTCCACGATCACCGGCCTGCCCTCGGCGTCACGCTCGAGTCGGTCGATCCGGCCGCGCAGCCGGACCTCGGGTCCGCCCTCCTCCCGTGCCTCGAGCACGCCGTCGACGGCGACCTCGACGCCGACCTCCGTCAGCTCGCCGCGCGAGAGCCGCAGCCACTCGGAGAAGCTGTCGAGCATCTGCCCGGTGCGGTCCATCTCCCGTCGGGAGTACCACTGCGAGCCGAGATCGACCGCGTCCCATGCGGTGGCGAGCGCCCGGCGTACCTGGTCGGGCGGCAGCTTGCCCGCCACGGCCTGGACCAGGGTGTGCACAAGGGTTCCGGTCACCGCATGGGTGTTGTCGCCGTCGGTGCCGCCGTTGCGTTCGAGCGCCCACCGCAACGGGCACGCGCTCAGCTGTTCGATCGTCGACGGCGACAGCGGGACGGGACCGTCGTCCGGTTCCCACAGCGGTGCGTCGGTGCTCATCCCGCCGACACCCCACCAATTCTGCGGATGCGCACCGCGCACCCCATCCCTGGCCAGCCGGGCCAGTTGCCGAGCCGCCCTGGCCTGCCGCTGCGGATCGTGCTCGGCGAGGTCCGGGTCGCACACCGCCCTGCGGAGCTCCGCGACCAGCGATGGCAGCGACAGCACCCGCCCCGCGGGCACCGGCTGGTCCACCACTGCCTCACCGGGCCCGTCGTCGCCCTCGACCCGGCCGATGAGCTCGTCCACGAACCGCGACGGCACCAGGTCCGATTCCCCCGTCGCCGACTCGACGGCGGTGATCAGGAGGGACCGACGGGCCCGACTGCAGGCGAGCAGGAACAGTCGCCGCTCCTCGGCCAGCAGCGGGGCGGTCCGCGAGAGCTGCGACTCGCTCGCGGGAGAGGCGTCGCCGACGCCAGCGGTGAGATCGACCAGAACCTCGGTTCCCAGCAGCGTGCCGCGGGCGCGCAGGCCCGGCCACAGCCCCTCCTGGACCCCGGCGACGGCAACCACATCCCATTCCCGGCCGGCCGCGGAGTGCGCGCTGAGCACCGTCACCGCTTCTCCCGGGATCGCCGCGCCTGACCTCGAGTCGCTCGAGATCTGTTGTTCGGAGAGGTATTCCACGAACCCGGCGAGGGTGGCACGCGGCAACCGGTCGACATAGCTCGCGGCGGCGTCGAAGAGCGCGACCACGGCGTCCAGGTCGCGGTCCGCCTGCGCGCCGATCGGCCCGCCGCGCAGGGAGGCCGCGGCCCATCGCTTCTCCAGGCCGGTCGCCTGCCAGCTCGCCCAGAGCACACCCTCGACGCCGCGTCCCTTCCGATGGGCGGCCCTGGCCTGACCGAGGATCGAGAGGACCCGACGCAGGGCGGCGGACTCGCCGTCGCTGAGCTTGGCGATCAGCCCCCTGTGCTCGTCCTCACCGTCGACGATCAACGACCGCAACAGGTCCGCGGAGTCACGCTGACCGCCTGCGGCGAGCTCCACCCGGCGCAGGCCGCGGCGCAACCTCCGCAGCGTCACCGGATCGGACCCGCCGATCGGTCCGGACACCAGCGCCAGCGCATCCTCGCCGGTGAACTCGACGCCCGCGACCGCGCGCAGCACCAGCAGCAGGCCGCCGACCGAATACTGCCGGGCGAGTGGGAGTTCGGAGGCCGATGTGGTGACGGGGACACCCGCGGCCAGCAGGGCGCGGCGCAGCGGGGCGAGCACCAGCGGAACCGATCGGACCACCACCGCCATCCGCGACCACGGCACGCCGTCGTGCAGGTGTGCGCGGCGCAGGGTGTCCGCGATCAGCGCGGCCTCCTTGCCCTGGGTGCCGAGCACCTGCACCTGGGCCCGGCCCGGTTCCTCGGTCGCTGCCGCGGCACCCCGATGCGGCGGCCTGCCGGGCAGTCGGCCCGCGATCGCCGCCGTGACCGCCGAGATCCGTTCCGCGCTGCGATGATCGGTGTCGAGGATCAGCTGATTCTCCGCGCCTGCCTCGGCGAGGTCCATCAGGAACCGCGGGTCGGCCCCCCGGAATCCGAAGACGGCCTGGTCCGGATCGCCCGCCACGACCGCCAGATCGGTGCCGGCGCCGATCAACCGGACCAACTCGGCGGCCTGCGGGTCCAGGTGCTGGGCGTCGTCGACGAGCAGGTACCGGATCCGGGAACGCTCCTGCTGCAGCAGCTCCGGGTCGGTGGCGAACGCGGTCAGCGCCGCGCCGACGAGTTCGGCCGCGTCGAGCGCGGGCGCCGTGGCCTCGGGGGCCTCCACCCCGACGGCACCGCGCAACAGCATCACGTGCTCGTAGTGGGCGGCGAAGCGTCCGGCCGCCACCCACTCCGGCCGCGAGTGTGTCCGGCCGAGCGCGATGAGGTCCTCGGGGCCGAGGCCACGCTCGCCCGCCCGCAGCATCAGGTCTCGCAGCTCGACAGCGAAGCCGGTCATCGACAGCGCGGGGCGCAGCCGCTCCGGCCAGTGGTGGGCACCGTCCGCGACGTCACCGCGCAACATCTCGCGCAGCACCGCGTCCTGCTCGGCCCCGGTGATCAGCCGCGGCGGCGGGTTGGAATGAACGGCGGCCTGCAGGCGGAGCACCGCGAACGCGTACGAGTGCACGGTCCTGACCAGCGGCTCACGGGTGGCCCGTAGCGCGTCGGGACCGGCGGACCCGAGCAGACCCGCGGTGATCGCCTCCCTGACCACGGTGCCGGCGCGGCGTGAGTGAGTCAGCACGAGAATGGATTCCGGGTCGCAGCCGCCGTCAGCTATCCGCGAGACCGCCAGATCGACCAACAGCGACGTCTTGCCCGTGCCGGGTCCGCCGAGCACCTGCCATGGCCGTCGCCCCCGGCCCGGCTGCGATTCGGTGAGCAGCCGCTGCGCCGCGGGACCCCACACCCGGCGCGGTCCTGCCTCCGTCGACCGACGGACCAGCGTGGCGGTGGCCCGCCGCGACTGTTCCCGATCGACCGACATGGGTGGCATTCCATCACGGCTGGCCGACAACCACCGCCGCGCATCCGCCACGTCGGCCGCGATCGCCGGGATCCGGCAAGATGTCCGGCATGGGCGAGATCCACATCCACCGCTTCGGTCCCCCGGCAGGCCGGCCGGTCCTGGCGCTGCACGGCCTCACCGGCCACGGCCGGCGCTGGCAGCACCTCGCGGAAGCGCACCTACCCGAGGCCAGGGTGATCGCGCCTGACCTGCGGGGCCACGGCCGCTCGACGTGGTCGCCGCCATGGGGCATCGCCGACCACGTCGACGACCTCGTCGCCGTCCTGGAGTCCGAGACCACCGAGCCGGTCGTGCTGGTCGGCCACTCGTACGGCGGCGCCATCGCCGTGCACCTGGCCCGCCGGGTACCGGAACGGGTGCGTGCCCTGGTTCTCCTCGACCCCGCGCTCGGGCTCGAACCGGCGCTGATGGCTGAGGTCGCCGACCTGACCGTCCGGTTCCCGGACTACACCGACGCCGCGGAGGCGCGTTCGGAGAAGGTGCACGGAGCGTGGGCAGACGTGGCGACCGAGGTGCTCGACGCCGAGCTCACCGAGCACCTGATCGACCGCGAGGGCGGCCGGGTCGGCTGGCGGATGTCGATCCCCGCGATCGTGGCGTCCTGGGGCGAACTGGCCCGGCCGTTCGTGCTGCCGCCCGCGGACCTGCCCACGATCCTGGTCCAGGCGATGCGGGTGCAGCCGCCCTACGTCACCCCCGCGTTCCGGACCGCGCTCTCGGCGCACCTCGGCGATCGCCTCACCGTGGTCGAGATGGACGTCGATCACATGGTCGGGCAGGCCAGGCCGGCGGATGTCGCGGAACTGATCGGGAAGCTGCTGTAGGTGGCCGCCACCACCGAGGCGCAGATCGAGCGGGTCCGCGAGCTGGTCGCGGCGATCCCGCCCGGCAAGGTGGCGACCTACGGCGACATCGCGGCGGCCGCGGGACTGTCGAGCCCGAGGACCGTCGGCTGGATCATGCGCACCGACGCGGCCGACCTGCCGTGGCACCGGGTGCTCGGCGCGAGCGGCAGACCGGCAGCCCACCTCGCGCACCGGCAGATCTCGAAGCTGGCACTCGAAGGCGTACCGATCCGCGACGGCCGGGTCGACCTGGCCGCCGCGCGGCACGAATTCTGAGATGGTCGAGCGGTGAGCGGCGAACGCGACCTCGAGGTCCTGATCTCATCGATGAACCCGGTCCGCCGACCGGGCACCTTCGTGTTCGTCTCGGTGCCGGAGGCGGCGGCCACCGGGATCCGGGCGGCCGCGACGATCACCGAGGACGAGGGCGTCACCCTCGTGATCACCAAGACGGAGGCGGACGCCCACGGCTGGGGTTACGACTTCGAGGCGGCATGGCTCACGCTGCGGGTGCACTCCGCACTGGACGCGGTCGGCCTGACCGCGGCGGTGAGCTCGCGGCTCGCCGCGGTCGGCATCAGCTGCAACGTCATCGCCGGCTATCACCACGACCATCTGCTGGTACCCGTCGATGACGCATCGCGCGCCGTCGCCGAGTTGAAGGCGCTGGCCGCCGACGGTCGGGGCTGACCATCAGCTCCCGGCCGCCAGCTCGGCCCTGATCGCCTCGACACCGACGACCACCTCGGCGAAGCTCGTGCTCAACGGGCTCAGCCCCAGCCGAAGTCCCTCGGGCGCACGGAAGTCGGGGATCACCCCGCGCTCCCACAGCGCCGGGGTCACGGCACGGAAGTGCGGATGATCGATGGTGACGTGGCCGCCGCGCAGACTCGGGTCGACCGGCGACGCGACCGTCACTCCGAGCGGCACCAGCGACTCGGCGACGAGCTCGAGCGCGAACTCGGTGAGCAGCACCGACTTCGCCCTGATCGCGCGGATCCCGGCCCGGTCGATGAGCTCGACGGTGTCGCGCATCGCGATCATCCCCAGCACCGCGGGCGTGCCGCTGAGGATCCGCCGGATGCCCTTGGCTGGCCGGTAGCCGGGCGCCATCTCGAAGCAGTCCTCTCGGCCCATCCACCCCCAGATCGGCTGCACGAACTCCTCCAGCAGTCCCGCGCGCACGTAGGCGAACGCGGGCGAACCGGGCCCGCCGTTGAGGTACTTGTAGGTGCAGCCGACCGCGAGGTCGACGCCCCACTCGTCCAGTTCGATCGGTACCGACCCGGCCGAGTGGCACAGGTCCCACAGCATGAGCGCGCCCGCGCCGTGGGCGATCCGCGTGATCGAGGCGGCGTCGGCAAGGTAGCCCGACCGATACGCGACGTGGCTGAGCACCACCAGCGCGGTCCGGTCCCCGACCACCGCGGCGACCTCGTCCGCGTGCACCCCGCTGCGTGGATCCGACTCGATCCACCGCAGGGTCATCCCGAGCTCGGACGCGACCGCCTCGAGGACGTAGCGGTCGGTGGGGAAATTGTCTGTGTCCAGGACGATCTCGTCGCGCCCCTGCCGCAGCGCGACGGCACCCCTTGCCAGCTTGTAGAGCAGCACGCTTGTCGAGTCGCCCACCGCCGTCTGGCCCGCGGCCGCCCCTAGCACCACCCGGCCCAGGTCGTCGCCGACCGTGAGCGGCAGGTCGAACCACTCCTCATCCCATCCACGGATCAGCCTGCCGCCCCAGGACTCGGCCACGAAACGGGCCACCCGCTCGGCCCCCGCCTTCGTCGGCCGACCGAGTGAGTTCCCGTCCAGGTAGGACACGACGGACGGGGCATCGACGAACAGGTCCCGGTACGAACTCAGCGGATCGGCGTCGTCGAGTTCGGCGGCGCGCACCGAGAATCTCTGTGGGACAGGATTGGAGACGCTCATCCGAACTGCTCCTTGATCTGGCCCGGGTCGAGGTTGCGGGTGGAGGCGAGCCACGCGGCCCAGTGTCTCTCATCGGCAGGCGGGGTGCCCGGCGTCCACGCGAGCCGTGTCGAGGTGCCCGACGGCCACGGGATCGTGATCGACTCCAGCACCGCCGCCCGATCGAGACCGGCGTCGAGCAGGGCGTCGAGCTCACGGGGGTTGAGTCCGACCGGCTGGGGGCCGTTGCCCTGGTCGGTTCCGTATGTCACGACCCCGCCACCCGCACGAAACCGGCGAAGATTGTCGGTGGCAACGTCGAATTCGCTTCCGCGGCCATGGATGTCGAGCGTGCTGATCCACCGCATCGACGACGCCATCGCCGCGAGCAGCTCATCGGGCAGGCGCTCGGTCCACGGGGTGTGCGCGAGTCGATCCACTCCGGACTCGAAAGCGCGCGCCGCCTGGCCCTGCCCCTCCGCGTGTGCGACGACGGGAAGCCCGACCGCATGCGCGGCGCCGACCAGTGCGTCGAGCGTCGCGTCGACGAACACGGGGCCGGCCACGCTGTTCAGCATGACCTTGACGAAGGACGCTCCCGCTCGGATCTGCGCGTCGACGGCGCTCGCCGCCTCCTGCGGTCCGTCGACCACGCACACCGAGCCGGCCGCCGCCCATGACCGGTCGGTTGGGTACCCGCCGGGGGCGGTGAGGAACTGACCCGCAAAGCTCACCTCGGGTAGTCCGACGCGCACCGCCGCGTCCGCGAACGGTTCGAGGACCGATGGCGGCGACCCGAGGTCGTGCACCACCGCCAGCCCACCCGCGAAGAGGGCGTGGGCGTCGACCAGCCCGAGGTGCACGTGGGCGTCCCGCAGACCCGCGAACACCACGCCGGGAATCTCGAGGTCGGCGCACCCGTCCATTGCGCTCCTCCGCCGAGCCGAGACCAGCAGATCCCCGCGCACCGTCAGTCGGCAGCGCCCCAGCCACGCCCCGCACCACAGATTCGCGACGTCGACGTCCATTTCGCGGCCCGTCAGTTCCCCAGCTCGGTGCGCACAGCGAACAGCTCGGGAAAGAAACTGAGTTCGAGCGCGCGCTGCAGGTACCCCGCACCACCGGAGGAGCCACCGGTGCCGGTCTTCATCCCGATCACCCTGAGCACTGTCCGCAGGTGGCGAAACCGCCAGACCTGGAAGCTCTCCTCCAGGTCGACGAGTTCCTCGAAGGACTCGTACGCGGGCCAGCAGTCCCCCGGATGCTCGTAGACGTACTTGACCAGCGGCATCAGGTCGGGGTTCAGCACATAGGCCGCGCTGACCTCGCGGTCGAGCGCCGAACCGGGCAGGTCGTAGCCTGCGCGGGCGAGACAGCGCCAGAACTCGTCGTACAGGGTCGGCTCACCCAGGAGATCGTCGAGGACGGCATGCGAGGGCGGGTCCGCCTCGAACACCCTGAGCAGGTCCGCGTTCTTGTTGCCGAGGATGAACTCGACGGCGCGGTACTGGTGCGACTGGAACCCGGACGCGCTGCCGAGGAAGCCCCGGAACTCGGCGTATTCGGTCGGCGTCAGCGTCGCCAGGATCGACCACTGCTCGGTCATCGACTTCTGGATGTGCTTGACGCGGGCGATGCACTTGAGCGCGACCCCGATGGAGTCCTCGGCGAATGCCGCGCGGGCCGCCCGGATCTCGTGCAGGACGAGTTTGAGCCAGAGCTCGGTGGTCTGGTGCGCGATGATGAAGAGCATCTCGTCGTGATGCTGCGGCTCGCTGACCGGGTTCTGCGCGCTGAGCAGCGTGCCGAGGTCGAGGTAGGAGCCGTAGCTCATCCTGGCGCTGAAGTCCGTGACGATGCCGGGCTCGAGTTCACGGAAGTTCGGATCACCGCCACGCGTCATCGTGTGATTGTCGGCCGACCTGCGGATACCTTCCGGGTCCGTGGCCGAATCGTTGTGTTTACATCCGCACCGGGCAACTGCGACACTGAGAAACGGCGTACATCCACGACCGAATCGCGGTGAGCGATATGGGCGACGAGTACGACGTCGCGATCGTGGGATCGAGCCTGGCCGGGTGCACGGCCGCGATCCTGCTCGGACGCCGAGGTCTGCGGGTGGCACTGCTGGAAGCGAATCGCAATCCCGCGGCGTACAAGCGGATGTGCACACACTTCATCCAGTCGAGCGCACTGCCCACACTCCAGCGGCTCGGTCTCGACTCCGAGCTCGAGGCCGCAGGCGCGGTCAGGAACCACGGCTACGCCTGGAGCCGATTCGGCTGGGTCGAGGAACCGGAACCCACGGACCGGCCAACGCACGGCTACAACCTCCGGCGCGAGATCCTCGATCCGCTGATGCGCAGAGCCGCCGCCGAGGTGCCTGGCGTCGATCTGATGTTGGGCGCGAAGCTCCGCGAGCTGACCCGAGGTCCCGACGGGCGCGTCGACGGCGTTGTCGCCGACCACGTGGGACGGCTCTCCTGTCGACTCGTCGTCGGCGCGGACGGCCGGTCCTCGAAGGTGGCGCGGCTGGCCGGACTCCCCGGCCGGGAATCGCGGAACGACCGCTTCGCCTACTTCGCCTCTTTCCGGAACGTCACGATCCCCCGTGGGCAACCGGTTCAGCTGTGGCTGCTCGAGCCCGACGCGGCATATGCGTTCGGCAACGATGCCGGGGTGACCGTCCTCACCGCCGTGCCCGACAAGAGCCGACTGCCGGAGTTCGTCGAGGACCGGGAAGCGGCGCTGCTGCGCATGTTCGAGGACCTGCCGGACGCCCCGGACCTGACCGACGCGGAGCTCGTGTCCGATGTGGTCGGTGTCCGCGACTACCCGAGCATCACCCGGCGCCGTATCGCCACTCCCGGCGTCGCACTCGTCGGGGACGCCGCCCTCGTTCTCGACCCGGTCTGGGGCGCCGGGTGTGGCTGGGCGTTGCAGACGGCCGAGTGGTTGAGCGACGCCGTCGCGAAACCCCTCGTGACCGGTACCGACCGAGAGATCGACCTGGCGGCACGCCGCTACCAGCGTCGTCACCGGGTGCGACTGTGGCCGCACCAGTTCTTCGCGATCGATTTCAGCCAGCGCCCTCGATTCAATCGGCTGCAGCGCCTGTTGTTCGCAGGCGCCGCCCGCGATCCGTGGGTGGCGGACCGGTTCTACGCCTACGGCACACGCAACCGTTCGCCCTTCGTCATGTTCTCGCCACGAATGCTGGCCCGTGCAGCGCGAGCCAGGCGCGCGGGCCGGTCCGAATAGGATTGCCCGGTGGATCAGACCCTGCCCCCGTGCCCCCAGTGCTCCTGCGAGTTCACCTACGAGATGGGCTCGCTCCTGGTCTGCCCCGAGTGTGCACACGAGTGGGCGGCGGGCGCGGTCGACGACGAGGGCACCGACGTGATCCGTGACGCCGTCGGCAACGTGCTCGCCGACGGCGACACCGTCACGGTGATCAAGACGCTCAAGGTCAAGGGCAGTCCGACCGGTATCAAGTCGGGCACCAAGGTGCGCAACATCCGTCTGGTCAAGGGTGTCGGCGACCACGACATCGACTGCAAGGTCGACGGCATCGGTCCGATGCAGCTCAAGTCGAGCGTGGTCAAGAAGGCCTGAACCGGGGCTACGTCGACGGTTGCACGAGCGGGGCGCCCGCGACATATTCCATAGCGGCCACGAATTCCGGCTGCTGCGAACGGATCTCGAGCTCCTCGGGCGTCAGGTCCACCACGCGGGTCTGAATCCACCACAGGTTGCCCAGCGGGTCGCGGACGCGCCCGACGCGGTCCCCGAAGAAGAGTTCGGTCACCTTCGTGACCGGAGTCGCCCCCGCCTCGAGCGCCTGCCGGAAGGTGGCATCGGCGTCCTCGACGTACAGCCGCAGGAAGCCAGGCGTGTCCGGCCAGTCCGGGCGACCGTCGAACATCATCACCACCGAGTCCCCGATCCGCACCTCGGCGTGTCCGATCGCGCCCCCGTACTCGACGCGGGCCAGTTCCTCGGCGTCGAAGGCATCCCGGACGAAGTCGAGCAGCCGCGCGGTGTCCCGGGAGATGATCCAGGGCGTGACGGTGGCGTAGCCCTCGGGGACGGGCAGGACCGGTGTGGATTTCGTCGTCTTTTCCATGCTGCCGACGCTAGGGAGGATCTAGGACAACGAGCGTCCTCGATTCGAAACACCTGCAGATCAATGGGAGAATCTGTCGATGACCACCGGCGCTCCCTCGGCATACGACGCAGTGATTCTCGCCGGCGGATCCGCCACCAGGATGGGTGGTGTCGACAAGCCCGCGATCGTCATCGCGGGCCGATCCATGCTGCGCACTGCCCTCGACGCCGTCGCACGGGCGGAGCGGGTGGTCGTGGTCGGACCGCATCGCGACGACCTCGCCCCCTCGATCGCCCAGACCCAGGAATCACCCGCGGGCGGCGGCCCGGTCCTCGCGATGGACGCGGGCCTGCTCGAGCTGGGCGGCGGCACCGCACCCGTGGTGGTGCTCGCCGCCGACCTGCCGTTCCTGTCCGCGGCAGCGATCGAGAGCCTCGTCTCTGCACTCGACCGCGAGCCGAGTGCGCCCGCGGCCTATGCGCTCGACGAATCCGGCCGGGTGCAGTTCCTCCTCGGCGTGTGGCGCAGGGATGCGCTGTCCGCCGGGCTCGACGGACTCGGGCGCGCCGACCTGGCCAACAGGCCGATGAAGACACTGATCCCGGCCGGGTATGTGACCGTTCCCATGACCGGGATCTCCGACTGCGACACCGAGGCCGATGTCGCCGCCGCCCGCGCGCGCAGCTCCTCCCCCGCCGTCGACCTCGACGAGGCCAGGCGTGCAGTCCGCGACGCCGTCACGACCCTGCCCACTCGCGCGGCAGCCCCGCTCGCCGCGATCGGCGGGGTGCTGGCGCGACCGATGCTCGCCGCCGACGCGCTGCCCCGGATCGACATCTCGGCGATGGACGGCTACGCCGTATCCGGCGACGGCCCATGGCAACTCGACACCGCCATCCGCTACGCCGGCTCCGAGGACGAGGTCGAACTCGAACCCGGGCACGCCGTGCGCATCGCCACCGGCGCCCACGTGCCGTCCGGTGCCACCGCCGTCGTCCGCGACGAGCACGTCGAACTCGCGAACACCACGCTGCGCAGGCGCCTGGACGCGCCGGTCCGCGACGACACCCGCAGGCGCGGTGAGAACTGGCAGCCGGGCGCACGGCTCGCGGAGGCGGGCGAACCGGTGACCCCCGCCGTGGTCTCGGTGGCACTGAGCGGCGAGGTCCCCGAACTGCTGGTCCGCGGGCCCGTCACGGCCCACGTCGTGGTGACCGGGGACGAGATCCGCCGCGACGGCCCGCTGCGCACCGGGCAGACCCGCGACAGCCTCGGGCCCGTGATGCCGCACTTCCTGTCCTGGTGCGGGATCCGCACGGCCGCCGAGTCGCACCTACGCGACACCCCAGGGGGCTTCGATGAGCTGCTGGCGCAGCCGGTTTCCGAAATGGACACACGACCCGACCTGATCGTCATCGTCGGCGCCACCGGGGGCGGTGCCGCCGATCACCTGAGGATGGCGCTCACCCGCTGCGGCGCCCGTCTCGTGGTGGGGCGGGTGCGGTGCCGGCCGGGCGGGTCACAGGTGGTCGCGGCGCTGCCGGACGGCCGCATCGTGCTCGGGTTGCCCGGCAACCCCTTTGCGGCGGTCGCCACGCTGCTCATGACGGCGCCTGCCGTTGTCGCCGCGCTCACCGGTGCACCCGCCCCGACCCCACCGCGGGCGCCGATCGAGAACGCCGCGGAACTCGCCTCCGACGCCCCTCGGGTGGTCACGGCCACCCGACGGTCAGACGGCCGCTGGTACGCGGCCGCGCCGGTGGGGACGGCTCACCTCGCCGCGCTGATCGGGGCCGACGCCCTCGCGATCATCGAACCGGCAACGCCTGACGGTGGCTCCGCGGAACTGCTGCCGTTGCCCCGCTGATGGAATGGGCGGGCGTCCGACCGTCCCTAACGCGCGTTGGTATTCGCTGCGGTCAGCCCGGCGCGGCGGTTGCGGGCTAGAGCCAGCGCACCGAGGAGCACCCCGATCAGGCCGAACAGCACGGCCGCGAACGCCCCGACAATCCCGTTGCCGGTGCCGGGACCACCGTCGGCGGTGACCGCGAACAGCCCACCGACGACCACGCTGATGAGCCCCGTCACCAGGGCCACCACCGGCCCGTTTCCCCAGGACCCGATACGACCGGCAGAACGGAGGGCCAGCGCACCGATGACCACGGCGGTAAACCCCACCAGCGCGGTCAGGGTGGGCCCGAGCCGGCCGGAGGTCATGCCGTCACTGGCGGCGACCGACTGGACCGAAACGTCCGCGAGGGCCGGTGCTGCGAGCGCGACACCGCCGAGCAAGGCGGCTGCGGCGGCGGCAAACAGGTTACGAACAGACACGGGATGCTCCTTCTTCGTATGACTGGACCTGGCTCGATCATGTCCACTGGGCGGCCGTCAGTCATCCTGCGAGCGAAGATATTTCACATTGCCACCGCTGCCGTAGCGGGTTACCACGGACGCAGCATTGAGCCGAGGAGATACCGCGGATGCGGTAGCGACTGATCGTCCACGTGCAGTCTGTTGCCTGTACAAACGTCCGGCTAGGGTTCAGGCATGAACCGGGGACGGATCGGAGACTGGGCCCTCGCCGTCGGTGTGGCCGCGATCCTGCTGGCCGGCGGGCTGTCCAGGCAACACGCCCCGACTGACCTCGACCCGCTCGGCTACGCGTTGTTGACAGCCAGCGGTCTGGCGCTCGCCGCGCGCCGCCGGGCTCCAGTCACCGTACTGGCCGTGACCGGATTGTGCGCGCTGGGTTACCAGGCGATCGGATTCGACGTTCCTGCTGCCGCCTTCGTGTTCGCGGTGTACGCCTCGGTCCGGGCGGGGCACCGCATGATCACCGTGGCAGCGTCGGTGACCCTGCTGGCCGCTCTCCCGCTCGCTGGCCTGGCCTCCCTAGACGACACGGAAGAGGCGTTCGCGCAGGCTCGGGGCGCCCTGGAAATCGCATGGTTGATCGCGGCCGGTGCAGCGGGAGAAGCGCTGCGACAGGCCGAGCGGCGGGCGGACGAAGCCGAGCGCTCCCGGGAGGAAACCGCACGGCGTCGCGCGGACGAGGAGCGGCTGCACATCGCGCGGGAACTGCACGATTCGCTGACCCACCAGATCTCGGTGATCAAGGTGCAGTCCGAGGCCGCCGTCCACGTGGCCCGTAAGCGGGGCGAAGATGTGCCCGAGGCATTGCTGGCGATCCGGGAGGCCGGCCGCGAGGCGGCCCGGGAACTGCGGGCGACCCTCGAGGCGCTGCGCGATGACGGCAAGAGCCCGCCGCAAGGGCTCGCAGACGTCCCGGACCTTGTGAATCGGGCACGGACGACCGGTCTGAACGCGACGCTGACGATCGAAGGGCAATGTCAGGGTGTGCCGGCCACGGTGGACCGCACCGGCTACCGGATCGTGCAGGAGTCGCTGACCAATATCGCCCGGCACGCCGCCGCCGCGACGGCGTCTATTCGGATCGACTACCGTCCCGATGCCCTGGTCATACGGGTCGACGACGACGGCAAGGCAACACCGGACACCGCTTCAGTAGCCGGCGTCGGGCTACTCGGCATGCGCGAGCGCGTCACCGCCCTCGGCGGTCGCCTGCGGGCGGAACCGCGCAGCGCGGGCGGCTTCTCGGTACAGGCCGAACTACCCGTGGACCGCACGTCGTGATCCGGGTCCTGCTGGTCGACGACCAGCCACTCATTCGCAGCGGATTCCGCGCGCTCCTCGACCTCGAGGACGACATCGAGGTCGTGGCCGAGGCCGCAGACGGGGGCGAGGGCCTCGCCATGGCCAGGCAGCACCTGCCCGACATCGCGCTCATCGATATTCAGATGCCGGTCATCGACGGCATCGAAGCGACGCGACTCATTGCGGCGGACCCGACCCTGGCTGGTGTGCATGTGGTCATCCTGACCAACTACGGCTTGGACGAGTACGTCTTCAACGCGCTGCGCGCGGGGGCGGCAGGATTCCTCGTCAAAGACATTCAGCCGGCGGACTTCCTCCATTCCGTCCGCGTCGCCGCGCGCGGCGACGCCCTCCTCGCGCCATCGATCACCCGTCGGCTGATCGATCAGTACGTCACCCAGCCGCTCAACCCCGGAACCGGCGCGGAACTGAAGGAACTGACCACCCGCGAACGCGAGGCCGTAACCATGGTCGCGCAGGGCCTATCCAACGACGAGATCGCCGACCGCATGGTGATCAGTCCGCTGACCGCGAAGACCCACGTCAACCGTGCCATGACCAAGCTGCACGCCCGCGACCGCGCGCAACTCGTGGTGCTCGCCTACGAATCCGGCCTGGTGACCCCGCGCGACTCGCGACATCCACGGTCCGGGTGATTCGCCAGACTCACGCCAGGCGAGTCCCCCCTCCTGGCGTTGTCGCCAGCACAGGTGCGTGGGCGGACTCGTTCCTCCCATGTCGCACGCAGCCGGACCGGTAGCGGTCGGCAAGCAGCCGAACCAATGCCGGGTGCACGCCGAGCGGCTCGGCCACCCCGTCCGATCCGGCATCGACCAGCCTCCGGTGGAACAGGCCGTGCGCCAACAGATACGAGGCGATGAACACCCGACGGTGACCCGCCGCCCGCAGTCCCTCGACCACCTCGGGCACCCGCGGCTCCGCGGTCGCGACGTAGCCGATGTGTACCGAGCTCCCGACCAGTTCCGCGAGCATCATGGCGCCGCAGCGCACATCGGCCAGTGCCCGCGGATCCGAGGATCCGGCCGCAGCCAGCACCACCGCGTCGCCCGGCCGCCAGCCCGCCTCGCGCAGGCGCTCGAACAGCACCGTGGCCAGCACCGGGTCCGGCCCGAGCGCCCTGGTCACGGTCACGTCGGGGTGCCCGGAATCCGCGACCTCGCGCGGGACATCGGTGTGCACGTGGTACCCCGAGGCCAGGAACGCGGGCACCACGACGGCGGGGCCGCCGAGGTCGCGGAGCACCTCCGAGGGCGACGGCCCGAGCACGTCCACGAAGGCGACGCGGGTCGTGCCCACCTCATCCGCCACCGCGTCGGCGAGCGCGGCGACCATGTCGACGCCGCGTGGGCTCCTGGTGCCGTGCGCGACGAGCACCAGCGCGGGCCCGCTCACTAGTCGTCCCCGCAATCGACCGGGTCGAGGGCGAGGCGGTAGCCACGCTTGACCACCGTCTGCACGATCTTGGGGGCGCCGAGACAGGTCCGCAGCCGTGCGATGGCGGTCTCAACGGCATGGGTGTCCTCGCCGCCGCCGGGGAGCACGGAGAGCAGTTCCTCCCGAGAGACCACGCGTCCGGGTCGATGCGCCAGTGTTCGCATCAAAGCCATTGCGGCAGGTGCGAGTTGGCGAACCTCGCCGTCCACGACGACACATCCGCCGCGCACGCTCACGTCGTGACCCGCCGCGCGCAGGCGCACCGAACGCCGCGGCAGCTCCTCGGCGATGTGCCGGGCGAGCGACCCGAGCCTGGCCCGCCCCGGCATGGTGCTCGGGACGCCGAGCGCCTCGAGCGGCGCCGCGGTGACCGGCCCGACGCACACCGCGAGCACCCGGGTGCGCAACGAGTTCAGCAGTGGGTCGACGAGGCCGATCTCCTTGGCGCGGATCAGCATCGACGCCACCGCGGGCGCGCTGGTGAAACTCAGCGCGTCCAGGCCCCCGCTGACGGTCAGCTCGATGAGGCGGTCCATCGCGGTCGGGTCGTCGGGCTGGGTCCAGCGGTACACCGGCACCGGGACGACCTCGGCCCCGGCCACCCGGAGCACCTCGCAGAAGTCGGGAAGCGGCTCCCATTCGGTGGTGGCGCCGTGCAGCTGCACGGCGATCCGCTTGCCCTCGACGCCCTCGGCGAGCAGGTGATCGATCACCTCGGCCGAGGACTCGGAGACCGGCGACCACTCCTCACGCAGGTCCGCGGCGCGGATCGCTCCCTTCGCCTTCGGACCTCGGGCCAGCAGCCGCGCCCTCGACAGCGCCTCGCCCAACTGCTCGGCGAGCCCCCACCCGTCGGCGGCCTCCATCCAGCCGCGAAAGCCGATTCCTGTGGTCGCGACCGCGATCTCGGGTGGGTTGTCGATCAGTTCCCTTGTCACCCGTTCCAGCTCGGCATCGTCGACGAGCGGGATGATCCGGATCGCGGCCGCGTGCACGACGGTGGCGCCGCGCCGGGTCAGCAGAGTGGTGAACTCCTCCGACCGCCTGGCCGCGGTGACCCCGACGGTGAAACCGGACAGCGGCTCACCGACCTGCGGCACCGCCCTCCCCTCGCTCATGCGCTGTCCGCCGCGGCAGCCGAGGTGCTGTGGACCTGGACCATGCCGGCCCAGACCCGCACGTCGTACACCGGCAGCCGGACGGACTCGTCGTCGAGGCAGCGCCCGTCGACGAGCGAGAACACCTGCTTGAGCAGCGGCGAGACCACGATGGGCTCGCCTGCCCTGTCCCCGACCAGGCCGCGCGACATCACCGCCGCGCGCCCGAAGGGGTCGATGTTCCCCACTGCGTAGAGCGAGCCGTCCTCCATGAGGAACAGGGCTGCCTGCTCACCCCCCCGAATCAGCACCGCGACGCCGAGCCCCGGGATGAGGTGGCTGAGCGGGCAGGCCGAGGTCCATTCGAGTCGTCCGTCGTTGACGCTCTCGCGTCCGGGTCCGGTCACGTTGTGCGCCTTCATCTCGATAACGGTCATCATCGCGGTCCTCCTGTAATGCAGGCTTACTTTCTACTTATCCGGTGTTTCCTGGGCGTTAAGCCGCGATTCCCTCGGGGTAAGCAGATACTGAGCGGTCCCCACCCGCTACTGGGAGGTCGTGGCCGGCATCGGCGGCATCCCCATCAGGACCGGGATCTTGCGATCGCCGGACTCGTCGAACACCACTGTCGGGTCGGCCTCCTCCGGTGCATTGACGAAGGACACGAAGCGCGAGAGCTTCTCCGGGTCGTCGAGCACGCCCGCCCACTCGTCCTGGTAGCCCTCGACGTGCTTGGCCATCGCCGCCTCGAGCTCGGCGGCGATACCGAGGCTGTCCTCGCAGACGACGGCCTTGAGGTGATCGAGGCCGCCCTCCATCGCCTCCACCCACGGCGCGGTGCGCTGCAACCGGTCGGCGGTGCGGACGTAGAACATCAGGTACCGGTCGATGTAGCGGATCAGCGTCTCGTCGTCGAGACCGCCCGCCAGCAGCTGCGCGTGCTTGGGCGACTGCCCGCCGTTGCCGCCGACGTAGAGGTTCCAACCGTTCTCGGTGGCGATGACGCCGACGTCCTTGCCGCGGGCCTCCGCGCACTCACGCGCGCAACCGGAGACACCGAACTTGATCTTGTGAGGGGAACGCAGACCGCGGTAACGGTTCTCGAGTCCGACGGCCATCCCGACGGAGTCCTGGACGCCGTATCGGCACCAGGTGGACCCGACACAGCTCTTCACCGTGCGCAGCGACTTGCCGTATGCCTGACCGGATTCCATGCCGGCATCGACCAGACGCTTCCAGATCGCGGGCAGCTGCTCGACGCGGGCACCGAACAGGTCGATGCGCTGGCCACCGGTGACCTTGGTGTACAGACCGAAATCCCGTGCCACCTCACCGATCACGATCAGCTGCTCGGGGGTGCACTCGCCGCCGGGCATCCGCGGCACCACCGAGTAGGTGCCGTTCTTCTGGATGTTGGCCAGGAAGTGGTCGTTGGTGTCCTGCAGCGAGGCCTGGTTCCGGTGCAGGATGTGATCCGAATCGGTCGAGGCCAGGATCGAGGCCACGACCGGCTTGCAGATGTCACATCCGGTTCCCGTGCCGAACTTGGTGATCAGCGCGGAGAACGTCCGGGTTCCCGTCGCCATCACGATCTCGAACAGCTCCGCCCGCGACTGCTCGAAGTGCTCGCAGAGCGCCTTCGACATCACCACGCCGGACGAGGCCAGCAGCTGCTTGATCGTTGGCAGGCAGCCGCCACAGGTGGTTCCCGCGTTGGTGCAGCTCTTCACGGAGGCGATGTCGCAGGCGCCCTCGGCGATCGCACCGCAGATGGCGCCCTTCGTGACGCCGTTGCACGAGCACACCTCGGCATCGTCGGGCAGCGATCCGGCACCGGGCTTCTCGCCCGCGGGCGAGATCAGCGACGCCGGGTCACCCGGGAGCTCGCGGCCGACCAGGGGGCGCAGCGACGCGTATGCGGACGCGTCGCCGACGAGGATGCCGCCGAGCAGGATCTTGGCGTCATCGGACACCACGAGCTTGGCGTAGGTGCCCTTGGCCGCGTCGCTGAGGACCACCTCGAGGGCACCGGGCGTCTGAGCGTGCGCATCACCGAAACTGGCGACGTCCACCCCCATCAGCTTGAGCTTGGTGGACAGGTCCGCACCGGGGAACTCGGCTGCGCCACCGAGCAGTCGATCGGCCACGATCTCGGCGGTGGTGTAGCCGGGCGCGACCAGGCCGTAGGCGACGCCCTCGACGGCCGCGCACTCACCGACGGCGAAGACGGCCTCGTCCGAGGTCCGGCAGCCGAGGTCGGTGAGGATGCCGCCGCGTTCGCCGATCTCGAGCCCGGCCGCACGGGCCAGCTGATCCTGCGGCCGGATGCCTGCCGAGAACACCAGCAGCGCCGCCTCGATCACCGACCCGTCCGAGAGTTCGACACTCACGCCGTCCGGGCCCTCGGTGATGGCGGCGGTGCCGACGCCCGCGTGCACGGTGACACCGAGGTCGGTGACCAGCCGCGCCAGCAACGCCCCGCCGCCCTCGTCGACCTGCAGCGGCATCAACCGGGGGGCGAACTCGACCACGTGCGGGGTCATGCCCATCAGCCGGAGCGCGTTGGCCGCCTCCAGGCCGAGCAGGCCGCCACCGACGACGACGCCGACCGCACCCTGGCCCGCCTTCTCCGCGGTGGCACGGATCCCGTCGAGGTCGTCGATGGTGCGGTACACGAAGCACTCGGGGCGGTCGTGGCCCGGGATCGGCGGCACGAACGGGTACGAGCCGGTGGCCATGACGAGGGCGTCGTAGCCGAGGGTCTCGCCGGAACCGGTGGTGACGGTGCGCGCGGCGCGGTCGATCTCGACGGCCCGCTCACCGGTCCGCAGCTCGACCAGCGCGTCGCCTGCATAGTCGTTGCCCGCGAGCGCCAGTTCCTTTGCGTCCCAGGATCCGACGTACGAGGACAGGCCGACGCGGTCGTAGGCGGGCAGCGTCTCCTCACACAGGACGGTCACTCGCCACTGGGCGTCCTCGTCCCGCGCGCGCAGCGCCTCGACGAATCGATGGCCGACCATTCCGTGCCCGATCACCACTACCGACTTGTTGTTCATGCTGCGCCCTCTTCTTCGATCGATGGTGTTTCGTGTGCTGGTTGGTCTCGTGGTTCCGGATCCGAGTTTCGTAGCCATTCGCAGATGCCCTGGACGACGGAGCTGCAGCCGCCGCAGCCGGTGGTCGCCCTGGTCTCGGTGGCCATGGCGGCCACGCCGCGCGCGCCCGCCTTCCACGCCGTGGTCAGCTGCGACTTGGTCACCGAGTTACATCGGCAGACCACCGCAGACCCCGGCATGGTGGCCGGGCTGGCCACCTCGACGCCCGCTCCCGATCCGCGGCCGATGAGCAGCGACATCCGGTCCACCGGGACCGGCAGCTGCGCATCGAAGAGCTGGGTCAACGTGCCGACCACGTCGGGGTTACCCAGTAGCACCGCCCCGACGACCCGGTCCTCGCGCACCACGACCTTCGCGTAGCGCCCCCGTGTCGGGTCGGCGAGGGTCAGCACCTCGCTGTGGCTGCAGTGCATCTCGGCACTGATGTCGCCCATCGAGGCGAGGTCGATGTCGTGGGCCTTGAGCCGGGTCACGTTCGCGGTCCCGTGGTAGGTGGCGAATCGATTCTCGCCCGCGAGCCGCTCGGCCACCACCGCGGCCTGCTCCCAGCCCGGCTGCACCAGGCCGTACACCTCGCCGCGATGCTGCGCGCACTCCCCGATGGCCGAGACGCGCGGGGCGCTGGTGCGCAGCAGGTCGTCGACCACGATGGCCTGATCGACGGCGATGCCCGCGGCCTCGGCCAGCGACACCTCGGGGCGGATCCCCGCGGACAACACCAGCAGGTCGGCGGGCAGCTCGGTCCCGTCGTCGAGCACCACGGTCCGGTTCTCGGCGTCGCGGGCGACCGCCCTGCGTCCGAGCACCATCCGCATGCCGAGCTCGGTGAGCACCCTGGTCAGCACCGCGCCGCCAGCGGGGTCGAGCTGGCGCTCCATCGGAAAGTCCTTGGGGTGCACCACCGTGACGTCCATGCCGCGCATCAGCAGTCCGCGGGCCGCCTCGAGCCCGAGCAGGCCGCCGCCGAGGACCACGGCGCTGGATCCGCCAGTGGCCGCGGCGATGATCTGGTCGCAGTCGCCGATGGTGCGGAACGCGGCGACGCCGTCGACCAGCGCGTCCGACTCGTCCACCGCGCCCGCGATCGGCGGGATGAACGATCGGCTACCGGTCGCCAGCACCAGCTCGTCGTAGCCGATCTCGTCGTGACCGGCCCCGGTGCCATCGTCGCAGCGCACGGTCCGCGCGGCCGTGTCGATGCCGGTCACCCGGACGCCGGACCGGACGTCGATCCCCTGCCGCTCCCACCAGCCGTCCGGCTTGAGGCGGGTGTCACGGCCGGTGATACTGCCCGCCAACACATTCGAGAGCAGGATGCGGTTGTACGCGGGGTGCGCCTCGGCGCCGATCACCACGATGTCGAGCCGCTCTCCGTCGGGGTCGCGGCGCCGCAGTTCCTCCGCCAGTCGCGAGCCGGCCATGCCGTTGCCCACCACCACGATTCGGGTCCTTTTCATGCCACCGCCTCCAGCTTCACCGCACATACCTTGAACTCCGGCATCCGGCTCGTCGGGTCGAGAGCCGGATTGGTCAACAGGTTCGCCCGGCCGGACCCGGCGAAGTGGAACGGAAGGAACACGGTGTCGAGCCGCATGCTGTCGTCACAACGCACGATCGCCTCGGTCCGTCCCCGCCTGCTCACCACGGCGGCAGGCGCACCCTCGACGAGGCCCATCCGACGCGCGGTGTCGGGATGCACCTGCACGAACATCTCGCCCGCGGCACGGACCAGCTCGTCGATCCGGCGGGTCTGCGCGCCGGACTGATAGTGGGCGAGGACCCGACCCGTCGTGGCCACCAGCGGGAACTCGGCGTCCATCCCCTCGCTCGGTCCGCGGTGCTCCACCGCGACGAAACGCGCTCGGCCGCTCGGGGTCTCGAATCGATCCAGGAACAACCGCGGTGTCCCTGGATGCTCGGGCTCGCCTGCGGGTGTTGCCGGGCACGGCCAGTGCAGCGCGGCACCCTCGTCCAGCCGGGCGTAACTGATCCCGGAGTAGTCCGCGACCCCGCCAGCGGAGGCCAACCGGAGCTCCTCGAAGACGGCCTCGGGATCGGTTCCGAACCGCCAAGCCGGCTGGCCGAGTCGGCGGGCGAGCCCGGCGAGCACCTCGAGCTCGGAGCGCGGCCCCTCGGGAGCGGGCACGGCGGCCTTGCGGCGCAGCACCCTGCCCTCAAGGCTGGTCATCGTGCCCTCCTCCTCGGCCCACTGCAGGACCGGCAGGACGACGTCCGCCATGGCCGCGGTCTCCGAGAGCAGGAAGTCGTTGACGACCAACAGCTCCAGCGCGGACAGCCGGTCCACGACATGTCCCGCGCGGGGCGCGGACACCGCGAGGTTCGCCCCGTGCACCATCAGCGCGGTCGGCCCGCCGGGCGTCCCGATCGACTCGAGCAGCTCGTATGCGCTCTTCCCCGGGCCGGGCAGCTCGGCGGGATCGATGCCCCACACCTGCGCGACGTGCACCCGCGCGGCGGGATCGGTGATCTTGCGGTAGCCGGGCAGCTGATCCGCCTTCTGCCCGTGCTCGCGACCGCCCTGCCCGTTGCCCTGCCCGGTGATGGCGCCGTAACCGCTGCCCCTGCGACCGGGCAGCCCGAGGGCAAGGGCCAGGTTGATCACGGCCGAGACGGTGTCGGTCCCGGTCGCGTGCTGCTCGGCCCCCCTGGCCGTCAGGATGTAGGCACCAGCATCGGACTGCTGTGCGCGCCAGAGGATCTCCACCGTGCGGCGCAGCGCGCTCACCGGCACCCCGGTGACCCGCTCGGTGCGCTCGGGCCACCACTGGGCGGCTGCCAGCCAGGCATCGTCGAATCCCTCGGTGCGGGCACCGACGAAGTTGTGGTCGATCCGGCCGTCGAGCACGGCCAGGTGCAGCAGGCCGAGGGCCAGCGGCAGGTCGGTGCCGGGGCTCAGCTGCAGGTGCACCCCGCCGCCTGCGAGCGCGCGCTCCACGGTGGCCGTGCGCCGGGGGTCCGCGACGACGAGTCCGCCCGCGTCCGCCGCAGTGGCGAGGTGACCGAGGAACGGCGGCATGGTCTCGGCGACGTTGCCACCCAGGATCAGGATCGCCCGTGCGGCACCGAGATCGGACACCGGGAAGGGCAGTCCGCGGTCTAGTCCGAAGGCCTTGCCGCCCGCCGCCGCCGCCGACGACATGCAGAACCGGCCGTTGTAATCGATGTTCGAGGTGCCAAGCGCAACCCGGGCGAACTTGCCGAGTTGGTAAGCCTTCTCGTTGGTGAGCCCACCGCCTCCGAAGATGGCGACGGCATCGCGCCCACCCTCGGCCTGCGCTGCCGCGAAGCCGTCGGCCACGATGTCGAGGGCGGTGTCCCAGCTCGCGGGGCGCAGTTCCCCGTCCCGGCGCACCAGCGGCGCGGTGAGCCGGTTCGGGTTCCGCAGCAGTTCCGCACTGGTCCAGCCCTTCTGGCACAGCCCGCCCCTGTTGGTGGGGAAGCTCCGGCCCGTGACCGTCGCGGTCATGGCCTGATCCGCGGCCGAGGAGTCCCGCGCGATGTTCATCGCGCACTGGAGTCCGCAGTACGGGCAGTGGGTGGGGGTCGAGACCAGGGACGGAACTGCGAGGGTCATACCAGCACCGACTCCTCGGTCTCGGTGACGCCCCTGGCCGCCGGGCGGCGCAGGAACACCACGTAGGTGACGACGATGCAGGCCAGGTAGAAGCCGAGGAAGACCCAGAACGCCATGGTCGCGGACTTGGCCGGGCTCAGGTACGAGGCGCGGAGCACCAGGTTGATGCCCACGCCGCCGAGCCCGCCGATCGCGCCCGCGAAGCCGATGAGTGCACCCGACATGTTGCGCGACCAGCTGGCCTTCTCTTCCGCGCTGAGGTGATCGAGTCCCTGGGCCTTGGCCTCGAAGATCGACGGGATGATCTTGTAGACCGAACCGTTGCCGAGTCCGGACAGCAGGAACAGTGCGACGAAGCCGAGGACCAGTGCCACCATGATGCCGGTGCTGGCGGCTCCCGCGGTGCTGTCGTCGATGGTGCTCGCCGTGACCAGGACGCCTGACGCGAGCGTCATCGCAGCAAAGGTGTAGAGCGTGATCTTGCCGCCGCCGATGCGGTCGGCGAGCTTGCCGCCGTACGGGCGGGCGATCGACCCGAGCAGCGGGCCGATGAACGCGATCTGAGCGGTGTGCAGGGCGGCCTGGGCGGGGGTGTCGCCGCCTGCGATGAAGTTGATCTGCATGACCTGGCCGAAGGCGAAGCTGTAGCCGATGAACGAACCGAAGGTGCCGATGTACAGGAAGGCGATCACCCAGGAGTCGCGGTACTTGAGCGCGGTTCCCATCGCCTTCATGTCGGCCTTCTGGTTGCCCAGGTTGTCCATGAACAGTGCGGCACCGACCGCCGCGACACCGCAGAAGACCAGGTAGATGGCACAGACGATCCACGCTTCGGTGTTGCCGACCGTCGCGATGACGACGAGACCGATGAGCTGGATGACGGGCACGCCGATGTTGCCTCCGCCCGCGTTGAGGCCGAGTGCCCAACCCTTGAGCCGCTGCGGGTAAAAGGCGTTGATGTTCGCCATCGATGAGGCGAAGTTGCCGCCGCCGACGCCTGCGATCGCCGCGACGAGCAGGAACGTCGTGTACGAGAAGCCGGGGTTGAGCATCAGATACAGGGTCCCGACCAGCGGCACCATCAGCACCAGCGCGCTGAAGATCGTCCAGTTCCTGCCGCCGAACCGTGCCGTGGCGACGGTATAGGGGATGCGGAGGACGGCGCCGACGAGGGTCGGGACCGCCACGAGGAAGAACTTGCCCGCCGGGTCGATGCCGTAGACGTCGGTCGGCATGAACAGGACCATCACGGACCAGATGGACCACACCGAGAAGCCGACGTGCTCGGCGATTACCGACCAGACGAGATTTCGCTTGGCGATGTCCTTGCCGCCGGCCTCCCAGGCCTCGACGTCCTCGGCATCCCATTCCGCGATGTAGTGCTTGCGATTCGAGGTCTTGTCCTCGAGCGCGCCGGCTGCTGCCGTGGCTTCGTCCGAACGTGTGGTCACCGGGCCTCCTCTGTGCGTGGGAGACCTAAAGGTACGAGTCGGATGTTGCCGAGGTGATGCCGGTAATGACTCCGGAATGAACTTGCGCTCACGCGCGCGTTAACCCGACAGTGAGGATGTTTCCGCAGGTAAACAGGCTGTTACGACATGTGACGCGCGGTCACAACCTGGTCACCATGTGACACGGGTCACGTCCAGCTGTCCTCGAGGAACCTCGGCTTGCACGCCACGTAGCCCGCCACGAGGATGACCGCGACCGCACCGAGCAACAGGACGAAGGGCCAGGTCCAGCCGCCGGTCAGGTCGTGCAGGACGCCGAACAGCAGGGGTCCGATGCAGGCCACCGCGTACCCGAGCCCCTGGGTGAATCCGGACAGCGCGGCCGAGCCTGCCGCGGTCCTGGTGCGCAGGTTGATCAGGGTCAGCGACATGGGGAACGTGCTCGGACCGAGGCCGACCAGCAGGATCCACAGCACCGGGGCCGCCATGGGAGCGAACAGCAGGCCGGCGAATCCGGCCAGGTAGAACACCGCACAGGCGATCACGACGGGGTACGGGTTGGCGATCCGCGCGCACAGGGTCGGCGCCCCGATCGCCGCGATGAAGCCGACCGCGGAGAACAGCGCGACCATCGCGCCGCCGAATGCCGCGCTCGCACCCGCCTCGGTCAGGATCTTGGGCACCCAGGTGAACATCGAGTACGTGATCAGCGAGGTCATGCCGAACATCCCGGCCATCCCCCATGCCACAGGGGATCGCCAGGCCCGACCGCGCTCGCCGGGCTCGGCGTGCGGTTCGGCGGAGGTGTCGACACGGTCTCGGCCGCGCCTGCTGATCACGATGCCGACCCACGGCAGCGCCGCGGCGAACGCCAGCAACGACCACAGGCCGAGCGAGACACGCCACCCGTACACGTCCGCGACCGGCACCGCGACGAGCGCCGGAAGGAAGGTGCCCACCTGAACACAGGTGATGTAGATGGTGCTCATCATCGCGACGCGGTCCGAGAAATAGCGCTTGACCAGCGGCGGGATCACCACGTTGCCGATCCCCATGCCGCCGAGAGCCAGCGCGGAGAGCGCGAGCAGGGCCGCGGTGTCGGACACCATCGAGCGGGTCGCGATGCCGATCCCGGTCATCAGCATGGCCCCGAGCGCCACCCGTTCCAGACCGAACGCCAGGGCCAACCGGGGCGTGAGCAGGCCGAAGACGGCGAACATCGCGGTGGGCAGCATCCCGAAGACGCCGACGATGGTCGACCCGAACCCGACCTCCTTGCCGATCTCGTCGAGCAGCGGGGTCAGGGAGGTGACGGCGGTGCGGAGCGTGAGCGCCGAGAGCACGATCGCGACGAGCACCATCAGCCGGCCTGCGACGAGTGCGCGCCGGTCGATCGGGTGTCGATGCCGTTCGGTCGCCTGCACGGACACCGCACACCTCGTTCCCTCAGCAAATGATCGCAAAATCATAGGATGAATGGATGATCCGATGCAACTGAGTATGATGCGCACACGTCTTAACAGAGAGGGATCGCGTGCAACCCGTACGACGGACAAGCCTCATCGCGCAGGTCACCGACCAGCTGCGCGCGGAGATCGCGGCAGGCCGCTGGCCGACCGGCACGCGGATTCCGACCGAGCCGGAGCTCGCCGAGCTGACCGGGACCGGGCGCAACACCGTGCGCGAGGCCGTCCAGGCACTCGTGCACGCGGGCATGCTCGAACGACGTCAGGGTTCGGGCACCTACGTGATCACCACCAGCGACCTCGGCGGGACGCTCGGCAAGTACTTCGCGGCCGCGCACGAACGGGACATCCTCGAGCTGCGTCAGGCCCTCGACGTCACGGCCGCCGCCCTCGCCGCGCGGCGCCGGGACGACACCGACATCGCGACCCTCCGAGACCTGCTCGCCCGCAGGAACCTGCTCTGGTCGCCCGTCGAGGGTGCCGCCGACACGACCGCGGCCGTCGCGGCCGACCTGGCCCTGCATCGCGCGATCGTCGCGGCCAGCCACAACGAGGTGTACCTCGAGTTCTACGACTCGCTACTGCCCGCCATCGAGCAGACCATCCTTCGCCACCGGGTGGCGGCCGAGAACTCCTACGAGCCCGAGCACGACGAGCTCGTGCAGGCCGTCATCGAGGGCGACAGCGAGCGCGCCGCGACCGCGGCTCGCCGGTTCCTGACCGAGCTCCTCGCCCAGCGGACCTGAGGACCTAGAGCATCAACCGGATCAGGTCCGCGGTGCGGACCAGGCCGGGCAGCGCCTCGGCCGTCGAGCGCGGATGCAGCGCGTGGACCGCCAGACGAAACATCAGGGCGCGCAACAGCATCTGCGGCCACTCCGGCAGATCCTCCCACCGGGCGATCAGCTCGGCGTCGGCTCCACCCCATGACAGCGCGTCCACGACGACGACCCCGGCCGCCCAGCCGACGGGCCGCCAGTAGGGGGTGATGTCGGTGATGGCAGGCGCCTCCGAGCCGGAGAACAGCACCGTGCCGAAGAGGTCGCCGTGCACCAGCTGGTCGGGGCTGCGCACCGGCTTGCGCAGCGTCGCCAGCTGCCCGATCAGCTCGACGCTGGTCCTGCCGTCGTCGGTGACCGCCTCGAACTGGCCCTTCACCGCCTTCAGGGGAACCTGCTCCCACGCGGCCCGATCGGCCGCGACGAACACGTCGACGTCCGCCCATGGCGCCACCGGGGGCTGCACAAGGAACCGCGGCCGCTCGAGGGCCGCGGTCGCCGCGTGCAACCGCATCGACAGCGAGACCACCTCGTCGTGCCGCGGCTCCGGCGACCCGCCGATGAATGTGTCTGCCCGCCAGCCCGATACGACATAGCGTCCGTCGGTCGCCCGGACCGGCCGCGCGATCCGCACCCCGTCCGCGGTCAGCGTCTCGCGCACCTTTGCCGACCATGCGGCGCGGGCGTGGTCGGCCACCGGCGAGAGGACGACATCGCCGCAACGCCAACCGCCGTCCCAGTCGGCTCCGAGCGGAATCGGAACCGTCTCGCGCAGACCGAAGGTGGAGCGCACGTGCTCGGGAGGTTCGACAGAGCTCACGTCACCAACGCTACCGCCGTCGGCCCCCTCGCCGTCCCCTGACGCGCCGGGTCCGCGTCAGTACACCGGCAGTGACCTGTCCACCTGGTTCGCCCAGGCGATGACGCCGCCCTGCAGATGGGTCGCATCCGCGAAGCCCGCCTTCTTCAGCGCGGCCAGCGCCTCGGCGGACCGGATACCGGTCTTGCAGTGCAGCACGATCGGCCTGTCCTGCGGCAGCTCCGCGAGCGCCTCGCCGGACAGGATGCGGTCCTTGGGGATCAGCGTCGCGCCCGGCAGGTGGACGATGTCCCACTCCACCGGTTCGCGGACGTCCACGATCTCGATGTCCTTTCCCGCGGCCAGCATCGCGGCCAGTTCGGGCGCCGTGATCGTCGAATCCGCGGCCGCGGCGACCCCCTCATCGGACACCACGCCGCAGAACGCGTCGTAGTCGATGAGCTCGGTGATCGGCTCCCTGGCCGGGTCACGGCGGAGCTTGATGGTCCGGTAGCTCATCTCGAGGGCGTCGTACACCATGAGCCTGCCGAGCAGCGACTCCCCGATCCCGGTGATCAGTTTGATCGCCTCGGTTGCCATGATCGACCCGATCGAGGCGCAGAGCACGCCGAGCACGCCGCCCTCGGCGCACGACGGCACCATCCCCGGCGGCGGCGCCTCCGGGTAGAGGTCGCGGTAGTTCAGCCCGCGTCCGTCCGGGGCGTCCTCCCAGAACACCGACGCCTGCCCCTCGAACCGGTAGATCGAGCCCCAGACGTACGGCTTGCCCGCGAGCACCGCGGCATCGTTGACCAGGTAGCGGGTGGCGAAGTTGTCGGTGCCGTCGAGGATCAGGTCGTACTGCTCGAACAGTTCCACGGCGTTGTCGGGCTCGAGCCGGAACTGGTGCAGCCGCACCTCGACGTTGGAGTTGATCTCGAGGATGGAGTCGCGAGCGCTCTCGGCCTTCGGCCTGCCGACGTCGGCCTGCCCGTGGATGACCTGGCGCTGCAGGTTGGACTCGTCGACCTCGTCGAACTCGACGATGCCGAGGGTCCCGACACCCGCGGCGGCCAGATAGAGCAGCGCGGGCGACCCGAGCCCGCCTGCCCCGATCACCAGCACCCGGGCGTTCTTGATCCGCTTCTGCCCCACCATGCCGACATCGGGGATGATCAGGTGCCTGCTGTAGCGCGCCACCTCGGCGCGACTCAGCTCGGCCGCGGGTTCGACAAGCGGCGGCAATGAGTTCTTGGACTTCAGGTCAGACACGACGGCTCCTACGGTCTACGCGCTCACGCAGCTACAACGCTCCGCACGAGTCCATTCTTCCCCCGGCCGGTTACGGTCGGTCGCCCTGGTACGCACGACGTTCGCGAGGAGTCCCGATGAGCACCGCCCCGACCCCGACCACCGATCCGGTCTCCTACCGCGCCGAGGTGCCGGTCCGGTGGTCGGACATGGACGTCTTCCAGCACGTCAACCACGCCCGGATGGTGACCCTGCTGGAAGAGGCCCGGATCGACTGGCTGCGCAGCGTCGGGCCGGAGGCGTCCGAGCTGCTCGGGACCTCGGTGGTGGCGCACATCGATGTGCGGTACCGGTCCCCGCTCACCCACGCGGACAGCCCGCTGTCGGTCACGATGTGGATCGAGCGACTGCGCACCGTCGACGTGACCGTCCGCTATGAGGTGCGCGCGGCATCGGCGCCTGCCGATTCCCGCCCCGCCGTCGAGGCCGTGACCCAGCTGGCCCTCGGCGATCCGCACACCCAGCGGCTACGCCGCCTCACCGCCGACGAACGCGCGCTCCTCGCGACCTGGGTGCGCGGCTAGTCGCTCAGCTCAGCCGCGCGGGTGCGGCCAGGGGTTGAAGCGGCACGTCTTGCCGTCCATCGGCACCACGCCCTCGGGGTCGAGCTTCGCGATGTCGTTGTTCGAGGTGCCGAAGGTCTGCTGCATCATCACCGGCGCCAGCCCCCCGTCCGACTCGCAGGGCTGGTGGTCCTGGTAGCCGATGGCGTGGCCGACCTCGTGGTTGATCTGGTACTGCCGGTAGGAGCCGATGTCGCCCTGGAAGGCGATGGCGCCGCGGACCCAGCGCGGCTCGTTGAGGACCACCCGGTTGATCGACGGGTTGAAGCAGGAGACCTCGAGTTCGATGTCGTATCCGCAGGCCTGGCGAACCGTCATCTGGGAGGTCAGCGACACCCGGAAGGTCGGTTCCCCGTTGTCGATCCGGCGGACCGCGAACCTCGGGTCCTTGGTCCAGCTCTTCGGGTTGGCGAGCGTCTGGTCCACCATCCGGCCGAATGCCTCGTCGCCGCCGAAACCGGATGTGTCGACGCCGTCCTCGACCTCGACCGTGTACGTGAAGACCTGATCGGTGCCCTGCCCCGCCTGCGCGGTGGTGCCGGGGATCACGTGCCACGCGCCTGCACCCTGGGCGGTGAAGGGTCCGCCGTCCGGGAGCGCGCCGGACGGGATCGTCCCGGCGAAGTTGCCGTCGGCCTGCGGCGGTACGCCGATCACATCGGTGCCGTCGGTGGCGGTGCTGAGCGCGCCGAGGCCGGGACCGTCGCCGGTCTCGGACTCGGGGGAACTGCCGCCGCCGCGGATCGCGTCGACGGCAACGAGCACGGTGACCACCAACAGGATCGGGATCGCGTACGCCCGCCATCCGTACACGGAGACGAACTTGCCCAGTTTGCTCTGCTTTCGCGCCTGACGTTCGGGCCTGGGGGTGCGGGGGCGCCCCGGCTCGCGGCTGGTGGGATCCCACTGCGCTCGCAGCGGCTGATGAGATCCGACGGCACCGCCCTCGCGCCGCTCGTAACGCTCGTCGTCGGGGTACCGATCGTCTTGGTAGTCGTCGCCCGGCTGCGGTGCCGGGTAGCGGTCGTCGGGGTAGCCACTGCCGCCTGAGCGACGTGGAGCGTCGCCCCGCAACCGCGGTCCACCTCGATCTGTCACGGAGCCAGAATCTCACAGACCGGCGCAACGGCGATTCGGCGCGCCGAACGTCGCCCCGACCGGGCGCCCGACGGCGACATGCCGACACCGACCGCATCACCTGGAATACTCACCTACACAGCATGCGCCATTGTGAGGGTGGCCCGGCGATCGTCCGGGTATCGTTCGATGACTTTGTGCACTCAGTGCAGTGAGCACCCTCACCGCACCGCACGGGTCAGTGATGGTGGATAGGCAGCAGATTGGGAGCACGATGACAGAACTCGCGGATCGGGCCGCAGCACCCGCAGGCCAGACCACCAAACGCAGCACCCGCCTCCCCCGCGACGCGCGACGGTTGCAGCTGCTCCAGGCCGCGAGCGAGGTCTTCGTCACCAGGGGCTATCACGCTGCGGGCATGGACGAGATCGCCGAATGCGCCGGCGTCAGCAAGCCCGTGCTGTACCAGCACTTCCCCGGCAAGCTCGACCTCTACCTCGCGGTGTTGCAGAGCTACGTGGACAGCCTGATCTCCGGCGTGCGGCAGGCCCTGCGTTCGACCACCGACAACAGGCAGCGGGTCCGTGCGGCCGTGCAGGCCTTCTTCGATTTCGTCGACAACGACAGCCAGGGCTACCGGCTGGTGTTCGAGTCGGACGTGATGGGTGACCCACAGGTCCTGGCCCGCGTCGACCAGGCCACCGAGGCCTGCGTGGACGCCGTCTTCGACCTGGTCAGCCACGACTCGGGACTCGATCCCTATCGCGCCCGCATCCTCGCGGTCGGGCTCGTCGGCACCAGCCAGTTCACCGCGCGCTACTGGCTGCAGGCGAACCGGCCGATCCCCAAGGAGGAGGCCGTCGACACCACCGTCGTGCTCGCATGGGGCGGCCTGTCACACGTGCCGCTGCAGCACTGACCCGCACGACAGGAACCACGGGGCACGAACCAGAGGGGCACCAACGAGAACGGGGCGCGGATGACCGCGCCCCGTTTCTTCGTCTGCTTCAGCAGATCAGCTGCTGGTCGCCGCGAACCCGACCTTGCGGCTGTCCGACGGTCCGATCTCCACGTACGCCACCTTGCTGGCCTGGATCAGGAACTTGCGCCCCTTGTCGTCGACGAGCGCCAGCACACCGCCCTCGCCGCCGAGCGCGCCCGCGACCAGGGCCTCGACCTCTTCGGGTGTCTGTTCGCTGTTCACGATGAGCTCGCGCGGGCTGTCAGAAACACCGATCTTGACCTCCACGGCCAACCTCCGAAATCTCGTGCCATCACTACCGAAGCCCAGGCTAGTGCAGCCGCTCGCTGCCGCGCCCGCGCTGTGCCTGTGCTGAGAGCGAACAGCGACGGACCGAACTCACACCAGTCCGAGCACCGTCATCCGCTCGGCGTGCCGTTCCTGCATCCGGTCGAACATGGCGGCGATGCCGCTGAGGTCGCCACTCGCGGTGATCACCAGCTCGGTCAGGTCCTGGCGCTGAGCCATCACGTACTGCGCCTGGGTGATCGCCTCCCCCAGCAGCCGGCGGCCCCACAGCATCAGCCGGTCCTTCTCCTGCGTGCTCGAGCGGACCGCCGCGCTGACCTCGTGCACCACGAACTCCGAGTGCCCGGTCTCGGCGAGCACCTCGCGCACGACGGCGGCCACCGAGGGGTCGAGGGAGTCCGCGATCTCCAGGTAGAAGTCCGCGGCGATGCCGTCGCCCACGTACGCCTTGACCAGCGATTCCAGCCAGGTCGACGGGTGTGTGGAGGCGTGGTAGTCGTCCAGCGCCGCCACGAACGGCTTCATCGCGGAGTAGACGTCGTGCCCCCGTGCGGTCAACGCCGACTGGAGGGTCTCGAAGTGACTCATCTCCGCGGCCGCCATGCTCGCCAGGGCGACCTTGCCCTGCAGGGTCGGCGACATCTGCGCGTCCTCTGCGAGGCGATAGAAAGCCGAGATCTCGCCGTACGCGAGCGCGGCGAAGAGCTCGCCCACTCCCGGATGATCGGCGGCAATGGCTGGCGTCAAAGAATCCGGCGAATTGGCTCCCATGGGGACAGCCTAGACGTCACGCGGTGCCCGCCGATCGGGGCCGCGCCGGGGCGAAGGCGGTGAGATTGGCCATGCAAATACCGGCTCAGGCGGTCACGCAAGCTACCATGGACGCGGGCAGCCGCCCGTAGCCCGAGCAAATGGGCCGACACGACAACGCGGCTACCCGCAGATAATGTGCGCGCACCTGATCTTGAAGTCCCTTCCCGCGCCGCGCCGAGATCCCACGATTTCCGCGCTCAGGCAGCAGGAAGCGCGACTCACGGACGAGGGCACCGACATCGGCCGACAATCGGCCTGGCCCCACCTCGTGCGCGCGTGCCAACGAGGAAGGCCAGACCCCTGAGCAAGATCACGATCGACCATGAAGACGACGCGACCGAAACCACCCTCTCCGCCCAGCTCGACGAGACCCACACCGCACCGACCTTCGCCGAACTCGGCGTCCGGGACGAGATCGTGCGGGCCCTCGCGGAGATCGGCATCGACCGCACCTTCGCCATCCAGGAGCTGACGCTGCCGCTCGCGCTCGCGGGCGACGACCTCATCGGCCAGGCCCGAACCGGCATGGGCAAGACCTTCGGGTTCGGCGTCCCGCTGCTGCACCGCATCGCCACCGGCGACACGGGCACCGCGACGCTGGACGGCACCCCCCGCGCACTAGTCATCGTGCCGACGCGTGAGCTGTGCATCCAGGTCACCGAGGACCTGGTCAACGCGAGCAAGTTCCTCAAGGCCGGTGACCGCAAGCTCGAGGTGCTCTCGATCTACGGCGGGCGCCCGTACGAGACCCAGATCGCCGCGCTGCAGAAGGGCGTCGACGTCGTCGTCGGCACCCCTGGCCGCCTGCTCGACCTGGCCAAGCAGGGCCACCTCATCCTCGGCAAGGTCGGGGTGCTGGTCCTGGACGAGGCGGACGAGATGCTCGACCTCGGCTTCCTGCCGGACATCGAGCGGATCCTGGGCATGGTCCCCGACAAGCGCCAGACGATGCTGTTCTCGGCCACCATGCCGGGACCGATCATCACCCTCGCCCGCACCTTCCTGACCCAGCCGACGCACATCCGCGCCGAGGAGCCGGAATCGTCGGCGGTGCACGACCGCACCAGCCAGCACATCTACCGGGCGCACGCGCTCGACAAGGCCGAGATGGTCGCCCGCGTCCTGCAGGCCGAGGGTCGCGGCGCCACCATGATCTTCACCCGCACCAAGCGGACCGCGCAGAAGGTGGCCGACGACCTCGCCGAGCGCGGGTTCTCCGTCGGCGCCGTGCACGGCGACCTCGGCCAGGTGGCGCGGGAGAAGGGCCTCAAGGCCTTCCGCACCGGCAAGATCGACGTGCTGGTCGCCACCGATGTCGCCGCCCGTGGCATCGACATCGACGACGTCACCCACGTGATCAACTACCAGTGCCCCGAGGACGAGAAGACCTACGTGCACCGCATCGGCCGCACCGGTCGCGCGGGCCGCACCGGCATCGCCGTCACGCTGGTCGACTGGGACGACATCCCCCGCTGGCAGCTCATCGACAAGGCGCTCGGACTCGGCACCCCGGAGCCGGCCGAGACCTACTCCAGCTCCGAGCACCTCTACTCCGAGCTGAACATCCCGACCGATGCCAAGGGCTCGATCAAGCGGGCCAAGCCCGAGCGCGCGACGGAGGCCGGCGGTAACGCCGACGACGCCGCCGGTACCGAGCGGGCCGAGAAGTCCGAGCGCCCCGCTCGCACCCGCGCCCCCCGCAAGCGCACCCGCGGCGGTCGCAGCACCACCGAAACCAACACCACCGCAGCGGTTTCCGACGCCCCGGCGACGGACACCACAGCACCCTCGGGCGACGGCACCGCGCCTGCGCGTCGTCGGCGGCGTCGGCGCAAGCCCGCGGCAGCGGCCGCAGCACCCTCCGTGGCCGTGGCCTCGGAGTAGCCGACCGCCGTGGTCGCACCGGAGCGGCGCACCCGCGCCGACCTCATCGCCGCTGCCGCGATCGCGGTCGTCGTGGTGCTCGCCGCCGGTGTGATCTGGCTGCGCAGCGACGCCAGGGGCACCACCTCGGTCACCGCGGAAACCCCTGCCACACCGGCAGATACGGCGCTCTCGATCCCGGAGAGCGTCACCGAGATCTGGCGTGCCGACAGCGCGTCGACCGGCCGTCCGGTCATCGCGGGCGGCGCCGTGGTGACCGCAGAGGGCGGTGCGGTCATCGGTCGCGACCGCGACACCGGCGCGCAGCTGTGGAGCTACACCAGGGACCTGCCGCTGTGCGGGGTGATCGGGGCGTGGAACTCCGTCGTCTCGGTGTACCGCGACGGCCGCGGCTGCGGATCCGTCACCGAGCTGGCAGGCGCGAACGGCGCCCGGGTCGCCCAACGCACCAGCGATGCCGACGACGCCGTGGTCCTGTCCGAGGACGGCACCTATGTGACCTCGCGCGGGATGCACCGGATGGAGCTGTGGCGTTCCGACCTGGTGCGCACCCTGGAATTCGGCCGTGTCGACGCTCCGGTCAACCCGAACACCCAGCCGCGGTCGGGCTGCGAGCTGCTCTCGTCGGCCTCGAGCAGCACCCGGCTCGCGGTACTCGAGCGCTGCCCGGACGAGCCGGCCGACCGGCTCAGCATCTTGAACCCCGCCCCCAAGGACAACACCGAACCGGACGAGTACGGCTCGAGCGTGCTCGCCGATCTCGACCCCGGCGTCACCGGCGCGAGGGTCCTCGCCGTCGCGGGCGACCGCACCGCCGTCTACCTGCCCGCCGGACCCTCGACGGGGGCAAGGGTCGGCGTCTTCGACGGCGCGGGCACGCCCGTTGCCATGCATCCGGTGCCCGCCGACGTCTCCCCCGATTCCAAGGTGGTCAAGGTCGGTTCGGTGTACTCGTGGTGGACGGGTTCACGGGTGATCGCCCTTGGCGCAACCGATTTCACGCCCCGATGGACCATCGAGGGTGCCATCGGACCCGGCGCGCTGATGGCGGGCCAGATCCTGGTCCCCGTCGACGGCGCCATCGCCGTGCACGACCTGTCGACCGGAGCCGAGGTGCGCCGGATCGCGGTTGACCGCGCGGGCGAGCAGGCGCCGGTGACCAGCGCGGTCGTCGGCACGGTGCTGCTCGAGCAGCGCGGAGACGAGCTCGTCGCCCTGCGCTGACGGCCCCGCGCCGACCATTCAGGCCGTGGGGCTGAACGTCACCAGGTCCGCGCCGGTGTCCCAGTGCGCCACCAGCTGCTCGGCCAGCTCACGGTAGGCGAGCGCACCCTTGTTGCGCCTGCCCGCGAGCACCGTTGCGCCCGAGGCCGTGGCTTCCGCGAACCGCACCGTGCGCGGGATCGGCGGCGCCAGCACGGGCATCTCATAGCGATCGGCCACGTCGGAGATCACGTCGCGGCTGTGCGTGGTGCGGGCGTCGTAGAGCGTCGGCAGCGCGCCGAGCAGGCGCAGGTCGGGGTTGGTGATCTGCTGCACCTCGCCGACGGTCCGCAGCAGCTGTCCGACACCGCGGTGCGCCAGCGTCTCGCACTGCAGCGGCACCAGGACCGAATCGGCCGCGGTCAGCCCGTTGAGCGTCAGGACGCCCAGCGACGGCGGGCAGTCGATCAGCACGATGTCGTAGTCGTTGTCCAGCGTCGCCAGCGCGCGCTTGAGCGCGAACTCTCGCCCCGGCCGCATCAGCAGCATCGCCTCCGCGCCCGCCAGGTCGATGGTCGCGGGCACCAGCGAGATGCCCTCCTCGGTGTCGAGGATCACCTCGCGCAACGCCGCCTCGCCGGTGAGCACCTCGTGCACCGACGATTCGACCCGATCCGGGTTGTGGCCCAACGAGAACGTCAGGCAGCCCTGCGGGTCGAGGTCCACCACCAGCACCTTGCGCCCGATAGCCGCGAGTGCGGCCCCGAGCGAGGCAACCGTCGTGGTCTTGGCGACCCCACCCTTTTGATTCGCCACAGCGAGCACAGTTGTCACGGGGGTGATCTTTGCGCAATTCGCCGGATGTGGCGAGCGGTCGGGCCCAGATCACCCTGGCATCATTGCGCCATGAGCACCGCACGCCCCCGCATCGCCCTGGTCAGACACGGCGCGACGGAGTGGGCACTGAACGGCAGGCACACCGGCAGCACCGACATCCCGCTCACCGCGGAGGGTGAGGAGCAGGCGCGAGAGGCCGGGCACCGGATCGCCCGGCTCGGGCTGCGGGACCCGCTGGTCCTGACCAGTCCGCGCAGCCGGGCCACCAGGACCGCCGAGCTCGCCGGGCTCGCGACCGCGACCGCGTGGGACGCGCTGGCGGAGTGGGACTACGGCCGGTACGAGGGCCTGACCACTCCCGAGATCCGCGAGAGCGTGCCCGGCTGGACCGTGTGGTCGCACCCGTGCCCCGGCGGGGAGAGCGCCGAGTCGGTGGCGGCGCGCGCCGACATGGTCCTGTCGACGGCGTTGTCTCAGCTCGACGAACGTGATGTGATCCTCGTCGGCCACGCGCACTTCTCCCGCGCTCTGCTGGCCCGGTGGGCCGAGCTCCCGGTCTCCGAGGGCAGGCGGTTCGCGATGGACCCGGCGGCGATCTCCGTGCTCGGCTTCGATCGCGGTGTCCAGCAGATCAATTCACACAACGTCACCTGGTGACCCGATTCGAGAGCGAGCAATCATGATCCGGCGGGCCACCCCCGACGACGCCACGGCCATCACCGGCCTGATCTACGACCTGGCCGAGTACGAGAAGGCCAGGCACGAGTGCACCGTGACGGTCGAGCAGATCACCGCCGCACTGTTCGGCGAGAACCCGGCGGCCTTCTGCCACGTGGCCGAGGAGGCCGGGACCGTCATCGGAATGGCGCTGTGGTTCCGCAATTTCTCCACCTGGGACGGCGTCCACGGGATCTATCTGGAGGATCTGTTCGTCCTGCCCGAGCGGCGCGGCGCCGGCCACGGCAAGGCCCTGCTTGCCGCACTGGCCAAGGAGTGTGCCGACAACGACTACAGCAGGCTCAGCTGGTCGGTGCTGAACTGGAACGCCCCGTCGATCGCGTTCTACGAGTCGCTCGACGCGACCGCCCAGGACGAGTGGGCCACCTACCGCCTGTCCGGCGACGCCCTCAGCAGCCTCGCCAAGCAGGCGTAGCGGCTAGGAAACCTCGTCGCCGTATTCGTCGGCCATCCACCGCGACGAGGGACTGCTGAAGAGCAACACCAGCGCGGCGACGACGACCACCGCGAGCAACACCCCGTACGCCGGCTGGTGCGAGTCGGTCAGCAGCGACCAGGACACCGGGAGCAGCAGCAGCTGGGCCACGACGGCGATCGTGCGCCCCCATCGCCTGCCGGTGATCAGCGCGATGCCCGCGGCCAGGACCGCGCCACCGAGGATCGCGAACCACGCCGCGGTGCCGTATCCGCTGGTCGCGGTCTGATCGTGACCGAGGAGGCCGCGGATCAGCAGCACGATCGCGATGCCGACCGCGACGGTGCCCTGGAGGGTCACCAGCATTCCGGCCCAACGGACCGTGGCGGGCGGGCTGGGGCGTGTGGGCTGTTCTGACACCGCGCCAGCCTATAGAACGCGTGGCTCCCCGCTAGGGTGGTGTCCTGTGCGCGCGCTGCTGATCGTCAACCCGAATGCCACCTCGACGACCCCAGCGGCGCGTGATCTGCTCGCGCACGCGGTTTCGAGCCGGGTCCAGGTGCGGGTCGCGCACACCACCCACCGCGGTCACGCGGGCGAGCTCGCCCGGCGCGCTGCCATCGAGGGCATCGGTCTGATCGTCGTGCACGGCGGCGACGGCACCGTGAACGAGGTCATCAACGGGTTGCTCGGCGCGCCCCGGCCGGATTCGATGAGCGAGGTCGCGATCGGGCCGATCCCGCTCATCGCGGTGGTCCCCGGCGGGTCGGCCAACGTGTTCGCCCGCTCGCTCGGCATCAGCGCGGATCCCGTCGCCGCGACCAATCAGCTCATCGAGCTGCTCGCGCTGCGCCAGCACAGGCGGATCGGGCTGGCCCATTGCGACAACCGGTGGTTCACCTTCAACGCAGGCATGGGCCTCGACGCGCAGGTGTGCGAGGCGATCGACGCGAGCCGCGGCAACGGCCACCCGGCGACGCCGTCGCGTTACGTCCGGACCGCCATCCGCGCCTTCTTCCGCAACCGGGGCACCGAACCGACCCTGACCGTCCAGGTGCCCGGCCACGACCCCGTCGAGGGCGTGCACTACGCATTCGTGTCGAACTCCAGCCCGTGGACCTACCTGAACGACCGTCCCGTCCAGATCAATCCGGAGACCACGTTCAGCACCGGCCTCGGCGTCTTCGCGATGCGGACGATGAGCGTCCCCAAGACCCTGAAGTTGGTCCGGCAGCTTCTCACGCCCGGCGCACAACCGAAGGCGCGCAACCTTTTTCGGGTAGACGACGTGCCGCGGATCCTGATCCGGTCGAGTACGCCGATCGCCCTGCAGATGGACGGCGACTACATCGGCATGCGCACCGAGGTCGAGTTCGTCTCGGTGCCCGACGCCATCTCCGTTGTGGCGCCGAGCGGCGTCTGACGCGTCGCCCCGCTGTCGCCGTCCTGCGCGATCGCCCCGAACATGAGAAAATGCCAAGAAATCTTACGGGACTAGTGCATTCTCGCCGCAACCGGGGTAGAAAGTAGCCCAGACCACATAGGGCAACCTAACAGAGTGAGTTACCCCACGAAGCGGTCTGAATCCATTGACATCCCGCTAGTTCGTGAAAGCATTCACAAGCAACAGCGCGGAAACATTTCCCACAATGCGCATGAACTCAGCGATACGAAACGGTGCAGAACGCACCCGGTTAAGGAGCAGAAGGATGGACTGGCGCCACAACGCAATTTGTCGGGATGAAGACCCGGAATTGTTCTTTCCCGTGGGCAACAGCGGTCCGGCCATCGCCCAGATCGCTGACGCCAAGCTGGTGTGCAACCGCTGCCCCGTCACCGCCGACTGCCTGTCCTGGGCACTCGAGTCCGGCCAGGATGCAGGCGTCTGGGGCGGCATGAGCGAGGACGAGCGCCGCGCACTCAAGCGTCGCAACGCGCGCACCCGCGCCCGCACCACGGTCTAGTCACACAGCACCGTACGAACGGGCCCGGCACCATGATGGTGCCGGGCCTCAGTCGTTTCCAGGGGTCGATCCGCGACTACACGCGGTTCGCGCGCCGCCCGAGCGGCACCCGCAGCGCGGCGTCCGTTCCGCCGCCCTCGGCGGGATGCAGGCCGAGCGAACCACCCAACTCGGCAGAGACCAGGGTCCGGACGATCTGCAGGCCGAGGCGGTCGGACCGCTCCAGGCTGAAGCCGGGCGGCAGGCCGTTGCCGTCATCGTGGATCACCACGTCCAGCCAGCGCGCCGACCGCTCGGCCCGAAGCGTCACGGTGCCGGGCTCCCCCGGCTCGAAGGCGTGCTCGATCGCGTTCTGCACCAGCTCGGTCAGCACCATGACCAGGGGGGTCGCCCGTTCGGCCGGGAACACCCCCAGGCTGCCCTCACGACGGATGTGGACCGCGCTGCCCACCATCGCGACGTCGGCCATGATCGGCACCAGCCGGTCGACCACCTCGTCGAGGTTGACCTCCTCGTCCACCGACATGGACAGGGTGTCGTGGACCAGCGCGATCGAGGTCACCCGGCGCACCGACTCGCTCAGCGCCTGGCGCGCCTCGTCGTTGTTGGTCCGCCTGGCCTGCAACCTCAGCAGCGCGGCGACGGTCTGCAGGTTGTTCTTCACCCGGTGATGGATCTCCCGGATGGTCGCGTCCTTGCTCAGCAGCGCACGGTCGCGACGCTTGACCTCCGTGACGTCACGGATCAGCACCGCCGCGCCTGCAGGCAGTCCGCCCGGCCGCAGCACCAGGGTGCGCAGCAGCACGGTGGCCCCGCGGGCCTCCACCTCCATCCGCTTGCCCGCCTTGCCCGCGAGCGCGGCCCTGATGTCGTTGGCCACGTCCTGGGAGTCGAACGGGTCGGTGACCAGCGTCCTGGTCACCGAGGCCAGGTCGCTGCCCGTCAGTGTCGTCGTCGTCAGGCCCATCCGGTGGTAGGCCGAGAGCGCGTTCGGGCTGGCGTAGACCACCGTCCCGTCGGAGTCGAGCCGGATGAAGCCGTCGCCCGCGCGCGGGCTGGAGAGGATCTCGCTGTGTTCCTCCGGCGTCGGGAACGTCCCCTCGCTGATCATCTGGCACAGGTCCGCAGCGCAGTCGAGGTACGCGACCTCGAGCGGGCTGGACTGCCGATGCTGGGTGGGGTTGGTATCGCGGCTGAGGACGGCGATCACGTCCCCCGCACACCGCACGGGGATGGCCTCGCGGCGTACCGGCGTCCCCTCGCCGGGCGGTCCGTCCTCGACGCGCACGATCCGCCACTCCGTCAGCGCCTGCCGCACGTGCGGGTGCTCGGCGTCCGAGACCACCGTGCCGACGGCGTCCTCGGCGAACGCGGTGGGGGCGGTTGTCGGCCGGCACTGCGCGACGCAGACCACTTCACCGTGGCCGGAGACCTCCGGGTTGCCGCTGTCCGCGCCCACCCACAGCAGCACGTCGGCGAACGACAGGTCGGCGAGCAGCTGCCACTCCCCGACCACCCGCTGCAGGTGGTCGACGGCGCTGCCCGGCAGGTCGGTGTGTTCGGCGAGCAGATCGCTGAGGGTGGACATCGATCAGGGCGTGACGGTCAGGAGATGACGGCGATCAGGTCGCCCTGCTGGATGACGTCGCCGACCGTGACATCCACCGAGGTCACGCGGCCGTTCACCTCCGCGATCACCGGGATCTCCATCTTCATCGACTCCAAGATCACGAGGGTGTCCCCCTCCTTCACCTCGTCGCCTTCGGTGACAACCACCTGGAAGACGGTGGAAACCATCTCGGCACGCACGTCTTCTGCCATCGAGCACCTCGCTTGTTCTAGACCTGCCAATGGAAGTACAGCCAACCACACATGGAAGAATGTCCCGGAGCGAGATCAGAGGGAAGGAGACAACCATGGGTAAGCGTGGTCGCAAGAAGCGCAGCCGCAAGGGCAACAAGGCCAACCACGGCAAGCGTCCAAACAGCTGACGCGCCGTAGGCGAAGCCTCACGAGGGCCGGGACACACTGTGTCCCGGCCCTCGTTGCGTCTCACGGACCCAGGGATCGGACGCTCCGAAATACCGTTATGCACAACAGTATTCGCATTATCCGACGGAACCGGCCGGCCGTCCATACGATGACCGCACACGCGGTTGGGGGGCGCGCACAGTTCGACTCCCCCGACACGCGCGCCCAGTCGCCCTCCCCGAACGGAGTCCCGTGTCCCGCTCGTCAACACCCGCCCGCCGTCTCGCCGCGGTCGCCACCACCGCCGCCCTACTCGCCGCAGGCCTGCTGACCGGCACCGCAACCGCAGGCGCGACCGGCAGCAGCGGTGGCAGCGTCGACTTCCCCCGGTTCGACCCCGACTTGCAGCGTTTGGACACCGCCACCGTCGACAACGTGACAGTCACCCGTGAGGTGGTCGGCCCAAACGTGGGCACGGAGGGCGAGCAGGTGACCTTCCGCACCACCTTCGCCGCGACCGGGGCGCCAGATCGCCTGATCACCCGGATCGACGACCAAGATCCCTTCCCCGCCGCGAGCCCCTCCGCCGAGATCACCTACACCAAGGCGAACGGCGACAGGGCCACCGAGACGGTCACGTCCACCCCGAATGGGGCAGGCATCTACGTGGCGGCCGGCGCAGGGTGGCCGATCACCGGAGCCGGTGCCACCGTCGTCCTCGAGGTCACCTACACCTGGTACAGAACCGAGAAGCAGGCGGTAACCGGCGATGTTCAGGGCACAGGTGTCATAGCGGATATCTCGGGGCTCGGCACCCAGGACTTCCGTTCGATGAAAGCCCAGACGCGCTGCGTAGGGTGTGATTGGGGCTTCATCACCGGCGGCTGACCCAACACTTCGCAATGAGGGCAGCCCGAGAACCCCCGGGTTGTCCTCGTTGGCCGGGCTCCGAACGAAAGCGAGCCGCCCCGAAATTCGCTGGGGCGGCTCTCTTTTCGTATGCGCTCCGACTACTCGGGATCGATCCTGGTGATGAACGTGGTCTGGTGCAGCTGGATCGTCAGCCGCTCCCGCAAGCCCTCAGGCGCGTGCTCGCCGCCACACTTGCGGGCGAGCAGCGACTTGACCTTCTCCTCGATGCCGTAGGCCTCGAAGCAGGATCCGCAGTCCTCCATGTGCCGCTTCAGCCGGGCGCGCGTCGTCTCGTCGCACTCGTTGTCGAGCATCAGCCACACGTCCGCGATCACCGCGGAGCAGTCCAACCGCTCGAACTCGTCCTGCTCGCTCACCGGGTCGCCTCCTGCTCCTGGGCCGCGGTCGCCGCCGCTGCGCCGCTCCGGTTGAATCCACGCTCTCGTGCCACGTCGGCCAGCAGCCCGCGCAGCTGCTTGCGCCCGCGATGCAGGCGGGACATCACGGTGCCGATGGGCGTGCCCATGATCTCCGCGATCTCCTTGTAGGGGAAGCCCTCGACGTCGGCGTAGTACACCGCCATCCGGAACTCCTCCGGCAGCTCCTGCAGAGCCGCCTTGATGTCGTCGTCGGGCAGCGTGTCGAGCGCCTCCACCTCGGCGGACCGCAGGCCCTGCGAGGTGTGCTCGGCGGTGGCCGCGAGCTGCCAGTCGGTGATCTCGTCCGTCGGGTACTGCGCCGGCTGACGCTGCTTCTTGCGGTACGAGTTGATGTAGGTGTTGGTCAGGATCCGGTACATCCAGGCCTTGAGGTTGGTGCCCTCCTTGAAGGAGCGGAACGCCGAGTAGGCCTTGATGTAGGTCTCCTGGACCAGGTCCTCCGCATCGGCCGGGTTGCGGGTCATCCGCAGCGCCGCACCGTAGAGCTGGTCCAGCAGCGGAAGCGCATCGCGCTCGAACCGCGCGGTCAGATCGCCGCCGGACTCGTCCTGGGGTGGCTGATCGTTCTCGGGCCGGTCGTCAGGCACGCTGATCCCTTCGCTCGCCATAGGGATCAAGGCTACCGCTACCCGGTCGAGGGGACTGCGGTCAGCGGGGCGCTCGAGGCACTGCACCGACACCTACGACTCCTTTCGAGATGGACCAACGTGCTGGGTGCAACGCCGGCCCATCGCGAAGTGTTCCCACGGTCTCGTCACAGCGTGTTCCCGGAGAACTAGAGTCGGCGCCATGGCCGGCACCTCCACCCCCGCGACCCAGGCGCTCACCAAGGGCAAGATCTCGCACCGCGTGCACAGCTACGAGCACGACTCCGCCAGCGCCTCCTACGGCGCCGAGGCGGTGGACGCGCTGGCCGGTCAGCTGGGCCTCGAGCCGGCACAGATCCTCAAGACGCTGGTGATCAAGACCTCCGACGGCAAGCTGGCGGTCGCCGTGCTCCCGGTCCCCGCGAAGCTCTCCCTCAAGGCCGCGGCGGCCGCGCTCGGGTCGAGCAAGGCGGTCATGGCCGAGCAGGCGGAGGCACAGCGGTCCACCGGATACGTGCTCGGCGGCATCTCCCCGCTCGGTCAGCGCAAGCGGCTGCCGACCGTGATCGATGCCTCCGCCGCGAACTGGGACCGGGTGCTGTGCAGCGCGGGCAGGCGCGGTCTGGAGATCGACCTGGACCCGGCCGACCTGGTCCGGCTGACCGGCGCGGTGCTCGCCCCGATCACCGCGGGCTGAGCCCGAATATCTGTGCACGGGGAATTACTTTTCGGCCACGGACTGTTGCACAACACAACGACTTGTCTCCACGAACGACTGTTGTCATCGAAAGAAGGCGGTACCACCGTGACGGTTCCACTCTCCATCCTCGATCTCGCCCACATCGGGGACGGGGAAACGGCCGCCGACAGCTTCCGGTCCAGCGTGCACATGGCGCAATCCGCCGAGCGGTGGGGCTACCGGCGCATCTGGTACGCCGAGCACCACAACATGCCCTCCATCGCCTCCTCCGCCACCAGCGTGCTGATCGCGCACGTCGCGGCGCACACGCAGCGGATCCGTCTCGGCGCAGGCGGCATCATGCTGCCCAACCACGCGCCGCTGACGATCGCCGAACAGTTCGGCACCCTCGCCGAGTTGCACCCCGGCCGGATCGACCTCGGGCTCGGCCGCGCACCGGGCAGCGACCAGAAGACGATGCGGGCGCTACGACGCGACCCCGCGTCCGCGGAATCGTTCCCGCAGGACGTGCTGGAGCTGCAGGGCTACCTGACCGGCCCGTCGCGCGTCCCGGGGATCGAGGCGACGCCCGGCAAGGGCACGAATGTGCCGCTGTACGTCCTCGGATCGTCCCTGTTCGGAGCCAAACTGGCTGCCGCGCTGGGACTTCCGTATGCCTTCGCATCGCACTTCGCACCGAACGCCCTGCTCGACGCCCTCGCGATCTACCGCCGCGAGTTCCGGCCCTCCGCCCAGCTCGCGCAGCCGTACGTGATCGCCGCCGTCAACGTCATCGCGGCGGACACCCAGGACGAGGCGGACCGGCTGTTCCTCGAGACCAAGCGCAAACGGGTCGGGCTGTTCGTCGGCCGCGGCCGGACCTTCACCGCCGACGAGGCCGACATGATCCTCGAGTCCCCCGCTGGCCAGCAGGTGCTGCAGATGGTCCGGTACTCGGCCGTCGGCACACCGACCGTGGTGCGCGAGTACCTGGACCGATTCGGTGAGGAGACCGCCGCCGACGAGCTGATGGTCGTCTCCTCGGCGACCGATCGCACGGCCTGGCTGCGCTCGCTCGAGCTGGTGGCCGAGCTCAGCGACCTGCCCTCACAGCAGGGTGATCTGCTCGCCGACCGCTGACCCGGGCGCCGCGACCGGCGCGATCAGCTCCGGGCCGTCGTTGCGGACGCTGTTCACCCGGTCCGACACCCGGCGGATCTCGATGCCGGCCGCGACCGCCGCGTCGATCGGATCGAGCAGGTCGCCTGGCGCGTCCGCGTCGGGATCGAGCCAGCGGTCCCACCGGTCGGGCGTGAGGATCAGCGGCATCCGGTCGTGGATCGACTGCAGCTCGCCGACCGAGTCGGTGGTGAGGATCGTGACGCTGAGCAGCGGCGCGGTGTCGGCTTCGCGGTCCCGCCACACCGACCACAGGCCTGCCGCGTAGAGCCGTGAGCCGTCCGCGGGGGTCATGAAGTACGGCACCTTCGCCGCCTTGCCCGTCGTGGCAGGCTCCGTCAGCCACTCGTACCAGCCGTCCATCGGCACCAGGGCGCGCTTGGTCTTGAGCGCGCTGCGGAAGGCAGGCTTGGTGGCGGCGGTGTCCGCACGCGCATTGAACAGCGGCGCCCCTCTGGCGGGCACGCCCGGTTCGGACGCCTTGGTCCACGACGGCAGGAGGCCCCACCGCATCCGCCGGATCCGGCGGGCAGGAATGTCGTCGGGGTGCTCGTGCGAGTGCCTGCTCACCACGGCGAGCACCGGGTCGGTCGGCGCCACGTTGTAGTTCTCGGCCGGCTCCCTGGAGCCCCCGGGGCCGGATGTCTCGTCGAGCGCGTCCAACTCGACCGCCAGCAGCGCCGGGTCGACCGTCGTCGCGTATCTGCCGCACATACGACCATTGTGTCTCCCACCACCGACACTCTGGGAAGATGGTGCACGTGAGTCTGTGGAAGGCGCCCGTCGCCGCATCGCCCGTGCACGCGTCCGTGACCCTGCCCGGGTCCAAGTCGATCACCAACCGGGCGCTGATCCTGGCCGCGCTCGCCTCGGGCCCGTCAACGATCACCGGCGCGCTCCGCAGTCGCGACACCGACCTGATGATCGACGCGCTGCGCGCCCTCGGCGTGCGGATCGACGGCGACGCCACCACCCTGCGCGTGACCCCAGGCACCCTCGGATCGGCCGCGGTCGACTGCGGCCTGGCCGGCACCGTCATGCGGTTCCTGCCGCCGCTCGCGGCACTCTCCGACGGAACGGTCGAGTTCGACGGCGACGAGCAGGCCCGCACCCGGCCCCTGAACACGATTCTCGACGCGCTCCGCGGACTCGGCGTCGACATCGACGGCGACGGCCTGCCGTTCACCGTGAACGGGCACGGCAAGGTCTCGGGCGGCGTCGTCACCATCGACGCGTCGGGCTCGTCCCAGTTCGTCTCCGGACTCCTACTCTCCGCCGCGCGTTTCGACGACGGCATCACCGTGCGACACGAGGGGCGCTCGGTGCCCTCGATGCCGCACATCGACATGACGGTGGAGATGCTGCGGGAGGCGGGCGTTCGGGTCCAGACCCCCGGCGACGGTGGCGATCCCGACACCTGGCGGGTGTCCCCCGGGGCCGTGGACGCGGTCGACTGGGTGATCGAACCCGACCTGTCGAATGCCACCTCGTTCCTCGCGGCGGCCGCGGTGACCGGCGGCTCGGTCAGCGTGCCGCTGTGGCCCGCCCGCACCACGCAGCCGGGCGACGCCATCCGCGGCATCCTCACCAAGATGGGTGCCGAAGTGTCGCTGGCGAATTCGACGCTGACGGTGCGCGGGCCGCGTAGCCTTCGTGGCATCGACGTGGACCTGCACGACATCGGCGAGCTGACCCCCACCGTCGCGGCCCTCGCGGCGCTGGCGGATGGGCCGTCCACGCTGCGCGGGATCGCCCACCTGCGCGGCCACGAAACCGACCGCCTCGCCGCCCTGCGCACCGAGATCAACAACCTCGGCGGCGCCGTCACCGAGACCGACGACGGCCTGCACATCGAGCCGCGAGCGCTGCACGGTGGCGCCTGGCACTCCTACGCCGACCACCGGATGGCGACCGCAGGAGCGATCCTCGGCCTGGTGGTGCCGGGCGTGGAGATCGAGGACATCGGCACAACGGCCAAGACCCTGCCCGGGTTCGAGTCGCTCTGGGAGACGATGCTGAAGCCGAACGGCGCCGACCAGACCGGAGCGCCCTCCTGAGTGCGCGCCGGTACGACGAGTCCGATGTCCGGGTCCGCCCGGGCAAGGGTTCGCGACCGCGCACCAAGACCAGGCCGGAACACAAGAGCGCCGAGACCGCGATGGTCGTCTCGGTCGATCGCGGCCGATGGGGCTGCGTGCTCGGCGACGACCCGGACCGCCTTGTGGTCGCCATGCGCGCCCGCGAGCTCGGCCGCACGCCCATCGTCGTCGGCGATCAGGTCGGCGTGGTCGGCGACGTCTCCGGCCGCACCGACACGCTGGCCCGCATCGTGCGCGTCGAGGACCGCTCGACGGTGTTGCGGCGAACGGCCGACGACACCGACCCGTTCGAGCGGATCGTGGTGGCCAACGCCTCCCAGCTGCTGATCGTGGTCGCCCTCGCGGATCCGCCGCCCCGCACCGGATTCGTCGAGCGGGCGCTGGTCGCCGCCTACGTCGGCGGGCTGGCGCCGATCCTCTGCCTGACCAAGGGCGATCTGGCCGATCACGCGGAATTCGCCGCCGCCTTCGCCGATCTGGACGTGCCGGTGATCCTTGCGGGTCAGGACGATCCACTCGATCCGGTCCAGGAGGCGCTTGCCGGGAAGGTCACCGCGCTGATCGGCCACTCCGGTGTCGGGAAGTCGACGCTCGTCAATCGCCTTGTGCCCGATGCCGATCGGGCCACCGGCGTGGTCTCGGGCGTGGGCAAGGGGCGGCACACCTCGACCCAGTCGGTTGCCCTGCCGCTACCCGACCTGACGGACAGTGGTCGTTCCGGTGGCTGGGTGATCGACACGCCCGGCATCCGGTCGTTCGGCCTTGCCCACATCTCGCCCGACGACGTCCTCGGGGCGTTCACCGATCTGGCCGCGGCCATCGAGGACTGCCCGCGCGGATGCAGCCACCTCGGCCCGCCTGCTGACCCCGAGTGCGCGCTCGACCGCCTCGAGGGCGAGGCCGCGAGGCGGGTCGCCGCCGTGCGATTGCTGCTGGTGGCCCTCAACTCCAACGAGGCCTGGTAACGGTTTCGTCACCGAACAAGGTCACGGTCGGGTCAACTAGCCGGCGAAATCCCAAGTTTGTAGTAATCGGGTTTTTACACTGTTTGGGCTCGACCTGATTCGAATCAACTCATGGTCAAGACACACCGGGATCACCCGATCTCACCGTCACGACACAAGGAGTTTCAAATGGGTAGTGCACAATTGATCATCGACGCCGGATCGGCCATCGTCGGCGACATCCAGAGCATCTTCGGAACGTTGCTCGACACCGGCTCGGCATTGGTCGGGTCCTAGCAATGACAGTGACGTGAGTGCCCCGTCACGGCGGGGCACTCACGTCACCTTCCGGACTCGCTTCAGCGGGAGAACAGACCCCTCACGCTCCGACGCTCCTTCGCCTCGCGGATCGCTGTCCGCAACCCGCGATTGCGCCCGGTGACCGGATCCACGGTCAGGACCGCCGCGGTCCCCTCCCACCTGCGCTCCGAGGCGGTCTCCGGCGCGTCGTCGGTGGTGTCGCGCAGGTACTTGTTGGGCAGCGACAGCTTGGCGATCGTGCGCCAGGCCTTCCCGTACTGCACCAGCAGCGGGCCGGTGGTGTACGGCAGGTCGTACTTGTCGCAGAGCGCGCGCACCCGCACCGCGATCTCGGCGTACCGGTTCGACGGTAGGTCCGGGAAGATGTGGTGCTCGATCTGGTAGCTGAGGTTGCCGGTCATGAAGTCCATCACCGGGCCGCCGCTGATGTTGGCGCTGCCGAGCATCTGCCGCAGGTACCACTGGGCCTGGGTCTCGTTGTCGACGTCGTCCTTGGTGAACTTCTCGGCGCCGTCCGGGAAATGCCCGCAGAAGATCACGGCGTTGGTCCACACGTTGCGGATCATGTTCGCGGTCAGGTTCGCGGTCATCGTCGACTTCCACGCCTTGCCGGTCATGGCCGGGAACAGGACGTAGTCCTTGACGAGCTGCTTGCCGACCTTCTCGCCGACCTCGCGCAGCTTGCGCTTGGTCTCCTCGCGGTCGTCGCGCCCCTTGGCGACCTTGCCGAGCTCGACGTGTTGCGCGGCGATGCCGAACTCGAAGAACAGGGCGAGCAGGCTGTTGTAGACGACGTTGCCTGCGTTGAACGGCTTCCATCGCTGGTCGCGCGTGACGCGGAGCAGGCCGTATCCCACGTCGTCGTCCATGCCGAGGATGTTGGTGTACTTGTGATGCAGGTAGTTGTGCGTCTGCTTCCAGTGCGCGGAGGGTCCGACGACGTCCCACTCCCAGGTGCTCGAGTGCACCTCGGGATCGTTCATCCAGTCCCACTGGCCGTGCATGACGTTGTGGCCGAGTTCCATGTTCTCGATGATCTTCGCCGTGCCGAGCAGTCCGGCGCCAAGCAGCCACAACGGGCGCTTGCGGCTGCCGAAGAGGACGGCCCGGCCCGCGACCTCGAGGCCACGCTGCAGGCGGATGGTGTTGCGCAGGTAGCGGGCGTCGCGCTCGCCGCGCGACGCCTCGATGTCACGACGGATGGCGTCCAGCTCGAAACCGAGCGCTTCCACATCCGCCTCGGTAAGGTGCGCGTATTCCTTGACGTCCGCAATCGCCATTCCGGCTCTCCCCGCAGTCGATCAGTTGCCTTGGTTCCGACCTACCGTACCGTAAGTTACGGCTCCGTAGGTTGCCAGAATCGAGGTGTGACCCAACTCACTGCGGGCGCCGGAGGGGCCGCTAGCGACGACGCTCGCGGAGCTCACGCAACGCCGACCGAAGGCCGCTGCGCCTGCCGCTGACCGGGTCGACCCGAAGCGGATTCAGCGAACCCACCGCGCGGAACTTGCGCTCCGAACTGGTCTCCGGCGCGTCGTCGGAGGTGGCCGTCAGGAACCGGTCCGGCAGGGCCAGCTTGTGAATCGTCCTGAGCGCCAACAGGTACTGGCGCGCCAGCGAGCCCGTCGTGTACGGCAGGTCGTACTTGTCGCACAGCGCCTGGACCCGGACCGACACCTCACGGAGCCGATTGCTCGGCAGATCCGGGAACAGGTGGTGCTCGATCTGGAAGCTGAGGTTGCCGCTCATGAACGCCATCACCCGGCCCGCCTTGAAGTTGGCGCTGCCGAGCATCTGCCGCAGGTACCACTCGGGCTTCGTCTCGGTGCGGTACTGCTCGACGGTGAACTTCTCCGCCCCGTCCGGGAAATGCCCGCAGAAGATCACCGCGTACGCCCACAGATTCCTGGCGAGGTTGGCGGTCGCGTTCGCGGTCAGGGTGTGCTTCCACGCCGGACCGGTCAGCGCCGGGAACAGCACGAAGTCCTTCGCGACCTGCTTGGCGGCCTTCGCGTAGAACTCACGATTCAGCTGCGCGATGTTGGCACCGCCACGCTTCTCGTCCTCGGCCTTGGCATTGCCCAGGTCGTGCATCGCGATGCCCCACTCGAACGTGGTCGCGAGGAGCACGTTCGCCGCGGGCTGCAGCAGGTTGATCGGCCGCCACTGCTCGTCGCGGGTCATCCGGAGGATCCCGAATCCCACGTCATCGTCCATCCCGACGATGTTGGTGTACGTGTGGTGCGAGTAGTTGTGCGCGCGCTTCCACTGCGAGGTCGGTCCGGTCATGTCCCACTCCCACGTGGTGGAGTGGATCTCCGGATCGTTCATCCAGTCCCACTGCCCGTGCACCACGTTGTGGCCGAGCTCCATGTTCTCGATGCACTTGGCCAGGGCCAGCATGGTCGTGCCCGCGAACCAGGCCGGCCGGTACTTGCTGCCGAACAGGGTCAGCCGGCCGCCGGCCTCCAGGACGCGCTGGAGCCGGATGACGTTGCGGATGTACCGCGCATCGCGCTCGCCGCGCGAATCCTCTATGTCGCGGCGGATCTCGTCGAGTTCGCGCCCGAGCGCCTCGATGTCGGCTTCGGTGAGGTGTGAGAATTCTTTGATGTCCGTGATGGCCATCAGGGCCCTCCGATGGGGATAGATAGATTGCCTGCGGAGGCCCCCGCGGCGTATCCGATACCGACAACGATAGCCGACATCCGTGAACTCGAGATGACGAAAGATCTAGAGGTCAAAGGTGCAGTCGCCTGCAGCCGAGGCGATACAGGTCTGCACCCGCTCCCCCTCGCCGTGCTCCCGCCCGGACCGCAGATCCCGGGTGTGACCGGCGACGAGAGGGACAACACAGGTCTGGCAGATGCCCATCCGGCACCCGAACGGCATCTGGACCCCGACCTTCTCCCCGGCCTCGAGCAGCGTGGTCGCGCCGTCGATCTCGATGCTGCGGCCGGTCTTGGTGAAGGTCACCGTGCCGCCCTGCCCCGCGTCGTCCGCGCGCGAGATCGCGAACCGCTCGGTGTGCAGCCGGTCGGCGAGACCTTCCTCCTGCCAGACGCGCTCGATCTCGTCGAGCATCGGTGTCGGCCCGCACGCCCAGGTCTGCCGGTCACGCCAATCCGGGTACAGCGCGTCGAGGTCCGCGAGCCGGAACCGGCCGCCTGTCCTGGTGTGCTGAACCTGGGAGACGAAATTGGGGTGCGACTCGTGCAGCGCCGACAGCTCCTCGCCGAACATCACGTCCTCGGCGGTCGGCGCGGAATGCACGTGCACCACATCCGGCAGCTCGTCGCGGCGCACCATCGCGCGCAACATCGCCATCACGGGGGTGATGCCGCTGCCCGCGGTGAGGAAGAGGATCTTCTCCGGCGGCGGCTCCGGCAGCGCGAAGTTGCCCTGCGGCGCGGCCAGCCGGATCACGGTTCCCGAGGGGACACCGTTGATCAGGTGGCTCGACAGCTTGCCCTCCGGCATCGCCTTGACCGCGATCGAGATCCGCTTCTTCTCCCAGTTCGGCGGGGAGGTCAGCGAGTACGACCGCCAATGGAATCGACCGTCGACGAGCAGCCCGATGCCGATGTACTGGCCCGGCTGGTAATCGAAGTCGAAGCCCCACCCAGGCTTGATCACCAGGGTTGCCGAGTCCGCGGTCTCCTTACGGACCTCGATGACCTTGCCCCGCAGCTCGCGCGCCGACCACAGCGGGTTCGCCAGATGCAGGAAGTCGTCCGGCAGCAGGGGTGTGGTCACCCGCGTCACCGCTCCGCGCAGCATGTTCAGCTTCGGCCGGCGGGGCGCCGAGATGTCGGCAGCAGGCGCCTCGAGCCAGTTCCTCAAACCCATCAACAATCCATCCACTCGCGTAGGTTACGGAACCGTAGGTTACCTACACGGCTGCCCTGCTGTCACGCGGACCGTCACAACAGATCGAGCAAGAATGCGAGCTCCTGGGTGGCATACCAAGCCAATTCGTGATCCTCGGCGTCACCGAGCACGAACTCGGCGTCCGCATCGCCCAGATCGGCCGCGTCGATCGCCAGGGCGGCCTTGGCGATCGCCGACTCCGCCTCCGCCAGATCGACGTGGACGGAGGCGACCTCGGCCAGGCTCACCGGCGCCGCCAACCGCACGACGGCGTCGTCGAGATCCGGCCGCAGCTTCACCTCGTCCACGTCCGCGGCGATCACCGCACGGCGCTGGACGCTCGCCGTGCCCTCGTCATCCGCCTCGGCCGCCAGCAGTCGCAGCGAGGCACGTGCCGCCTCCGTCATCGCGACCTCGGCCAACTCCTCGTCGTCACCGGAGGCGTAGGCCTCGCGCAGCGCCGGGGTGACCGCGAACGCGGTGCGGCTCACCGGATCGAACTCCTGATCCGCGACCAACCTCTGCAACATCGCGATGGTCGCCGGGATGTAGACCCTCATGCGCAATCCTTATGTAGTGGCATCCAACAGCTCCTCGAGCGACTCGTACAGAAGCGCCGTCACCACATCCACATCGGACATCGCATCGCGGTCGGCATTCAAACCGTAGTAGACGTGGCCGTTGTATGACGTCAGGCCCACACTGAGCGTCTGATTCTTCAGCAACGGCGACACCGGATACATCTCGAGGACCTTGGCCCCACCCAGGTACAGCGGAGACTGTGGGCCGGGCGCATTGGTGATCATCAGGTTGAACACGCGTTGGGAGAGCCCGCTGGCCACCCGAAGGCCCATCGCGTGCAGGGTCGCGGGCGCGAGCCCCGACATCCGGGCCAGCGGCAGCGCGGCAGGCCGATTCTGCTTCGCGTGCGCCTCGGTGGCGTGCGCGATGTGCGAGAGCCGCACCACCGGGTTCAGCTCCCCCACCGGCAGGTCGACCAGGAACGAGGACACCCCGCGCTCGGCGACCCCGGAGTCGACAGCCATCGGTACCAGCGCACGCACCGTGGTGAACGCGGTGACCGGCTCGCCGCGGGAGAGCAACCAGTTCCGCAGCGCCCCGGTCAGTACCGCCAGGATCGCGTCGTTGACCGTGCACGCGTACTTGTCACGGACGGCCCGGTAGTCCGCGAGGGGCGTCTTCGCGACCGCGAAGCGCCGGTTCCGGGAGATCGGCGCGTTCAACGGGCTGGTCGGCGCCGTGTGCGCGGCCGTCCGGACCACCGCGGCGATGTTGCCGGCCACCTCGGCCGCCGTCCCGATCAGGTCGCCGACCGCCATCCGGAGGGTGGCCGCGCCCTCGCTCGGTCGCGCGACCATCTCCGCGACGGCATCGAGCACCAGTTCCGCCTCGCGCGGTTCGCGGCGCGGCATCCACAGTTCCTCGGTCGGTGGCGGGGGCGTCTTCGTCGGGTCGAGCAGCACCTGACCGATCTCGAGCGCATGCTCGCCGTCCACCAGGGACGAGTGCGACTTGGTGAAGATCGCCACCCGGTTCTTCGACAGCCCCTCCACGAGGTACATCTCCCACAGCGGCCGCGACCGGTCCAACGGCCGCGAGGTCAGCCGCGCCACCAGGTCGTGCAGCTGCTCGTCGGACCCCGGCTTCGGGAGTGCCGAACGCCTGACGTGATAGGTGATGTCGAAGTCCCGGTCGTCCACCCACACCGGCCGGGCGATGCCGAATGCCACCTCCCGCACCCGCTGCCGATAGCGCGGCACCAGCGCGAGCCGGTTCTCGACGCGGGTCAGCAGATCCTCGTAGTCGAGACCCGACCGCGGCGGCTGCAGGATCGACAGCGAGCCGAGATGCATCGGGGTGTTGCTCGCCTCGAGGAAATAGAACGACGCGTCGACGGTGGTCAACCTGGTCACCATTACGCCCGCACCCCCTGCCCGAGATCGAAGAGTATCCGCAGTTCCGTTGCCGTGGTCTCCGGATCCACATGATGTACCCCGACCATCCCGGACGCGGCGGCGCCGCGGACGTTGACCGCGAGATCGTCGACGAACACACAGTCCGCGGCGGCCAGTCCGAGACGATCCGCGGTCAGCCGATAGATCCGGGGGTCGGGCTTGGCCATCCCGACGTCACCGGAGAGCACCACCTCGTCGACCAGGACCCCGTCGCCGAGCCCGCGCAGGTCCGCGCCCGCCGGACCGCCGGGATCGTTGCTGAGAATGGCCGAGCGGACGCCGACCCCACGCAGTGCCCCGATGATCGCGGTCAGTCCCGCACGGTCCGAGCCCGGCCCGGCCAGCACGCCGCCGAAATCCACCACCAACCCTCGCATCCGCCCACCCTATGGCTCCGGGGACATCCGCGCGCGATGAAGTTCGCGAGAACCCGCGCGCCGCTTCCTGATCCGTGCAATCCTTCAGACCGTCCGGCCTCTCCTCGGACTCGGCACCGCCGCGCGGCGACTCGTCACGAGCCGCCCCCGTCGAGACAGGAGACGTCCCTCATGCGTGACACCCACAGGTTCTTGACCCAGGCCCCGCGATGCGAACCACCCATTGCGGGCCGGACGGAGTCGCGCGCCACCGCGCACCGCGCTCCGGCCCGCTCGCCGCACAGCGGTCGATCACCCGTCAGCGGCCGCGGTCAGGTGGCGCGGCCACCGGCCGAGACCGTCGCGATCGACCCCGAGGCGCAACGGTTCGCCGAGCACGCGCTCCGGCTGACGCTGGAGGTCGTGGACCGTCGGCGCCCGCCCGCACTGCTGCGGCCGTTGCTGGCGCCTGCGCTCGTCGGCCTCGTCGGGGCGTTGGCCCAGCGACCCGTGCCCGCCCGAGGACTGGGCGTCGCCTGCCTCGGCCGCGTGCACCTGCGGCCGAGCGGTGCCGACTCCGTCGAGGTGTTCGGCAGCTACTCGCGCGGGCCGCGGATGTTCGCCGTCGCGGCCCGCCTCGAACGCACGCCAGCCGCCGGGAAAGCTCTCGGCGGCTGGCGTGTCACATCACTTCAGGTCGGCTGAGGCCGGTCACTTCTTGCGCTTGGACCGTCCGGCCTGACGGCGCTCGCGCCGGGAACCCTCACCGGCACCGGCACCGGCGGCGGTGCGACGGACCTGCGCGTTGCCGTCCTCGGCGGGACCCGAGTAGGTCAGCCTGGTCTCCTCCGACGCGTCGAGTCCCTTTGCGCGCAGCGCGGCCGGGGCCGCGGGCGCCGCGGGGGCGGGCTCCTCGGTGGGCAGCGCGGCGGGCGCCTGACGCGCCGCGGTCGCGGCGGCCGTCCAACCCGAATGCTCAGGTTCCGCCGCGGGCGCGGCCTCGACCTGCAGGTTGAACAGGAATCCGACCGACTCCTCCTTCAGCCCCTCGAGCATCGCGGTGAACATGTCGAAGCCCTCACGCTGGTACTCGACCAGCGGGTCACGCTGGGCCATCGCCCGCAGGCCGATGCCCTCCTTGAGGTAGTCCATCTCGTAGAGGTGCTCGCGCCACTTGCGGTCGAGCACCGACAGCAGCACGCGGCGCTCGAGTTCACGCATCCCGTTCTCGCCTGCGATCTCGTCGATCTGCTGCTCGCGCGCGTCGTAGGCCGCCCGCACGTCCGCCAGCAGCGCCTCGCGCAGTTCCTCGCGGGTGAGATCGCCGCGCTCGCCGATCTCGGTTTCGCCGGTCAGGTCCTTGTGGTCGATGCCGACCGGGTACAGCGTCTTGAGTGCGGTCCAGAGCTGCTCCAGGTCCCAGTCCTCCACATAGCCCTCGGCCGTGGCGCCGTCGACGTAGGCGGTCACCACGTCGGTGATCATGCCCTCGACCTGGCCCTCCATGTCCTCGCCCTCGAGGATCTGGCGACGCTCGGCGTAGATGACCGTGCGCTGCTGGTTCATCACCTCGTCGTACTTGAGGACGTTCTTGCGGATCTCGAAGTTCTGCTGCTCGACCTGCGTCTGCGCGCTCTTGATGGCCTTGGAGACCATCTTCGCCTCGATCGGCACATCGTCGGGCAGGTTGAGGCGCGTCATGATCGACTCCAGCGCCGCACCGTTGAACCGCCGCATCAACTCGTCGCCGAGCGAGAGGTAGAAGCGGGACTCGCCCGGGTCGCCCTGACGACCGGAACGGCCACGGAGCTGGTTGTCGATGCGGCGGGACTCGTGCCGCTCGGTACCGAGCACGTACAGTCCGCCGGCATCCCGCACATCCTCGGCGTCGGCCTTGACCTGAGCCTTGACCTCCTCGAGCGCGGGCTCCCACGCGGCCTCGTACTCGTCGGGGGTCTCGACCGGGTCCAGCCCCTGCTTGCGCAGGTGCAGGTCGGCGAGGATGTCGGGGTTTCCGCCCAGCACGACGTCGGTGCCACGGCCTGCCATGTTGGTGGCCACGGTGACCGCACCGGTGCGGCCGGCCTCGGCGACGATGGTCGCCTCCTGCTCGTGGAACTTCGCGTTGAGGACGTTGTGCGCGACGCCTCGCTTGGTGAACTGCTTCGACAGGTACTCGGACCGCTCGACGCTGGTGGTGCCGATGAGGACCGGCTGGCCCTTCTGGTGACGCTCGACGACGTCGTCGACGACGGCGGCGAACTTCGCCTCCTCGGTCTTGTAGATCAGGTCGCCCTGGTCGACGCGGACCATCGGACGGTTCGTCGGGATCGGGATCACGCCGAGGCCATAGGTCTGGTGCAGCTCGGCGGCCTCCGTCTCGGCCGTACCGGTCATGCCCGAGAGCTTGTCGTACAGGCGGAAGTAGTTCTGCAGGGTGATCGTGGCGAGGGTCTGGTTCTCGGCCTTGATCTCGACCTTTTCCTTGGCCTCGATGGCCTGGTGCATGCCCTCGTTGTAGCGGCGGCCGACCAGGATGCGTCCGGTGAACTCGTCGACGATGATGACCTCGCCGTCGCGGACGATGTAGTCCTTGTCCTTCTGGTAAAGCTCCTTGGCCTTGACCGCGTTGTTCAGGTAGCTGACCAACGGCGAGTTCGCGGCCTCGTAGAGGTTGTCGATGCCGAGCTGATCCTCGACGAGTTCGACGCCCGCCTCGTGCACGCCGACGGTGCGCTTCTTGATGTCGACCTCGTAGTGCACATCGCGCTTGAGCAGCGGCGCGATCCGCGCGAACTCGCCGTACCACTTCGAGGACGCGTCCGCGGGTCCCGAGATGATCAGCGGGGTACGCGCCTCGTCGATGAGGATCGAGTCCACCTCGTCGACGATGGCGAAGTTGTGCCCACGCTGCACGAGATCGTCGAGCGAGTGCGTCATGTTGTCGCGCAGGTAGTCGAAGCCGAACTCGTTGTTGGTGCCGTAGGTGATGTCGGCCGCATACGCCGAGCGCCGCTCGGCCGGGGTCATCCCGGACAGGATCACGCTGGTGTCCAGGCCGAGGAAGCGGTGCACGCGGCCCATCCACTCGGAGTCACGCTTGGCCAGGTAGTCGTTGACCGTGACCACGTGCACGCCGTCGCCTGCGATCGCGTTGAGGTAGGCCGGGAGCACACAGGTCAGGGTCTTGCCCTCACCGGTCTTCATCTCGGCCACGTTCCCGAAGTGCAGCGCCGCGCCGCCCATGACCTGGACGGTGTAGTGCTTCTGGCCGAGCACCCGCCAGGAAGCCTCCCTGGCCACCGCGAACGCCTCTGGCAGCAGCTCGTCGAGGGACTCCCCTCGGGCGTACCGCTCCTTGAACTCCCCCGTCTTCGCGTGGAGTTCGGCGTCGGACAGGGCTTCCACGTCGGGCGAGAGGGTGGATACGTGCTCCGCGATGTGCTTGAGCCGCTTGACCATGCGACCTTCACCAACACGGAGCAGCTTCGTAAGCGACAACGACGGCACGGGCTTAAACGTCCTCAATCCTCGGCGGGCAGGTGGGTGTACACGGTGGAGCCGGTCGGGAGAGTTCTCCCCCGACCGGCTCCATGGTAGGCGTTAACTCAATTGACCGGGCTCAGGCCAGTCGGATCAGGCCATAGTCGAACGCATGCCGTCGGTAGACGACAGAGGGCCGATCCGATTCCTTGTCATGGAACAGGAAGAAGTCGTGGCCGACCAGTTCCATCTCGTACAGAGCGTCGTCGACGCTCATCGGCGCTGCGGTGTGCACCTTGGTTCGCACTACCTGACCTGGGCCGTCGGGCGGCTCGGTCTCGGATTCGAGCGACAGGTCGGGCGAGATCGCCAGGGAATCGTCCTCGGCGAGGACCGCGGTGGCCTCTGCCACCGAGACCGGTGTCTTGTCGCCGTAGTGGACGCGGCGCCGATCCTTGGTGCGGCGCAGTCTGCTCTCCAGCTTGGCGGTGACGCCCTCGAATGCCGCGTAGAAACTGTCGGCGGTGGCCTCAGCCCTGGCGACGGGGCCCTTGCCCCTGGCGGTGATCTCGACGCGCTGGCAGCTCTTGGCCTGCCGTCGATTGCGCTCGTGATAGAGCTCCACGTCGAAGAGGTAGATCGTGGGATCGAAGCGCTCGAGCCGAGCCAGCTTCTCTGAGACATACACACGGAAGTGGTCGGGGACCTCGACATTGCGGCCCTTCACCACAATGTCGGCGCGCGGGCCGTCAGGCTGCCCGGCCGAGTCCGTCTCTTCTTCGAAAAAAACCGAGGCTTTTGAAGGGTTCGTCACGGTACCTCCAGGTTACGGCCGAGTCACCGCGGTGACGGTCGGCGGGTGATCTGCGCCGGGAGGGGACCGCCCGGCGCCAGGTTTGGGGTATCACCTCCCACCCGTGTCGTCGGTTGTGTTGGCGACGCTAGTCCGAGTTGGACGCGAGTGCCAGCGTTCTCCCCGATTGATTCATGCGGCGCCGATCACAAGCACGGCATCGACCCTGACACCGCTCCCGGCGAGGACCCGGACGGACTCCGAGACCGTCGCCCCTGTCGTCAGAACGTCGTCGACGAGAACCACGCAAGAAGACCGGCCGGTTCGCGAACCCGGTGTCGCGATGATCCGGCCCGACAGGTTCTCGATGCGCGACCGCGCCGAAAGACCGACCGAATCCTGAACTCCCCGAGCAAATTTCAGCATGGGCACCACCGCAACCGGTTCGGGCGACAGCGCCGACGCCGCCGCGAGCACCGCCCGGGTCACCGGATCTCCCCCACGCGCCCGCGCTGCCCTCGCCCGGGTCGGCGCCGGCACCAAGGCCAATGCGGCGAGTTCCGACGGGTCGATCTCGCCGAGTTCCCGAAGCCGCCGCACGGCACCGGCCAATGCGTGCCCGAGCGGCCTCGCGAGGTCCCTGCGTCCGCGCTCCTTTGCGGCGATCACCGCGCCGCGGCGCGGACCCGTGTACCGCCCCAGCGCCCAGGCAGGAACCCCCGGATCGAACCGGGGCGCGAGCCGCACCGGGTCGGCCGACAGCTCCGCCCGGCACCGGTCACACCAGTCGGTGCCTGCCACCCCACAGCCGCCGCACTCACGGGGCAGGATCAGGTCGACGAGCGCGCGCATGCACCGCAGTGTGCACCCGCGCTACGACAGTCAGCCCGGCAGCACGGGCGTGGCCTTGACCCCGGTCAGTCCTGGCACCTCACGCCAGTACCTGTCGCCCGCGGGGTCGTTGTTGTTGAGCTGGAACACCCCGCGCGCGTCGCCGACGAACACCGTCGTCGGGGAGGCGTCGACGGAGTCGACCGGTGAGGTCAGATTCCGGCTCGGCAGCGCGTCCATCCGGGAGCCGTCCTGCGACACCATGACCACCGGGATCTCCGACGCCGCCCGCACAACCACCACGGAGTCGCCACCACTCCAGTCCAGCGCCACCGCCGGGCTACCGAGACCGACCGCTGCGGGCCGCGGGTTCACCAGCTGGTAGTGGCCGTCCGGATTCCGCTCGACGGTGGTCACGTACACCTTGCCGTCGACGATGATCGCCGCCCGCACCCCGTCCCTCGACAGTCGCAGCTCGGTGATGGACGCACCAAGCCCCGCGATCGCGCTCGAGTCGACGGGCTGAACGGACATCTGGCCTGCCGGATCCCGCTCGGCGCGGATCACCCTGGAACCGTCCACCACCGCCCAGACGGATCCGCTGTCGGGCGACCAGGTCGGCCTGGTGATGGAGCCGCCCTGGAGCAGCGGCACCGCGTCACCGTCGATCGGGCCCACCATCAGCGTCCGAACCGTCCCGGAGGCCTGTCCAGCGGCCGACACGCCTGCGGCCGATTTCCCGTCGCGGGACAGCGCGATCGACTCGAGGCTCGTCGCCGAGCCGAAGTAGCCGGGCCTCGGCTGCGCGCCGGTATCGGTCACACTGACCAACGCCCCGTCCCGCAACGCGTTCAGGCCAACGGCCGCGCTCACCGAGGCGGTCGGGTTGGTCGAGGCGACATCGGTGGTGCTCCAACCCTGGGGGAACCGCTCATCGAGCGGCTTGCCGTCCGCGAGCAGCACGTACGGCCCGGAGATCTCGGCGTTGGCGAGGGTCCACACGACCTGCGACGCGAGCAGCTCGCGCTGACGCTGGTCGAGTCCCTGCGCGCCCTCGAAGTCGATGCGGACGCCGCCGAACCCGATGCCGACGCCCTCGGTCCGACCGTCCGCCTTGGTGACCGGCGCGCGCAGCGACAGACCCGCCAGCTCGTTCCCAACCGCGTTCGCCAGCACCGACTTGGGGCCGGCGATGAGCAGGTCCACGAGCCGCTCCGGCAGGTTCTCCTGGCGGGCCGGAATCCAGCGCAGGTCGGGCACCACCAGGTTCTCGCTCGGAGCGAGGAAGTACAGGGCGTTGCGCTGATAGGTCTTGAGGAACTGCGGCCGGTCCATGATGACGCCCGGCGGGAGTTCGTCGATCCGCCACTGGCCGTCGGCTCGGCGAAGGTGGATCTTGGCCTCGAAGTTCCCCTCGGTCGCCTGAAAGGACCCGCCGGGTTCGAGCTGGCCGACCTTGTTCGCACGGATGGTGAAGGTGGCCGTGTCGCCGTTGCGCTGTTCCGCGAGCACGTCCACCTTGTCGACGATGGTCGTGCTCGCGGCGTCGTCCCACCGCTCCGCCGCGGCCGGGGTCAGGAACTGGCGCGCCGCGGCATGACGGTTCTCGGGGTCCGTGCTGGCCGCGAAGAAGTCCCGCAGCAGCAGATTCGGCTCGCGGCCCGGCATCGGCACCGGCACCTCCCCTGTGACCGGGCTTGGCGCGATGGTGCCGATCGCCTGTGGGGTGGACGAGTCGGGGAGGCTGGCACAGCCGGCCAGCAGGAGAACCGACGCCAGCGCCGCGGCAATCCGGATCTTCATGGCCGCTCCCTGAGCATCGGCACGCTGCTCGCCTCATCGGGGTCGAGCGACTCGCTCCGTACCTCGAGTCCGTCGTCGGATCGGGCGGTCCCCGGAATCGGCTGTCCCTGAGCGTGTTTGCGGGTCGAGGGCTTGAGCGGCAGCGGGCTGCTGGTGATCTTGTGGCCGCGCACCAGGGGCAGCGTCAACCGGAAACACGCCCCCTGTCCCGGCTCGCCCCACGCCTCGAGCCTGCCGTCGTGCAGCCGCGCGTCCTCGAGGCTGATCGCCAGGCCGAGCCCGGTACCACCGGAGCGGCGCACCCGGGACGGATCCGACCGCCAGAACCTGTTGAACACCAGCTTCTCCTCGCCAGGGCGAAGTCCGATCCCCTGATCCCGCACGATGAACGCCGCGGCATCGGCGTCCGCGCGCAGGCGCAGCAACACCGGCTGTCCTTCGCTGTGGTCGATCGCGTTCGCGAGCAGGTTCCGCAGGATGCGCTCGACCCGGCGGGGATCGACGGACGCGATCACCGCCTCATCCGGCAGATCGACGATCAGCTCGGTCGAGGATTCGCGGGCGAGGTGACGGATCGTCGACACCGCGGCCCGCGCGCTCATCCGCAGATCCAGTTGCTCGTTGGACAATTCGGCGACGCCCGCGTCGTGGCGGCTGATCTCCAGCAGGTCGTTCAGCAGCGACTCGAACCGGTCCAGCTCGGCGACGAGCAGCTGGGAGGAACGGCGCATGGCCGGATCCAGATCCGCGCTGCCGTCGTGGATCAGCTCCGCGGCCATCCGCACGGTGGTCAGCGGGGTCCGCAGCTCGTGGCTGACGTCCGAGGTGAACCGCTTCTGGAGGTTGCCGAACTCCTCGAGCTGGGTGATCTGTTTGGACAGGCTCTCCGCCATGTCGTTGAAGGAGACGGCCAGCCTGGCCATGTCGTCCTCGCCACGGACCGGCATCCGCTCCTTGAGCCTGCCGTCCGCGAAACGCTCCGCGATCCGCGATGCCGACCGGATCGGGAGCACCACCTGCCGGGCGACGAGCATCGAGATCGCGGCCAGCAACACCAACAGCACCGCGCCGCCGATGAGCATGGTCCCGCGCATGAGCGACAGGCTCTTCTCCTCGGCCGCCAGCGGAAACACCAGGTACAGCTGCAGGCCGGCGACATCGGACGACACCGGGCTGCCGACGATCAGCGCCGGACCGGAGTACCCGTCCGGATCCGAGACGGTCGCGAATTGGTAGCTGACCTGATCCTTCCTGACGAACTCCCTGAGGTTGCCGGGGATCTGCTCGATCGGACCGCTGGCCTCGGTTTGACGCGGCGGTTCCGCCGGTGCCACCAGCACGGAGTCGAAGGTGCCGGCCGCGCCCGAGGCCGTGCCCGCATCGCTTTCCCGGTTCGTCAGCGCCGCTCGGGCCTGGTCGAGCTGGGTCCCGAGCGAGGTGCTGTCGTCGGCTCCCGCCAACTCGGCCTGCACCGTGCCCCTGGCCCGATCCATCTCCTCGGTGGCGGCGGTGATCTTCGCCTCGAGCAGCCGATCGGTGATCTGGCTGGTCAGCACCACGCCGAGAATGGTGATGACCACCAGTGACAGCGTCAGGGTCGACACCACGACCCGGAGCTGCAGTGAGCGCCGCCACAGGTGCCCGAGCGAATGACTCAGTTCCCTACCGCGGCGCAGCAGCGGCGTGAACGTTCCGTTGATACGCCGCCGCGTACGAGAGAAACGGATCACGGCGGTCCGGCCTTGTAGCCGACCCCCCTGACCGTGAGCACCACTTCAGGATTCTCAGGATCGGTTTCGACCTTCGCGCGCAGCCGCTGGACGTGCACGTTGACAAGGCGGGTGTCGGCGGCGTGGCGATATCCCCACACCTGCTCGAGCAGGACCTCGCGGGTGAAGACCTGGCGGGGCTTGCGGGCCAGGGCGACGAGGAGGTCGAACTCCAGCGGGGTGAGGACGATGAGCTGGCCCTCACGGGTGACCTTGTGCGCGGGCACGTCGATGACGATGTCGGCGATGCTGAGCAGCTCGGCCGGCTCGTCCTCGGTACGCCGCAGCCGTGCCCGCACCCGGGCCACGAGCTCCTTCGGCTTGAAGGGCTTCATGATGTAGTCGTCGGCACCCGACTCGAGTCCGAGGACCACGTCGACGGTGTCCGTCTTCGCGGTCAGCATCACGATCGGGACCCCGGAATCGGCACGCAGCACCCGGCACACGTCGATGCCGTTCATCCCCGGCAGCATCAGATCCAGGAGCACCAGGTCGGGCCGGATCTCTCGGACCGCGGTCAGCGCCTGCGTGCCGTCCCCGACGACGAAGGGCTCGAAGCCCTCCCCACGGAGCACGATGGTGAGCATCTCGGCCAGAGCCGTGTCGTCATCGACAACCAGAATGCGTGGCTTCATATCCCTATCGTGTCATCTCAGGACGCCGGAACCCGTCGTTGCGTGAGGTCCGGCGCAGTGTGTCGTCATATCCACTGTGCCAGATCCGCGGCGAGTGCCGCCGGATCGACGTCCGGGTCGATCCGCTTCCAGCTCGAGACCCACTCCTGCTGAGCCAGTCCCCGGTACACCGCACCGGTCCTGGTCTGCAGGTCCGAGTCCCGCTCGTAGGCGTCGAGTTCGCGGGTGGAGTCGGACGCCTCCCTGGCCAGCGCCCGCGCCCGCGCCAGCTCGACTGGTACGTCGAGCAGCATCTGCAGCGCCGGTCGCGGCAGTCCGAGACGCTCGAACTCCAGCTCGCGCACCCACTCGACGAACTCGCCGTCCGGCCCCTGCCGCAGCCGCGCCGCCCCATAGGCCGCGTTGGAGGCCACGTACCGGTCGAGCAACACGATGTCGTGGCGCTCGAGCAGTTCCGTCAGTTCCGCCACCGCGCCGCCTCGGTCGAGCGCGAAGAGCACGGCCATCGCGTTGACCGACCCGGCCAGGTCGCCGTGCGCCCCCTTGAGCGCCTCGGCGGCGAGATCCGCATGGATCGAGGCGCCGTAGCGGGGGAAGGTGCGCACCGCGACGCGGACGCCGGCCGACGTGAGCTCGGAGACGAGCTTGTCGACCAGCGTCCGCTTGCCCGCGCCGTCGAGACCCTCCAGCGCGATCAGTGTTCCCACTGCGGTGTTGCTCAGTACCGGTAGTGCTCGGGCTTGTACGGGCCCTCGACGTCAACGCCGATGTACTCGGCCTGGTCCTTGGTGAGCTTGGTCAGGGAGCCACCGAGTGCCTCGACGTGGATCTTCGCGACCTTCTCGTCCAGGTGCTTGGGCAGCCGGTAGACCTCGTTGTCGTACTCGTCCGGCTTCGTCCACAGCTCGATCTGCGCGATGACCTGGTTGGAGAAGCTGTTGCTCATCACGAACGAGGGGTGGCCGGTGGCGTTGCCCAGGTTCAGCAGGCGTCCCTCGGACAGCACGATGATCGAGTGGCCGTCGGCGAACGTGAACTCGTCGACCTGCGGCTTGATGTTGACGCGGGTGACGTCGGCGGCCCGCTCCAGGCCCGCCATGTCGATCTCGTTGTCGAAGTGACCGATGTTGCCCAGGATCGCCTGGTGCTTCATCTGCTTCATGTGCTCGAAGGTGATGATGTCCTTGTTGCCCGTCGAGGTGATGACGATGTCGGCCCAGCCGATCGCCTCCTCCACGGTCTTGACCTCGAAGCCGTCCATCAGCGCCTGCAGGGCGTTGATGGGGTCGATCTCCGTGACCGCGACCCGGGCGCCCTGGCCGCGCAGGGCCTCGGCGCAGCCCTTGCCGACGTCGCCGTAGCCGCAGACCAGCGCCGCCTTGCCGCCGATCAGCACGTCGGTGCCTCGGTTGATGCCGTCGAGCAGCGAGTGCCGCGTGCCGTACTTGTTGTCGAACTTGCTCTTGGTGACCGAGTCGTTGACGTTGATCGCCGGGAACGTCAGCTCACCGGCTGCCGCCACCTGGTACAGGCGGAGCACGCCGGTGGTGGTCTCCTCGGTGACGCCCTTGACGGACTCCGCGATCGTGGTCCACTTGGACTTGTCGGCCTCGAGCGACTTGCGCAGCAGCGCGAGGAACACCTTGTACTCGTCGGAGTCGTGCTCGTCGTCGGTGGGCGGCACGACGCCCGCCTTCTCGAACTGCGCACCCTTGAGCACCAGCATGGTGGCGTCGCCACCGTCGTCGAGGATCATGTTCGCGGGCTCGCCCGGCCAGGTGAGCATCTGCTCGGCCGCCCACCAGTACTCCTCCAGCGTCTCGCCCTTCCAGGCGAACACGGGGATGCCCTTGGGCTCCTCGGGGGTGCCGTGCGGGCCGACGACGATCGCGGCCGCGGCGTGGTCCTGGGTGGAGAAGATGTTGCACGACGCCCAGCGGACCTCGGCACCGAGCGCGGCCAGCGTCTCGATCAGCACGGCGGTCTGGATCGTCATGTGCAGCGACCCGGAGATGCGGGCACCCTTGAGCGGCAGGACCTCGGCGTACTCACGACGAAGGGCCATCAGGCCCGGCATCTCGTGCTCGGCGAGACGGATCTCCTTGCGGCCGAACTCGGCGAGCGAAAGGTCCGCCACCTTGTAGTCGATTCCGTTGCGGGTATCCGCTTCGAGCTTGTTCTCAGACACTGAGGTCGTCATCTGCCTCTCCTGGTTGCCGATATCTCGGGTAAGGCTATCGGGTTTCCTCCCGGGGCGGGCGCGCGAGTTACGCCTCGGTCGTGCCGACGATCGCCTCGATGAAGGGCACGAAGATCCGGGCCAGGTCCTCGGCCACGTTGCGATCGGAATCCGGTGGCATCGAGATGTAGCTGATCGCCAACCTGACGATTCCCCTGCTGAGGATCCCGGCCTCGTCGGGCGAGGCCTGAATCCAGCTGCGCTCCAATGTTTCCGCGAGCCTGCCCGAGGCGTGGTCGAGCAACGGGGCACTGTCGGTGGTGATCAGGCGCAGCAGATCCGGCTTGGCCTCACCGGTGAGCAACGACTGGACCAGCGGATCGGAGGCACTCTGTTGGAAGAACGTGGTGAACGCCTCGACAAGGGCCACATGCGGACGACCCGCGTTGCCGTAGATGGAGTCCTCGATGGCTCCGACGAAGCGGTCCGCCAGCTGCAACGCGTACGCCTGCGCGAGGCCCTGCCTGGACTTGAACTCGTTGTAGACAGTCTGCCTGCTGACCCCTGCTCCGGCCGCGACGTCGGTCATGGTCACCTCGGACCAGTCCTTGACCGACAGCAGGTCCCGCATCGCGCCGAGAACCGAATCCCGCAGCAGCGTACGGGTCGCCTGTTGGAACGGGATTCGGTTCGTCGGTGCCATGGTGGCGAGAGTGGCAGCAAGCATCCTGGCCGTCAAACAGGGACCCGCTGACTCAACGCCGTCAGGTCCTGGCTCTCGTCCGCCAGGAGCGCCGGGTCGATCGTCGGGTGCTCGCCGATCAGGACCCGCGCCGCGCGGAGGTCCTTGGGCCGACCGAGGGTCACCGCGCCGACCAGGCTGCCTGCCCGCCGCGCGAGCAGGGCGAAGTCACGCCCGGCGATGCTGCCCCGAACGACGGTCTCGTCGTCCGCCTGTGGCCACCCCGCGATCTGGAGATTGAGCCCGTACTGCGAGGACCAGCACCAGGGCACCTCGGGTGCCGGCGCTGGCGATGCGCCCTCCATACCCGCGAGCATCGCGCGCGCGGCGGCGGCGCCCTGCGTCTGCGCGGAGTTCCAGTGCTCGGTTCGATGCCGACCGCCCAGCACGAGGTTCGGGCAGTTGGCCACGTCCCCGGCCGCATACACACCCGGCGCGGAGGTGGCGTAGCCCTCGTCCACCACGATCCCGTCCGCGGTGGCGAGCCCGGCCCGCTCCGCGAGGAGCGTGTTCGGCACCATTCCGACGGCGAGCAGCGCCGCGCCCGCGGACCACACCCTCCCGTCGGCGGCGGTGGCACGCACCCCGCCGGTGCCGTCCGAGGCGAGCCCGGTGAGGCGTACCGAGGTGTGCAGTGCCACGCCCTGTTCGCGGTGGATCTGCTCGTACAGCTCGCCGACCTGCGGCGGGAGTACCCGATGCAGCGGCGCGGGTGCCGCTTCGAGCATCGTCACCTCGGCGCCGAGTCCGCGGGCGGTTGCGGCGACCTCGGAACCGATCAGGCCCGCCCCGATCACCAGGATCGAGTTGGTCCGTTCGATGGCGGCGCGCAGGGGTGCCACGTCGTGCATCGACCGCAGCGCCAGCACGGCGTCACCGGCCGAGTGCTCGAGGCCGCGGGCCCGGCCGCCGGTCGCGAGGAGCAGGGCGTCGTACGGCAGCTCCTCGCCCGTGTCGAGCCGGACCGTGCGTGCGGCCACGTCGATCGAGATGACGGCCACCGACACGCGGAACTCGATCCCGCGCTCGTTCCAGTAGTCGGCGCCGCGGAGCCGGGCCTTCTCGGCCGGCATCGTCCCCAGCAACAGGTCCTTCGACAGGGCGGGCCGACGGTACGGATGCGCGGATTCGTCCCCGATCACGGTCACCGCTCCCGAGAAGCCCTCGGCCCGTAGCGTTTCGGCAGCGGTGATCCCGGCGATCCCGGTGCCGACGATCACGATCGAGCTCACGAGCGGGCAACCTCGACCATCTCGAAATCGGCCTTGGCGGCGCCGCAGTCGGGGCAGCTCCAGTCATCGGGGATGTCGTCCCAGCGGGTGCCGGGCGCGATACCGTCCTCGGGCCACCCCAGCTCCTCGTCGTACTCGAACCCACACTGGACACAGCGGTAGAGCTTCATCACGCAGTCCTCTCGAAGTCGATCTTCTCCCGCACTCCACAGTCCGGGCAGCACCAGTCGTCGGGAACCGAGTCCCATGCGGTGCCGGCCGGGAACCCTTCTCTCGGAGCACCTTTCAATTCGTCGTAGACGTAGTCACACACCGGGCACTGGTAGGCAGCCATGATCACGCCGCCCCGTAGCGGGCGAGGATCCGCTCGCGCTTGGCAGGCTGGACGTTCACCCGGGTGATGTCGCCGTCGTAGTGGTCGAGGACGCGCTTGTCCATCACCTTGCGCCAGACCGGCGGGAAGTACGCGAGGGAGATCATGCTGGCGTATCCGCTGGGCAGGTTAGGCGCGCCGTCCATGCTGCGCAGCGTCTGGTAGCGCCGCGTCGGGTTGGCGTGATGGTCGCTGTGCCGCTGCAGGTGGTACAGGAAGATGTTGGTGCAGATGTGATCCGAGTTCCAGCTGTGCACCGGGGCGCAGCGCTCGTAGCGGCCGCTCGCGGTCTTCTGACGAAGCAGTCCGTAGTGCTCGAGGTAGTTCACGGTCTCCAGCAGCGAGAAGCCGTAGACAGCCTGCAGCAGCAGGAAGGGCAGCACCTCCCAGCCGAACCCGGCGACGAGCGCCGCGTACAGGACGGCCGACATCAGCCAGGCGTTGAGCACGTCGTTCTGGATGCTCCACGTCCTCTTGCCGAGGCGCTCCATGCGGGTCTTCTCGAGCTCCCACGACGACTTCAGGCTGCCCCAGACGCTGCGCGGCAGGAAGGACCAGAAGGTCTCGCCGAATCGGGCACTGGCCGGATCCTCCGGGGTGGACACGCGGACGTGGTGGCCGCGGTTGTGCTCGATGTAGAAGTGCCCGTAAAAGGTCTGGGCCAGGGTGATCTTGGACAGCCACCGCTCGAGTTCGTCCTTCTTGTGGCCGAGCTCGTGGGCGGTGTTGATGCCGATCCCGCCCATGACGCCGATGCTGAGGGCGAGTCCGATCTTGGAGGCGAGCCCCAGCCCGCCTTCGATGCCGAGCCAGGCGAGGTTGTCCGCGGTCCACAGGTAGCAGGCGAACACCAGGCTCGCGAGCTGGAACGGGATGTAGACGTACGTGCAGTACCGGTAGTACTTGTCGTTCTCGAGCTGCTCCATCACCTCCTCGGGCGGGTTCTGCCCGTCCGGCCCGAAGAAGATGTCGAGCACCGGCAGCAGCCCGTAGACGAGGATCGGCCCGATCCACCACCACACCGGCGAGACCGCGGACCAGCCCAGCTCGTTGAACCCCCAGACCAGTGCGGCCGCGAGGAAGACGGCAGTCGGCGGGATCAGCCCCAGCAGCCACAGATGCCGCTTCTTGTCTCGCCACTGCTCGGCGGGCGCCTGCGCCCCCGGATCGACCTGCATTGCCACGACTGCCTCCTCTGCGGCGGGGCCCACGACTGTGAGGTGAACCACGTAGATATGGACGATATGCCATATCTTGTCTGCCGTCTATACAAACTTGAAGATTTGTACACGTCGCGGCCGGGCTCACGAACTGGACACGGTGCCCGGTAAACGCCGAACACCCCGCCGGTGGCATCCGGCGGGGTGTTCGCAGCACAAGGGTTCGGCCTGATCGGCCGGGGTCAGAGCCCGACCCCTCCTGGCCCCTCGGGGCCGCCGAGGTGACCGAGCGCCTCGGCCTCCACTCCCGGCTGCGGGGTGGCCCGTCGGCCCACCATCGAATGCCGGTATCCGTACAGGAAATAGACGACGATGCCGATGGCCATCCAGACGACGAAGCGGATCCAGGTCTCCACCGACAGGTTGAGCATCAGCCACAGGCAGGCGAGCACCGCGAGGATCGGGACCAGCGGCACCAGCGGAACCTTGAAGCCGCGAGGCAGGTCGGGCCGCGTGCGACGCAGGATGATCACCCCGACGCACACGAGCACGAACGCGAAGAGGGTGCCGATGTTGACCATCTCCTCGAGCGTGCCCATCGGGAAGAAACCGGCCAGCACGGCCGAGACAACGCCGACGATGACGGTGATCCGCACCGGGGTGCCGTGCGGACCGGTGTGTGCCAGCCTCCTCGGCATCAGTCCGTCCCGGGACATCGCGAACAACACCCGGGTCTGACCGAGCAACATCACCAGGACGACAGTGGTGAGACCGGCGAGGGCGCCCAGGTTGATCACCCACTGAGCCCAGGTGATTCCGTGGATCTCGAATGCCGTTGCCAGCGTCGAGTTCTCCCCCGCGAGATCGGTGTACTTGACCATTCCGGTGAGTACCAGGGTCACCGCGACGTACAGGACGGTGACGATGGCCAGCGATCCGAGGATGCCCCTCGGCAACGACTTCTGCGGATTCTTCGTCTCCTCCGCCGTGGTGGCCACGACGTCGAATCCGATGAACGCGAAGAAGACCAGGCTGGAGGCGGCGAGCAGGCCGTACCAGCCGTAGGTGCTGCCGCCCGCGCCCGTGAGGTAGGAGAAGAGCGACTGGTGGATGCCCTCGCCGGTGTCACCGGGCTGCGACGGCGGGATGTACGGCGAGTAGTTGTCCTTGCTGATGTAGAACGCGCCGACCACGATCACCAGCAGGACGACACCCACCTTGATCCCGGTGATGACGGCGGAGACCCGGGACGACAGCTTCGTACCGGTCGCCAGGATCACCGTCAGCGCCGCGATCAGCAGCACCGAGCCCCAGTCGAAGTCGACCGGCCCCAATTCGACGACGGTCGATCCCTCGGCGCCGATCACGTTGCCGAGGTACAGCGACCACCCCTTGGCCACCACCGAGGCGGCTAGGGCGAATTCCAGGATCAGGTCCCAGCCGATGATCCAGGCGATGAACTCGCCGAAGGTGGCGTAGGAGAAGGTGTACGCGCTGCCCGCGACCGGGACGGTCGAGGCGAACTCCGCGTAACACAGCGCGGCCAGGCCGCACGCGATGGCGGCGAGCACGAACGCGAGTGAGACCGAGGGCCCTGCGACGTTGCCCGCGGTGCGCGCGGTCAGTGTGAAGATGCCCGCACCGACCACCACCGCGACGCCGAAGACCGTCAGGTCCCAGGCCGTCAGATCCTTCCGGAGCTTGCTGTCCGGCTCGTCGGTGTCCGCGATCGACTGCTCGACCGACTTCGTTCTGAAAATCCCGGATCCCATCGCTGCCTCCTCGTGAGGGAATGCGGCAAGCCTATTGCGCCGGGCACGCCTCACACGAGTTTCGCCGCACTGGCGCGCCGGTCGCGAGGCCGGCGCCGGGTGTTCACCCGACTGCGGCGCTGAACACCTGCGCGGTCGCGGTCCTGGCGACGGCCACGAGCTCTGGATCCGAGGCCGCGACCCACGCCGCGCCGCCCTGCTCGAGCTCAAGGGTCGTTCCGCCGCTCCGAAGGGTGACCGATCCGGAGGTGCACAACAGTATCCGCGGACCGGCGAGTTCGAACTCCACCGAGGCTGGGTGCCGATCGCCGGACCGGTCCAGGTCAACCCGGGTCAGCGCGAACTCGGGGGCGGGCGTCTCGTAGACGACGGTGGCGGTACCGGGGAGCGCGGACGGCGTCTGCACCGGACCGGTGAGCGGCTCGAAGTCGAGCACCCGCAACAGTTCCGGCACGTCGACGTGTTTGGGGGTGAGCCCGCCACGCAACACGTTGTCCGAGTTCGCCATCACCTCGACGGCGAGCCCGTGCAGGTACGCGTGCAGGTTTCCGGCCGCGACGTAGAGACCCTCGCCCGGCTGCAGGGTGATCCGGTTCAACAGCAGCGAGGCCAGCACGCCCGCATCGCCCGGGTAGGACTCGCCAAGGCCGAGCACGGTCCGCAGTTCCGCGGTGTACGGTCGCGTGCCAGGACCACCCGACAGGTACCGCACACAACCCTCGAGAATCTGCGGGAGCAGCGCTTCGAGCGCGGGCGGCGGCAGCGTGATCCAGGTTGTGAACAGCGCCCGCAGTCCCGACGAATCGGGCTGTCCCGCAAGGAGAGCGATGTAGTGGTCGAGCGCGGGCACCTCCAGGGCCCTGAGCAACTCGACCGTCCGATGCGGATCCCGGAACCCGGCGAGCACCTCGAACCGGGTCAGGGCCACCACCAGTTCCGGCTTGTGACTGTCGTCGCGATAGTTACGCACCGGCGAGTCGAGCGGGATCCCCGCGGACTCCTCGCGCTGGAAGCCCTCCTTGGCCTGAACGGCGCTCGGGTGGGCCTGCAGCGACAGCGGTTCCTCGGCCGCTAGCAGCTTGAGCAGGAACGGCAACCGGTCGCCGAACTCGGCCCGCGCCCGGTCACCGAGCTGGCCGGCCGGGTCGGCGTCGACCGCATCGAGCAGCGAGACCGGGTCCGCGCCGCCGAGCAGGCGTGCCGGGTCGGCCGGATGGGCGCCCAGCCAGACCTCGGCCTCCGGATGGTTCGACGGCACGGGCCTGCCGCACAGTTCGGCGATCGCGGTGCGCGAGCCCCAGGCGTAGGTGCGCAGCGCGCCTTCAAGCAACCGCACTAGCTACCGCCGATCAACTGCAGATAGGCCGCGGCCATCTCAAGGCGTACGGCCGTCACCGCCAGCTGCTCGATCTCGGTGCGCTCCCCAGCCATCTCCCGGCCCCCCTTGTCGATCTCTTCGTCGTCCTCCACGGCGAGCACCAGCTCGGCATCCGTCAGGACGGCGATCCGGCGTGATGTCGCGACCTTGGTGGCCGCGCTCGACAGCACGAAGACCCGCACCGGATTGCTCGGTGGCGGACCGTCGAGTTCCTCGTCATGGAAGATCGGATCGTATCCAGCGGCCTGCGCGGCGGATCCGCCGGACGCGAATCGTGTGGCCGAGGCCACCACATCACCGAGGTCCGCCGCCGCGACCACCACGCCCGCGGTACGCATGAGTACCTCGGCTCCGTGCCGCGCGAGCGCACTGGTGGACGGGCCGTCGCCCGCGAGCACCACCCGGCGTCCACGCATGCGCACCGCCAGCGACTTCGCGGGATTGTGGAAAACCTCGTTGGCCGGGTGACCGCGCAGCGCTTCCGCGTCCACCGCGTCGGCGAGATCGTGCAGGTCGGGCAGCAGGTTGTCGGTGCGCGACGGTCCGAGAACGGTCAGCACCGCGAGACCGGCGGACAGGTATCGCAGGAACCCGTGCTGGTCGGCGACGCGAATGCGCGGCGGCAGCTGCATCGCGCGACCGGCCCCCGCGGCTCGGAGCGGCCCCTCGTCCGGCGCGGCGATCACCACCTCGGCGCCCCGGCGCAGCGCCGAGTCGACCGCGGTCAGCAACCGTGGATCCCCCGCGTCCTCCCCCGCCACGACGACGACATCGAGCGAGCCGACCCACGGCGGGACCGCGGGCAGATGCAGGATCGGCACGCCAATCCGCGCGCCGATCGCGCTGGTGAGCACCGACGCGGCGCGGCCTGCGCGGCCACCGCCGGTCACAAGGACGATGCTGCGCGGGCGGAGGTCCCTGATCCGATCGAGGGCACCCTCGCCGACCGCCTCCGCGGTGGCCCGCACCTGCGCCCCACCGAGCGCGGCGGACCGCAGCGATCCCTCGGAATCGGCTGCGGTGACGCTGGCGGAATCATCGAGGTCGAGAAGGTGTGACGGAGCCGTCATGGCGTCCTTCCTCTCTCGCTCTGCCCGGGGCAAGAATTCTACGGCTGTTCCCGTGTCCGCTAGGCGCGCACGACACCAAGTATCTCAGCCACCAGCGCATCGACCTCTTCCACCGTCCGCGCCTCCACGTTCAGCCGCAGCAGGGGCTCGGTGTTCGAGGCGCGCAGGTTGAACCACGCGCCCTGACCGAGGTTGACCGTGACGCCGTCGAGACGGTCGACGGACTTCGTGCGGCCCGAGAAGGCGGCGAGGACGGCGGCGGTCCGTTCGGCGGCGTCCGCGACCGTCGAGTTGATCTCGCCGGAGGCCTCGTAGCGCTCGTAGCTCTTCATCAGGTCGGACAGCGGGCGGTCCTGCTCACCGAGCGCCGCGAGCACGTGCAGGGCGGCGAGCATGCCGGAGTCGGCGCCCCAGAAGTCGCGGAAGTAATAGTGCGCCGAATGCTCGCCGCCGAAGATCGCCCCGGTCTCCGCCATCTGCTGCTTGATGAACGAGTGCCCGACCCTGGTTCGGACGGGGGTGCCGCCGAGCTCGATCACCAGCTCTGGCACCGCCCTGGAGGTGATCAGGTTGTGGATGATCGTGGCGCCGGGCTCCTTGGCGAGTTCCCGCTCCGCGACCAGCGCGGTGACGGCGGACGGCGACACCGGGTTGCCGAGCTCGTCGACGACGAAGCAGCGGTCCGCGTCACCGTCGAACGCGAGGCCGATGTCCGCGCCGGTCAGCCGGACCCGCTCCTGCAGGTCCACCAGGTTCTTCGGGTCGAGCGGGTTGGCCTCGTGGTTCGGGAAGTTCCCGTCGAGCTCGAAGTACATCGGATCCACCGACAGCGGCAGCGGTTCGAACACCGCGGGGACGGTGTGCCCGCCCATGCCGTTACCCGCGTCCACCGCGACCGACATCGGCTTCATGGACGACAGGTCGACGAGTCCGCGGACGAAGTCGGCGTACTCCGTGAGCACATCCTGCTCGCTGACCGACCCGGCCTCACCGTCGAAGCCGGGCACGCCCTCGATGACCTCTGCCGAGATCGTCGCCAGCCCGGTGTCCTGACCGACCGGCTTGGCACCGGCACGGCACAGCTTGATCCCGTTGTACTTCGCCGGGTTGTGGCTCGCCGTGAACATGGCGCCAGGGCAATCGAGCAGCCCGGAAGCGAAATACAGCTGATCGGTGGAGGCGAGGCCGATCAGGACGACGTCGAGCCCCTGGGCCGTCACGCCCCCCGCGAACGCGTTCGCGAGCTCCGGCGACGACTCCCGCATGTCGTAACCGATGACCACGCGGCCGGCGTCATCGCGGACCAGGCGCGCAAACGCGCCGCCGACATCACGCACGAAGTCGACATCGATCTGTTCGCCCACCACTCCGCGGACGTCGTATGCCTTGATGACGGCATGGACGGATTCGGCGGGACGTGACACTGCGATAACTCCTGCGTTCGGGGACGGTCTTGATCGGTGCACCGCCAGCCTAGTGCCAGGTGCCACGAGGGTCAGTTCGTGGGATCGGGCAGAACCCGCAGATGCCCGCGACGACCGGTGCGCGGGGCCTGGGCGGGCGCGTGCACCGTATCCACCGAACCCGACGACGCGGCATCGACGGATCCACGCTCGGGCATGCCGGCCTCGCGGACGGCCTCGGCGAGTGCCGTGAGGTCGTCCTCGTCCGGGGTGCTGGTGGAGAAACCGCCCTCGTAGCGGACCAGCTCCCAGCCCTTCGGTGCGGTGATCCGGGAGGCGTGCGTCTCGCACAGGTCCCAGGAATGCGGCTCGTCGACGGTGGCGAGCGGACCGACCACTGCCGTCGAGTCCGAATAGACATACGTCAGCGTCGCAACGGCGGGGTTCTTACACCCAGGCCGGCAGCATCGACGCAGTGCTCTCACGCAGATGAGGGTAGCTGGCGGACCCGCAGGCTCCTACTCGGACACACCGGAAGCCGATGGGTGTCGGTAGGATTGACCTTCATGCGCAGAGCCCGACACGGACGACCGTTGACCTCCCGATCGGCCGCTCGACGGGGACGCGGGATCCGCGGACCAGTGCTCCCGGTGAGCGTGCCCGCATGGCGCAGCAGGGCGGAGAAGTTCGACATGCTGGTCCTGGAGGCGTTCGCCCCGATCGACGCCCGCTGGCACGAGCGGATCACCAAGCTCGACATCGCCGTCGACGAGGTGCCGAAGATCCGCGCGCTCGACCCCGATTCGGTCACCTGGCCGCCGGAGGTGGTGGCGGAGGGACCGGTGCCGCTCTCGCGACTGGTACCGGCAGGCGTGGACCGGCACGGCGCCGCGACAAGAGCGCGACTGGTCCTGTTCCGCCGGCCCCTCGAATTGCGCGCCAAGCGTCAGGAAGACCTCGTCGATCTGCTGAACGAGGTGTTGGTCCGGCAGGTCGCCACCTACCTCGGGGTCGACCCCGAAGTCATCGACCCGGAGCTAGGTGGCGAGCCGGAGGACTGAAAGTACTTGAGCCCTAAACGATTCGGCTCTAGATGATCCCACGCTTGAGCCGACGACGCTCGCGCTCCGAGAGCCCGCCCCAGATGCCGAATCGCTCGTCATTGGAGAGCGCGTACTCGAGGCACTCGTCGCGAACCTCGCAACCGAGGCAGATTCGCTTGGCCTCGCGGGTCGAGCCGCCCTTTTCGGGGAAGAACGCCTCAGGATCGGTCTGCGCACACAGGGCGCGCTCCTGCCACTGATCTTCGATGTTCTCGAACATCTCATCAAATCCGGTGACCAGGCTCAGCTGAGGCCGTACCGGCTCCCTCTCCCCCAAAAGTTCGCCAACACCCTCCACTGCGTTCGCTGTGAAATCGGTCTGCGGTTCGTAATCAAGCGCGCTCAGAAGTCGTGATCCCTCGTACTGGTTGGGCATCGTTCCGCCTCCTCACCTTGGATTGCGCAGAAAATTCCGGTCACTTTCGTTCCCCGACAATGTCATCCACCCCGAACGAACGTTCGAATCAAGGTTCGCCACAACTGATCTCGCGTGGCGAAGATGGAATGACATACCTGTGATTAGACACGGCACCGAGCGCTGGGGTCAAGCTGTTGGGCAATTCCCCTTACCACCACACGCGGCGGAATCGCCTCGACGGCGCATTCGTGCGCGTCACCAGCGTGTCGCACCGGCTGTCACCGATCTGCCGGTGCAAGTCCGCCGCACCGGCGCAGGACGCCTAGGCTCTTGAGCTGTGAGAGTCACAGTATTGGTCGGCGGCGTCGGTGGAGCCCGTTTCCTGCAAGGTGTGCGGAGCCTGCTCGAGAAATCGGATGCCGCGGGCGCACACGAGATCACCGCGGTCGTGAACGTCGGCGACGACGTCTGGATGCACGGTCTGCGCATCTGTCCCGACCTGGACACCTGCATGTACACGCTGGGCGGCGGCATCGACCCCGAGAGGGGTTGGGGTCACGTCGGCGAAACGTGGAACGCGAAAGAGGAACTCGCGGCGTACGGCGCGAAGCCGGATTGGTTCGGCCTCGGCGACCGCGACATCGCCACGCACCTCATCCGGACCCAGATGCTGCGTACCGGTTATCCGTTGTCGGCGGTCACCGAGGCACTGTGCAATCGCTGGCAACCAGGAGTGCGACTGCTCCCTGTGACCGATGACCGCAGCGAAACACATGTGGTCATCACCGATCCGGCCGACGACGAGCAGCGGGCGATCCACTTCCAGGAATGGTGGGTCCGCCACCGCGCCCAGGTCCCGACCCACAGCTTCGTGCACGTCGGCGCCGACAAGGCCACCCCGGCTCCAGGGGTCATCGACGCGATCGAGAACGCGGACGCGGTGCTCCTGGCACCGTCCAACCCGGTGGTGAGCGTCGGCGCCGTCCTCGCGGTCCCCGGGATCAGGGGCGCGCTGCGAACCGGCAAGGCGAAGGTCGTCGGCCTGTCCCCCGTCATCGACGGAAAGCCGTTGCGCGGCATGGCCGACGAATGCCTGGAGGTGATCGGGGTGGAGACCACCGCCGAGGCGATCGGCCGCTACTACGGCGCCCGCTCGGACACCGGGATCCTCGACGGCTGGCTCGTCCACGAGACCGACACCGCGCAGGTCCCCGGGGTGCAGGTCGAGGCGGTCCCGCTGCTGATGACCGACCCGGAGACGACAGCCGAGATGGCGCGCGCCGCGCTGCGCCTGGCCGGGGTCACGGTGTGATCGGCGATCACGGAGCCCGCGGTTCCATCGAGATCCTTCCCGTGCCAGGACTTCCCGAGTTCCGGCCGGGCGATGACCTGGCCGCCGCGATCGCGGCACAGGCGCCGTGGCTGGTCGACGGCGACGTACTGGTCGTGACGAGCAAGGTCGTCTCCAAGGTCGAGGGCCGAATCGTGGCCTCTCCAACCGATCCCGACGAACGCGATGCCGTTCGCCGGCGCCTGGTGGACCAGGAAGCGGTCCGGGTCGTCGCCCGCAAGGGCCGCACCCTGATCACCGAGAACAAACTGGGCATCATCCAGGCGGCGTCGGGCATCGACGGTTCGAACGTGGACCCGGCCGAACTGGCTCTGCTGCCGGAGGATCCAGACGCGAGCGCCCGGCTATTGCGTGAACGGTTGGCCGAACTGCTTGGTGTCAGTGTCGCCGTTGTCATCACCGACACCATGGGGCGAGCGTGGCGGGTCGGGCAGACGGACGCCGCGATCGGCGCCTCCGGTCTGCCCGTGCTGCACGGCTACGCCGGATCCGTCGATGCCAAGGGCAACGAGCTCTACGTGACGGAGGTCGCGGTCGCGGACGAGCTCGCCGCCGCAGGCGATCTGGTGAAGGGCAAGGTCGGGAGCGTGCCGATCGCCGTGGTCCGCGGGTTCGAGTTCGAGGACGACGGTTCGGTGGCACGGGATCTGGTGCGGCCGGGCGAGGAGGACCTGTTCTGGCTCGGCTCCGGAGAGGCACTGGAGCGGGGCAGGAACGAGGCCCTGCTGCTGCGTCGCTCGGTGCGCGAGTTCTCCTCCGAATCGATCGATCCGCAGGCCCTTCGGGAGGCGATCGCGGAGGCCCTGACGGCACCGGCACCGCACCACACCCGACCCGTCCGTTTCGTGTGGATCCGCACGGCCGCGACCCGCAGACGACTGCTGAACGCGATGCGGGAGCAGTGGCGCTCGGATCTCACCGCGGACGGGCTGAGCCTGGAGAAGATCAACGCACGGCTCGACCGGGGCAACATCCTGTTCGATGCGCCGGAGCTGGTGATCCCGTTCTGCGTGCCCGAGGGCGCGCACAGCTACCCCGACGAGGCCAGGACGAGGGCCGAACAGACAATGTTCACCGTCGCCGCGGGCGCGGCCGTGCAGGGGCTGCTGGTGTCGTTGGCCACCAAGGGAATCGGCAGCTGCTGGATCGGGTCGACCATCTTCGCGGCGGACCTCGTGCGTGCCGAACTCGGCCTGCGCGCGGACTGGCAGGCCCTCGGCGCCATCGCCGTCGGTCATCCGCTCGAGCCCCTGGTGCCGCGCGTGCCGAACGAGCCCGGCGACCTGCTGGTGGAAATGTGAGCGCACAGTCCCTGCATCGATCGGCGCGCGAGGCGTTGCTGGGCTGGCGGACCCCGAGCACCGCCGACGAGTCGCTGCGGCACACCATGTTGGCGTTCCTCGACTCGGCGCCGCTCGGCTGCCTGCGCGAGCACGCCCCCGGCCACATCACCGCGTCGTCCCTTGTCCTGAGCGAGGACGGACGGCAGGTGCTGCTGACCCTGCATCCGAGGGTCGGGCGCTGGATCCAGCTCGGCGGTCACTGCGAGGCGTCCGACGAGACGGTCGTCGGCGCTGCGCTGCGCGAGGCAACAGAGGAGTCCGGCATCGAGGCCCTGCGGATCGACCCGGTCCTGCTCTCCGCGCACACACACCCCATCACGTGTTCGCTGGGCGTGCCGACCCGACACCTGGACCTGCGGTTTCTCGTGTGGGCACCGAACGACGCACCGATCGTCGTCAGCGACGAGTCGACCGATCTGCGGTGGTGGCCCGTCGACGCGCTTCCGGAGACGGCCGAGCGGGAGACCATCGATCACCTGGTGGCGCTGGCATCGCTGCGCTGAGACCTCCGTGCACGGCGCGGGCGTAGGCAACCACCTACTGCCGGCAGGAAGAGGACCGGCAGTAGGTGGTAGGCCGAAATGTCGAGCGGCCTCGGGTGGATCGGTCAGTTCGCGGCTCCGGAACCCGATCCATCCGCAGTCGAGTCCAACGGAGTGATCTGAGAAGGATCGGGGACATACCCTTCGGCGTCGACATAGTTCCCATCGCCGTCGACGGCCCACCCATCGTCATCCCGGGGCAGCCCGGCATAAGGATCGGAGTAGGTGTACCCGTTGGGAACTGCCGCAGCCCCGCCCTGATCGGCCCCGGTTCCTCCGACGTCACCACCGGCGCCAGGCCCGTCCGCCACACCATCACTCGTCACCGGCCCTGCCTGTGGGCTCACCGCGGCAGGATCCGAAGAGCCACCGGCACCCGAATCAGAGGTCACAGCATCACCGGACGCGGTGCCCGCGGGGGCGGTGCCCTCGTGCCCGGGACCCGACATCGGATCTGCGGGAGCAGGCGCTACCTGGGCCGGCGCGCTCCCGTCGTCCCCTCCGGTGCCGGCACCGGAGGCTCCGGCGCCCGCCAAGGCATTCCCGTCATGCGTGGGATCCGCCATGGGATCGGCCGGAGCGGGTGCTAGCTGTCCCGGCGCGGCTTGCCCGCCCATGGCCGAGCCGCTGCCACCCTGCGGGGAATCGGGAATCGGGACCGAGGGGGCCGGAGCTGCCTGCGCAGGCGCCGGAGCGGGGGCCGCGGGACCGTCGACGGCAGGGGCGGGGGCAGCCGGCACGGCAGGCGCCGGAGCGGCCGCTGGACCAGGCTCGGCGGCCGGTGCGGGCTTCGGGGGCAGCGGAACGAGCACGGCCGGAGGCGCGCCGAGGTGGCCGGGCTCGCCGGGGACGGCAGCACCGTTCACGGGCGCGGGCGGCGCCGGCGGCGCGAACCCGGGTTCGGCCGCGGGCGCAACCGCGGGTTGTCCGCCCTGCTCTTCACCGGCCACCGCGGCAGGCATGCGGTCGAATCTCGGCCCGAGCTTGACGGGCTCGTCGCCGCTGTTCGCGTAGACGAGGCCGCCGACCAGGAGGGCGCCCGCACCGATCGCGAGCACCACCCAGAAGCCGGTGCTGAGGCTCGCGACGCCCATGAATGCGCGGCCGGTCCCTTCGACGACCTTACCGAGCGCTCGCTGCGCGACCCGCTTGAGCGCGGAGGTGTTGGACCTTTCGATGATCTCGGCGGCGAGTTTGCCGCTGCTGCCACCCAGCTGCTGCGCCACCTCCAGCTGCGCCTGAACCTGCTTCACCGACATACCGAGCGTTCTGGCGGCTTCGGCCACGTTGGCGAAACCCTCCTGCCCGTACCGGATCTTGTAAACGACGTCAGCCCAATTGATAGGGGCGGGGTTCGTCATGAGCCTTTCCTCTGAGAGAGCCCCGGGCACTCCTTCGGATTGCGGAACACCTCGTGGGCCCCCACCACCCTCGTCCTGCCGCCGGCCCACCGGCACCTCCCCAAGGGATGACCGATGACCCCCTTCGGGTTGGATCTGCTCCACCCAGGGTGCGGTGACCGATAGCCGAAAGTCCGCTACACCTCCGCGGAGATCGGCTCCAGGACAGGCCTTCTCGCCGCCACGGTGTCGCCGGACGACTTACCGGTCAGCCGCCGCCCGATCCACGGACCGACGAAATCCTTGGTCCAGACGTAGTTCACCCGGCGCCGCTCGGCCTTGCTCAGTTCCGGCGCCGGACCCAGGTCCGGGGCCTCGAGGGTATGACCGACACCCAGCGCGTCGAGGGTCTCGACCGCCATCCTCTGGTGCCCGGCAGTCGACATGTGCAGGCGGTCCCAGTCCCACATCCGTTCGTCGTCGTAGCCGTCGAAACGCCAGAAGTCGACCACCACCGCGCCGTGCCGGTCCGCGACCTCGCGCACCAGTTCGTTGTAGATCGCGGTGCGGCCGCGGACCTTGCCGAACACCGCCGACCATCCGGCGTCGTATGCGGTCCACATCGCGACCGTGGCCCCGCTCGCGGTGAGCTTGCCGACCGCCTCGTCGTAGTGGTCCACCATCGCGTCGATGTCCACCGACGGGCGCAGCAGGTCGTTCCCGCCGCCGTAGATCGTGACCAGATCCGGGCCCAGAGCCAGCGCCTGATCGACCTGTTCGTCGATGATCTGCCCCAGCAGTTTGCCGCGGACCGCGAGGTTGGCGTACCGGAAATCCTCGCCCTTCGCCGCGAGCTGCTCGGCGACACGATCCGCCCAACCGCGCAGGCCGTTCGGCCGATCCGGGTCGTGATCGCCGAGTCCCTCCGTGAACGAATCCCCGAGGGCGACGTAGCGATTGAAGACAGGTTCCGGCGAATTCATCGCATAGATTTTGCCACCATGGGCCAGCTCACACCGGCTGGGGTCACACGTCGGTGGAGAACCGCACCCCGCCGTCGGGCAGGGCCACACCCGGCCACACCCGCGCGCCACGCAACAGTTCGCAGCGGGCACCGACGTCCGCGCCGTCCCCGATCACCGCATCGCGCACCAGCGCACGCGGACCGATCCGAGCGCCGAATCCGACGATCGATCGCTCCACCGTCGCGCCCGCCTCGATGACCGCGCCGTCGAAGACGACCGCACCGTCGAGACGCGCACCCGCGCCGATCTCCGCGCCGCGTCCGACCACAGTGCCGCCGATCAGCACCGCTCCCGGCGCGATGCCCGCACCCGGGTGCACCAGCGACTCTCCCCGCGGGCCGTCCAGCGCGGGCGAGGGCGCGATGCCGCGCACCAGATCCGCGGACCCACGGACGAAGTCCTCCGGCGTGCCCATGTCGCGCCAGTAGGCCGCATCGACATGCCCGAAGACGCGTCGACCCTCGGCCAACAGCCCGGGGAACACCTCGCGCTCCACCGAGACCGGGCGCCCGGCGGGGATCTTCTCGATGATCTCGCGCCTGAAGACGTAGCAACCGGCGTTGATCTGGTCGGTCGGCGGATCCTGGGTCTTCTCGAGGAAGTCCGTGACGCGGCCGTCCTCGTCGGTCGGCACGCAACCGAAGGCACGCGGATCCCCCACCCGGACCAGGTGCATGGTCACGTCCGCCTCGGTGTGCCGGTGCGTGTCCAGCACGGCCCGCAGGTCGGTGCCGCCGAGCACGTCGCCGTTGAAGACGATCACGTTGTCCGCGCGGAGCTTGGGCAGCACGTTCCTGATACCGCCTCCGGTGCCGAGCGGCTCGGTCTCGGTGACGTACTCGATCTCCAGACCCATCGACGACCCGTCGCCGAAGTACTCCTCGAAGACCTCGGCCTTGAACGAGGTACCGAGCACGACGTGCTTGATCCCGGCCGCGCCGATGCGCGCCAGCAGGTGCTGCAGGAAGGGCAGACCCGCCGTCGGCAGCATGGGCTTCGGCGCGGAGAGCGTCAGCGGCCGCAGCCTGGTGCCCTTGCCTCCGACGAGAACCACCGCGTCCACGTTCGGTTCGCTCGCCACTTGGTCATTCACCATCGTCTGCAGTCCCCTCGTTCTTCGCCCTGTTCCGTACCGCCGCGGCGACGGCCACCTTCGACCGCACCGCGAGACCGCCGCGCAGCGCCCACCGGAGCGGCGCCTGCCACCAATGCGGATGCCGATCGGCCTGGAAGCGGTAGGCGCTCTGGTGATGTGCAGGCAGCATCAGCTCCGGATGCCGCCCTGCCGCATGTCCCTTGGCGTGGGTCACCTCCGCCGAGGGCACGAACACGTTGTGCCAGCCCGCGCGGCCGAGTCGATCGCCGAAGTCGACGTCCTCCATGTACATGAAGTACCGGGAATCGAACCCGTTGATCGAGTCGAACGCGGCTCGACGCACCAGCAGGCAGGATCCCGAGAGCCACCCCACGGGGCGCTCGGACACCTGCTCGTTCTCCTGGCGGTACCGCTGGGTCCACGGATTGGACGGCAAGACGCTGCCGAGGAGGGCGTGGCCTGCGCCCGAGACGAGCCCGGGGACCTGACGCGCCGACGGGTACACGCTGCCGTCCGGTTCCAGCACCATCGGACCGAGGGCGCCCGCGCGCGGCCAGCGCTGTGCCGCTTCGAGCAGCAGATCGAGGGATCCGGCGCCCCAGCGGAGATCGGGATTGGCGATCACCACGAACTCGACATCGGGGTCCAGCTCGGCGACCGCGCGGTTGATGGCACCGCCGTAGCCGATGTTCCCGCCCGTGCGCAGCAGGCGCACATTCGAATTCTGTTCCAGTGCGGCCTCGGGAGCACCGTCCGTCGACCCGTTGTCGGCCATGATGACCTGGGTCTGCAAGGTCGTGGCTCCCTCGAGGGTGTCGAGGAAACTCTGAAGGTGCTTGCCCGGCGAATAGGTCACCGTCACCACGGCCAGCTGCGAACTCACGCCGGCAACCCTAGTCGTTGGCCGGCGGCAACTGTGCCAGGGCCGCCGTCAGCGCCTCCTGCCACGGCCGAAGCGGGGTCAGGCCGGCGCCGACCCATGACGCCCCCGACAGCACCGAGTACGCAGGCCGCGGCGCGGGCCGCACGAACTGGGCGCTGGTGCACGGGCGCACCCGATCCCGGTCGGCCCCGACCCCGGCGAACACCGCCCTGGCTAGATCGAACCAGCTCGCCTGGCCGGAGTTCGTCGCGTGCAGCACCCCGCCCGGCACCGCGGGCGAACCGGCCAGCTGCAACAAACCGTCGGCGAGGTCACCCGCATAGGTCGGCGACCCGATCTGGTCGTCGACCACGTCGACCGTGTCACGTTCGCGCTCCAGGCGCCTCATCGTGGCCACGAAATCCGCGCCGACGCCGGTGTAGACCCACGCGGTCCGCACCACCAGGGCCGTCGGGTCCGCGGCGAGCACCGCGCCCTCACCGTCGAGCTTGGTCCGACCGTATGCGGTCCTCGGACCGGTGGCCGCGTCGGTCTCGTACGGTCGGTCCGCGTCGCCCGCGAACACGTAGTCCGTCGACACGTGGATCAGGCGGGCGCCGACACGCGCGGTCGCCAACGCCAGATTCCGCGGCCCGAGCACATTCACCCTCTCGGCGGCCTGCTCGTCGGATTCGGCCGCATCGACCGCGGTGTATGCGGCGCAGTTGATGACGACGGTGCCGGGCTCGACGAACCTGTCGACCGCCTCACCATCGGTGATGTCGAGGTCTCTCGACCCGAATCCGACAACGTCCAGACCTGCCGCGGCACCGCGGCGCAGCAACTGCGTGCCGAGCTGGCCACCGGCCCCGGTCACAAGGATCTTTCTCACAGAGGAAAGTCTGGCACGCCGGTCCGCGGACACAGGAACCACGCGTCCCCACCAGTAGCCTGGACCACGGTCGGGGTGAACCACATGCAGAGTTAGGGGGCATCAGGTGCCGGACAACGAGGAAGCTCCGACGACGGGGCGTACCGCCTTCGGTCGGGGCCAGATCGCCGTCGCCGCCGCTTCGGTCCTCGTCCTCCTCATCACCGGATTCGCGTGGCGCAGCGTCGATGCGCTCACGTCGAACCTCGCAACCGCGCGACTGGAGTTGGGCGACGGCGGCAAGGACGGCGCGGTGGACATCCTCATGGTCGGCACCGACAGTCGCACCGACGCGCACGGCAATCCGCTCTCCGCCGACGAACTGGCCTCGCTCCGAGCGGGCGAGGCCGAGGCCGACAACACCGACACCATCGTGCTCATCCGGGTGCCGACCGACGGCAGCTCGGCGACGGCCGTCTCGATCCCCCGTGACTCGTATGTCGAGGTCCCCGGCATCGGCCGTTCGAAGATCAACGCGGCCTTCGGGGCCACCCGGGCCACCGAGCGGCAACGGTTGCTCGACGACGGCGACTCCGAGGACACGGCCGACAAGGAGGCGACCCAGGCCGGCCGCGAGGCCCTGATCAAGTCGGTCGCCAACCTCACCGGCATCACGGTCGACCACTACGGCGAGGTGGGGTTGCTGGGATTCGTCCTGCTCACCGATGCCGTTGGCGGCGTCGACGTGTGCCTGAACAACCCGGTCGACGAGTGGATGTCCGGTGCGAAGTTCCCGGCGGGCGAACAGACCCTCAGCGGGTCGAACGCGTTGTCCTTCGTCCGGCAGCGGCACGACCTCCCGCGCGGCGACCTCGACCGCATCGTCCGCCAGCAGGTCTTCATGGCGTCTCTGGTGCACGAGGTCCTCAATGCCAAGACGTTGAGCAATCCCGGCAAGCTCGCGCAGCTCACCTCCGCCGTGCAGCGTTCGGTTGTCCTCGACGACAACTGGGACATCATCGATTTCGCCCGGCAACTGCAGGGCCTCGCGGGCGGGGAGGTCAAGTTCCAGACCATCCCGGTCGTCGACCTCAACGCGATGACCGACTACGGCGAGTCGATCGTGCAGGTGGACCCGAAGGCCGTCCGCACCTTCGTCGCCGGACTGGTGGGCGACAGTGACAGCGACAGCGACAGCGACAGCGACAGCGACAGCGACAGCGAGGCCACCACCGGCAGCGAGCTGCCGTCGATCGACACCTCGAAGGTCACCGTCGACGTGTCCAATGACAGCGGGATCGGCGGTCTCGCCTCCCGGGTGTCGGAGGCACTGACCGAGCGCGGCTACGTGCAGGGCGAGGTCGGGAACAACACCGGCACCACGGTGAGCACGAGCCGCGTCCTCACGGCCGACCCCGAGTCCGACGCGGCGAAAGCCGTTGCGGCGGCCCTCGGCGGCCTGACCATCGTCGGCGACAGCTCGCTGCCCACCGGCGCCGTGAAGGTCCTGATCGCCGCCGACTACACCGGTCCCGGCTCGGACTCCGCCGCGGGGCCCACCTCGGATATCGTCGACATGGGCACCAGTCCCACCCCCGCGCCCCCCGGACCGGCGATCGACGCCGGGAGCAAGGGCCCGCGGTGCGTCAACTAGCGAGAACGGCGATGGAAGTGCCCGATCCGAACACATCCGTGACCAACCTGACTGCGGCCCTTCTCGATCCGATCCTGCAGCAGGACCCGGCCGGCCCCCGCATCACCTATTACGACGACGTCAGCGGTGAGCGGATCGAACTGTCCGCCCTCACCCTCGCCAACTGGGCCGCCAAGACCGCCAACCTGATTCGTGACGAGTTCGGCCTGCTGCCGGGCGCCCGGATCTGTGTGCTGCTCCCCGCGCACTGGCAGAGCGCCGCCGTGCTGCTCGGCTGCTGGTGGGCCGGCGCCGAGGTGCTGCTGGCGCCCGCGGACGACGCGGAGCTCGCCCTGGTCTCGGCGGACCGGCTCGCCGAGGTCGAGGACGCGCCCGAGGTCGCGGTGCTCTCGCTCGACGCGTTCGGTCGCCCCGCCGAGGGGCTCCCGGTCGGCGTCACCGACTACGCCACCTCGGTGCGCGTGCACGGCGACCAGTTCCGGCCGGACTCCGGCGCATCGTCGGCGCTCGACGGTCTGTCGATCGCCGAGGTGCTCACCGCGGCAACGGACTCCGCCTCGGCCCAGTCCATCGGCCGCGCGGATCGCGTGCTCTCGAGCTCCGAGTGGGGTACCGCGACCGAACTGATCGAGGGTCTGCTCGCCACCCTGTCCGTCGGCGCCTCGCTGGTCCAGGTCGCGCGCCCCTCCGACGACGCGATGACCAGGCGGATGACCTCCGAGAAGATCACGATCCGACGCTGAGCCGATCCCCGGCGGGCTCGGCCGTCCAGATCCGGCTGCGCAGATCCCGCCCCCGGATCACCTGGATTCGCCAGGGATCCAGGCGCAGCACGTGCAGTTCCGGATCCTCGGGCGACCGCCAGAAGTTGCCCAGGTCGTATCCCGCCCCACGCGGGCTGGTCCGGCGATAGAGGTCCCACACCTTGCGTTTGGTGGCGCCGTCGTCGACCCAGTCCGCGACCGTGTCGATCGCCACGGAATTGTTGCCGGGCGCCCAGTAGGAGAAGTTGGTGTGCGGGTTCCCGCGCAGGTGCGCGGCTTTGACAGGGGTCCGATAGGTGGCCAACCAGCCGAGCGGGCGGCCGTCGACCACCTCCCATACCGGGATCAGCACTCTCGTCCTCGGCCGCCCCTTGCTGTCGACCGTGACCATCGTGGAGTAGACGATCGACCCGACGAACGCGTCGAATTCTTCCTCGATCGCCGCAAACGACGTCACCTTCATGACCATCTCCTGTCTCGGTACCTTTTCGTAACCGACACCAGCATGGATCAGCGGAAAGGGAAGGGGAAGAAGGCACTTCGGCGACACCCGGTTACCGCGCGGGAACCGGCCGGGACCGGCCGCGCGAGGCCCGGGCCGGTCGAACTCGACCGGCCCGGGCCTCGCGTCGCAGCGAACTCGCCTCCCGCTGGCACACGTCCAGGTCAGGCCGCCATCGCCTCGACGGGCGACACCCTGGCGGCGCTCCTCGCAGGCAGCAGCGCCGCGATCACCCCGGCGATCCCGCCGACCAACACCGTGGCCGCCAGCTCCGGCCACGGCAGCGAGGGCAGCACCAGGTCGTCGACACCGAACACCGAGGCCGTACCCGCCAGCCCGAAGGCCAGCCCGAGCACCACGCCGAGCACCGACGCGACCACCGACACCAGGACCGCCTCGTAGATCAGCAGCGTTCGCAGTCCCGCGCGGGTGACACCGATCGATCGCAACAGACCGCTCTCTCGCCTGCGTTCGATCACCGACAGCGCCATCGTGTTGCCGACCCCGATGACCGCGATCAGGATCGCCACCGACAGCAGCCCCACCACGATCATCAGCATGGTGTCCAGGACCGAGTTCAGAGCCGCCCGCATGGCCACCGCCCCGCCGATCTCCGCGGTCGGCACGCTGTCGGTGGCCAGCGCGGTGACCTCCCGCTGCACGGTCGCGATCTCGTCGTCGGTGAGATCATCCGCGAATCGGACCCACAGCGAATCCGATGCCGCGTTCGCCGTCACCGCCGCCAGGTCCGCACGGACCATCAGGGGCGGCTGCCCGTCCACTCCGGCCACCGCCGTCAGGCTCCGGACCGCGCCGTCACCGCGGACGTCGATCGACTCCCCCGCGCGCGCCCCCAACTCCTCGAGCTGTTCGGGCGACACCGCGATCTGGCCGGGCCGCGGCAGCGTGATCGACACACGGAGCGCCGCGGCCGCATCCGCCGGATCCACCCCGATCACGGTCAGCTCCTGCCCGGAACCGGTGGTCACGTCGCCGCTCGAGAGCGCCGCCACCGCGGTCACCCGATCCACCTCGCCGATCCGCTCGCCCAGCGTCGCAGGCAGCGCGGAACCCGCCTCGCCCGACACCGAGACGTCGATGGGGAACTGCTCGTCGAGCGCGCTCGGGGCGCTGGCCTTGACGGTCGCGATCCCGACGATCATCGTCGCGGTCACGCAGACGCCGATCAGCAGCGCCGTCGCCGTGGCCGTGGTCCTGCGGGGATTGCGGCCCGCGTTTCCCGCCGCCAGATCCCCCAACGGACCCGACACACGTCCCAGCACCTTTCCGAACGCCGCCACCGCGGGCGGCACGATGTATCGGCACAGCAGGACCACCGCGACGAAGAAGACCAGCGCACCGCCTGCCGCCGCCAGCACCTGCTTTCCCAGCACACCGGCGGTCAATACCGCGCCTCCGCCGACCAGGCCCGCGACACCGACGAACCGTCGCAAGCGCGACGCCCCCATCGGTTCGGGCTTGGCCTCGGCAGGGGTCAGGGCCGCGAGCGGCGACACGGCGGTGGCCGACCGCGCCGGAGCGACCGCCGCCAGGTAGGTGACCACGACCCCGACCAGCAGGCCGACCGCGAGCGCGGTGGGCGAGACGGCGAGATCGTCCAGCGGGATGGGAACGTCGAGCGCGCCAGCGACCCGGGTCACGGCCGCGGCAAGGGCCACGCCCGTCGCAAGCCCGGCCAGCGAGGCCAGCAGGCCCACCACCAGCGACTCGATGCGGACGCTGCGGCGAATCTGGTCGCTCGTCGCGCCGACGCAGCGGAGCAACGCCAGCTCCTGGGTGCGCGCCGCCAGCAGCACCGCGAACGTGTTGGCGATGACCAGCCCGGACACCACCACCGCGAGCGCACCGAACGCGAGCAGCACGTTGCGCAGCATGTCGCTGCTGCCGAGGAACCTCGCCGAGACCTCGTCGGCCTTGTCGGCCCCGGTGATCACCGTGGCTCCGGGCGGGAGCGCAGCGGCGACGGCGTCGCGGTCGCCGCCCGCGACACGCAGCTCCCTGGCGGCCTGGCCGTCGGTCCATGCCTCGATGTCGGCCGCGGTCGCATAGACCGAGATCCCGTCCATACGTTGCGCGGTGCCGTCGAGGTCCACCGTGCCGACGACGGTGGCCTCGCCGGCATCCGGGCCCGTGCTCTCGCCCATGGCCGTCACCGCGACGCGGGTTCCGATGGGCAGATCCGAGTTCGAGCCGACCGCGATCTCGCCCGGTGCACTCGGGAAGCGACCGTCCGCCAGCTTCTGCCAGCGCAGGTCCGCATCCGCGGCCACCGAGGTGGCCCCGCCGAACGACTTGTCCGAACCCGGCGCCGTCACCTTCACCGGGGTGGACATGTCGGTGGTCACCGCCCGCACCCCCGGCACCGAGCGGACCGCGTCCGCCGCCCGCTGGGCTTGCAGACCGTCCCCGAGATCGGAGACCACGAAGTCGGTGCTCCGATACTGTCCGGCAAGGGAATTGGTGACGCCTGCGGTGGCGGTCGAACTGAGCACGAGGGTCGCGACGACAAAGGCCACCGCGATCAGCACCGCGAGCATCGCGGCCAGGTACCGCCCGAAGTGCGCGCGCGCCTGCGCGAGGGTGAGCCTCAGCATGCCCTCGCCCCGAGTTCGCGCATCGTCTCGATCACCGAATCGGTGGTGGGGCGGTCGATCTCACCGGCGATCCGCCCGTCGGCGATCAGCACCACCCGGTCCGAATAGGACGCCGCCACCGGGTCGTGGGTGACCATCACGACCGTCTGCCCGAACTCCCGGACGCTGGAGCGGAGCAACTCGAGAACCTCCGTGCCCGATCGTGAATCGAGGTTTCCCGTCGGCTCGTCCGCGAAGATGACGTCGGGCCGGGGCAGCAGGGCCCTTGCGACCGCGACGCGCTGCTGCTGGCCGCCGGAGAGCTCGTGTGGCAGGTGTCCGAGTCGTTCGGTGAGCCCCAGTCGTCCGACGATCTCCGCCATCCACTCCGGATCCGGGTCCACCCCGCCCAGACGCATGGGCAGCAGCATGTTCTCCTCCGCGGTGAGCACCGGCAGGAGGTTGAAGGCCTGGAACACGAATCCGATTCGGTGACGGCGTAATTCGGTCAGCTCGCGGTCACTCAGGCCGGTCAACTCGGTGTCCCCGAGGTACACCAGACCGGACGTCGCCGTGTCGAGACCTGCCAGGCAGTGCATCAGCGTGGACTTGCCCGACCCCGAGGGTCCCATGATCGCGGTGAAGGCCGCGCCCATGAACTCGGTGTGCACGCCGTCGAGGGCGCGCACGGCCGCCTCTCCCTCGCCGTAGCTCTTGCTCAGGCCGACGGCGCGGACCGCGGCGGTTCGTGTGATGGTGGGTGCATTCATGTCCTCGACGCTACGAACGACCGCCGTCTCGGCGCGTCGGCGTGCGGACGGATCCTCGAGGCGAGGTCGTCATACCTGGGTAGGACGGGGCCCGGATTCTTCTCACACTCTGTCCCTCGAATGCGCGAAAGCTGTCGAGTTGCACACAGAGTGTGCGCTCAGTCCGGACGCGCCCGTCTGCGTTTCCTCACCACCCGCACCGTCTCATCCGCAATCTCGTCCAGGTGCTGGTACACGTCATACGCCGCGTACCGCAACACCAGCCAACCGTGGAGAACGAGCCAGTTCTGGCGGCGCCGATCCTTTCGGAACACCTCGGGTTCGCTGTGGAACTCGCGGCCATCGATCTCGACGATCGTTCGGGAGCGCTCGTCGACGAAGTCACAGTAGTACGCGCCGACGCTGTGGTTCGGCACCAGCTTGCAACGACGCGCGGCGAGCGCGCGGCCGAACTTCCGCTCCGGTTCGGAGGCCGCCCAGCCGGCGGCCACATACAGTTGCCTCCGCTGCTCCCGGACCCCGACCCGTCCGGCGTCCTCGTCGCACATCAGCTGCAGCTTTCTTGCGTTCACGTTGGTCCGGATGTGCCCATCGACCATGACGTCGGCCTCGTGTCGCGGCAGCACCGCCACCGAATCCAGCATGGCGCGTTCGGGATCCACCGTCGGCATCGACCATGCCGACGTGACGTTCTCGGCCGCGACCGCTCGACGGTATAGCCGAAGCCAACTCGGTGGTCGGACGCTGACATGGGCGGGCACGGAGACTTCGATGATGCTGGGAGCCGGAAGCATGTTCCAGATCCAGGCAGCCGTGCGGTGGCTCAGCACCGCGGTCGGTTGCCACAGGACCGCCGCCGAGCACAGTGCGTGCGGGGTGGGTTCACAGATGCAGTAGATGCCCGGCGCCAGCCGCGTGTACCGGCCGCTGCGGCACCGGTCGTGGATGGTGCTGCTCGCGACACCCGCCTCGAGCAGTTCGACTCGGGTCCGTACTCCGAAGGGGTTCATGGCACGACCTTCGCGCCCTGTGTGGGATGTCCATCAGCGGCGCCCTGGGCGAATGCCACGGCCTGTGGATGCAGTCCCGGGTGTGGACAACCCGGACCGAGCCCACACTCTGTGCGCGTTTCGCGAGGTTTCGCGCATTTCACTCACAGACTGTGACGTGACTCCGGGCTACCCGCCGAGCAGATCCTCCGGCTGCACCAGCCCGGTCTGGTACGCGAACACCACCGCCTGCACCCGGTCCCGCGACCCCGTCTTCGCCAGCACGCGTCCCACGTGCGTCTTCACGGTCGCCTCTGAGACGAAGAACTTCGTCGCGATCTCGGTGTTCGACAATCCGTGCGCCATCGCCTCGAGCACCTCCACCTCCCTTGGCGTCAGGTCCTCGGGCAGCTGGGGGCGCTCGACCGTTGACGTGCCTGCCAGCATCGGACCCACGTGCTGGAGCAGCCGACGGGTCGACCGCGCGGCGATCACCGCGTCGCCTCGGTACACGGTTCGCAGCGCGGCGAGCAGGTCCTCCGGTTGCGCATCCTTGAGCAGGAAGCCGCTGGCACCCGCGGAGATCGCGGCCACCACGTACTCGTCGTTGTCGAAGGTGGTGAGCACCACCACCTTCGGCGAGTGCTCGAGCGCGGTCAGGCGACGGGTGGCCTCGATGCCGTCCAGGTTCGGCATCTGCACGTCCATCAGGACCACGTCGACCGGAACCCGCGCGAGCTCGCGCAGCGCCTGCTCACCGTCCGAGGCCTCGACCTCGACGCTCATGTCGGGCTGGGAATCGATCACCATCCGGAACCCGGCGCGGACCAGCTGCTGATCGTCGACGATCGCGATTCGGATCGGACCCGTTGCGGCATCGGACATGTCATTCACCTCTCGAATAGGGCAGCACGGTGTGCACCCGGTAACCGCCTCCAGGGGCGGGTCCGGCCTCGAAGCTGCCGCCGTACAACTCTGCCCGTTCGCGCATCCCGAGCACACCCTGCCCGCCCGCGGACGGTGCGACCAGGGCGCCGGACGCTCCCCTGCCGTCGTCGACGACCGTCAGTTCCAGTGCCTCGTCGGTCCAGCGCTCGGTGACCTCGACACTGGCCGCGGGTCCCGCGTGCTTGAGCACGTTGGTCAGCGATTCCTGCACGATCCGGTACGCCGTCAGCTCGGCGCCCGTGGACAGCACGCGCCGCTCGCCGTCGGTGGTGAGCTGTACGCCGAGGCCACCCTTGCGGACCTCCTCGATCAGCGTGTCGATATCGGAAACCCCTGGGGTCGAGGAATATTCACGCGGCCGGTCCTCGCGCAGCACGGACAGCAACGCACGCATGTCCGTCAGCGCCTGCCGCCCGGTCTGGGAGATGGTCTCCAGCGCCGTGACCGCAGCTGCGGGGTCGGCGGCCGCGCTGTACCGACCGCCGTCGGCCTGCGCGATCACGACGGTCAGCGAGTGCGCCACGATGTCGTGCATCTCCCGCGCGATCCGGGTGCGCTCGTTGATGGCGGCGATCTCCGCCTCCTGCGCCCGCTCCAGTTCGAGCAGCCGGGCCCGCTCGGTGAGTCCCTCGAGCTCCTGGTTGCGCACCCGGCGCAGGTCGCCGAACGCCCACACCGCGGTGATGTACACGATCAGGAACGCGATCAGGAACGCGTGGGCCTGCCACGTGGACTGCTCGCCGCCGAAATACCGGAAGCCGGCCACGGTCACACCGACGATGGCCGCGGCCAGGCCCCAGCCGCTCGCCCACCTCGGTCCGTATGCCGCGAGCGCGTACAGCGCGATCGGCACGCAGATGCCGGGCATGACGAGATTGGTCTGATCACCCGAGACGATCAGATACGCCACCGAGAAGAACGCCACCGCCGCGGCGGCCGCGACCGGCCGGAGGCGGCGCCAGGCCAGGGGCACCGTGAGTCCCAACGCGATCACCACATCGACGGGCCCCAGGCCGACCGACGCCGCCAGACCGATGAGCGCGAAGAACGCCGCGACGGTGCGGTCGATCCCGACGGCGTGATCGGCGCTCCAGCGGTACCAGCGCTCGCTCAGCGGGAATCGGGGCATGGACCCCAGCGTAAACACCTGTGGCCGGTGAGCTCGCTCACCGGCCACAGGTCGACTCATACGTCAGCTCACTTGAGCAGCGCGCGCGACATCACGACACGCTGAATCTGGTTGGTGCCCTCGTAGATCTGGGTGATCTTGGCGTCGCGCATCATCCGCTCGACCGGGAAGTCGGTGGTGTAACCGGCGCCACCGAACAGCTGCACGGCGTCGGTGGTCACCTCCATCGCGACGTCCGAGGCGAAGCACTTGGCCGCCGCGGAGATGAAGCCGAGGTTCTTCTCGCCGCGCTCGGCGCGGGCGGCGGAGGTATACACCATCAGGCGAGCGGCCTCGACCTTCATCGCCATGTCGGCGAGCATGAACTGCACGGCCTGGAAGTCGGAGATCGACTTGCCGAACTGCTTGCGGTCCTTGGTGTAGGCCAGGGCCGCGTCGAGCGCGCCCTGCGCAAGGCCGACGGCCTGGGCGCCGATGGTCGGGCGGGTGTGGTCGAGGGTCTGCAGCGCGGTCTTGAAGCCGGTGCCGGGCTCGCCGATGATGCGGTCGCCGGGGATGCGGCAGTTCTCGAAGTACAGCTCGGCGGTGGGCGAACCCTTGATGCCGAGCTTCTTCTCCTTCGGGCCGACGACGAAGCCCTCGTCGTCCTTGTGGACCATGAAGGAGGAGATGCCGTTGGCGCCCTTGTCGGGGTCGGTCACGGCCATGACGGTGTACCAGGTCGACTTGCCGCCGTTGGTGATCCAGCACTTGGAGCCGTTGAGGATCCAGTCGTCACCCTCGGCCTTGGCGCGGGTGCGCATGCTGGCGGCGTCGGAGCCCGCCTCGCGCTCGGAGAGCGCATAGGAGGCCATCGCCTCGCCCGCGGCGAGCGACGGGAGCACCTGCTGCTTGAGCTCCTCCGAGCCGTTGAGGATCAGGCCCATGGTGCCGAGCTTGTTCACGGCGGGGATCAGCGAGGACGAACCGCAGACGCGGGCCACCTCCTCGATCACGATGCAGGTGGCCACGGAATCGGCGCCCTGGCCGTCGTAGGCCTCGGGGACGTGGATCGCGTTGAAGCCCGAGTTGACGAGCGCCTTGAGAGCCTCCTCGGGGAACCGGGAGTTCTCGTCGACATCCTTTGCGTAGGGCGCGATCTCCTTCTCCGACAGCGCGCGGATCGCTGCCCGCAGCTCATCGTGCTCGTCGGCGAGCTTGAACAGGTCGAAGTCGGGGTTGCCAGCCATCTGGTTGCTCCTCGTAGACGTCTCGGGGCGCGGCACTCAGTGCCATTCACGGGCCATCATACCGCACACTCCCGACGAGTCGCCGGTAAGACGTGCCACACTGCGGCACCGAGTGCCACCCCTACTCGTCCTCCTCGAGCCTGCGACGCAGCAGCTCCGCCACCCGGCGCGGCGCGGTGCCGCGCGGGAACACCGCCACCACCATCTCGCCGTCCCCGTCGGCGGCCGGGGCGTCGCGCCTGCCGACACCCCGCCGGATGTCGGCCAATGCCGCGCGCAGGTCCTCGGAGGTGGCCTCGGCTCCGTCGCGGACCATCCGGCGCAGCAGGTAGTTGTGGGTGGCGGTCACCGACGCGGAGAACTGCACCATCGACAGGTCCGGCTCACCGGGCAACGCGCGACGCAGGTAGTCGACGAACAGTCGCTCGTACCGGAATCCGGTCACGATCTCCCGGTCCCGCAGCGCGGGCACCTCGTGCACCACCGCGTAGCGCCGGGTGGCCATGTCGTTCCACTGCGAGAACCGCTCGAAGACGATCATCGCGGCGTCGCAGACCGCGTCCCACGGATCGTCATGGTCGGCGGCGAGGTATTCCTGCGCCTGGGCCAGCAGGATCTCGTGGTCGGCGAACACCACGTCTTCCTTGGAGCGGAACTGCCGGAAGAAGGTGCGACGCGAGATGCCGGCCGCCTCGGCTATCTCGTCCACACTGGTCGCCTCGTAGCCCTTCTCGGAGAAGAGCCGCAACGCCTCCGACACCACGTGGAGACGGAACCGGTCTGTGTCGTCGGGCATGAGCACAGCGTAGGCGGCTGCGCCGCCCGTGCGCGGTTGACGAGTCCCTGCACCCGTCAACCGCGCACGGGCCGCGGAGCGGCCTAGG
>NZ_BCXA01000028.1 GCF_001894865.1 Rhodococcus maanshanensis NBRC 100610 | reverse complement strand
GCGCCGACCCAGAAGTGGCCGCCAGCGCCCTTGGGGCGGATGGCCACGCCCCACGCGTTGACCATGTCGGGCAGGGTGAACGGCGCAGAGTAGCTCTCGCCGGTGGCGGCGAGGTTGGTCTGGGTGTAGTTGTTGCCCGGCAGCGCCTCGACGGTGTCTTCGCTCGTCGACGAGGTCGACGACGTGCACGCGACGCTCACGACCAGCGTGGTACCCAGTGCCACGGCCCAGCCGGATCTCGTCCTGATTGTCTGCATCTTCATGCGGGGGCTCCTCTCGTTGACCAGGGCGCGTTGCCTAGTGCTCGGCGTTCCAGAATCCGATCCATACCGCGCCCCACCAGCAGATCTGGGAGACCAGTGCGGTTGATGCGCCCCACACCATCAGTCGACGGGTGAGAGGAATCGAAACGTGTTGGGCGATACGTCTACTCAGGATGAGGGCCTGAAGTCCGTTGATCGTCAGAACCAGGACGAGGCTCACCTTGGTCCGTGTCAGGCCAGACGCGAGGTTGGGCTCGAGAAGTGATCCGCTGGCAATGAGGCCCGCGAGGCCCGCCCAAATGGGCAGGTGGAGCCGACTGGCGCCGGCGATCGCCTCGGCGAGGGTGCAGCGGCCGGACAGCCAGACCAGCACGAGGTAGTCGGCGACCAGTACCGCGCCGAACCCGAGCACGAGCGACGCCAGGTGCACGAACAGCGCAACGGTGTGGAGCGTCGGGTCGACGTCAACGTGTGTGGAGATCCACAAGACACCCGCGATCACCGAGGACGCCGCGAGCGCGGCAGCCGCGATCATCCACCACGAATCGTGCAGTGCGTGTGGCCGTTCGGGCACCGCGGCGAGCCAGCTCGATGGCCGCTCAGACGCGTTCGAGAACAGTGCTTGGTGATGCGGGGGCCCCCACGTCACGGCCTCGGGGCGAGGCCTCGGCCGAACGACGACGGGCAGGGCGGCCGGTGGGGGAGGAAGGATGTCGGGCTCGGACTGGTCGTGTCCTGCGGTACCGACGAGGTCGGGGGTGTCGTACACGGGAATCGATCCTGACGGGTGGGGCGGGCGAGAAATCGTTGCCACGCGGCGCTTTCCGCCGCGAAGTGTGCTGAGAGCTCCGCGGCTCCGGACGGGGAGCCGGTGGTTGGCGCGCGCTGCCCCGGACGCCAACCACCGCCGATTCGCTGCTAGCTGCCGAACCCGCCGAGGAGGCCGTCAAGGCTGAAGTCGGCGCTGCCGCCTGCGGCGGTGCCGCCCGTGACGGTGACCCGTACCGGGGCGATCGGGTCCTGGTAGTCGACGTCGCCCTCTTCCTTGCACTTCGTGCGGACCTGGTACTCGCCATCCGGGAAGGCGGCCGACGTGCCGGTGCCCGAGGCGTTGGTCAGGACCTGGCCGACCACCATCGTCGGACCTTGGACGAGGAAGCTCTCGCCGACCTTCGTCGTCTTGTCGAGAACCACGGCGTCGCCGCGGTAGACGGTGCCCTCGCACTTGACGAATGCCTTGGTGGTGTTGAGCCCGCTGATCGAGGTCGTGATGGTGCCCTTGCCCGCGTTCGCCTGCACGGTCGCGCCGCCAGTGATTGCTGCCGAGCCGATCGCCGGGCTGACGACCAGCGCGAGCGCCGACAGGCCGGCGATGGTGCCGGCACCGGCGAGGCGACGCTTGGTGAAAGTTGCCATGGAGTGCTCCATTTCGTGGGTCACCGTGCCCATGCACAGTGGATTCGACCTCGCGCACGAACGGCCGGTTCGGCGACCTTTCGGTCGAAGCCGGCGCCCGCACGCGAGTTAGCTAAGGGTGTCCTATGTGAGGACCGCCTTAGTTAAGATGTTCGTCGACCCGAAGTCAACCGATGTGGCTCCAGTCACATATGGGCATTTGTCCAGGTAGGGCTCTTGAGATCCGCCTGGCCGACACCTTCTCGATCGTCCGAGATCGCCTGATCACTCAGCCCTCGACGTCGAGTGTCGGGAAGGGCTGAGGCGCACGCAATCGGATTCAACTCGGTGGATCATGGTGCTGGTGAAGCTGAATGCGGGGCCGTCACGGCATCCGGTGGCGGTGTGGCGGGAGTTGCGCCGGGTTGGCGCGCTGTGATGACCGTTCCCGCGCCGCCGGTCCCGCCTCGGTGGCGGATGTGGCCGCTCTACGCGGCGGGTTTCACCACCGCGTTCGGCGCACACGGCATCGCGGCGAACCTGGGGTCGGCGACCGGGGACCTGCGCGGTTCACTGCTGTATCTGGGGTTGTTGCTGGCGTTGTACGACGGTGCCGAGGTGGTGTTGAAGCCGGTGTTCGGGTCTGTCGCGGACCGGGTCGGGGCACGTCCGGTATTGATCGGCGGGTTGATCGTCTTCGCCGCAGCCTCCGCGGTTTTCGTCGTGGTCGACGACCCGAGTTGGCTGTGGCTGGCCCGCCTCGGCCAAGGCGCGGGCGCATCGGCACTCTCGCCCGCCGCGAGCGCCCTGGTCGCCCGAATGCACTCGAAGGCGAAGCAGGGCAGGGCATTCGGTAGTTACGGGTTCTACAAGAGCATCGGCTACACCCTGGGGCCGCTGCTCGGCGGTGCCATCGTATGGGTCGGCGGGCTGTCGCTGCTGTTCGCGGTGATGACGGTCCTCTCGGTCGGGGTGGCAGTGTGGGCGGTATGCGCGGTCCCGGCGGTTCCGCCGCTCCCGCGCGCCAGGCAAACCCTCGTCGACCTGGCGCGGCGCCTATCGGAGGGGTCGTTCCTGCGCCCGACCGCCGCACTCGCGGCCGCAACCGCCGCCCTGTCGGTTGGTGTCGGATTCCTTCCCGTGTCCGGGGCTGCGGCCGGCCTCGGACCGGTGGTCACCGGTGCCGTGGTCTCGCTTCTCGCGGCGAGCGCCGCGTTGGTGCAGCCACGCGCGGGACGGGCGTTGGATGACGGGCGTCTGCCGGCCAGGACCGGGATCGCAACCGGACTGGTGATCGCGGCAGCCGGACTGGGTTGCGCCATGCTGCCAGGTCTGACCGGCGTACTGCTTGCCGCGATCGGGATCGGGATCGGTACCGGCCTGATCACACCGCTGGCTTTCGCCACCTTGGCTGCCGCCACCCCCGATGAGCGGATGGGCCAAACGATGGGTGCCGCCGAACTCGGCCGCGAACTCGGCGACGCGGGCGGACCCCTGCTGGTTGCCGGTGTCGCTGCAGCCGCCACGCTCACGGTCGGCTATGCCGCCCTGGCCGTACTCATCGCGGTCGCCCCCACGGCGATGGCCCGCCGATCCCGGCGCGCGGGCGTGGGCTGACCTCGGCTCTGGCCCTCGAGTTCGATCACAGTCACCGTGGGGAGGCGGAATCCTCTTGGGCTTCGGATCGACTGGTAGCGGGCCTCGATGGCGCCGGCTGCGCGGGCGGGCAGCAGGCATCGCCCGGGGTGTGCTCCGCGGGGGCGACGCTCACGTGGACCGGCCCTGTGGTGACGGGTGCGCTGGTGAGTCCGGGCAGGGTGGTGGCGCGGGCGGCGCGGATGGCGTTGGCGATGACGAGGACCTCGGCGAACTCGTGGATGAACACCACCGTGGCGAGACCGAGCACACCGGTGGCGGCCAGGGGTATCAGCACCGTGATGATCGCGAGCGAGAACCCGATGTTCTGCACCATGATTCGGCGGGCGCGGCGGGCGTGGGCGAGGACCTGGGGCAGGTGACGCAGGTCCTCGCCCATCAGGGCGACGTCGGCGGTTTCGATCGCGACGTCGGTGCCCATCGCCCCCATTGCGATACCGACGTCGGCGGTGGCGAGGGCCGGCGCGTCGTTGATGCCGTCGCCGACCATCGCGACCCGGCGGCCATTCGCGAGGCTCGGCAGCAGGTTCGCCTTGTCCTCGGGAAGCAATTCGGCGTGAACGGTGGTGATGCCTGCGCCGGTGGCCATGGTGTGGGCGGTGCGCTCATTGTCACCGGTGAGCATGGCGACGTCGACGCCGAGTCCGCGCAGCCGGGCGACGGCCTCGGCGGCTTCGGGGCGCAGCTCGTCGCGGACGGCGATCGCCCCCAGCGCCGATCCGTCGCGCTCGACGATCACCACCGTGGCGCCCGCTCCCTGTAGCCCCGTGACGTCCGCGGCAAGTGCGCCTGCGTCGATCCATCCGGGCTTGCCCAGACGCAGCGTGCTGCCGCCGAGGGTTCCGGTCAGTCCGTGGCCGGGCACCGCGGTGACGTCGTCGGCGGGGGTCACGGGCAGGTCGGCGGCGGCGAGGATCGCGGCAGCGAGGGGGTGCTCGCTGCGCGCCTCGAGCGCCGCCGCGGCGGCGAGAATCTCGGCTTCGGGGGTGCCGGGGGCGGTGACGATGGCGACGACCTGCGGGGTGTTGCGGGTCAGGGTGCCGGTCTTGTCGAGGGCGACGACGCGGATGCGGCCGAGTTCCTCCAGCGCGGCGCCGCCCTTGATCAGGGCGCCGTGCCGGCTCGATGCCCCGATCGCGGCGACCACGGTGAGTGGGACGGCGATCGCCAGCGCGCAGGGGGCGGCCGCGACGAGCACGACGAGGGCGCGTTCGATCCACAGCATCGGGTCCCCGAACACGGATCCGATGCCGGCGACGAGTGCCGCGAGGATCATGATCGTCGGGACCAGTGGCTTGGCGATGGTGTCGGCGAGGCGCTGCCCGGCACCCTTGCGGTCCTGGGCCTCCTCGACGATGTGCACGATCCGGGCGAGGGAGCTGTCGGCCGCGACGGCGGTGACCTCGACCTCGATCGCACCGCCACCGTTGATAGCCCCGGCGTACAGCTCGTCGCCGGGCCCGGCCTCCACCGGGACCGACTCGCCGGTGATCGCGGACAGGTCGAGGCTGGTGCGACCGACACGGATCACGCCGTCGGTTGCCGCGCGTTCGCCCGGGCGCAGCAGCATCCGATCGCCGAGGGCGAGGTCGTCCGGCGCCACGGTCGTTTCCCTGCCGGCGCGCAGGACGGTCGCGGTGGGAGGGACCAGCGACAGCAGTGCCCGCAGTCCGCGGCGGGTGCGGGTGACGGCGTCGTGCTCGAGACCCTCGGCGACGGAGAAGAGGATGCCGAGCATCGCTGCCTCGGGATACTGACCGAGGGCGACCGCACCGACAGCGGCGATTGTCATCAAGGTCCCGACCCCGACCCGGCGGTGCCGAAGATTCCTCAGGGCGCCGGGCGCGAATGTGGACGCGGAGACCACGACCGCGGCGAGTTCGAGCGCCGTTGCGGCAGGGCCGATTCCGGCTCGTCCGAGTGCCCACCCGGCGGCGAGTAGGACCGCGGCCGTTGCCGCGCACTGTAGCTCGCGGACGTGCCACAGCCGTCCGGGACCGTGGTCGGGTTCGGCGGTGTCGGCGGGCGTCGGCCCGCAGCAGGCATCAGACATGCTCGGTCTCCACGGTGTCGGCTCGGGTGTCGGCGGAAGAATCGCCGACGACGGCGTCGACAAGGGCGCGCCCGCGGGTGGTCAGTGCGTACATCACCAGCCGGCCCTGTCGGCGGGAGGTCACCAGGCCGGCGATCTTGAGCTGCCGCAGGTGATGCGACACGAGGTTCTGTGCCTGCCCGACGACCCAGGCCATGTCGCACACGCACAACTCGTCGCCGGAGCGCAGCGCGGTGGCGATCGTCAGGCGCGTGGGGTCACCGAGCGCGCGGGCAGCGGCAGCGGCCGGCTCGATGATCGCCGGGGTCGGGAGCCCGGCCCGTATCCGCTCCGCGTGCGGGAGATCCAGGCAGAGCAGGTCGCAGGTGTCCACCGTGCCATCAGTCATATCAATATCCTAATGGGTATTGATATGAACCGGAACCCGCGCCGACGTGGCGATATCAACATCCGTTAGCGTGTCGCCATGTCTCATTTGCGCTGTTCGCCCGAAGATCCTGCTTGGCCGGCGGTCGTCGCGTGAGTCGGGGAGTGAAGATCTCGCTGGCTCTGGTGGCCGTGTTCGTCGTCGCCGTGGCGGCGATTCTGCTGGTCGGTCGATCGGGTGGCGATTCCGATGCGTCCGCCCCCGGAGGTGGTGCCGGTGCGGTGGTGCGGCCGGACAGTCACCGGATCTCGTCGGCACCGGAGGGCAGCCCGACGTTCGTGGAGTTCCTCGACTTCGAGTGCGAGGCCTGCCGGTCGGTGTATCCCGCGATCGAGGAACTGCGGGCCGGGTACGGGGACCGGGTGAGCTTCGTGGTGCGCTACTTCCCGATGCCCGGGCACTTCAACGCCGAACGGGCGGCCCGAGCAGTGGAAGCCGCTGCGCAGCAGGGCAAGTTCGAGCAGATGTACCAGAAGATGTACGAGACGCAGAGCGAGTGGGGCGAGCAGCGGGTGCCCAAGGACGACGTCTTCCGTGGCTACGCCGCCGATCTCGGACTCGACATGGCGGCGTTCGACGCCGCATACGCCGACCCGGCGACCGCGGCGCGAGTCGCGGCGGACGTCGCCGACGGCAAAGCCCTCGGAGTGCAGGGCACCCCGACGTTCTTCCTCGACGGCCAGCGGTTCTCACCCGCCACCTACCAGGACCTGACCGATGCGCTCGATGCCGCCCTCCGCTGACACCGCTGCGGCGCCGACGGTGGCGGAGCCCCGTGGCAGTGCGCCGTTCGATCGATCGCTGCCCTGGCTGCTGCTGATCGGCGGGCTCGTCGGCCTGACGGCCTCATTCGTGCTCACCGTGGAGAAGTTCTCCCTCGCAGCGGATTCGGACTACATCCCATCGTGCAGCCTCAATCCGGTCCTCAACTGTGGCTCGGTGATGTCCACGACGCAGGCGGCGGTGTTCGGGTTCCCCAACTCACTGCTCGGCATCGCCGGGTTCGCGGTCGTCGCGGCCACCGGCGCCGGACTCCTTGCCGGTGCCCGCTTCGCCCGCTGGTACTGGCTGGCCCTGCAACTCGGTGTGACCGCGGCGGTGGTGTTCGTGCACTGGCTGATCGCGCAGAGCCTCTACGTCATCGGCGCGCTGTGCCCGTACTGCATGGTCGTGTGGGCCGCGGTCATCCCGGTCTTCTGGTACGTCACCCTCCGGAACCTGCACCACGGCACATTCACCCGGCCCATCCGCGCGGAAGTCGTGACCGCGGCCGGGAACCACCTGATCCCGGTGACCTTCTGGTTCCTCGCCGTCGCTGCGCTGGTGGTCCACCGCTTCTACTCGTATTGGTCCGGTCTGCTGTAGCCGACCTGTCAATCCGTGGTGGGTGTGGACTGGCGGTCATAGACGGCGTCGTGATGTCGGACTATTTCGAGGGCTGTCGGATCTACGCCGTTCTCAAGGCCGGCGACGAGTGAACGGGTAAGAGCTGTCAGCGCTTCGGCTCCCACAGGTTCCTCCGCGAGCATGGGCACGACCGCATACCGGCCCGGGTGGCCGGTGGTGATGGCGTCGAGTTCGTAGACCTCGGCCGCGGCACGACGCCGCAGAAGTGCGGATGTCGGGCGCGCGGCGGCGAGGGAATTGTTGACCACCCATGCCCACGGGTGAATTCCGGCGCGTTCGAGATCGGCCTGCAGGCCGGCGGCCTCTAGACGAGGGGTGGTCTCGGCGAGGGTGACCAGGATGACCTTGGTTTCCTGCGGGTTCTGCAGCCGCATCAGTGGGGTGGTGAAGTTCGTGTTCTCGCCCATCTGCCTGGCGATTTCGCGGTGGTAGGAGCCGGTGGCATCGAGCAGCAGCAGGGTGTGCCCGGTCGGGGCGGTGTCGACGACGACGAACTTGCGGCGGGATTCGTGGATCACCCGCGAGAAGGCCTGGAAGACAGCGACTTCCTCGGTGCACGGGGATTTCAGGTCCTCGGCGAGGTTCGCGCGGCCCTGATCGTCGAGGGCGGCGCCCTTGGTCGCCAGGACCCGGTTGCGGTACTGGGCGGTGGCCTCGGCCGGGTCGATGCGCGAGACCTCGAGTCCGTCGACGCTGCCGTCGAGGGTGTCGGCCAGGTGCGCGGCGGGATCGGTGGTGGTCAGGTGGACCTGGTGTCCGCGCTGCGCGAGGGCAACCGCGATCGCGGCGGCGACGGTTGTCTTGCCGACCCCACCCTTGCCCATGCACATGATCAGACCGTGGTCGTCGGCGGCGAGCTCGTCGACCAACCTCGACAACGGCGCATCGGCAACTTCGAGTCCACCGGGGCCCGCGGACTGCGACTCGTCAACCGGCGCGGTGGTCGGGGCGAAGAGCGATTCCAGGGCTGCGATGCCGACCATGTTGGTGGGCTTGAGTTCGACCTCGTCGACGGGCAGGGTCCGCAGGTTTGCAGGCAGTGTGTCGAGGACGGCCTGTTCGCGGTGGTAGATCGCCGTTTCGAGGGCGTCTTCTCCGTCTGGGGTGGGCAGGACGCCGTTGACGACGACGTACTGATGGGCAAGCCCGATGTCGGCGAGTTCGGTGTGGGTGCGGGCGATCTCCGCGATCGGCGCCCGCTGCGCCCGGGTGACCAGGACCAGGCGGGTGCGGTTCGGGTCGGCGAGAGCGTCGACGGCGTCGGCGTAGGTGGTGCGCTGCTTCTCGAGCCCGGCGAGCGGACCGAGGCAGGACGCGTCGCCCTTGCCGTCGTCGAGGAAGTCGGTCCACGATCCGGGGAGCTGGAGCAGCCGAATCGTGTGCCCGGTCGGGGCGGTGTCGAACAGGACGTGGTCGAACCCGGCGGTGACGCCGTGGGCGTCGGTGAGCAGGGCGGTGAACTCGTTGAACGAGGCGATCTCGGTGGTGCACGAGCCCGAGAGTTGTTCGGTGATCGAGGCGATCTCGGTCTCGGGCAGCAGACCGCGGACCGGCCCGACGATGCGTTCGCGGTAGGCGTCGGCGGCCTGCTCCGGGTCGATCTCGAGCGCTGAGAGACCCGGAACGGCTGGAACCTCGGTGATGGTGTTGCCGATGCTCATGCCGAACACCTGACCGACGTTGGAGGCAGGGTCGGTGCTCACGAGCAGCACCCTGCGGCCGGCGCGGGCGAGGGCGATAGCCGAGGCGCAGGCGATGGAGGTCTTCCCGACCCCGCCCTTACCGGTGAAGAGCAGGAACCGGGGCGGGTCGTCGAGAAACTTCATGCGGGCAATCCCTTTCAGCAGCAGTTCGAGTTCGCCGCGTCGTCACCGCAGCAGGAGCCGTCGTCGCCGGTCTCGGCCAGGCCCAGCATCGTGATCCCGGCCGGCGCGGCAGCAGGGGCAGGGGAGTCGAGGCCGGCCCACTTCGCGAGCTGGGCCCGGTCCGGGTAGCGGCCGGTCTGGGCCGTGACTCCGTCGACCAGGACCAGCGGCAACCCCTCGGATCCCGAGAGCCTGAGGAACGCGGTGACCGGTTCGCGCTGCGTGAAGGCCAAAGGTTCACTGGCCAGGTTGAACCGAGCGATGTCGCCGCCCTGGGAGCGGATCCAGTCCATGTCTGCGGAGAAGGTGACAAGAGCCTGGTCGACGTCGTCGCCGCAGACGCCCGTGTTGCAGCACAGGGCAGGCTCGAATACTTCGATGGTGCTCAACGGATCTCCTGTTGTTCGGTGGCCGACTCGTTCTGGAGCCGGGCGGCGAGGTCGGTGACGCGGGCGGCGATGTCGTCGCGGACCAGCCGCATGCGTTCGAGGCCGTCAATGCCGCGTTCGGACGGTTCGTCGGTGTCCCAGTTCTCGAATCGAGTGCCGGGGACCGCGTCGACGTGGGCTTCGCGGCCGAGCGTGACGACCAGGTCGACCTCCCGGACGAGCTGGGGGTCGACGAGTTTCGGGGTTTCACCGGTGATGTCGACGCCCACCTCCAACAGGGATTCGGCCGAGAGCGCGTTGACGGCAGAGCCGGGTTTCGTTCCGGCCGAGTGGATGTCGACGGTGACGCCCGCGGCGGCGCGCATCAGCCCGGCTGCCATCTGCGACTTGCCGCCGTTCTTGACGCACACGAACAGCACAGAGGGTCTGGCCATCGAAGGGTCCTTAGTCTCAGGCGGTCGCGGGGACGAGTTCGGCGATCAGGGCTTCGACGCGGGAGCGGATCTCGTCGCGGATCGGGCGAACCGCCTCGACACCCTTGCCGGCCGGGTCCTCGAGGGCCCAGTCGCGGTAGCTGACCCCGGGGAACACCGGGCAGGCGTCGCCGCAGCCCATCGTGATGACCACGGTCGAGGACTCGACCGCGTCGGCGGTGAGGACCTTCGGAGACTGTGCGGAGATGTCGATCCCGACCTCGGCCATCGCCTCGACTGCGGCGGAGTTGATGGTTTCGGCCGGGGCGCTGCCCGCGGAGCGGACCTCGATCGCGTCGCCGGCGAGGTGGGTGAGGAATCCGGCGGCCATCTGGGAGCGGCCGGCGTTGTGGACGCAGACGAACAAGACGCTCGGGGCGGTGGACATGCGGTGGTCCTTTCGGGAAGACGAAGTCGGTCAGGCGGGCACGGTTGTCCTGGTGAAGCGTTTGCGCAGCGCGAGTGAGACATAGACGAGTCCGACGAGGACCGGGACCTCGATCAGCGGTCCGACCACCCCGGCGAGCGCCTGCCCGGAGGCGGCGCCGTAGGTGGCGATGGCGACGGCGATGGCGAGCTCGAAGTTGTTGCCCGCTGCCGTGAACGCGAGGGTGGTGGTGCGCTCGTAGCCGAGCCCCATTGCGGCGCCGAGGGCGTAGCCGCCGCCCCACATCACCGCGAAATAGACCAGCAGCGGGATCGCGATGCGGACGACGTCGAGGGGCTGGGAGGTGATCTGGTCGCCCTGCAGGGCGAAGAGGATGACGATGGTGAACAGCAGGCCGTAGAGGGCCCACGGCCCAATGCGCGGAAGGAACTTCGACTCGTACCACTCACGGCCCTTGGCCTTTTCGCCGTAGCGGCGGGTGAGGTACCCGGCGAGCAGCGGGATGCCGAGGAAGATCAGCACCGACTTGGCGATCTGCCACGGCGAGGTGTCGATGGTGGTCTGTTCCAAGCCGAGCCAGCCGGGCAGCACCGAGAGGTAGAACCATCCGAGGACGGCGAACATGAAGACCTGGAACACCGAGTTGATCGCGACCAGGACGGCGGCGGCCTCCCGGTCCCCGCAGGCCAGGTCGTTCCAGATGATGACCATCGCGATGCACCGGGCGAGGCCGACGATGATCAGCCCGGTGCGGTACTCGGGCAGATCGGGCAGGAAGATCCAGGCGAGGGCGAACATCAGCGCCGGGCCGAGCACCCAGTTCAACACCAGCGAGCTGATCAGCAGCTTGCGGTCGCCGGTGACGGTGTCGAGGCGGTCGTAGCGGACCTTCGCCAGCACCGGGTACATCATGATCAGCAGGCCGAGGGCGATCGGCAGCGAGATGCCGTCGATCTCCACCGCGCTGAGCATGTCGCCGAGTCCCGGGATCACGTTGCCGAGCAGCAGTCCGGCGACCATCGCGGCGCCGATCCACACGGGTAGGAAGCGGTCGAGTGCGGAGAGCTTCCCGACGACGGCGGGGTGCTCTGCGGTCGTGGCCTCGCTCATGCGGGGACCTCCGCGCACGCCTCAGACGGGACGGTTGGTGCGCTCTCGGTGAGGAGGACCGCCGAGAGCTGCTGGAGCGCTGACGGGACCACCCAGTAATAGACCCAGGTACCGCGGCGTTCGCAGTCCAGCAGACCCGCCTCGCGCAGCACCTTGAGGTGATGCGAGATCGTCGGCTGCGACAGGTCAAACGACTCGGAGATGTCGCAGACGCAAGCCTCGCCGCCGGCGTGGCTGGCCACCAGGCTCAGCAGCCGCAATCGCACCGGGTCTCCGAGTGCCTTGAACATTCGGGCCAGGTCACCGGCCCAGTCCTGCGTCAACGGCTCACGAACGAGCGGTGAGCAGCGCACACCGCTCTCCGAGGACTCTTGATTCGACATGCATCAATATTGACAGACGTCGAATTACTCCGCAACAAACGTCTTCGGATCGCTACTCGCCACCTGACCTCCCTGAACTCGGGTGATCGTGTCGGCGACAAGGGCAATCTCACCGTTAAGCGGCAAGGTCTCGGCTCTCACTGGCTCGGGTGGCTGAGGCACTCAGTCGAGGGTGAGCTGGTGCCGATGGAAGTCGAAGTGGCGACCGGGGTATCGGTACAGCTGCTCGAGGGTCATGTAGTCGGCGAAGAACGGGTCCCATCGTGTCGGGAAGTGCATGCCGCGGCGCAGCGCATCGTCGGATTCGTTCGCGAGATGCTGCTGGAGGGCGGCAATGACCTGGTCGCACCTACGTCCAATTCGCCGGTGATCGAACACTCGCGCCGCCAGGCACGACCCGCGGTAGTTGACCTCGTCGAACGCCGGGGTCGCGGCGTCGAGCGCCCTCGCGAACAGTCGGCTCGCGCTCTCGGGTAGTCGCGAGAACATCCTCACCAGCACGAGAAGCCGAACGACGACCATGTAACCGAAGACCATGTGAAACAGCAGCTGTTCGTTCGTCCAGCGGGTGCCGTTCGAGGCGCGGTCGAGGTTCTGGGTACTCGCGCCCTCGACCAGCTCGTGCAACGCAACCCGGGCACGTTCGAGGTCCTCGGCTATCGATGCGCGGTCCACCGGTTCCTGTTTGATCATCTGTGTCTCCGTCGTGGGCCATCCGTGTCTCATTGTCGGCCTGTAGATTCCGACGAGCCACGGTCGTAGGCGAGACAATGCGCCTGCTATCCCTTTGCGCTCGAGCGGCGCTCGAGGAAGACAGTGTCGCGCCACTGGCCGTCGAGTTGGGCGATGCGTTCGCGGACGCCGACGGTGCGGAATCCGGCGGAGTGGTGCAGTGCGATCGACGCCCGGTTCTCGGGGAAGATCGATGTCTGCAGCGTCCACAGGCCGTCCTGGTCGGCGGCGACGACCTGGGTGGTCAGGAGCGTTTTTCCGACCCCGCGGCCGCGCATGTCCTCCGCGACGTACACGGAGTTCTCGGCGACCCCGCGGTAGCACTCGCGGCTCGAGACCGGGCTGAGGGCGGCCCAGCCGACCACGGTGCCGTCGATCTCGGCGACCCAGCGGTGCCCGGGCAGCCACTGCGCGTCGAGCGCCTTGCGAGTGGGGACTTCGGTGGCGAAGGTCGCTGTGCGAGTGGCGATGCCCTCGCCGTAGATGCGGCGCACGGCGTCCCAGTCGCCGTCGCGCATCGGGCGGACGGTGACGTCGGTGGGCAGGTCTTCTGGGCAGCACGGGCGCGGGGCGAGCACACCCATCACGACGTCTGCGGCCTGCGGCAGTCCGGTGCAGCAGGAGGGGTTCACCACGACGATGGTGCTGGTGCCGTCCTTGTGGACGCTCACGAACCCGACGTCGGCGAGCTTGCGGACGTGGTGCGACACGGTCGGCTGACCAACCCCCAATGCTTCGGCCAGCTCGCCCACCGAGATGCCGGCCGGGTGGCTGGCGACCTGATGCAGCAGCCGCACCCGCGTCGGGTCGGCCAAGCAGGCAAACCAACCCGCGTAGGTCGTCGCATCCTCGGGGGCCAGCGCGTCTGCCCCGGCTGGGTGGGTGGGCCGGATGACCGGCATGTCCAGGGAGGTCATGCCCCAACTATATCGATCTTCATCGATGGTTGCATCCATCGATGAGCATCGATATAGTTTCCTTGGAATTGATCGATGAGCGTCGATGAAAGGAAGTTGCGATGAATGACCTGCCCGTTGTCGTTGTAGGTGCCGGCCCGATCGGCCTGGCGGCTGCCTCGGAGTTGCGTGAACGCGGCCTCGCGCCGCTCGTCTTCGAGCGCGGCGCGACCGCCGGCTCGGCGGTCGCCGAATGGAATCACGTCCGACTGTTCTCCCAGTGGTCGGAGCTGGTGGATCCGGCGGCACGACGACTGCTCGAACAGGCCGGCTGGACCGCCCCCGAGGCGAAGACCTACCCCACCGGCCGCCAATGGGCGAGCGACTACCTCGTCCCGCTCGCCGCCGCGCTCGGTGACACAGTGCAGTTCGACACGGAGGTGATCGGGGTGGCGCGCGCCGGCCGCGACCGGGTCGTCGACGCCGGCCGCGACACCGAGCCCCTGTCCGTGCACATCCGCCGCGCCGACGGATCCGAGGACCGGATCCTCGCCGGCGCGGTGATCGACGCGACCGGCACCTGGGGATCGCCGAACCCGCTCGGCGGTGAGGGCCTGCCCGCCCTCGGCGAGCGTGCGGCCGCGGCCCATATCGATTACCGCGTCCCCGACCTCGAGGACCCCCGAGTCCGCAACGAGTACGCGGGCAAGCACACCGTCATCGCCGGTGCAGGCCACTCGGCTCTGACCGCGATCGTGGCCCTCTCGGCACTGGCGGCCGAGGCGCCGGGCACCCGGATCGCGTGGGCGCTGCGTCGCGGCGATGTCGGATCCACGTTCGGAGGCGGCGAGGCCGACCAGCTCCCGGCCCGCGGAGCCCTCGGCCTGCGTGCGAAGAAGGCCGTCGACGACGGGGTGCTCCAGGTGGTGACCGGATTCCGCACCGGCGCAGTCGAATCCAACGGCGCCGGAACGGTGGCGCTGGTCGCCGACTCCGGCCAGCGGATCGAGGATGTCGACCGCGTGGTCGCGCTCACCGGGTTCCGGCCTGACCTGTCCTGGCTGTCGGAGATCCGCCTCGGGCTCGATCCGGTCCTGCAGGCCCCGGTCGAGTTGGCGCCGCTGATCGACCCGAACGTGCACTCCTGTGGCACCGTCTATCCGCACGGCGTCCGCGAGCTCAGCCACCCCGAACCGGGTGTCTACCTTGTGGGGATGAAGAGCTACGGTCGCGCACCGACGTTCCTCGCGATGACCGGCTACGAGCAGGTCCGCAGCATCGCCGCGCACCTCGCCGGCGACGCGGATGCCGCGCACCGAGTCGAGCTGATCCTGCCCGAGACCGGGGTGTGCGGCGGAGCGGGAGTGTTCGACGAGCCCGACGCCGCGGCGGCCGAGGGTGGCGGTTGCGGCGCCGCGCCCGAGCCGGAGCTGGTGACTCTCTCGCCGGTCGCTGGTCGGTAGGGCGCCGTGACCGCGACGACGACGGCCCCGCCGCAGACCGAGACCCTCGACAGGTCCGGGCTGCGGCGGGTGCTGGCCACGCTGTGCCTGACCGAGATCACCAGCTGGGGGATCCTCTACTACGCCTTTCCGGTTCTCTCGGTGGCGATCTCACACGAGAGTGGATGGTCACCGTCGGTGATCGTGGCCGCGTTCTCGATCAGCCAGCTTGTCGCCGCTCTCGTCGGGATCCCCGTCGGACGACTCCTCGATGCCGGCGGACCTCGAACGGTGATGACTGCCGGATCGGTGCTCGCCGTCCCTGCTCTGCTGGTCGTGGCCTGGTCACCGAACCTGCCCGTCTTCTACGCGGGCTGGGCCCTGGCCGGGGTGGCAATGGGCGCGGTGCTCTACCCGCCCGCGTTCGCAGCGTTGACCCGTTGGTACGGCGCCGACTACGTCAAGGCGCTGATGATCCTGACCCTCGCCGCGGGACTGGCGAGCACCGTCTTCGCGCCGCTGGCCGCGGCGCTCGTCGAGCGATACGACTGGCGCGCAACCTACGTCGTCCTCGCTGCCATCCTTGCCGCTGTCACCATTCCCGGGCACTTTCTGGGGTTACGCGGCCGGTGGCCGGACCCACCCTCGCATCCAGGCGCTTCCGCGGTCGATCACCGCGACGCGTCCCGCAGCCGGGCCTTCGCCGCACTGGTGATCGCGCTGAGTCTGGCCGCCTTCGCCGCGTTCGCCGCCGTGTTCAACCTCGTGCCACTGCTCATCGAACAAGGCTTCAGCCCCGGCCTCGCCGCACTGACCCTCGGCCTCGGCGGCGCCGGTCAGGTCCTCGGACGCATCGGCTATCTCCCCATCGCCGCCCACACCGGCCCCCGCGGCCGCGCCGTCGCGATCATCGCCGCGACCGCGGCGACAACGGCACTGCTCGGTGTCGTCGACGGCGTGACCGCATTGGTCTCCGTGGCGATCGGCGCCGGTCTGGTCCGCGGTGTCTTCACGCTCGTCCAGGCCACCGCCATCACCGACCGCTGGGGCGCAACCCATTACGGCCGCCTCAACGGGCTCATGTCGGCACCCATCGTCATCGTGATGGCCCTTGCGCCGTGGGCAGGCACCGCACTCTCTTCGTGGACCGGAAGCTACGCCCGCACCTACCTCGTCCTCGGCGGGATCGCCCTCCTCGCCGCGGTGTTCGCCGCCGCCGGCGTGCCGCGCCGAACCGCCTGATTCGACGGCGGGTGCGTCCAATTCGCGACTGGTTCGTCTGAGGAAGCGAACTCCTATCCACACCGGGTGGGAGCACACCTTCCGAGAGGAACCTTCGATGACCACCCACCTGTCCACTCAATTCGCCGGAGACCACCGTGGGGGTGTGCGATGAGCGCCCGGGCCGTCGTGGTCGAGGACCTGCATGTCGCCTACGGCAAGACATGGGCCCTGGACGGCGTCGACCTGGAAGCGGCCGCCGGGACGACACTCGGGGTGCTCGGCCACAACGGAGCAGGCAAGACGACCCTGATCCGCACGTTGACCACGCTGGTGCGCCCCACCATCGGCCGCGTGCAGATCGAGGGCCTCGACGTGGTCGGTGACGCCACCGCGGTGCGTCGCCGGATCGGCGTGACCGGCCAATACGCCGGACTCGACGAGTTCCTCACCGCTCGCGAGAACCTGGAGCTGATCGGCCGCCTGACCGGGCTGCGGCGCACCGCTCGCGCCCGGGCCGACGCGCTGATCGACCGGCTCGGGCTGCACGAATACGCGACCCGGCGGGTGGGGGAACTCTCCGGGGGCTCGCGTCGCCGGATCGATCTCGCCGCCAGCCTCGTCGGATCCCCGTCAGTGCTGTTCCTGGACGAGCCGACCACGGGCCTGGACCCCCTCGCCCGAGCGGGACTGTGGGAGGTCGTGGACGAGCTCACGGCCGCGGGCACCACGGTCGTGCTCACCACGCAGTACCTGGAGGAAGCCGACCGGCTCGCCGACCACGTCGTGGTCCTGAGCCGCGGCAGGGTCGCCGCCCGCGGCACCCCTACGGAGCTGAAACGGATCGTCGGCGGCAAGGTCCTCAGCGCCACCATCCCAACCGGCCAGATCGCCAATCTGCCGTTCATCCCGGATACCGATCGGGTCGACGGCGACCGGGCTCGGGTGTCGGTCACCGTCGACGACGCTGCCGCCGCGACCGCGCTGGTCGCAGACCTGCACCGCGGCGGCATCGAGATCACCGACCTCGACGTGACCTCGCCGAGCCTCGACGACGTCTTCACCCACCTCGCCCACACCACAGGAGCCCACCGATGACCACCACTACGCCCTCGATCGAGCGTTCCCCGATCGGGAACCAGCTCGCCGCCCTCACCGTCCGCAACCTGCGCACCAGCGCCCGCGTCCCGCAGCTGCTGATGTTCTCGCTGACCATGCCGATGGCAATGCTGATCTTGTTCAGCCAGGTGTTCCGCAGCGTCGCCGCCGGACCCGGCTTCCCGGCCGGGGTCAGCTACATCGTCTTCCTCACCCCGGCGATGCTCGCCGTCTCCACCGTGATGGCCGGCACCAACGCCGGAGTCTCCGCCGCGATCGATCACACCAACGGCCTCCACGACCGCTTCGCGGCACTGCCCATGCGTGCGGCGCTGCCGGGGCTGGCTCGCACCATCAACGAGGCCGTCTTCACCCTCGCCCGGGCTGCGCTGCTCGGGATCGCTGCCGTGGCATTGGGTTTCGAGTTCTTCGGCACCGCACTCGATGCTGTCGCCGCGGTCGTGGTGCTGGTGACGCTGGCCGGGGCGATGAGCGCCCTGTTCGGGTTGATCGGGGACCGGCTGCGCCGACCGGACGTGGTGCAGTTCGCCGGGATGATGGTGATGATGCCGCTGATGTTCATCTCGAGTGCGTTCGCACCGCTCGAGACCATGCCCGGCTGGATGCAGGCCATGGCGACGGTGAATCCGGTCGCGCACGCCACCGACGCACTGCGTGCGCACGTGCTCGGTACCGCCACCGTCGGGGACACCGTTTCAGCCCTGGTCGCGGCGATCGGGTTGTGGGCCGTGGTCACCGCGGTCCCGGTTCTCACCCGACTGGTTCGGTCGGCACGCGCCCGCTGAGACGACACACCCGCCCCGTCCTTCCACCTACCAGGGAAAGGGCGGGGCGCGGTTCTTCGTGTGCGCTGTCCTTCCGGAACCGATCAGAGTTCTGGCCCCCACCCCGGTGAACGGGGTAGGGGCCAGAAAGTCGCTGCGGTCAGCGGATGCGCCCGGCGCGGGCGTCGGCGCTCATACGGCGGTGTCGAGCAGATGCAGTTCCTCCGCCACGATCAGATCGACCTCTTCGCTGGTCAGATCCGACAACAGGTGTGTGGTGAGCATCGCTCTCACCTCCTCATCACGCTTCTGCTGGTTCGTCGAACCGGAGAATCCGGAATCGACATCGACACTCATACAGACGAGGCACCCCGGATTCGGACGCAGCGTGCGTCCGATCGCGGTCACTGTCGTCGGTACCTCTGCGAGAAACCTGAACTGAGGGGTCGCGACCGCGCCGCCAGGCGGGGATGCTGGAAGCGGAGAGGAACCAGAATCATGAGCGAGGACACGGCCACCACGACGACACCCCGATCGGAGTCAGCCGATCTCGACCAGCTCTGGCGCAACTTCTCCAGCGACCTGCGGGCCTTCATCGCCCGCCGGGTCTCGCGTCCCGAGGACGCCGACGACATTCTGTCGATCGTCTTCCTGCGGATGGCCAAGAGCCTCGACAACCTGCGCGAGCAGGACCGCATCCTGGGCTGGATGTATGCGATCACCCGCAATGCGATCACCGACTACTACCGGTCCGCGCCCCATCGCCGCGAGCTGGCCGTCGACACCGTCCCCGACGATCCCTCCGCCGGCGAGCCGGACGCCGACGAGGCGGCTGAGAAAGAACTCGCCTCCTGCCTGGGGCCGATGCTCTCGCGGCTGCCCGCGGAGCAGGCCGCGGCGGTGAAGATGGTCGACCTCGACGCCCGAACCCACGCGGCGGCCGCGGGTGAGGCGGGAATCTCGGTGTCCGGGATGAAGTCTCGAGTCCAACGCGGCCGCGCCGCCCTGCAGGCCCAATTGCACGCCTGCTGTCAGATCAGCCAGGACCGGACCGGCCACGTGCACGACTACCAGCCCCGCAGCGGATCGTGCGCCTGCGGCGCCACCTCACCCGCGGGCCAGTAGACCAGCACGCCCGCTCGGGAGCGGCGGACGGACGAGGTCACCCGAGAAGACGGCGGCGCGGTGCGAGCCCATTCGCTCGCGCCGCGCCGCCGCCTTGCCCCGAGGGCTACTGGCAGCCGCATCCTCCACCGGCGGTCGCCGCCGGACCACAGCACGTCGACTTCTCGCTGTGGTCGCAGCAGGTGGCCTGTCGTTCGGTGCTGCAACACGTGGGCGCTAGGGCCTGGGATGCTGCGTCCGTTCGATCCGTCGCCGGGGTCTCGAACGCATTGGGGTTGGTCATGGTGACTCCTTGATCCGTAGGGATGGGCACCAGATCAGACGGAGGAGATCGAGAATGGACGCACCGGCGGGACCGAGAAGGCCGGGGAGCGGCCCGGCGGCCGGATCATCATGCTGTCCCAGTCGGGCCGGATTGGCGGATGGCACAGTGGTTCCCATGCCACTCATTCAGATCAGCCAGACGCCCGGACTCACCACCGAACAGAAGAAGGCCACCATCGAGGCCGTCACCAAGGCGTACGCGGAGGCCACCGGGAAGAACCCTGCGCAGGTGTGGGTCACGCTCACCGACGTGCCGAGGGAGAACTGGGGCGTCGGCGGGGTCCCGCTGGGTTGACCTCAACGGCGGGCGGCTACGCCTTGCCGTTACCCGCGGCGAGGCCTCGGTCGAGCTGCGCGACCATCGCCGTGCTGAGGGTGAGGAGCTCGCGCACCTGCCGCTCGTCCAGGCCGTCGAACAGCAGGGCCTGCACCGTCTCGGCGTGGCCGGGCGCCGCTTCGACGACCTTCTGATAGCCGGTGTCGGTGAGCACGGCCAGCGATCCGCGCGCGCCGACGATGCTCTCGCGGCGCACCCAGCCGACCTTCTCCAGCTTGGTCACCACGTGTGAGAGCCGGGAGAGCGAGGCGTTCGCGGCATTCGCCAGCGCGCTCAGCTGCAATCGCCGGTTCGGCTCCTCGGAGAGTGCCGAGAGGACGAAGTACTCGAAGTGGGTCAGCCCGGAGTCGCGCTGCAGCTGGGTGTCCAGCGCCGCGGGCATGCGGGTCATCACGTTGACCAGCTCGCGCCAGGCCTGCTGCTGCTCCGTGCTCAACCACCGCGTCATCGCGGCCTCCGATCGGAATATTCGTGCTGCTGCTACGTTGACTCCTAAGATACTTGAAGCTTCAATATAAGGAGTCGTTATGAGCGATCACGCTATGCCAGCGCTCTACCTCAGCCACGGCGCCCCTCCGCTGGTCGACGACGACCTGTGGGTCTCCCAGCTCGGCGCGTGGTCGAGCGAGCTGCCGCGGCCGACCGCGATCCTGGTGGTCTCCGCGCACTGGGAGTCGGCTCCGCTCACCATCGGAGCCACCGCCACCGGCACGCCGCTTACCTACGACTTCGGTGGATTCGCGCGCAAGTACTACGAGGTGACCTACCGCTCGCCCGGCGCGCCCGAGCTCGCCAGGCAGGTCGCCGCGCTGATGCCGGACAACGAGCCGGTCGCGCACCAGGAGAACCGCGGTCTCGACCACGGCGCGTACGTGCCGCTCAGCGTCATGTACCCGGAAGCCGACGTCCCGGTGCTGCAGATCTCGCTGCCGACCCTGGACCCGGAGCGGCTGCTGCACCTGGGCGAACGGCTACGTCCGCTGCGCGAGCAGGGCGTGCTCATCATCGGATCCGGTTTCACCACCCACGGATTGCCGTTCCTGCGCGATCTGTCGCCCACCGCGCAGGCGCCCGGCTGGTCCGCCGAGTTCGACGCCTGGGCGGGGGAGCGCTTCGCGGCCGCCGACGTCGACGCGCTGATCGACTTCCGGGCGAAGGCGCCAGGGATGCCCTACGCACACCCGACCATCGAGCACTTCGCTCCACTCTTCGTCACGCTCGGTGCGTCCCGTGATCCCGAGCAGGTGCCATCGCAGGTGATCGACGGGTTCTGGATGGGCCTGGCCAAGCGCTCCATCCAGGTCGCCTAGCCGTGTCTCAGCTCTCCAGTGCGGTGTCGCGGCTGCGCAGGAATTCCAGGGCCTGGTCGCCGTGGGTGTTCGCGCGGAGCTCGCTGGCGATCACCTTGAGCACGGTCCGATCCGAGTCGATGACGAAGGTGGTGCGCTTGACCGGCGACAGCTTCGCGAGCAGTCCGCGGCGCACCCCGAACTGCTCGGCCACCACGCCGCCGACGTCGGCGAGTAGCGGGTAGTCGAAGGACTGCGCCGCCGCGAACGAGGCTTGCTTGTCCACGGTGTCGGTGCTGATCCCGGCCCGCGTCGCGCCAACCGCCGCGAACTCGCCCGCCAGATCGCGGAAGTGGCAGGCCTCGGCCGTGCACACGGGGGTGGAGGCCGCGGGGTAGAAGAAGAGCACGAGGGGGCCGCCCGAGACCAGTTCGCTCAGGGTCCGGACGGTGCCGTCCTGATCGGGGAGCGAGAAGTCGGGGGCCTGCTGTCCGGTCTGCATTGGGCTGAGGCTACCTGCGATGATGGACGGCATGTCCGGCGAGTCAACCACCGTCCAGCCCGCAGTCGCCGTCGCCGATGCGGGCGATCACACCACCACCAGGGCGCAGTTCCGTGCCCTCGCGGCCGACCATCGCGTGGTCCCGGTGACGCGAAAGGTGCTGGCGGACTCCGAAACCCCGCTGTCCGCATACCGCAAACTCGCGGGCGACCGTCCCGGCGCCTTCCTGCTGGAGTCCGCGGAGAACGGCCGCTCGTGGTCGCGGTGGTCGTTCATCGGCGCGGGCAGCCCCGCCGCGCTGACCGTTGTCGACGGGCAGGCCGGTTGGCTCGGCAACGTGCCGGCGGGCGCACCGTCGGGAGGCGACCCGATCGCCGCGCTCGGCCAGACCCTGGAACTGCTGCGCACCGAGCGACTGCCCGGCCTGCCGCCGCTCACCGGCGGCATGGTCGGCTTCCTCGGCTACGACATCATCCGCAGGCTGGAACGGCTGCCCAGCCACGCGATCGACGACCTGCAGATCCCCGAGATGGTGATGCTGCTGGCCACCGACCTGGCCGCCGTCGACCACCACGAGGGCGCCATCACGCTCATCGCCAATGCCGTCAACTGGAATGGCACCGACGAGCACGTCGACGAGGCGTACGACGACGCCGTCGCCCGGCTCGACGCGATGACCCACGCGCTGACCGCGCCCGCGCCGTCGACCGTGTCCACCTACGCCAAGACCGTCCCCGACTACCGCCGTCAGCGCACCACCGAGGACTTCGGTGCCGACGTGAAGCGCCTGATCTCGGAGATCGAGGCGGGCGAGGCGTTCCAGGTGGTGCTCTCGCAGCGCTTCGAGATGGACACCGACGCCGACCCCTTCGACGTGTACCGGATGCTGCGCGCGTCCAACCCGAGTCCGTACATGTACCTGGTGCACGTCCCCGGCGCCGACGGCGAGACCGCGTTCTCCATCGTCGGCTCGAGCCCGGAGGCGCTGGTCACGGTGAGCGAGGGGGTGGCGACCACCCACCCGATCGCGGGCACCCGCTGGCGCGGCGCCACCGAGGAGGACGACATCCTCCTCGAGAAGGACCTGCTCGCGGACGAGAAGGAGAACTCCGAGCACCTGATGCTCGTGGACCTGGGCCGCAACGACCTCGGCCGGGTGTGCGAGCCGGGCACCGTCAAGGTGCACGACTACAGGCACATCGAGCGCTACAGCCACGTCATGCACCTGGTCTCGACGGTCACCGGCCGGCTGGCCGAGGGCAAGCACGCGCTCGACGCGGTCACCGCCTGCTTCCCGGCAGGCACCCTCTCCGGGGCGCCGAAGGTGCGTGCGATGGAGCTGATCGACGAACTCGAGCCGACCCGCCGCGGCATCTACGGCGGGATCGTCGGCTACCTCGACTTCGCGGGCGACGCCGACACCGCGATCGCGATCCGCACCGCGCTGATCAAGGACGGCACGGCCTACGTGCAGGCCGGTGCGGGCGTCGTGGCCGACTCCGATCCGGTCTACGAGGACACCGAGGCGAAGAACAAGGCGATGGCGGTGCTCAGCGCGATCGCGGCGGCGGGCACACTCCGGGCGGTCGGCGGCACCGATGACTGAGCAGGAACCGGACCGGGACCCGGCCGCCGCGCCTGCGAGGGGGCGGGCCTCCGCGGCCGCCGTGCCGGTGCTGCTGCTCGCGGTCGCGGCGCTGTGCCTGTGGGCGTCCTCGCGGATGACCTGGGTCCGCGTCGAGTCGTTCGACGGCCTCGGCGGCGCCCGCACCAGCGAACTGATCGGCGGCACCTGGGCGGCCGCGACCACCCCGCTGGCCCTGACCCTGGTCGCGGCCATCGCCGCCTCCTTCGCCGTGCGCGGCTGGGCCCTGCGGGTGGTCGGGCTGCTGGTCGCGCTCGTGGCGGTCGCGGCGATCCTGCCCGCCGCGTCGCTGCTGATCGGCGGGGTCGACGACGACAAGGCCGGACGGCTCGCCGAGCTGCCCGACCGCGCGGAGGTCACCGCCACCGAGACCTTCGCCCTGCCCGCGGTCCTCGTCCTGTTCGGCGGGGTCACCGCCCTGGTCGCCGCTGTCGCGCTGATCCGCAAGGCGGGCGCGAGCGCCGGGCTGTCGTCGAAGTACGCGGCCCCCGCCGCCCGCAGGGAGGAGGCGGGCAACCGCGCGGCGACCTCGAAGGAACCGCTCAGTGAGCGAATGCTCTGGGACGCACTGGACGCGGGGGAGGACCCGACCGATGCAGACGCTTCCGGGCCAAACGGCCAGGACGGACCCGAGCCGACCGGAGGCACAGGCACCCGCCGTTAGTCAATATGGTGGCGCCCTCTAGGCTTGCCCAATCCGATGAGGTTGCTCACACGGCAACGGCCCAGAAAGGACTCGGGACACGATGACGGTTCTCGATTCGATTCTCGACGGGGTGCGTGCAGACGTCGCAGCCCGTGAATCCGTTCTGGACTTCGCAGCCGTGAAGGCTGCCGCGGCCGCCGCTCCCGCGGCACTCGACGCCGCCGCCGCGCTGCGGGCGCCTGGGATCGGGGTCATCGCTGAGGTCAAGCGGGCCAGCCCGTCCAAGGGTGTGCTCTCGGACATCACGGACCCCGCCGAGCTCGCCACGGCGTACCAGCAGGGCGGTGCCCGGGTGATCAGCGTGCTGACCGAGGAGCGCCGCTTCAACGGCTCGCTCGCCGATCTCGACGCGGTTCGCGCGGCCGTCACCATCCCGGTGCTGCGCAAGGACTTCATCGTCGGTCCGTACCAGATCCACGAGGCCAGGGCGCACGGCGCCGATGTGATCCTGCTGATCGTCGCCGCCCTCGAGCAGGACGCGCTCGCGTCGCTGCTCGACCGCACCGAATCCCTCGGCATGACCGCCCTCGTGGAGGTGCACACCGAGGAGGAGGCCGACCGGGCCCTCGAGGCGGGCGCGAGCGTCATCGGCATCAACGCGCGCAACCTCAAGACCCTCGAGGTCGACCGCGACACCTTCGCCCGGATCGCACCCGGGTTGCCGACCGAGGTCGTCAAGATCGCCGAGTCGGGGGTCCGTGGGACCGCCGACCTGCTGGCCTACGCGGGTGCGGGCGCGGATGCGGTCCTCGTCGGCGAGGGCCTGGTCACCAGCGGCGATCCGCGCACGGCCGTCAAGGATCTGGTGGCCGCAGGGGCGCACCCGTCCTGCCCCAAGCCCGCTCGCTGACCGACCCCTGGCGGGTCGGACCCGACGTGAGTTCGGTCGCACCGACAAGGCAGACTGGACGGGTGAGCACAGACGATCCCGTACTTTCCGCCAAGGGCCGCGGCCTTCCCCGCATGAGTGCCGGTGTGACCGAGCGCAGCGCCCACGAACCCGATCAGGGCGGCCATTTCGGTGCCTTCGGCGGGCGTTACGTCCCCGAGGCGCTGATGGCGGTGATCGAGGAGGTCACCGCCGAGTACGACAAGGCCCGCGGGGACGACTCGTTCCTGGCCGAGCTGGATCGGCTGCAGCGTGACTACACCGGTCGTCCGTCGCCGGTGTACGAGGCCACCCGGCTCAGCGAGTTCGCGGGCGGCGCGCGTCTGCTGCTCAAGCGGGAAGACCTGAACCACACCGGTTCTCACAAGATCAACAACGTGCTCGGGCAGGCGCTGCTCGCCAAGCGGATGGGCAAGACCCGCGTCATCGCGGAGACCGGTGCCGGCCAGCACGGCGTCGCCACCGCCACCGCCTGCGCGCTGCTCGGCCTGGAGTGCGTCGTGTACATGGGTGAGGTCGACACCAAGCGGCAGGCGCTCAACGTCGCGCGGATGCGGCTGCTCGGCGCCGAGGTGATCCCCGCGACCACCGGCTCGGCGACGCTCAAGGATGCCATCAACGAGGCGCTGCGCGACTGGGTCACCAACGCGCACAACACTTACTACTGTTTCGGCACCGCCGCGGGTCCGCACCCGTTCCCGGTGATGGTGCGCGACTTCCAGCGGATCATCGGCCTCGAGGCGCGGGCGCAGGTGCAGGCGCACACCGGCCGGCTGCCGGACGCTGTCGCGGCCTGCGTCGGCGGGGGCTCCAACGCCATCGGCATCTTCCACGCGTTCATCGACGACCCGTCGGTGCGGCTGGTGGGCTTCGAGGCAGGCGGCGACGGCGTCGAGACCGGCAGGCACGCCGCGACGATCGGGGGCGGCACCCCTGGTGCGCTGCACGGCGCCTACTCGTACCTGCTGCAGGACGAGGACGGCCAGACCATCGAGTCACACTCGATCTCCGCGGGCCTGGACTACCCGGGCGTCGGTCCCGAGCACTCGCACCTGCACGACATCGGCCGCGCCGAGTACCGGGCGATCACCGACACCGAGGCGATGGACGCGCTCGCCCTGCTCAGCCGCCGCGAGGGCATCATCCCCGCGATCGAGTCCGCGCACGCGATCGCGGGCGCGCTCAAGCTCGGCAAGGAGCTCGGCGAGGGCGCGATCGTGCTGGTCAACATCTCCGGCCGCGGCGACAAGGACATGGACACCGCCGCGAAGTGGTTCGGCCTGATGCCGGACACCGACACCGAACACTCCAACGAGGAAGGCCAGGCGAAGTGACCGCACCGCAGCCGCACGCCGCAGCACCGTCCCGCCTTGGTGAGCTCTTCGCGCAGTGTCGGGCGGAGAACAGGGCCGCGCTGGTCGGGTACCTGCCCGCCGGCTACCCCGACCTGCCCCGGTCTATCGAGGCCTTCGAGACGCTCGTGGCCTCGGGCTGCGACCTGATCGAGGTCGGCATCCCGTACAGCGACCCGGTGATGGACGGCCCGACCATCCAGGCCGCCGCCGACGAGGCGCTCACCGCCGGCTTCCGGGTCCGGGACGTGTTCACCGTCGTCGAGGCCATCTCGAAGGCGGGCGGCAAGGCCGTCGTCATGACCTACTGGAACCTCGTGCTCAAGTACGGCGTCGACAACTTCGCCCGCGACCTCGCGGCAGCAGGCGGGCTCGGGATCATCACCCCGGACCTCATCCCGGACGAGGCGGCCGACTGGATCGCGGCCTCGGACCGGCACGGTCTTGATCGGACCTTCCTGGTCGCGCCGTCCTCGACCAACGAGCGGCTGGCGCAGACCGTCGACTCCTGCCGTGGCTTCGTGTACGCGACCTCCACGATGGGCGTCACCGGCGCCCGCGATGCGGTGTCCAACATGGCGCCGGATCTGGTGGCCCGGGTGCGTGCGCACTCCGACATCCCCGTCGGGGTCGGGCTCGGCGTCCGGTCCGGCGCGCAGGCCGCCGAGATCGCCGCCTACGCGGACGCGGTCATCGTCGGCTCCGCGCTGGTGACGGCCACCGCCAAGGGTCCCGCGGCGCTGCGGGCGATCACCGAGGAACTCGCCGCCGGAGTCCGCTCGGCTACCGTGGCGTCGTGACCACGACTTCCGACATCCTGGCGTACATCCCGAGCCCGCCACAGGGCGTGTGGACGATCGGACCGCTGCCGCTGCGCGCATACGCGCTCTTCATCATCCTCGGCATCGTCGTCGCCGCGGTGTGGGGCGATCGGCGCTGGGTCGCCCGAGGTGGCGAGAAGGGCACGGTCCTCGACGTCGCGATCTGGGCCGTCCCGTTCGGGTTGATCGGTGGTCGGCTCTACCACGTGGCCACCGACTGGAGCACCTACTTCGGCGAGGGGGGTGACCCGGCCGATGCGCTGAAGATCTGGCAGGGCGGCCTCGGCATCTGGGGCGCCGTGCTGTTCGGCGGCATCGGCGCCTGGATCGGTTGCAGGCAACGCGGGGTGCCGCTGCCCGCGCTCGGTGACGCCATTGCGCCGGGAATCCTGCTCGCGCAGGCGATCGGACGGATCGGCAACTACTTCAACCAGGAGCTGTACGGGCGCGAGACGACCGTGCCGTGGGGCCTGGAGATCTACGAGCGGGTGAACGCCGACGGTCGCCTCGACCAGTTGGCCGGCACCTCCACCGGCGTGGTGGAGAAGGTCGTGCACCCTACCTTCCTGTACGAGCTCGTCTGGAACCTGCTGATCGTCGTGCTGCTGGTCTGGGTGGACCGCCGCTACCAGATCGGCCACGGCCGGCTGTTCGCGCTCTACGTCGCCGGGTACTGCATGGGCCGCCTCTTCGTCGAGCTCCTGCGCGACGACTACGCGACCCACATCGCCGGGGTCCGGATCAACGTGTTCACGTCGATCATCGTGTTCATCGGAGCGGTCATCTACTTCCTCGCGGCGAAGAAGGGCAGGGAGGCCCCGGAGGAGTTGCAGCCGAAGCATCCTCGCGAGCCCGTGGCCGCAGGCATCGCGGCGACAGGTTCTTCGGCGACCGTCGACTCGGCGCCCGAACCCGATGCGGGCGCCGCGGATTCCGGCGGCGCCGACGCGAAAAAGACCGACAGCTAGCTCACGAACAACCAGGGGGGATACATCAACATGTCCGAGGTACCAGAGGGCGGATCGACGCCGGGACCCGTGTACGGACCCGAGGGCACCGGCCCCGGATGGCCGGTGGATGCCGGCGCGACCGGGCCGCAGCAGGCGCCATATGGCCAGGCGCCCACTCAGCCGCAGCAGTATGGCCAGCCGGCGTACGGGCAGCAACAGCCCTACGGGCAGCAGCCGTTTGGGCAGCCGACCCACGGTCAGCAGCCCGGACCGGCCCAGCCCTTCGGGCAGCAGCCATACGGCCAGCAGCAGTACGGCCAGCCCGCCTACTTCGGTGCAGACGCCGGGGCGCCGTACGGCCGCGACCCGTTCACGGGCGAGCCGCTCTCGGACAAGTCGAAGCTCGTCGCCGGTCTGCTACAGATCTTTCTCGGCGCGTTCGGCGTCGGACGGTTCTACACGGGGCATATCGGATTGGCGATCGCGCAGATCGCGGTGACCTGGGTGCTGTGCGGGCTGGGCGCAATCTGGCCGCTGATCGATGGGATCGTCATGCTCGCCGGTAACCCCCGCGACGCCCAGGGGCGCAAGCTCAGGAGCTGACGTCACCGACGGTCGCGGAAACGGCGAAGTGTGCTGAGGTCTGAAGGCTGGTTCTCGGTCCGGTTGGGAGCCCGCGACCAGCGCTAAGGCCATCATCCTCGTCCTATTGGTGCGGGGTGCCCACTGCTAAACTGAGCACGCCCGAGTGTGACGCTCGGAGTTTCTTTTCGGGCCACAGTCGTCCCGGAACCCCGAACTGGTGTGATCTCCACCCGACCCGGTGGGACCCGCCAGCCGAGGCTCCGTGCGATGGCCCCCGCGCGCCACACCCGGCAGCCTTCCCGGCCGATGTGGAGGTGCCCGTTGCTGTTCTCTCGCTCGCCCGCGCCGCAGGGTCTGTACGACCCGGCCCAGGAGGCCGATTCCTGCGGTGTCGCGATGGTGGCCGACATCCTCGGCAGGCGCTCGCACTCGATCGTCGCGGACGGGCTCCTCGCCCTGGCGAATCTCGAACATCGCGGTGCCGCGGGCGCCGAACCGAACAGCGGAGACGGCGCGGGCCTACTGCTGCAACTGCCGACCGCCCTGCTCGCGGAGGTCGCCGGGTTCGCGCTGCCCGAGCCGAACCAGGCAGGCGCCAACACCTATGCCGCCGGGATCTGCTTCCTCCCGCAGGCGCCGGATCGACGGGCCGCCGCGGTCGAGCGGATCGGTGCGATCGCCGAGGACGAGGGACTCGAGGTGCTCGGCTGGCGCGAGGTGCCGGTCGACCCCGATGGCGCGGACATCGGCCGTTCCGCGCGCGACTGCATGCCGCACATGAGCCAGCTGTTCGTCGCGGGACCTGCTGGTCCCGACGGCCGTCCCGCGGGCCTGGACCTGGACCGTCTGGTCTACGGGCTGCGCAAGCGTGCCGAGCAGGTCACCCCACAGGTCGAGGCGGAGGGCACCGGGGTGTACTTCCCGTCGCTGTCGAGCCGGACGATGGTCTACAAGGGGATGCTGACCACCGCGCAGCTGCCCGCCTTCTTCCCCGACCTGCGCGACGACCGCTGCCACAGCGCGATCGCGATCGTGCACAGCAGGTTCTCCACCAACACCTTCCCGTCCTGGCCCCTCGCCCATCCGTTTCGATTCGTCGCCCACAACGGCGAGATCAACACCGTGCGCGGGAACCGGAACCGGATGCACGCAAGGGAGGCGCTGGTCGCCAGCGCGCTGATCCCCGGTGACCTCAAACGGCTCTTCCCGATCTGCACGCCCGAGGCCTCGGATTCCGCGTCCTTCGACGAGGTGCTCGAGCTGCTGCATCTCGGTGGCCGCAGCGTGGCGCACGCCGTGATGATGATGGTGCCGGAGGCGTGGGAGAACGATGCCCAGATGAACGCCGAGCGGCGCGACTTCTACCGCTTTCACGCCTCGCTGATGGAGCCGTGGGACGGCCCCGCCTGCGTGACCTTCACCGACGGCACCGAGGTCGGGGCGGTGCTCGACCGCAACGGCCTGCGTCCCGGCCGGTGGTGGCAGACGGCGGACGGGCGGGTGATCCTCGCCAGCGAGAGCGGCGTCCTCGACGTGCCGCCGTCCGAGGTGGTCGCCAAGGGCAGGCTCGAACCCGGACAGATGTTCCTCGTCGACACCGCGGCAGGCCGGATCGTGCCGGACGAGGAGGCCAAGCTGCGGCTCGCCAGGGAGCGTCCGTACTCGGAGTGGCTGCACAGCGGGCTGCTCGAGCTGAGGGAGCTGCCGGAACGCGCGCACATGCAGCATCCGCACGAGTCGGTGGTGCTCAGGCAGGTGGTCTTCGGATACACGGAGGAGGACCTCCGGATCCTGCTCGCGCCCATGGCTTCCGCGCCCGGCGAGCCGCTGGGCTCGATGGGAACCGACACCCCGGTGGCGGTCATGTCGCAGCGTTCGCGGTTGCTCTACGACTACTTCATCGAACTGTTCGCGCAGGTGACCAACCCGCCGCTGGACGCGATCCGGGAGGAGGTCGTCACGTCCCTCTCGCGGGTGATGGGACCGGAGCAGAACCTGCTCGACCCGACCGCCGCCTCGTGCAGGCAGATCGTGCTGCCGTGGCCGGTGCTCGACAACGACGAGCTCAGCAAGATCATCCACATCAACGACGACGGCGACAACCAGGGCCTGGCCGCCACGGTGCTGCGCGCGCTCTACGACGTCGAGCGGGGCGGCGCAGGCATGGCCGAGGCGATCGAGGAGTTGCGGTCGGCGGCGAGCGAGGCGATCTCGGCGGGGTACCGGACGCTGATCATCTCGGACCGCGATTCGGACCATGCCCGCGCGCCGATCCCGTCCCTGCTCGCGGTCTCCGCGGTGCACCACCACCTGGTGCGGACGAAGGAGCGCACCAAGGTGGCGCTTGTCGTCGAGACCGGTGATGCGCGCGAGGTGCACCATCTGGCGCTGCTGATCGGTTTCGGGGCAGCTGCGGTGAACCCGTACCTGGCGATGGAGTCCATCGAGGACCTCGTCAGCGAGGGCGAACTGGTCGGCGTCGAGCCGCAGATCGCGGTCCGCAACTACCTGACCGGGCTGGGCAAGGGCGTGCTGAAGGTGATGTCCAAGATGGGCATCTCGACCGTCGGGTCCTACACGGCGGCACAGGTTTTCGAGGCCATCGGACTCGACCGCGAACTGGTCGACGAGTACTTCACCGGCACCGTCAGCAAGCTCGGCGGGGTCGGACTCGACGTGCTCGCGGAGGAGGTCCGGATGCGGCAGCGGATCGCATACCCCGACAACCCGACCGACCGGGCGCACCGCAGGCTGGAGGTGGGCGGCGAGTACCAGTTCCGCCGCGAGGGCGAGCTGCACCTGTTCACCCCGGAGACGGTGTTCCTGCTCCAGCACGCGACCCGGTCGCGCCAGCGCGAGGTGTTCGCCCGGTACAGCGAGGAGGTCAACCGGCTGGCCGCGGCGGGAGGCGCACTGCGCGGGCTGTTCCGGTTCCGCGATGGACTTCGCGAGCCGGTCCCGCTCGACGAGGTGGAGTCCGTGGAGTCCATCGTCACGCGCTTCAACACGGGCGCGATGAGCTATGGGTCGATCTCGGCCGAGGCGCACGAGACGATGGCGATCGCGATGAACAACCTCGGCGGACGGTCGAATTCGGGGGAGGGCGGCGAGGACACCGACCGGCTCTACGATCCGCGCAGGCGCAGCGCGGTCAAGCAGGTCGCCAGCGGCCGGTTCGGCGTCACCAGCGACTACCTGGTGAACGGCACCGACATCCAGATCAAGATGGCGCAGGGCGCGAAGCCGGGGGAGGGCGGGCAGTTGCCCCCCTTCAAGGTGTACCCGTGGGTGGCCAAGACCAGGCACTCGACGCCGGGCGTCGGGCTGATCTCGCCGCCGCCGCACCACGACATCTACTCGATCGAGGATCTGGCCCAGCTGATCCACGACCTGAAGAACGCGAACGAGCAGGCCCGCGTGCACGTGAAGCTGGTCAGCTCGGTCGGCGTCGGGACGGTCGCGGCCGGGGTGTCGAAGGCGCACGCCGACGTGGTGCTCATCTCCGGGCACGACGGCGGCACAGGGGCGTCCCCGCTGACCTCCCTCAAGCATGCGGGAGCGCCATGGGAGATCGGGCTCGCCGACGCGCAGCAGACGTTGGTGCTCAACGGTCTTCGGGACCGGATCACCGTCCAGTGCGACGGTGGCATGCGTACCGCCCGCGACGTCATGGTCGCGGCATTGCTCGGCGCGGAGGAGTTCGGGTTCTCCACGGCGCCGCTGATCGTGGCCGGTTGCATCATGATGCGGGTCTGTCACCTCGACACCTGTCCGGTCGGGGTGGCAACCCAGAACCCGGAACTGCGCAAGCGGTACAACGGCAAACCGGAGTTCGTCGAGGAGTTCTTCCGGTTCATCGCCCAGGACGTCCGGGAGTTCTTGGCGCAGCTCGGCTTCCGCAGTATCGACGAGGCGGTGGGCCGGGCCGACGTGCTCGAGACCGCGGAGGGCATCGCGCACTGGAAGAGCCGTGGCCTCGACCTGTCGGCGATCTTCGAGATCCCGACCGACCGCGACGGCACGCCGATGACCCAGCGCCGCAGGCAACGCGATCAGGATCACGGCCTGGAGTTGGCGCTGGACCGCACCCTGATCCAGCTCGCCGAGGGCGCGCTGGAGGACGCGCACCCCGTGCGGCTGGAGCTGCCGGTGCGCAACGTCAACCGCACGGTCGGCACCCTGCTGGGGTCGGAGGTGACCCGTCGCTACGGCGCGGAGGGGTTGCCGGACGACACCATCCGAGTGGAGCTGACCGGCTCGGCCGGCCAGTCGCTCGGCGCGTTCCTGCCGCCAGGGGTGACGATCGACATGATCGGCGACGCGAACGACTACGTCGGCAAGGGGCTCTCGGGCGGCCGGATCGTGGTGCGGCCGTCCCCGGACGCGACGTTCGCGGCGCAGGGCCAGGTGATCGCGGGCAACACGATCCTCTACGGCGCCACGTCCGGCGAGGTCTACCTGCGCGGGCTGGTCGGCGAGCGGTTCTCGGTGCGCAACTCCGGCGCCACCGCGGTAGTCGAGGGCGTCGGGGACCACGCCTGCGAGTACATGACCGGCGGCCGCGTCGTGGTGCTCGGCCGCACGGGCCGCAACCTCGCGGCCGGCATGTCCGGCGGCATCGCGTACGTCCTCGACCTGGATCCGGAGATGGTGAACCCGGCGATGGTCACGCTGCAGCGACTCGATGCGGACGACCTCGCGTGGCTGGCCGAGGCGGTCGCGCGGCACCGGCACTGGACCGGGTCGCCGTTGGCGGCCTCGGTGCTGGCGGACTGGCCGCGCCGAAGCGCGTTGTTCACCAAGGTGCTGCCGGTCGACTACCAGCGGGTGCTCGACGCGACCCGCCTCGCGCGGGCCGAGGGCCGGGACGTGGACATCGCGATCATGGAGGCGGCTCGTGGCTGATCCCCAGGGCTTCATGAAGGTCGTCAAGAGGGACGCACCCAAGCGCCCGGTCACCGAGCGCATCGGTGACTGGAACGAGGTCTATACCGAGCAGCCCGCCGCGGAGCGGGCAAGGGAGGTCGCCGAGCAGGCGACCCGGTGCATGGATTGCGGGGTTCCGTTCTGCCACTCGGGTTCCGCGGGCTGCCCGCTGGGCAACCTGATCCCCGATTGGAACGACCTGGTGCGCCGTGACCGGTGGGGCGCGGCCAGCGAACGGCTGCACGCCACCAATAACTTCCCCGAGTTCACGGGCCGGGTCTGCCCGGCGCCATGCGAGGCGGCGTGCGTGCTGTCGATCGCCGAGAACGACACCGGCGGCTCGGTCACGATCAAGCGGATCGAACAGGCCATCGCGGACGCGGCGTGGGAGGGCGGCATCGTCGTGCCCCAGCACCCGGTGATCAGCACGGGCAAGAAGGTCGCGGTGGTCGGCTCGGGACCAGGCGGCCTGGCCGCGGCGCAACAGCTCACCAGGGCGGGGCACGACGTGACGGTGTTCGAGCGCGACGACCGCCTCGGCGGACTGCTGCGGTACGGCATCCCCGCGTTCAAGATGGACAAGTCGATCCTGGAGCGGCGCCTGACCCAGATGCGATCGGAGGGAACCCATTTCGTCACCGAGTGCGAGGTCGGCGTTGATCTGACCGTGGAACAGCTGCGCGCCCGGTTCGACGCCGTCGTGCTGGCCGTCGGTGCGCTGCGGGCGCGGGACAACACCACCGTGGAGGGTCGCGAGCTCAAGGGCATCCACCTGGCGATGGACCACCTGGTGCTGTCGAACCGGGAATGCGAGGGTGACGGCGCGAGCCCCATCACCGCGAAGGGCAAGCACGTGGTGATCATCGGGGGCGGTGACACCGGGGCCGACTGCCTCGGGACCGCGCACCGTCAGGGGGCGGCGTCGGTGACCCAGCTCGACTACAACCCGGAGCTGCCGACCGAACGCGACGACGAGCGTTCCCCGTGGCCGTCCTGGCCGATGGTGCTGCGCACCTCGCCCGCGCACGCGGAGGGCGGCGTCCGCCGCTACGAGGTCGCGGTGCAGCGCTTCCTCGGCGACGAGCAGGGCAACGTGCGGTCGATGGTGCTGGCCGAGGTGAAGGTCAGCCGGGACGAGGATGGGCGCAGGCACGTCCGTCCCGTCGGCGAGGAGGTCGAACTGCCCTGTGAGATGGCGCTGTTCGCGATCGGCTTCGAGGGCGTCGAGTACAGCCGGATGCTCGACGATCTCGGGTTGACGCTGACCCGACGCGGTGTCCTCTCGTGCGGTCCTGACTGGCAGACCACGGCGCCGGGCGTCTTCGTCTGCGGAGACGCGCACCGCGGGGCGTCGCTGGTGGTGTGGGCGATCGCAGAGGGGCGATCGGCTGCGCGCGGCGTCGACGTTTACCTCTCGGGACAATCGGACCTTCCCTCGCCCGTGCACCCGACATCGCTGCCGCTCGCGGTCGTGTGAATCGCAGGCAAACGCAAAGGGTCTAATTGTTTGTATGTATGCACAATTCACCGCCTGCGATGGAGATGAGTGAGGGCACCGACTAGGCTCGACGCGTGACCCGACGGACGAAAATTGTGTGCACGCTCGGCCCTGCAACCGCGACCGGGGATCGCATTCGTGAGCTCGTCGAGAGCGGCATGGACGTGGCCCGGCTGAACTTCAGCCACGGCGAACACGCCGACCACGAGGAGAACTATCGCCGGGTCCGCGAGGCCTCGGACGCGACCGGCAAGGCCGTCGGTATCCTCGCCGACCTCCAGGGCCCGAAGATTCGGCTCGGCCGTTTCGCCACCGGCAGCACGGTGTGGGAGAACGGCGAGGAGGTGCGGATCACGGTCGAGGACTGTGACGGCACCCACGATCGCGTCTCCACCACCTACAAGGAGCTGGCCAAGGACGCCAAGCCGGGCGATCGGCTGCTGGTCGACGACGGCAAGGTCGGACTGACGGTCACCGCCGTCGAGGGCAACGACGTCGTCTGCTCCGTGACCGAGGGCGGTCCGGTCAGCAACAACAAGGGCGTCTCACTGCCCGGCATGAACGTCTCGGTGCCCGCCATGTCCGAGAAGGACATCGAGGACCTCGAGTTCGCGCTGCGCCTCGGCGTCGACTTCATCGCGCTCTCCTTCGTCCGGTCGCCCGCGGACATCGAGCTCGTGCACGCGGTCATGGACCGTCTCGACCGCCGGGTGCCGGTGATCGCGAAGCTGGAGAAGCCCGAGGCGATCGAGAACCTCGAGGCCGTGGTGCTGGCCTTCGACGCGGTGATGGTCGCCCGCGGCGACCTCGGTGTCGAGCTGCCGCTCGAGCAGGTGCCCCTCGTGCAGAAGCGGGCCATCCAGATCGCCAGGGAGAACGCCAAGCCCGTCATCGTTGCGACGCAGATGCTCGAGTCGATGATCGAGAACTCACGACCGACCCGCGCCGAGGCCTCGGACGTCGCCAACGCCGTCCTCGACGGCGCCGACGCCGTGATGCTGTCGGGGGAGACCTCGGTCGGCAAGTTCGTCATGGAGACCGTGCAGACGATGGCCCGGATCGTGGAGGCGGTCGAGGCCGAGTCCACCCGGGTGCCCCCGCTGACCCACGTCCCGCGGACCAAGCGCGGCGTGATCTCCTACGCCGCGCGCGACATCGGCGAGCGCCTGGACGCCAAGGCGCTGGTCGCGTTCACCCAGTCGGGTGACACGGTCCGCAGGCTGGCGCGACTGCACACGCCGCTGCCGCTGCTCGCCTTCACGCCGCTGCCGGAGGTGCGCAGCCAGCTGGCCCTGACCTGGGGCACCGAGACCTTCCTGGTGTCTCCGGTCTCGACGACCGATCAGATGATCGGGCAGGTGGACACCGCGCTGCTGTCGCTCGGCAGGTACAACAAGGGCGACCTCGTCGTGATCGTGGCCGGTTCGCCCCCCGGCACAGTAGGCTCGACCAACCTGATTCACGTGCACCGCATCGGAGAAGAGGACCACTAGGTGACTGACCTGGGGGCGCAGCCCCGTCCCGTTCGGGCGGGGGATCTCGACACCCTCCTCACCGTGCTCGACCTCGAGCAGCGCGATGACGACGTGTTCCTCGGGCAGCATCCGCCCCAGGCCCAGCTCGGCAGCCGGACGTTCGGCGGCCAGCTGGTGTCCCAGGCGATCATCGCGGCGGGGCGCACCGTGTCCGGAGACCGGCCGGTGCACGCCATCAACGCCCACTTCATCCGCGGCGGCGACGTGAAGCGGCCGATCGAGTACCGGGTGCAGCGTCACCGCGACGGCAGGGCCTTCGCGAACCGCCAGGTCGTCGCCTACCAGGACGACCAGGAGCTGTTCGTGATGCTCGTGGCATTCCAGGACTGGGGCAAGGGTCTCGAGCACGCGGTCGAGGTCCCAGACGTGCCATACCCGGAAACGCTGCCGCCGCTCGGCGACCACTTCGTCGGGTACGAGGACCGGCTGCAGATGTTCGTCAACGCCCTCAAGCCGATCGACATGCGGTACGCGAACGACCCGAGCTGGATCCTCAAGGGCACCGGGGAGAAGCTCAACCACAATCGGGTCTGGATGAAGGCGGACGGCGAGCTGCCCGACGACCCGCTGCTCCACGTCGCGACGATGGGCTACTCCTCGGACACCACGGTGCTCGACTCGATCATCACCACCCACGGGCTGTCCTGGGGCCTGGACCGGATCGTCGCGGCCACCGTGAACCACTCGATCTGGTTCCACCGGCCGTTCCGGTTCGACGAGTGGGTGCTGTACGCGACGGAGTCGCCGGTGGCGGCAGGCTCGCGCGGTCTGGCGACCGGTCGGTTCTTCTCGCTCGAGGGCCAGCTGCTCGCGACCGTGGTGCAGGAGGGCCTGATCCGGCATTTCCCGAGCCGGAAATAGCTCGGTGGTCCCTCGTCGCTGCGCGCGAAAGTCGTTGACGGCGTACATGAACGGCCGAGCGGTGCTGTCGCTCGCGCGGCGTCGGTGTCATTGGGGTTAGACTTCGCCATCTTTACGGCGCGGGCGTGTTGGTCGCTCGTGCCGTGACCGCGCACGAATGGGGTGGCGTATGTCGGAGGACACCGGGCTCGACTGGGACCACGAGGTCGTCACCAGCCTGATCTGGACATTTCGGGCCTTCGCCATCGCGGCGGTGTGCTTCGTCCTGATCGCGTACGTGCTCTTCCGGACCACCCGGTGGGGCAGGCAGTTCTGGCGGATCAGTGGCGGCTACTTCAAGGGCCGCGAGGCCGCGCCCGTGTACGCGCTGCTGGCCGTGGTGCTGTTCATGACCGTCTTCGCGGTCCGGATGACCGTGCTGTTCTCGTACCAGGGCAACGAGATGTACACCGCGCTGCAGATGGCCGCGCAGTCCTACGCCCAGGGCGACGTCGTCGCGTTGGACGCGGCGAAGTCGGCGTTCTGGCGGAGCCTGTGGATCTTCGGGGTGCTGGCCACGATCCACGTGGCCAGGTCGCTGCTGATCTTCTACATCGGCCAGGCCTTCGACATCCGCTGGCGGGTGTGGCTGACCGAGCACGTGACCACCGACTGGCTGCACGGGCGCGCGTTCTATCGCGACCGATTCGTCGACGAGACCATCGACAACCCCGATCAGCGGATCCAGGCCGACATCACCGACTTCGTCACGGTCTCGCGCTCGCTGTCCATGGGTGCGGTCGGCGCGGTCGTCTCCCTGGTGTCGTTCACGACCATCCTCTGGGATCTGTCAGGGCCGCTGACGGTGTTCGGCACCGAGATCCCCCGCGCCATGGTCTTTCTCGCGTTCGGGTACGTGCTGATCTCGACCATCGTGGCGTTCTGGATCGGCAGGCCGCTGATCCATCTGAACTTCTGGAACGAGCGGCTCACCGCGAACTTCCGCTATGCGCTGGTCCGGGTCCGCGACAGCGCCGAGAATGTCGCCTTCTATCGGGGCGAGGGCGTCGAGCGGCACGGGCTGCTCTTCCGCTTCGCCGCCGTCATCCGCAACTACTGGCGAATCGTCTTCCGTACCTTGAAGTTCAACGGCTGGAACCTGGTGGTCAACCAGATCGCGGAGGTGTTCGCGTTACTCATCCAGGCGCCGCGGTTCTTCAACGGCACGATCACCCTCGGCGACATGACGCAGTCCGCGACCGCCTTCAGGCAGGTGCACGACTCGCTCTCGTTCTTCCGTGAGTCCTATGACGTCTTCGCCGGGTACCGGGCCAGCCTGATCCGCCTCAACGGCCTGATGGACGCCAACTCGGAATCGCGGGAACTGCCCGCGATCGCGGTTGCGGAGCTCGATGGCGCGCTGCGGGTCGAGGGTGTGCAGGTGCGCAGGCCGGACGGGTTCTCGCTGATCGCGGACCTGGACCTGTCGATGGCGCCGGGTGACACCCTCGTCGTCAAGGGGCGATCGGGCAGTGGCAAGACCACCCTGCTGCGCAGCCTCGCCGAGATGTGGCCGTACACCGAAGGGCAGGTCCGGAGGCCGGCGGGGACCAAGACGCTGTTCCTGTCCCAGATGCCGTACCTGCCGCTCGGTGACCTGCGGACCGCCGCCGCGTACCCGGGTAAGCCCGACGAACTCGACGACGAGTCGATCCGGGACGCCCTGCGGAAGGTGCAGCTCGCGAACCTCGTCGATCGTCTCGACGAGGAGGCGGACTGGGCGAAGATCCTCTCGCCGGGAGAGCAGCAGCGGATCGCGTTCGCACGCATCCTGCTGATCCGGCCGGAGCTGGTCTTCCTGGACGAGGCCACCTCCGCCGTCGACGAGGGGCTCGAGTACTCGCTGTACAGCCTGATCCGGACCGAGGCGCCGGACTGCATGCTCGTGAGCGTCAGCCACCGCAGCACGGTCGACCAGCACCACGCTCAGCAGTTGCAGCTCGCGGGTGACGGACCGTGGGACCTGTCCCCGGTACCGGTTCCGGTGTAGGGGGGGGCGGTCAGACCGGGCGCCAGCCGTTCGGCATGTGCTCGTCGGCGAACGCCAGCTTGATTCGGATCAGTTCCGATCGGTTGGGTTTGCCGGACTTCATCAGTAGGCCCTCCTGCTCGGCCTGCTGGTCGTACTCCTCGATCCGCACGGCGTCCATCTTGACCCCGACCAGGGGGCGGACCGGGCCTGGCCTAGGCATCTACGCCTGCCCACCGGAGTTCCTGACCCGACCATGTTCCCCGCATGATGCCGCCCCTCCCCAAGGATCTTCGTGGCCGTGCCACATTCGCCGGTCAATGTATCCAAATCGGACATACCTATCGGTTGGTTTGATGGTAATTCTTGGGTCGGACTCTTGCTGACACCGGGGCGTTCGTGGTCGCGGAGCGGTGTCGGTCCGGGCCACATGCAGGTAACGATTGCGCCGAGCAGGCGACTCGAGGGTGGGCACGGGGAATAGCGTGGTGCCACTGTGACTCATGTCACGACGGAGGTCGATGGCGATGCGCGGATCTACGAGGGGTGTCCGGGACGGAGCACGATCCGCGGTGCTGCTGGTGATCGCGGCACTGGTGCTACCGCTCGGACTGGCGCTCGGCGCCGCCGCGCCCGCCTCGGCCAATCCGTACGACCGGTTCCACGAGGACTGGGTGCCCGCGCCCGGCGGCGTCGGGCACATCAAGGTCCGGATGTGGCTGGCGAACAACGGCAGCAACAAGGCGGTCTACCTGCTCGACGGGATCCGGGCGACCGATGACATCAGCGGCTGGGAGCACGAGACCAACGCGGCCTGGCTGTCGGATCACGGTGTCAACGTGATCGAACCGGTCGGCGGCGAGTCCAGCTTCTACGCGGACTGGTATGCGCCGAACAATTTCACCAATCAACCCTACAAATACATGTGGGAGTCGTTTCTCACCCAGAACCTGCCCGATCATCTCGCGTCCAGGTACGGCATCAGCCGCACCAGCAATGCGGTCGTCGGCCTGTCGATGGGCGGCAACGCGGCCCTGATCCTCGCGGCGCATCACCGCAACCAGTTCACCTTCGCTGGCGCGATGTCCGGCTACCTCAACCTGTCGGCGCCGGGTATGCGCGAGGCCATTCGCCTCGCGATGCTCGACGCGGGCCTGTACAACTCGGACTGCATGTGGGGCCCGCCATGGGACCCGGCCTGGCTGCGGCACGACCCGTTCGTCCAGGCCGAGGGGCTGCGCGGGCTGCCGATGTGGATCTCGGCCGCCAGCGGGCTGCCGGGCCAGCACAACCGGCCGGTGTACCCGATCGACTACATCAACACCGCGACGGGAATGGGCCTCGAGGCGCTCTCGCTGGCTCAGAGCAGGGCCTTCCAGGTGCGGCTGATGACGATGGGCATCGATTCGGCCCACTTCGACTTCCCTGCGACGGGAACCCATGCGTGGCCGTACTGGCAGGACCAGCTGTGGGCGATGCTGCCGATGCTCAAGACCTCGATCGGCGCCTGACCGGCTGGGTCAGGATGCCTCGGCGGCCGCCGCGATGTCCCGCAGATCCTGCGCCATCATCTTCTCGGTCGCCTTCGCGCCGAGCCTGCCGAAGACCTTCATCAGCACCCTCGCCAGGAAGCTCGATCGGTCCGGATCGGCGGTGAAGGTCATAGAGAGATCGGTGCCCGCGCCGTTCGGGGCGAGCGTGAAGGACGTCGTGTAGTCGGCGCCGCGGGAGTTCGCCTTCACCACGGTTCGGTGCTCCGGCTCGACCTCGGCGACCCACATCTCCTCGGTGGCTTCCTTGCCGAGCATCTTGCGGGTCTCACGCCAGCGGGTGCCGACGGCGTAGCCGTCGCCCGTGATCCGCTCCGTGCCGATCACTCCGGTGAGCATCGTGGCGGCCGCGTCGAGGTCGGTGAGCACCGCCCACACCTTCGTGGGCGTTGCGGCCACGTGCCTGGTGAGCTGAATCTCGGTGTTCGACAAGGTCGGTGCCCTTCGTTCGGGGGTAGCGGGCTCGGCTCGAACGGAACCCGGCGGCGCTCGGCGCCCGTACGCTGCACATGTCGTGATCCGCCCATCGTAAAGGCAGTACGAAGTGAATTCTCCTCGACCGGCAGGCCTCGTCGCCGTGGCCGCCGCCGCGGTCCTGCTCGTGTGTGCCGCGCCCGCAGGCGCGGGGCCGGTGACGGCGCCGGGGTCCCCGTACTCGGCGACCACCGCGGTCGGCGTGCACAACGCCTACGAGCAGCACACGTACGAGTATCTCGCGGACGCCTTGGACTCGGGAGCGGGCCTGATCGAACTCGACGTCTGGACCAACAGCTTCGACGTGGTGCCGGGCGCCGTCGCCGCGGTGACGGCAGGCGCCGATCCATCGAACGGTGGCAGCACCGACGCGCTGGTCGAGAGGCTGAACGACAGCGCCGTCAGCGATTGGCGGGTCGCGCACGAGAACCCGGTGGCGAACGCGAACAACTGCGCGAACGCGACCGAACCGGATCAGCTGCGGGCCATGCCCCGGGATCAGGATCTCGCCGGCTGCCTCGCCGATCTCCGGGTCTGGCACGACGCGAACCCCGGCCATCGGCCGGTGATGGTCAAGATCGAGATGAAAGACGGCTTCAACGCCCCAGGTGGGCTCGGCCCCCGCGAGTTCGACGCCCTGCTCGACGAGCGGCTCGGCTCCGCTCTGTTCCGCCCGTCCGATCTGACCGGCGGCGCGCCCGTCACCCTCGACGAGGCCGTGCGGACCGACGGCTGGCCCGGGCGGGGCGAGCTGGCGGGAAAGTTCATCATCGAGCTGATCCCCGGCACGGTGGAGCAGAAGAACCCGGCCGACCCGCTGTGGACGGACGTCGAATACGCCACCCATCTCCGGGATCTGGCCGCGGCGGGCGCGCTTGAGCAGGCTGTCGCCTTCCCCGCGGTGCTTCGCGCGGAGGCGGGTGACCCCCGGCAGGTCCGGTATCCGGACGCCTCGATCCGGCCGTGGTTCGTGATCTTCGACGGGGACGCCTCGGCCTTCGTGAGCGGCGGCATCGACACCGCCTGGTATCGCGATCGGGGCTACCTGCTGGTGATGACCGATGCGCACAACGTCGCCCCCGCGATCGACGGCATCAGTCCACCTGAGGCGGCGGCGCTCGCCCGCCTCGACGAACTCGCGACAGCCAACGCGAGCGTGGTGACCTCGGACTGGCACCCGCTGCCGGGAGTGCTCTCGCGGGTCGTGCCGAGGGGCTGAGGCGGCCGGGCGGCCAGGCGAGTCCGGTAGCCTCTGGCGCTCAAGGGAATCGGGGGCGCTGAGGAGGATCGAGCCATGCCGGAAGGCCTGGAACTGCGGGTGCTCGGGCCCGTCGCGGCGCTCCGCGACGGCCGCCCGATCGACCTCGGCGGCGCCCGCCAACGCGCGTTGCTCGCGGCGCTCGTCCTCGCCTACCCGTACTCCGTGTCGTCCGAGCGCCTGCTCGCCCAGGTGTGGCACGACCTCGATCAGCCCAAGCTCAGCTCGTTGCATGTCGCGATCTCCAAGCTGCGCGACCTGCTCAGTCCCGACAGGGCCCGGCGCGCGGACGGGGTGCTGGTGCGCGACGGCAGCCGATACCTGCTCGCGGCCGAGCGCGGCAGCGTCGACGTCGCGCGGTTCGAGGAGTTGGTCCGGCTCGGCGCGGAGGTCGCGGACACGTCGGCGGACGGTGCGGCCGCCGCCTACCTGGAGGCCCTGTCGCTGTGGCGGGGCTCGCCGTATGCCGACATCGCCGGATCCGAGTTCACGGCGCCGGAGATCGCCCGGCTGACCGCGATACATGTGGCGGCCCGCAGATCGTTGCTCGAGATGGGCCTGCGCAGGGAGCGATTCGCGGAGGTCGCCGCCGAGGCGGAGGCCATGACCGCCGAACATCCCCTTGACGAGCGGGTCTGGGAGATCCTGGTGCTCGCGCTGTATCGCGGCGGTCGACAGTCCGACGCGCTGGCCGCGCTGCGCCGGATCCGAGCGATCCTGGACGACGAACTCGGCATCGACCCAGGAGTGGGCCTGCGGCAGCTCGAGGCGGCCGTGCTGGCGCAGGATGCCGCGCTGCACGGGCAGGCGGCGACCCCCTCGACCGAATTCGATCTGACCCGCGCATCGAACCTGCCGTCCCCGCGGAGCCTGCTGGTGGGCCGGGCGGCCGACATCGAGTCGGTGACCGCGGCGCTGTGCGAGCATCCCGTGGTCACCCTCGTCGGACCGGGTGGGGTCGGCAAGACCAGACTCGCGATCGAGGTCGCGCGCCGCAGACGTGATGGCGACGGCCCGTGGATGGTGGATCTCGGCGCCCTCACCGACGGCGCCCTGATCGTGCCCGCGGTGGCCTCGGCACTCGGACTGCCAGGGGTCGGCAGCGCGGAGCATCTCGCCGGTGTGCTCGCCGGGCGGACGATGCTGATGATCCTCGACAACTGCGAGCACGTCATCGCCGACGCCGCGGCGCTGGCCGCCACGCTCGCCGCACGCTGTCCTCGGGTGCGGCTGCTCGCCACCAGTCGCGAACCCCTGGACGTGGATGGGGAAGCGCTGCACGAGGTCTCGCCGCTCGTGCCGGACGAGGCGCGGGACCTGTTCGCGGCACGCGCGGGCGGCGTGGTGCCAGGATGGACTCTCGACGAGTCGAACGCCCCGACGGTGCGCACGATCTGCGCCGAACTCGACGGCATCCCACTCGGCATCGAACTCGCCACCGCACAGCTTCGGGTGCTCTCCGAGCGGCAGATCGCCGACGGGCTGGGGGACCGCTTCACCCTCCTGCGCGGCGGGTCCCGCAGCGCCCCACCGAGACAGCGCAGGCTCGCGGACACCATCGACTGGAGCTACCGACTGCTCGACGACGAGGAGGCGGAACTGCTGCGTCGGGTGGCGGCGTTCGCGGACAGCTTCGACATCGGCGGCGCCGCGGCCGTCACCGGGGCTCAGTCCGCGGTCGCCTCGGTACAGCCGGTGACCGCACTGGTGCGCCGATCGCTGCTCACCGTCCTGCCCGGCACCTCGCCCCGGCGCTACCGGATGTTGCAGACCATCAAGCACTTCGCATGGCAGCGGTCCGATCCGGCCGAGCGTGAGCTGTCCGAGGCGAGACACCGGACCCACGTGCTGGCCCGTGTCAGCGCCCGCCAGTCCGCGCTGTACGGCGCGAAATCGGCGGAGGTGATGCGCGAGCTCTCCGCCGACCAGGCCGAGCACCGGGCGGCCCTGGTGTCCGCGCTCGCGGCGGGAGAGGCGCACTACGCCCTGGAGCTGGCCGGCGGTTTGTACTGGTTCTGGTACCGGATGGGCCGCATCGGTGAGGGGCTCGGCTTCCTGCAGTCGGCCCTCGACGCGGTCGCGGCGGACCCGAGTCCTCCCGAGCCGCGACTGTTCGCGCGGGCGATGGCTGGTGTCGCGTCGCTGACGTACCTCACCGGGAACCGGGCTGCCGCGTCCGACGCCGCGCGGGAGTCCGCCGCCGCGTGGGAGGCAGCGGGCGACCTCGCCGAGGCGGCCCGGCTGAGGGCGTGGTGCGGCTACTTCCTGTCGATGGACGGCAACCTCGACGCGGGTCTCGACCTCGTCCGCGAGGGCGCCGCGACCGCGCACGCGCTCGGGTCGGGCTTCGCGGAGGCGGACGCCCGGATGGTGCTCGGCATGGTGTTGCGCAACGACGGTCGCCCGCAGGAGGCGCGCGCGGAGTTGGAGACGGCGATCGCCGTCGCCGAGCGCATCGGCAACGCGTGGTCGGTCAGCTCCTCGACGTGGGCGCTGATGAAGACGTCGATGGACGCGGGCGACGTGTCGTCCGCGATGTCCGCGGCACGGCACATGCAGTCGGTGCTCGAGGAGGACGGTGACGTGACGTCCTGGCTGGTGCTGATGCACACCTCCGCCGCGGTCCTGGCCGGCGCCGGGCACCCGGTGGAGGCCGCGGTGCTGGCCGGGGCGGTGCAATCGCTCGGCGGCCGGATCGGGTTCCTGCCGGAGGGGATGGACCCGATCGACGGTCCGAGGGAGGCCGCCGCGGTCCGCGATGCGCTCAGCGCACGGGAGTACGCCCGACACACCGCGCGGGGAGCCGGCCTCGACCGGGCCCAGATCAACGCGCTGCTGTCCGACCTGGTCGGGGAGAGCGCGGCAAGCCGGCCGTAAGAGCGCGATAAGAGCGGTTGGGTCTCCTCTGGTGGACAGATCCGAACGAGCGAAGGAATCGCCGTGTCCACCAGTATTGAAGAATCCTCACCGGTCCTGCCGTCACTGGTCGAGCGCCTGAGTGCCGCGACCGCCGGGCCGGTACACGCGCAGGGGAGCGGCGGCTTCGACCTGTCCGTCGCGGGCTTCAACACCGTCACGGTGCACCGCCCCGCGGCGGTGCTGGTCGCCTCCAGTGCCGCCGACGTCGCGGCGGCGGTCGGGGTCGCGGCCGCCGCCGGGATGTCGGTCGCGGTGCAGTCCACCGGGCACGGCGCGGCGCCCACCGGGCCCGAGACGATCCTGATCAACACCCGGCTCCTCGACTCCATCGTGATCGACCAGCAGGCCGGGACGGCGACCGTCGGCGCGGGCGTGCGGTGGCAGCAGGTGCTCGACGCCGCGTCGCCACACGGGCTCGCCGGATTGTGCGGGTCCGGGACGGAGGTCGGGGTCGTCGGGTACACGCTCGGTGGCGGGATCGGCCCGGTGGCCAGGACCTTCGGTTTCGCCGCCGATCACGTCACCGAGATCGAGGTGGTGACCGCGGACGGCCGGTTGCGCCGGGTGAGCGAGACCAGCGAGCCGGACCTGTTCTGGGCGTTGCGCGGCGGTGGTGCGGCATTCGGGATCGTCACCCAGATCACCTTCCGGCTCTTCCCTGTGCAGACCGTGCACGCGGGCGGCATGTTCTTCGACATCCTCGACGCGCCGCGGGTCCTGCACGGCTGGCGGGACTGGGTGCACCGGATCCCCGAGTCGGTGAGCTCTTCGGTCGCGGTGGTGAACTTCCCGCCGCTGCCGGCCCTGCCCGAGGCCCTGCGCGGCCGCACGGTGCTGCACGTGCGCTTTGCGCATGTCAGCGAGACGGAGGACGGGGAGGCGCTCCTGGCGCCGCTGCGCGACTTGGCGGAGCCGATCATCGACACGGTCACCGAGATCATGTACGCGGATCTGGGTTCGATCCACGCCGACCCCACCGACCCGATGCCCGGCGCCGAGCGGTCGCTGCTCCTGCGCGAGCTGCCGGCCGAGGCGATCGACGAGTTCCTCGCCACGGTCGGGCCCGCGGGTGGCCTGCCGTTGGTGCTGGCGGAGATCCGGGCGATGGGCGGGGCACTGGCCTGCGGCGCCGAGGTCCCGAACGCGGTGGCGGGCCGGGACGCGGCCTTCAGTCTGTTCGCCGTCGGCGTGCTGGCGCCGCCCATCGCCGACGTCGTCCCCGGCGCGCTCGAATCGGTGCTGGCAGCGATGCAGCCGTGGGGGACCGGCGGGGCGCTGATGAACTTCGCGGGCGGAGCCGAGGGTGCGCCCGCCGACCGGGTGCGCGCGGCATGGGGTCCGCAGGATCTCCGACGGCTGTCCGAGATCCGCGATCGGTTCGATCCGAGCCGCTTGTTCGGCGCCGCGGCGCGCTGGTGACGGCCCGCGGTGGTGGTTCGGCGCGCACGAGGGGTTCGCGCCGGATCATCCCCGCCGGGTAGGCGGCGTCACTGCGGAAGCCGGGCCTCCAGGGTGCGGGTGAGGATCTCGAGGGCCAGGTTCCAGCCCCGTGCCACGTCCTGGGTGAGCGCGACCCCGTGCGCCGCAAGCGCGGGCCCGGCGAGGTCGTTGACCTCGTCGGGCCCGATGCGGGTCTGCGCGAGTTCGACGATGTCGAGAAGCAGGCGGACGCGGTCACCGTCACTCATGGGGAGGCAGGCGCGGTCGGCGAGGCCGGCGGTCGTCATGGTGCCACCGTATCGGTGCGGGGTATCGGTTCGCCGCCGCGGAGGTCTACCGCACCCCTGCAGCGATGCGGGGTGGACGAGGGCGTTGCGGGTGGCGTCAGGCGAGGCAGATCGGGAATGCGACGTTCGGCCCGATGAGGGGGATGAGTCCCCACGGTGCACAGGCGAGGACCGTGCCGAGGGCGCCCTGCCATGTCGTCTGCCCGGGCAGGAGCACGACGGGCGTGATCATGTCGGGGGACACGGGTGTCGTCTCGGTGACGGCAGGGGGAGCGGTGGGAGGCTCGTGCGCCGTGGCCCCGGCCACCCCGGCTCCGAGTGTGAGTGCGGGGGCGATCAGGGCCGCAGCAGTCGCCGTGCGCAGTGTGATGGTGTTCATGACGTCCTCCTAGAGCGGCAGGCCCGGGCCTCGCGCGGGAGCGCGGTTGCGGTCGCGGTCCGCTGTCAATTGCCCGAGTCCTCCACTAATCGTGCGCTTCCTGTTGGCCTATTGCGAGGGTCTGTCGGCGGGTGCTGGGGCAGGCGTCTGCCGTGTGCGGGCGTCCGTGACCTCCCGCACCGAGATCGGGTCGGCCTGCGGCGTCGTTGAGCGGGGTAAATCGAGCGAAACGCTCTGAGGGACGGTCGATTTCGAGCCCACGCCGATTCGGCGGAATCCCTGCCGAACCGGCGTGGGTAGGTGTCCGGCCGCAGATGTGGATGCAAGCGCGTCGGGGTGGGGCCACGACGGTGGGACACGCCGACGTCAGGAGTTCGGGAATGGGCTTCGGCCCGAATCTTCGTGGTGCCCTCGGTGAGACTCGAACTCACACTGCACGGGTTTTGAATCCGTTTCCTCTGCCAATTGGGATACGAGGGCTGGCGGTTGTCCACTGTAGAAGATCGTCTCCTGGCGTCAAGCACCGGTACCCTTCAAGGGTGCGGCGCCTGACTCGGGCGAGGCTGACGACCGAGGGGGATTGGTGATGACGAACGCTCCGGCCGCGCAGGGTGACGGCGCCGCCGCCCGCCGCGTGGTGGTCGCCGAGGACGAGACCCTCATCCGGATGGACCTGGTGGAGATGCTCCGCGAAGAGGGCTACAACGTGGTCGGCGAGGCGGGTGACGGCCAGCGCGCGGTCGATCTGGCCGAGGCGCTCAAGCCGGACCTGGTGATCATGGACGTCAAGATGCCGCTGCGTGACGGGATCGATGCGGCCTCGGAGATCGCGTCCAAGCGCATTGCGCCGGTGGTGATCCTGACCGCATTCAGTCAGCGTGAACTCGTCGAGCGGGCTCGCGACGCCGGCGCGATGGCCTATCTGGTCAAGCCGTTCTCGAAGGCGGATCTGGTGCCTGCCGTCGAGTTGGCCGCGAGCCGGTTCGCCGAGATCTCCGCGCTCGAGCGGGAGGTGGCGACGCTGGCCGATCGGTTGGAGTCGCGCAAGCTCATCGAGCGGGCCAAGGGCGTGTTGATGCGGTCGCAGTCGCTGAGCGAGCCCGAAGCGTTCAACTGGATCCAGCGGGCGGCGATGGACGGGCGGACCTCCATGAAGGCCGTCGCCCAGATCGTGATCGAGACGCTCGACGCGAAATAGGTCGCGACACGCAATGTAACCATTGCGCTAACTAAGTGTTTCAAGGCGATGGTTCAGTCTTTCTGCATTGGGTGACGAAATTGCGCTTTCTCCGCAGATCTCGCCGTTACCTGCGGTTTCTTCATTGTGTCGCCATTCTTGGTCGACCGTATAGTTTCCGCCACGGAAATTCGTCCGCGCGGCGAACTACTTCAATGTGATGCACGGGCATTGCCGCACGGTTATGTTTTGTCCGGGCTGGCGGACGGCCCCTCCGGAATTGTCCGGGGCGCACAGATTTCGGAGGTGGGACGTGCATCGTCGTACAGCGAGAGGCGCGTTGATCGTTGGAGTCGCCGCAGCGCTAGCCGTCGCGGGCTGTAGCAGCAAGACCACCGACGGCGGATCGTCGGAGACCAGCGGGTCTGGGGAGTCCAGCGCGCTCAGCATTCAGCCCGGGGTGCTGCTCGATTCGGCTGGCAACGAGGTCGCGAGCGCCGACGTCACCGATGCGGCCGATCCCGCGGGCAGCGGCAACGCCACCTGCTCGGGGGTCTCGCTCGCGATGGCCGGCGCGCTGACCGGTGCCAACGCCGCGCTCGGGCAGAACATCCTCTACGGGGCCAAGCTCGCCCTCGACAAGCACAATAAGGCCAACCCGAACTGCCAGGTCGAGATGGAGACCTTCGACACCGAGGGCGACCCGCAGAAGGCGACCCAGGTGGCGCCGAACATCGTGAGCAACCAGTCCATCATCGGCCTGCTCGGGCCGGCCTTCTCCGGTGAGACCAAGGCCACCGGCCCGATCTTCAACCAGAGCGGGCTGCCGTTCCTCACCGCGTCGGCCACCAACCCCACGCTCACCGAGAACGGCTGGACCACCTTCTTCCGGGGCCTCGGCAACGACAACAGCCAGGGCTCGGTCGTCGCCAAGTACCTCACCGGCACACTCGACGCGAAGAAGGTGTGCGTCGTGCAGGACGACTCCGACTACGGCGTCGGCCTGGCCCGGGTGGTGACCGAGACCCTCGGCGCCGCAGCGGATCCCGCCTGTTCGGCCAGCGTCAAGACCGGTCAGAAGGACTTCTCGGCCACCGTGTCCCAGATCAAGGGCGAGTCGCCCGACGCGGTCTGGTACTCGGGCTATTACGCCGAGGCGGCGCCGTTCGTGACCCAGCTCCGCGAGGGCGGGGTGACCGCGACCTTCACCTCCGGTGACGGCACCAACGATCCCGAGTTCGTCAAGCAGGCAGGCGAATCCGCGAACGGCGCGATCCTCACCTGCCCCTGCGTCCCGGCGCCTGCCGCGCTGGCAGAGCAGTACGAGGAGCTCAACGGCCAGGCGCCCGGCGTCTACTCGGTCGAGGGCTACGACCTGACCACGATCATGCTCAAGGCCATCGACTCCGGGGTGAAGGACCGCGCCGGAATGCTGGCCTTCGTCAAGAACTACGACGGGCAGGGCGTCGGCAAGAAGTACCAGTGGAACGACAAGGGTGAGCTGTCCAACGCCCTGATCCAGATCTACAAGGTCAACTGACAGAACGCATCCCGCAGCCGGGTGCCTGCTCGTAGCAGGCCCCGGCTGCGTCGTCGGGGCGCCGGTAGCGCCTCCCGGCTTTGAAAGTGACTTCGATGATCGCGACTTCCCTCGCCGCCTCGGCAACCCTCTACGCGGGCAATATCGACTTCAACATCCAGGGGCTCACCACGAGCTTCTGGCAACTGACCATCGACGGGCTGAGCTACGGCGCCATCTACGCGCTGGTGGCGATCGGGTACACGCTGGTCTACGGCGTGCTGCGGCTGATCAACTTTGCGCACTCCGAGGTCTTCATGCTCGGCATGTTCGGGCAGTACGTGGCGCTCGAACTGCTCGGCTTCACACCGAGCGGCAACGCCTACAATGAGGGCGTCGTCATGACGGTCGTGTTCCTCGGTCTGGCAATGCTGTTCGGCATGGCCGTTTCGGGCGGCGCCGCGGTCGGGCTCGAGCGCGTGGCCTATCGGCCGCTGCGCAAGCGCGGGGCGAAACCGCTCACCTTCCTCATCACCGCGATCGGAATGTCGTTCGTGCTGCAGGAATTCGTGCACTACGTGCTCCCCGAGATCTGGCCCGGCCTCGGCGGCACCAATGCGCAGCAGCCCATCAAGCTGGTCCAGCCGGTCGAGGTGTTCAGCATCTTCGGCGCCTCGGTGAGCAACGTGACGATCGTGATCATCGTGGCCGCGTTGCTCCTCACCCTGGTCACCGACATGATCATCAACCGAACCAAGTTCGGCCGGGGGATCCGGGCGGTGGCCCAGGACCCCGACACCGCGACCCTGATGGGCATCTCCCGTGAACGCGTGATCATGCTGACCTTCCTGCTCGGCGGCATCCTGGCCGGCGCCGCGGCGCTGCTGTACACGCTCAAGATCCCCTCCGGGATCATCTTCAACGGCGGCTTCATCCTCGGGATCAAGGCGTTCTCCGCGGCGGTGCTCGGCGGTATCGGCAATCTCCGCGGGGCCCTGCTCGGCGGCCTGTTGCTCGGGGTCATGGAGAACTACGGCCAGGTGGTGTTCGGCACCGAATGGCGAGACGTCGTCGCCTTCGTGTTGCTGGTCGTCGTGCTGATGTTCAGGCCAACCGGGATCCTCGGTGAGAGCCTGGGAAGGGCGCGGGTATGAGTACCGAGAATCCGGCTGCGGCGCAGCCAGACCCGACCGAGCTGCTCAAGGGGCCGCAACCCGACAGGCACGGCGTCGGCGACGCGATCCGGGGCTGGTGGAACGGCCTGGCCAGGCCGATGCAGTGGCTCGTCGGGGTCCCGGTGATCGCGCTGATCGCGATCCTGCCGGTCTGGCGGCCGCCGATCCTGGACACGCCGGGCACCGACTTCGGCGGGGTGATGGCCCAGTTCGCGATGTACGCGCTGATCGCGATCGGCCTCAACGTGGTCGTCGGCCAGGCCGGCCTGCTCGACCTCGGCTACGTCGGCTTCTACGCGGTCGGTGCGTATACCGTCGCGCTGCTCACCAGCCCGAACAGTCCGTGGAACAAGATGACCGAGAGCGGATTCTTCTCCGAGGACTGGGCGTGGCTGTCCTGCCTGCCGATCGCGGTGGCCATCACCGCGTTCACCGGGCTGATACTCGGCACCCCGACGCTGCGGCTGCGGGGCGACTACCTGGCCATCGTGACCCTCGGCTTCGGCGAGATCGTCCGGTTGCTGGCCGACAACCTCACCGACGTCACCAACGGCGGTCAGGGGCTCTCCCAGATCGCGTACCCGCACCTCGGCGAGACCGAGGACAAGCCGTACGGGGTGTTCTCGGCGGGCAACACCGGCGGCAACCTGAACTCCGGCGTGTGGTGGTTCTGGGTCGGCATGGTGATGGTGATCATCGCCCTGCTGCTGGTCGGCAACCTCGAGCGCAGCCGGGTCGGTCGAGCCTGGGTCGCGATCCGGGAGGACGAGGACGCCGCCGAGATCATGGGCGTGCCGACCTTCAAGTTCAAGCTGTGGGCCTTCACGATCGGCGCCTCGATCGGCGGCCTGTCCGGCGCGCTCTACGCCGGGCAGGTGCAGTTCATCAACCCGACCGGGTTCAACGTCATCAACTCGATGCTGTTCCTGTGTGCGGTGGTCATCGGCGGTCAGGGCAACAAGCTCGGCGTCATCGTCGGCGCGTTCATCATCGTGTACCTGCCCAACCGGGCGATGTCGATCGAGATCGGCGGGCAGTCGCTCGGCGACTACAAGTACCTGTTCTTCGGCCTCGCGCTGGTGGTGCTGATGATCTTCCGCCCGCAGGGTCTCTTCCCGGCGCGGCAGAAACTACTGGCCTACGGCAGGCAGATCTACCAGGCTGTACGTAGACCCAGCGACGCGCCGGGCAACGGTCCGGCGCCCAGCGCAGCGACGACGGAGGTCGGCGGATGACGGCGGGACCTGGAGCGGGCGACGCGATGTTCGACAACGAGGACATGGCCGCGAACCTCGCGCCCGAGGTGGATGTGCCGACCGCGGGCGTCGTGGACGTCGCGGCCATCGATCCGGCGCTCGTCGACCCCGAGGCGGTCGCCGAGGCGGTGGCCCCGCAGCGGGAGATCGAGACCGCCGAGGGTCAGGCGCTGCTGAAGACGGAGGGCCTGACCGTGCGTTTCGGCGGGCTCGTCGCACTCGACGACGTGTCCTTCGAGATCCGGCGCGGCGAGATCCTCGGTCTGATCGGGCCCAACGGCGCAGGCAAGACCACCTGCTTCAACGCCATCACCGGTGTCTACAAGCCGTCGGCGGGACGGGTGATGTTCGACGGTGAGCCGCTGGCCAAGACGAAGCGCAACGAGATCACGCGGCTGGGCATCGCGCGCACCTTCCAGAACATCCGGCTCTTCGGCGAGATGACCGCGCTCGAGAACGTGGTGGTCGGTACCGACGCCAGGCACCGGACCTCGGTCCCAGGGGCCATCTTCCGGACCAGGCGCCACCGCCGCGAGGAACGCGACGCCGTGGCCCGCGGGATGGCGCTGCTGGAGTTCGTCGGCATCGCGCCCCGCGCGGTCGAGAAGGCGAAGAACCTCTCGTACGGCGACCAGCGACGCCTGGAGATCGCGCGGGCGCTGGCCACCGAGCCGAAACTGCTGTGCCTCGACGAGCCCGCCGCCGGATTCAACCCGAGCGAGAAGTCCGCGCTGATGGATCTGATCCGCAAGATCCGGGACGACGGCTTCACGGTGCTGCTGATCGAGCACGACATGCGCCTGGTGATGGGCGTGACCGACCGCATCGTGGTGCTCGAGTTCGGCAAGAAGATCGCCGACGACCTGCCTGCCGCGATCCGCGAGAACCCGGCCGTGATCGCTGCCTACCTGGGGGTGCCCGACGATGCCATCGCATGAGAAGGCCGACGAGGCCGGCCGCTCCGGTTCGGTCGCGACCGCCGAGGGGCCGCTGCTGGAGGTGACCGACGTCGCGGTGAGCTACGGGCGCATCCAGGCGCTGCACGGGGTCTCGCTGCGCGTCGAGCGCGGCGAGCTGGTGACGCTGCTCGGCGCGAACGGGGCAGGCAAGTCCACCACCATGCGGGCGCTGTCCGGGCTGCTGCCGCTCACCCACGGCCGCATCGTGTTCGACGGACGCGACATCACCCACGTGAAGGCGCACGAGCGGGTGAAGATGGGCATGGTGCAGGCGCCCGAGGGACGCGGCGTGTTTCCCGGGATGACCGTGCAGGAAAACCTCGACATGGGTTGCTATGCACGCAAATTCGAGACGAAGGCCGCGTACTCCGAGCGCTTGGAGTGGGTCTTCGAGCTGTTTCCCCGGCTCGAGGAGCGCCGCACCCAGGTCGGCGGGACCATGTCCGGGGGCGAGCAGCAGATGCTCGCCATCGGCCGGTCGCTCATGTCGAGGCCGCGCCTGTTGATGCTGGACGAGCCGTCGATGGGGTTGGCGCCCATGGTGATCCAGCAGATCTTCCGGATCATCGCTGAGATCAACGCGCAGGGCACCACGATCCTGCTGGTCGAGCAGAACGCGCAGCAGGCGCTCACCCGGACCGATCGGGCGTACATCCTGGAGACCGGCGAGGTGACCAAGACCGGGACCGGCAAGGAGCTGCTCGCCGATCCGGCGATCAAGCGCGCCTACCTGGGGGTGGGGTAGTGGTTCTCGTGTGTCGGTCCACGTCCCTAGACTCAGTGCGGTGAGCCCAGCAACCGATCAACGGTCCTCCGCCCGCCCCGACGGCGCCGCAACCGCCGACAAGCCGACGTTGTTGCTGCTCGACGGCCATTCCCTGGCCTATCGGGCGTTCTTCGCGCTGCCGGCCGAGAACTTCAAGACACACAGCGGACAGACCACCAACGCGGTGTACGGGTTCACCTCGATGCTGATCAACCTGCTGCGCGACGAGCAGCCGACGCACGTGGCTGCCGCGTTCGACGTCTCCAGGCAGACCTTCCGCGCGGAGGCCTTCCCGGAGTACAAGGCGAACCGCAGCAAGACCCCTGACGAGTTCAAGGGGCAGGTGGAGATCACCAAGGACGTGCTCGGCGCGCTCGGCATCCCGGTGATGGCCGAGGCCGGTTTCGAGGCGGACGACATCATCGCCACCCTGACCACCCAGGCCACCGAGCTGGGCTATCGGGTGCTGGTGTGCACCGGCGACCGGGACGCCCTCCAGCTGGTCACCCCTGACGTCACCGTTCTCTACCCCAAGAAGGGCGTCTCCGAGCTCACCCGGTTCACGCCCGAGGAGGTCGAGGCCAAGTACGGCCTGACCCCGAGCCAGTACCCGGACTACGCCGCCCTGCGCGGCGACCCGAGCGACAACCTGCCCGGCATCCCCGGCGTCGGCGAGAAGACCGCGGCGAAGTGGATCAGGGAGTACGGCTCGTTCGACGAGCTGGTGCTGCACGTCGACAAGGTCCGCGGCAAGGTGGGTGACTCGCTGCGCGAGAACCTGAACAGCGTGATCCTCAACCGTCGCCTCACCGAGATGGTCCGCGACGTGCCGCTGCCGTACACCCCTGACCAGCTGGTGCTGGCGCCGTGGGACCGGGACCGGATCCACATGCTGTTCGACGACCTCGAGTTCCGGGTGCTGCGGGACCGGTTGTTCGACACGCTCTCCTCCGCCGAACCCGAGGCCGAGGAGGGCTTCGAGGTGCGCGGCGGTGCGCTGGCGCCCGGCGAGGTGGCGGACTGGCTGGCCGAGCACGCCCGCACCGGGCAGCGGCACGGGCTGTCGGTGGTCGGGTCGAAGCATCCGTACGGCGGCGACGCGAGCGCTGTCGCGATCGCGGCCTCGGACGGCGAGGGTGCGTACATCGTCACCGCCACCGCGAGCCCCGAGGACGAGAAGGCGCTCGGCGCTTGGCTTTCCGATGCGAGCGAGCCGAAGGCGCTGCACGAGGCCAAGGTGGCGATGCACGCCCTCCGTGGTCGCGGCTGGGTGCTGGGTGGGCTGACCAGCGACACCGCGCTCGCGGCGTACCTGGTCCGGCCGGGTCAGCGCAGCTTCAACCTCGACGACCTGTCCCTGCGGTACCTCAAGCGCGAACTGCGGGTCGAGGACTCGGGTGAGGCCCAGCTCTCGCTCCTCGACGAGGAAGACCAGGCCGACGCGGCCGTCGCCGAGAGCGAGATCCTGCGGGCAAGGGCGGTGGTGGACCTGGCCGCCGCGCTCGACGACGAGCTCGCCGACATCGAGTCCGCCGGGCTGCTCACGGAGATGGAGCTGCCGCTGCTCGGGGTGCTCGCGGACATCGAGTACACCGGCATCGCCGTCGACACCGCGCACCTGCACGACCTGCAGAGTCGCTTCGCCGATGCCATCAACGTCGCCGCCGACGCGGCGTACGAGGTGATCGGCAAGCAGATCAACCTGGGCTCGCCGAAGCAGCTGCAGGTGGTGTTGTTCGAGGACCTCGACATGCCGAAGACGAAGAAGACCAAGACGGGGTACACCACCGACGCCGCCGCCCTCGAGGCGCTGTTCGAGAAGACCGAGCACCCCTTCCTTGAGCACCTGCTCGCGCACCGCGACGCCACCCGGCTGAAGGTGACCGTCGACGGGCTGCTCAAGTCCGTCGCCGAGGACGGCCGGATCCACACCACCTTCAACCAGACGGTGGCCGCCACCGGCCGGCTCTCGTCCACGGAGCCCAACCTGCAGAACATCCCGGTGCGCACCGACGCAGGCCGCGAGATCAGGGACGGCTTCGTCGTCGGGGACGGCTACGACTACCTGCTGACCGCCGACTACAGCCAGATCGAGATGCGGATCATGGCGCACCTGTCCGGGGACGAAGGCCTGATCGAGGCGTTCAACACCGGCGAGGACCTGCACAGCTTCGTGGGTTCGCGTGCGTTCGGGGTGCCGATCGAGGAGGTCACGCCCGAGCTGCGTCGCCGCGTGAAGGCAATGTCCTACGGACTGGCGTACGGCCTCAGCGCGTTCGGCCTCGCATCGCAGCTCAAGATCTCGACGGAGGAGGCGAAGGGGCAGATGGACGCCTACTTCGCCCGGTTCGGCGGGGTTCGCGACTACCTCCGCGAGGTCGTCGAGCAGGCCCGCAAGGACGGCTACACCTCCACCCTGTTCGGCAGGCGCCGTTACCTGCCGGACCTGAACAGCGACAACCGTCAGCGACGCGAGGTGGCCGAGCGAGCCGCGCTCAACGCCCCGATCCAGGGCACGGCCGCCGACATCATCAAGGTCGCGATGATCGACGTGCAGAAGTCGCTCGCCGAGTCGGGGCTGCGCTCGCGGATGCTGCTCCAGGTCCACGACGAGCTGGTGCTCGAGGTGGTCGAGTCGGAGCGCGAGCAGGTCGAGACGCTGGTCCGGGAGAAGATGGCGGCGGCGATCGAACTCTCTGTGCCGCTGGAGGTCTCGGTCGGTACCGGGCGCAGCTGGGACGCAGCCGCGCACTAGCGGCAGGTGGTCGCTCGCCGTCGACACCGGTCACCAGGCGGCGAATCGTGCGACGTATCTCCGCTGCCAGGGCGTCTCGACGGCGTGGGAATCGAAGTGTCGACGCACGAAGGCGACCGCGTCGTCGGCGGGGACGCCGTCGAGCACGGCGATGCAGGCCAGCGCCGTGCCGGTGCGTCCTCTGCCGCCGCCGCACGCGACTTCCACCCGCTGTGTCCGGGCGCGCTCCCAGGCGTCGCGCATGGCGTCCCTGGCGTCGGCCCGATCGCTCGGGAGCCGGAAATCCGGCCACCGGACCCAGCGCGACTCCCATCCGAAGGCGGGCGGGGGACTGCCGAGCAGGTAGAGACCGAACTCGGGAGGTTCGCCGTCCGGCAGTGGCCTTCGAAGCGCGCGTCCCCGCACGCGCCGTGTAGACGGTAGGCGCAGCACCCCCGATTCCGCTGTGTCCCATGGCCGGTCCATTATCGGGAAGATACTCGGGTCACGCGGGGGCGAGCGGCGGTCCTGTGGAACCATTGCGGGATGAGCGTCCTGGTCTGCTTCCATGCCCACCCCGACGACGAGGTGTTCATCACCGGCGGAGTCATGCGTCAGGCTGCCGACGCCGGCCATCGCGTCGTCGTCGTCACCGCGACCGACGGCGCCCTCGGTGAGTTCCCAGAGGGACTGCTCGCGGAGGGGGAGTCGCTGGCCGATCGCAGGCGAAGGGAACTGGAGGAGTCCACCAGCGTGCTCGGCGCGCATCGGGTGGTGTTGCTGCACTACGCGGACTCGGGGATGGCGGGCACGCCCGAGAACGCGAACCCGGCGGCGTTCTGCAACGCCGACGTCGAGGAGGCCGCGGCGCGGCTGGCCGCGATCCTCGTCGAGGAGTCCGCGGACGTGCTCACCGTGTACGACCCCAACGGCGGCTACGGGCACCCGGACCACGTGCAGGTGCACCACGTCGGCGTGCGCGCGGCGGAGATCGCCGGGGTGCCCCACGTCTACGAGGCCGCCGTCAGCCGTGATCACATCCGCCGGCTGATGGCGGCCAATCCGGAGTGGTCGGAGGATGCCCAGCCCCCGGATCTCGATTCGTTCGGCCTGCCGGAGGAGGACATCACCACCGTGGTGGACGTCAGCGCGGCGATGGGCGCCAAGCGGGCCGCGATGCACGCGCACGCCACCCAGGTCGGCGACTTCGGGCCGTTCCTGCAGATGCCGGAGGAGCAGCTGCGGGCCGCGTTCGGTCAGGAATGGTTCCGGCGCCGGGGCGCCCCCGCCGGGCTGGCGGAGACGGCGCTACCGCTCTGACGCGGCCCGCGGGCGCTCAGTCCTGAGCGGCCGCGACCTGCTCGCGGACCTTGTCCATGTCCAGCGCCTGCACCTGGGTCACCAGATCCTCGAGCGCCGCGGGCGGGAGTGCGCCGGGCTGCGAGAAGACCAGGATGCCCTCGCGGAAGGCCATGATCGTCGGGATCGACCGGATGTTGGCCGCGGCCGCGAGTCCCTGCTCGGCCTCGGTGTCCACCTTCGCGTGCACGACGTCGGGATGCTGCTCGGCGGAGGCCTCGAAGGTCGGGGCGAAGCTGCGGCACGGTCCGCACCACGACGCCCAGAAGTCGACGAGGACGACATCGTTCCCGCCGATGACTTCGTCGAAGTTCTGCTGGGTCAGGGTCTGCGTTGGCATCTGAATCCTCTCGTCAAAGCGTATCGACCGGGTTCAACGCGGCCGGGTGTCCGATTCTTCCCGCCAGGGGCCGGCCTGCGTGGGGGAACCCGGCTCAGGCGATGAGCCATTCCCGCTTCGCCTCGCCGTCCCACCGCCTGATCGAGACCGCGTGCCCGGTCAGGTGGGAGGCCGAAACGGCGCAGATCGCGGTCCCGATCTGCTCGGGGAGCACCCGCCTGGCGAGCGTGACGTGCGGGGTCCAGTCGCCGGGGTGGGTGTGCGCGGGAATGCCCGTACTGTGGCGCACCAGCCGGAAGACGGTCCGCTGCAACGACAGCAGACCTGCGGTCGGGACGACGAGGTGTGCCAGCGTCTTTCGGTGGCCGCCGAAGACGACAAGGCCGCCGAGCGTGACCTGGAGGGCTGGGGCGAGCAGTCCCCGCTGGAGCTCGAGGTCGGTCTCGGGGTCGATGTGCTGGGCCACCGCGAGGGTGATGTGCGGGCGATTCGAGATCTGCCGGACCGCGTCCTGCCCGCGGATCCCGGTCCCGGAGACCTGGCGCCACTCGCGGCGCACCGCGGCGTCGAGGCGGTCGTCGAGCAACAACTCCACGGACTGCACCATGGTGAGCAATGATTGTCGGGTGAACCCGACGAGCGCAACGACATCGGAGCCGACGCGGCTCGGCCTGCTGGTGGGGGACGGGATCGGCCACGAGATCGTGCCGGCGGCCCAGCGGATCGCGGACGCCGCCGTCGCGGCCGTCGGCGGGACACCGGTGGAGTGGGTGCCCCTCGACGTCGGCCTCGACGCGATCGGCGAGCACGGCACGCCGATGCCGGAGTCGACATTGGTGGCGCTCGCCGACCTCGACGGCTGGGTGCTCGGCCCGCACGACAGCGCCTCCTACCCGGATCCGTTCCGCGGTCAGTTGACTCCCGGTGGAACCATCCGCAAGCGATTCGACCTGTTCGCCAACATCAGGCCCGCGCGCGCCTTTGCCGGGGTGCGCGCCGTGTCGCCCGAGATGGACCTGGTGATCGTCCGCGAGAACACCGAGGGTTTCTACGCGGACCGCAACATGTTCACCGGCAGTGGCGAGTTCATGCCGACGCCGGATGTGGCGATGGCGGTCGGCGTGGTGACCCGGCGGGCCTCCGAACGGATCGCCCGCGCCGCCTTCGAGCTCGCCTCCCGGCGCCGCGGCCGGGTCACGGTGGTGCACAAGGCGAACGTGCTGGCGCTGACCACTGGACTGTTCCGCGACGTGTGTCACGAGATCGGGCAGCAGTACCCGGGCGTCGAGGTGCGAAACGAGCACGTCGACGCGATGGCGGCGCACCTGGTGCGGCGGGGCGAGGACTTCGACGTCGTGGTCACCGAGAACATGTTCGGCGACATCCTCTCGGATCTGGCTGGGGAGCTGTCCGGTTCGCTCGGCACCGCGCCGTCGCTCAACGCGTCCGAGACCAAGGCGATGGCGCAGGCGGCGCACGGGGCCGCCCCCGACATCGCGGGCCGCAACCGCGCCAATCCGACCGCGATGATCCTCTCGACCGCCATGCTCTTCGACTGGTTGAGCACCCGCGGCGGTGACCCGGCGCTCGGTCGTGCCGCGGAGCGGATCCAGTCGGCGGTGGCGAACACCCTCAAGGCGGGGGTCGCGACCGCGGACCTCGGCGGGCTGGCGTCGACCGCGGAGTTCGCCGAGACGGTGATGGCACGGATCCTGCGGCGCTGACCGCGTCCGGGTTGGTCTCCGGAGCCCGGGATACCCAGTAGTCTTTGCGGGTGACATCACGATCTCCCTCGGGCCGGACGCCCGTCGGCGCCCGGCCCCGACGCACACGCGGCGGCCGCCTCGCGGCCGGTCTCGTCGGGCTGGTGCTGGCGGTCACCGTGTCGGCCTGCGTCAAGAACACCGAGGGACTGGTCCCGGTCGCCGCGCCAGTGCCCGTGGACAAGGTGGACGCGATCGCCGCGCAGCTGCCGCAGGAGATCGCGTCCTCGGGCCGGCTGATCGTCGGCGTCAACGTGCCCTACGCCCCCAACGAGTTCAAGGACGAGTCGGGCCGCATCGTCGGTTTCGACGTCGACCTGATGGATGCCGTGGCGGCGGTGCTGGGGGTGCGTGCCGAATACAAGCAGGCCGACTTCGACAAGATCATCCCCGCCGTGCAGGCCGGCACCTACAACCTCGGCATGTCGTCGTTCACCGATACCGCGGAGCGCGAGGAATCGGTCGACTTCGTCACCTATTACCGCGCAGGCATCCAGTGGGCCCAGCGCGAGGGCGACTCGGTGGACCCGAACGACGCGTGCGGGCTGCGGGTCGCTGTGCAGACCACCACCACCGAGGACATCGACGAGGTGCCCGCCAAGAGCGAGGCGTGCGTGGCAGCGGGCAGGCCTCCGATCAACAAGGTCAAGTACGACAGCCAGGACGAGGCCACGAACGCGCTGATCCTCGGGCGCGTCGACGCGCTCTCGGCGGATTCGCCGGTGACTGCGTATGCGATCGCGCGCAGCAGCGGCCGGCTGGAACCGGCAGGCCCGGTGTTCGACTCGGCGCCATACGGTTGGCCGGTGCGTAAGGGCTCGCCGCTCGGGCCGGTGCTGCAGCAGGCGATGCAGCACCTGATCGACAGCGGGGCCTACCAGCAGATCGCCGCGAACTGGGGCGTCGAGGCGGGCGTGATCGAGACCTCGGTGATCAACGGCGCAGCGAGCGAGGGGTCCGGCGGATGAGCGGGACGGAAAGGCGGGCACCGATGCCAGAGACAGCGGCCGGGGAACCGGCACCGATCAAGGCCGTGCCGCTGCGCCGGCCGGGGCGTTGGGTCGCCGCCGTGGTCGTACTGGGCCTCTTCGGGCTCTTCGTGTACGGCGCCGCGACCAACGAGGCCTTCTCCTGGGACGTGTACGGCCGCTATCTGTTCGACGAACGGATCACCAAGGCCGCCTGGGTCACCGTGCAGCTGACGGTGCTCGCGATGGTCCTCGGCGTCGTGCTCGGCGTGATCCTGGCGGTGATGCGGCTGTCGCCGAACCCGGTCCTCAAGACCTTCTCGTGGGTCTACCTGTGGATCTTCCGAGGCACCCCGGTCTACGTCCAGCTGGTGTTCTGGGGGTTGTTTCCGTCGATCTACAAGTCCCTCGATCTCGGGATCCCGTTCGTGCACCAGTTCGTTCACATCGAGCTCCAGGGCATCGAGGCTGGGTTCCTGTTCGCGATCATCGGGCTCGGCCTCAACGAGGCCGCGTACATGGCCGAGATCGTCCGGGCCGGTGTGAACTCGGTGCACGAGGGCCAGACCGAGGCGTCAACCGCGCTGGGCATGTCGTGGTCGCAGACCATGCGCCGCACGGTGCTGCCGCAGGCGATGCGGGTGATCATCCCGCCGACCGGCAACGAGCTGATCAGCATGCTCAAGACCACCTCGCTGGTCTCGGCGGTGCCGTTCAGCTTGGAGCTCTACGGCCGCCAGCGCGACATCGCGGGCGTCAACTTCGAGCCGATCCCGCTGCTGCTGGTCGCCGCCACCTGGTACCTGGTGATCACCAGCGTCCTGATGGTCGGTCAGTACTACCTGGAGAGGTACTACTCGAAGGGCGCCACCCGCACCCTCACCGCGCGTCAACTGCAGGCGCTGGCGGACGCGCAGGGTAAGCCGGTGGTGCTCGGCCCTGCCACGGCCACCCCGGCGGCGGACGAGCTGCCCGACACCCCAGGAGGCGAACGCAAGTGACCGAGCTGAAGAGCGCCGCCGGCACGCCGATGGTGCGTGCGGATCGGGTCTGCAAGAACTACGGCGCGCTGAAGGTCCTCAACGGCGTGACCCTCGAGGTCGGTCGCGGCCAGGTGCTGTGCCTGGTCGGGCCGTCGGGTTCGGGCAAGTCCACGTTCCTGCGCTGCATCAACCACCTCGAGCAGGTCAATGCGGGCCGGCTCTACGTCGACGGTGACCTGGTCGGGTACTCCGAGCGCGGCGGCAAGCTCTACGAGCTGCACCCGCGGGCCGCGGCGCGCCAGCGCAGGGACATCGGCATGGTGTTCCAGCACTTCAACCTGTTCCCGCACCGCACCGCGCTCGAGAACATCATCGAGGCGCCGATGCAGGTGAAGAAGGTCCGCAAGAAGCAGGCCGTCGAACGCGCCCGCGACCTCCTCGATCAGGTCGGGCTGAGCGCGAAGGCGGACGCCTATCCCGCACAGCTCTCGGGCGGTCAGCAACAGCGGGTGGCGATCGCGCGGGCGCTGGCGATGGACCCGAAGCTGATGCTGTTCGACGAGCCGACCTCCGCGCTCGATCCGGAGCTGGTGGGGGAGGTGCTCGGGGTGATGAAGAACCTCGCCAAGGAGGGCATGACCATGGTCGTGGTGACCCACGAGATGGGTTTCGCCCGCGAGGTCGCCGACGAGCTGGTGTTCATGGACGGTGGCGTGGTCGTCGAGTCCGGCGACCCGAGGGAGATGCTCGCCAACCCGCAGCACGACCGGACCAAGCTGTTCCTGTCGAAGCTGCTCTGAGCCCTTTTGCTATCGTAGTGATATCACTTCGATAGCAAAGGTGGGGACATGGAGCGTCGGGCGTTTCGGTTGAACGGGTTCGCGGTGCTGCTGGGGCTGGTGGTGCTCGCGGTGGTCGCCGCGGTGGCCACCCTGGCGGGTCCCGTGGGGGCCGGTGCTGGGATCGTGCTCGCGGTGGTGGTCGTGGTCCTGGCGACCGGCTTCACGGTGATCAACCCGAACGAGGCCAGGGTCGTCCAGTTCTTCGGCCGCTACGTCGGCTCCGTTGCCGACGCAGGCTTCCAGTGGGTGGTCCCGCTGACCACCAAGCGTCGGGTCACGCTGCGGGTGCGCAACTTCGAGACCTCGAAACTGAAGGTCAACGACGCGGCGGGCAATCCGGTCGAGATCGCCGCCGTGGTCGTCTACAAGGTCGTCGACAGCGGTAAGGCGACCTTCGCGGTCGACGACTACGAGGAGTACGTCGCGATCCAGTCCGAGGCCGCGGTCCGGCACCTGGCCACCACGCACCCCTACGATTCGGACCAGGCGCACGGCACGAGCCTGCGCGACGGCGTCGAGGTGGCCGCCGAGCTCACCGCCGAGCTGAGGGATCGGACCGACCTGGCAGGCGTCGAGGTGATCGAGGCCCGCATCACCCATCTCGCGTACGCGCCGGAGATCGCGCAGGCGATGCTGGTGCGTCAGCAGGCGGCCCAGGTGGTCGCGGCCCGCACGATGATCGTCGAGGGCGCCGTCGGGATGGTCGGCCTCGCGCTCGATCGCCTCGGCGAGCAGGGCGTCGTCGAGCTCGACGAGGAACGCAAGGCGAACATGGTGTCCAACCTGCTGGTGGTCCTGTGTGGGGACAAGGCCACCCAGCCGGTCGTCAACGCGGGCTCGCTGTACTCCTGATCCCATGGCCGAACGCAAGAAGGTGCTGCTGCGGCTGGACCCGGCCGTCTACGACGCCATCGCCAAGTGGGCGGCCGACGACCTGCGCAGCGTCAACGCGCAACTGGAATACGCCCTGCGGCGGGCGCTCGACGAGGCAGGCCGCAGGCCCCGCGATCCCGACTGACGGTGCGAGGTCAGTCGGGCTTGCGGCTGACGAAGATCGCGGTGCCGGGAAAGATCTGACCGCGGAGCGGGCTCCACTGGCCCCATTCGCGGTCCAGCCACTCCGGCCAGTCGGGTTCGACGATGTCGCGCACCTCGAGGCCGGCCGCGACGAGTTCGCGCACCCGGTCGCCGATCGTGCGGTGGTGCTCCACGTAGGTCGGCGTGCCGTCGTCGTCGACCTCGACGTAGGGCGTCCGGTCGAAGTACGGCATCGTCGCCGTGAGGCCCTTCGGGCCGGGGTCGTCGGGGAAGATCCAGCGGATCGGGTGGTTCACCGCGAACACCCACAGCCCACCGGGGCGCAGCACCCGGGCCACCTCGCGCATCACCAGTGCGGAATCGGCGACGAACGGAACCGCGCCGAAGGCGGAGCAGACGATGTCGAAGCTCTCGTCCGCGAACGGCAGCGACTCCGCGCCCGCCTGGACGAGCGGCACCCGCGGACCGCCCTTGGCCATCGCCTCCACGCCGCGCGTGAGCATGCCCATCGACAGGTCCAGCCCGACCGCGCGCGCGCCCTGGCCCGCGAGCCAGCGCGCGCAGGGAGCCGAGCCGCAGCCGACCTCGAGGACGTCGCGGCCCGCCACGTCGCCGAGCAGTCGGACATCGCCCTCGTGTAGTCCTTCCGGGCACCAGACGAACTCACCGGCCGCGGAGTCAACCCCGAGGAAGTCGCCGTGCGTGCGGTGGTAGTCGGCTGCGTCGGCATCCCACCAGGCGCGGCTGGCGCGCTCGCTGTCGGCGGAGTCGAGGCGGTCGCGGCTCACGCCACTGGTCCCGAGGATCGAATTGGCCTCGCCGTGACGGTCGTCCGGATCGGTCCGCGGTGTGATGTCAGTTGCGTCATTCGTCGACCCCGGCATGGGCTCCACAGTAGGGTTTCCCGTCGACGTCGGTCCATCCGGGTTTGCCCAGCTCGCTACAGGTCGCGTACCCTAATCCACGCGAGTGTCTGCCGTACGGTGCCGGATTCGGCGCAGCGGTGGGGATTCGTGAGTCTGACAGAACACCATCAACCGACTACCCAACCGTCCGGAGCAACTCAACACATGCCCTCCACCACCGTCACCTCGCCGCAGGTAGCCATCAACGACATTGGCTCCGCCGAGGATTTCCTCGCCGCCATCGACGCAACGATCAAGTACTTCAACGATGGCGACATCGTCGAAGGAACCATCGTCAAGGTCGATCGCGACGAGGTCCTGCTCGACATCGGTTACAAGACCGAAGGCGTCATCCCTTCCCGCGAGCTCTCGATCAAGCACGACGTCGACCCCAATGAGGTCGTTTCCGTCGGCGACGCCGTCGAGGCTCTTGTTCTCACCAAGGAGGACAAGGAAGGTCGACTGATCCTGTCGAAGAAGCGCGCACAGTACGAGCGCGCCTGGGGCACCATCGAGGAGCTCAAGGAGAAGGACGAGGCCGTCAAGGGCACCGTCATCGAGGTCGTCAAGGGCGGCCTGATCCTCGACATCGGCCTCCGCGGCTTCCTGCCCGCGTCGCTGGTCGAGATGCGTCGTGTCCGCGATCTGCAGCCGTACGTCGGCAAGGAGATCGAGGCCAAGATCATCGAGCTCGACAAGAACCGCAACAACGTGGTCCTGTCGCGTCGCGCATGGCTCGAGCAGACCCAGTCCGAGGTCCGCAGCGAGTTCCTGCACCAGCTCCAGAAGGGCCAGGTCCGCAAGGGCGTCGTGTCCTCCATCGTCAACTTCGGTGCCTTCGTGGACCTGGGTGGCGTCGACGGCCTGGTGCACGTCTCCGAGCTGTCCTGGAAGCACATCGATCACCCGTCCGAGGTCGTCGAGGTCGGCAACGAGGTCACCGTCGAGGTTCTCGACGTCGACCTGGACCGCGAGCGCGTCTCCCTCTCGCTCAAGGCGACGCAGGAAGACCCGTGGCGTCAGTTCGCCCGCACCCACGCCATCGGCCAGATCGTGCCCGGCAAGGTCACCAAGCTCGTTCCGTTCGGCGCCTTCGTTCGCGTCGAGGAGGGCATCGAGGGCCTGGTGCACATCTCCGAGCTGGCCGAGCGCCACGTGGAGGTTCCGGACCAGGTTGTCGGCGTCGGCGACGATGCCCTCGTCAAGGTCATCGACATCGACCTCGAGCGTCGTCGTATCTCGCTGTCGCTGAAGCAGGCCAACGAGGACTACAACGCCGAGTTCGATCCGTCCAAGTACGGCATGGCCGACTCGTACGACGAGCAGGGCAACTACATCTTCCCCGAGGGCTTCGATCCCGAGACCAACGAGTGGCTCGAGGGCTTCGACAAGCAGCGTGAAGAGTGGGAAGGCCGCTACGCCGAGGCCGAGCGTCGCCACAAGATGCACACCGCTCAGATGGAGAAGACCGCTGCGGACGAGGCCGCCGAGGCTGCCAACGCCGCCGCAGGCTACTCCTCCGAGACCGGTTCCGCCGACGCAGGCGAGTCCGCCGGTGCCGCGCAGGAATCCGCTGGTGGCTCGCTCGCCAGCGACGCGCAGCTCGCCGCTCTCCGCGAGAAGCTGTCCGGCAACGCGTGACCCGATGACCCGCTAGCCGGGTCTCACAGAACAACCCCGGTCCGTACAGGACCGGGGTTGTTTTGTCTCTCCGGTCATGCCCCCGGGCTGGAAGCGAGTTCGTCGATCATGGCGGCCTTCTCCACCAGATCGTGCTCGGTGGGGTTGTCGCCGTCCGGTAGTTCCCGGCGGAGGTCCTCGAGGGTGACGAGCACCCAGGAGGAACGCTCGGCCACCTCGTCTCCCGAGAGAACCTTGATCGAGCCCTCCTCCAGAACCAGTGCGGGTTGCGAGAGGGAGCTGGCCAACAACAGTCGCAGATCATCGGCTTTGACAGTCATGTCACCAACGGTAGGACGCCGTCGCGGCGGCCGCATTCGAATCTGCGTACGCATACAGCAAGTGACCCCGCCCGGATTCGGGCGGGGTCACTCGTGGTGGTGTGGGAGCCGGGGAGCCCGATCAGCTCACTGCGGCAGGGGCCCAGGCGCTCTGCATGACGGCGGTGCGCTTGCGCATCGTGGCGAAGCTGTGGCGCGCGGGGCTGATCATCTGCGTGAACCAGTTGCGACGGTGCTCGGCCAGAGCGGTGGCGACCTCGGGAATCAGGATGCAGTGCACCCCGTTGACGATGCCCAGACGGTGCCGACCCTGAAGGATGTAGTGGCTTTGCATGGAATTCCCTTTGTCTCGAGATGGGTGGCCTGGCGCGTCTGCACGTAGGATACCGATTCCCCGGTAAACCTGGTGCATTTGGGGCTGGTGTGCTCCGGCGTGTTCAGATGTCAGACTGGTATGCGTGCTGAGAATCGGCCTCACCGGAGGTATTGGAGCGGGTAAATCCACGGTGTCGAGGATCCTGGCGGATCTCGGTGCCGTGGTTGTCGACAGCGACCTGGTGGCCCGCGAGGTGGTGGAACCGGGAACCGAGGGCCTTGCCGCGCTGGTCGCGGAGTTCGGTGACTCGATCCTGCAACCCGACGGCCGGCTGGATCGGCCAGCCCTCGCGGCCGTGGCGTTCGGCGACGACGAGTCGAGGGCCCGTTTGAACGCGGTGGTCCATCCGCTGGTGGGCAGGCGCACGACCGAGCTCGTCGAGTCCGCCGCGGCGGATGCCGTGGTGGTGCAGGACATTCCGCTCCTCGTCGAGGGCAGGATGGGCGCGCTGTTCAATCTCGTCCTCGTCGTCTACGTGGACGCGGAGGAGCGGGTGCGACGTCTGGTCGAGCTGCGCGGTATGCCGGAGCACGATGCCAGGGCCCGCCTCGCGGCGCAGGCCACCGACGACCAGCGACGAGCCGCGGCGGATGTCTGGCTGGACAACAGCGGTCCGCAGGGCGGCCTGGACGCCGAGGTGAAGGCGTTGTGGGAACAGCGGCTGGTGCCCTTCGAGGAGAACCTGCGGACCGGAGCGGTGGTCCGGCTCCGGCCCGTCCTCGCGCCTGCCGATCCGTCCTGGCCGGACCAGGCACGGCGGCTGATCGAGCGCCTGTGGCTGGCCTGCGGAGCCGGCGCATTGCGTATCGACCACGTCGGCTCCACCTCTGTGCCGGGTCTCGAGGCCAAGGACGTGATCGACGTACAGATCACCGTCTCGAGCATCGCCGCGGCGGACGCGCTCGCGGGCCCGCTGGCCGCGGCCGGGTTCCCGCTGATCGAGTCGATCACCAGCGACGATCCGAAGCCGGACTACGCCATCGGTGGCGAGTCCGATCCGGCTCTGTGGGACAAGCGCACCCACGGCGGCGCCGATCCCGGCAGGCCCGTGGAGATCAGCCTGCGCGTCGACGGCTGGCCGGGCCAGCGCTTCGCGCTCCTGCTGCGCGACTGGCTGCGCGCCGACGCCGCTGCTCGGGCCGAGTTCCTCGAGGCCAAGAGGGTTGCGGTCCGCTGGGCCGCCGCCGACGCGGACACGGGCGAGGCCACCGCGACCTATGCCGCGGCGCTCGCGCCGTGGTTCGATCTCGGCTACCAGCGGGCCTGCGAGTGGGCCGAGCGGACCGGCTGGTCGCCCTCATGAGGGGCGCGGTCGGCGCCGGCTGATCAGCGTCCGGACCCGGTCAGCGCCAGCTGATCGGCATCCCGACGGAGGCGAGCCAGGCGTCCAGGTCGTGTCCGTACGCGGCGATCCCGTCCGCCGCGGTCACCGCTCTGTGGATCGCCAGCTCGGTCGTCGCGGCGTCGAGCAGGCCTGCCGAATGCGCGGCGATCAGCTCGTCCACGTCCAGTAGTTCGGTGTCGCGCCCGGTGCGCACCACCAGGTCCAGGTAGTGGTCCTCGGATCGCCAGACCCCCGGTGCCGCGGTGAACTCGCCGATGTCGACGTAGTGGTTCTGATCCCGCGCGTGATACGGGTGGTAGTGGAAGATCGACGCGCGCAGGCCGAGGGCAGGCAGCAGCCACGACTCCAGGTAGTGGAAGTGGGCATGGTCCGAGGTCCTGGCCATGTACAGGCCCCACGGTTCGAGCCGGTAGTGGTCCACCGGTCGCACGAAACCCTTCGGATCGGTGTTGGTCTTGTCCGCGAGCGAGAAGGACTCGATCTTCGGGGCGTGCACTTCGCCGTCCATGGCTGTTGAACCTACCCGGCGGGTCGGGCGCCGACGACGATGCCGGGAGGATGTCGGTGCCCCGGCTTACTCTGGTTCCATGGCTTTCGCATCCGAGCATCCCGTGGTGGCGCACTCCGAGTTCCGGCCGGTCGGCGACATCGAACGGTCCGAGGCCCGGTTCGAGGTGGTGAGCCCGCACCAGCCCGCAGGTGACCAGCCCGCGGCGATCGCGGAACTCGAGCGGCGGATCCGGGCGGACGAGAAGAACGTGGTGCTGCTCGGTGCCACCGGCACCGGAAAGTCGGCGACGACGGCCTGGCTGATCGAGAAGCTGCAGCGGCCGACGCTGGTGATGGCACCGAACAAGACCCTCGCCGCGCAGCTCGCGAACGAGCTGCGAGAGATGTTGCCGAACAACGCAGTCGAGTACTTCGTCTCGTACTACGACTACTACCAGCCCGAGGCGTACATCGCGCAGACGGACACCTACATCGAGAAGGACTCGTCGATCAACGACGACGTCGAGCGGCTGCGGCACTCGGCTACCTCGAGCCTGCTCTCGCGTCGTGACGTGGTGGTGGTCGCGTCGGTGTCGTGCATCTACGGTCTCGGTACCCCGCAGTCCTACCTGGACCGGTCGATCCAGCTCGACGTCGGCGTCGAGGTGCCCCGTGACGCATTGCTGCGCCTGCTGGTCGACGTGCAATACAACCGCAACGACCTGGCCTTCACCCGCGGCTCGTTCCGGGTGCGCGGGGACACGGTCGAGATCATCCCGTCGTATGAGGAGCTCGCGATCCGCATCGAGTTCTTCGGCGACGAGATCGAGGCGCTGTATTACCTTCACCCGCTGACCGGCGACGTGGTCCGCCAGGTCGACTCGCTGCGGATCTTCCCGGCCACCCACTATGTCGCGGGCCCGGAGCGGATGGAACGGGCGGTCAAGGACATCGAGGCCGAGCTCGAGGAGCGGCTCGCCGACCTGGAGGGGCGGGGCAAGCTGCTCGAGGCGCAGCGGCTGCGGATGCGGACCAATTACGACATCGAGATGATCAAGCAGGTCGGGTTCTGCTCCGGGATCGAGAACTACTCGCGGCACATCGACGGCCGCGGTGCAGGCACCGCGCCCGCCACCCTCATCGACTACTTCCCCGAGGACTTCCTGCTGGTCATCGACGAGTCGCACGTCACCGTTCCGCAGATCGGCGCGATGTACGAGGGCGACATGTCCCGCAAGCGCAACCTCGTCGAGTTCGGGTTCCGGCTGCCATCGGCAACCGACAACCGTCCCCTCACCTGGGAGGAGTTCACCCAGCGGATCGGGCAGACCGTGTACCTGTCGGCAACCCCTGGCAAGTACGAGCTCGGCCAGGCGGGCGGCGAGTTCGTCGAGCAGGTCATCCGGCCAACCGGGCTGGTGGATCCGGAGGTGGTGGTGAAGCCAACCAAGGGCCAGATCGACGACCTGGTGCACGAGATCAGGGAGCGCACCGACAAGGACGAGCGGGTCCTGGTGACCACCCTGACCAAGAAGATGGCCGAGGACCTGACCGACTACCTGCTCGAGCTGGGGATCCGGGTGCGCTACCTGCACTCGGACATCGACACCCTCCGCCGGGTCGAGCTGCTCCGCCAGCTGCGTCTGGGGGAGTACGACGTGCTCGTCGGCATCAACCTGCTTCGCGAGGGCCTCGACCTGCCAGAGGTGTCGCTGGTCGCGATCCTGGACGCCGACAAGGAGGGCTTCCTGCGCAGCTCCACCAGCCTGATCCAGACCATCGGCCGCGCGGCCCGCAACGTCTCGGGCCAGGTGCACATGTACGCGGACAAGATCACCGACTCGATGGCCCACGCCATCGAGGAGACCGATCGTCGCCGCGAGAAGCAGATCGCCTACAACCGGGAGATGGGCGTCGACCCCCAGCCGCTGCGCAAGAAGATCGCCGACATCCTCGACCAGGTGTACGAGGAGGCCGATGACACGGCCGCGGGCGTGGACGTCGGCGGTTCGGGGCGCAACGCCAGCCGCGGGCGCCGTGCCCAGGGCGAGGCCGGCCGGGCGGTCAGCGCGGGCGTGTACGAGGGCCGCGACGTGAAGTCGATGCCGCGGGCGGAGCTGGCGGATCTGGTCAAGGAACTGACGGACCAGATGATGAACGCGGCGCGCGAGCTGCAGTTCGAGCTGGCCGGGCGGCTGCGCGACGAGATCCAGGACCTGAAGAAGGAGCTTCGGGGCATGGACGCCGCCGGCCTCTCGTAGGCAGGCCGGGCCCGGGTCACGCACCGACCGGACGGGGGACGCTCCGGTCGCGCCCGCTACGGTCGAGCACATGGACGCACGGACCGCGGGGCAGACAGCCCGGACCCTTGATCTGATCCACGGCATGTCGTACTTCGCGCCGGAGGTGAACGAGAGCCTCGTGGCGGCGGGCCTGAGCGCCGGCCGGATGTGCTACTTCGCGGGGCGGTCCGCGGCGATGGGCGCGGTCGGGGTCGGGGTCGTCGCCGCGACCTTCTACAACTTCAACCCCGAGGCGATCGCACCGGTGATCCCGATCGCCTGGACGCAGGCACGCCCGGCGGACGTCGTGGCGGCCAGGTACCGCGGGGTGGACGCGGCGATGCGTCGGATCTTCGGCGCGGAGTCGATCGGCTCACCGGAGTTCGAGGAGGCCGCGGCCCTGGCCGCCGCCGCGGCGCGCTCGATCCCCGATGCGGCCGGTCGGCCCCTGTACGCCGGGCACGCCGAGATCGAGTGGCCGTCCGAGCCGCACCTGGTGCTGTGGCACGCGCTCACTTTGCTCCGTGAGTACCGAGGCGACGGCCACATCGCCGCCCTGCAGACCGCGGGACTCTCCGGGATCGAGGCGCTGGTCACGCACACGGCCACCGGCAACGGGTTCCAGGAGCAGTTCGCCAGGTCCCGCCGCGGCTGGTCCGACGAGCAGTGGCGCGCGGCGGTCGACTCGCTCACCGATCGTGGTCTGCTCGGCGACGGTGGTGAGCTCACCGGCGCCGGCTGGGAATTGCGCGAATGCGTCGAGGAACTCACCGACGAGATGGCGGTGGCTCCGTGGGCGGCGCTCGGCGAGGACGGCGTGGCGCGCCTGCTCGAACTCGGCACCGACCTGCGCGCGGTACTGGTGGAACAGGACGTGTTCCCGGACGGGGTGTACGGGTCCGCGGTCTCGCGCTGACCGCGGCCGGGCGCGGTCAGCTGGTGATGTCCTTGACCGCGAACCGCTGCCAGGCCAGCAGGCCGAACACCGCCGCGTACGCCAGCGCCGAGAACGACCCGACCACGATGTCGTGCCAGTCCACCGTCGGTGCCAGGAGCCGGGTCCAGGCGAAGGAGAAGTGCCCAGGCAGGTAGTCCCGCCAGTGCCCGAGCGCGGTGATCTGGTCCAGGATCTGCACGAGGATGGACACCATCACCGTGCCGCCGACCGCGCCGAGCGGGGCGTCGGTGAGCACGGAGAGCAGCAGGGCCAGGCCCGCCACCCAGGTGAGGTTCACCGCGATGAACGCGAGCGCGGCCAGCAGCCGTCCCACCGCCTCGCCGTACCCGAGGGAATCGCCGAACGGGGTCACCAGCGGCCCCGTCCCGTACAGGGCGGTGCCGAGCGTGAGCGCCACCCCGAAGAGGATCAGGATCGCCAGCGCGGACAGCGCCGCGGACACGATGGCCTTCTGTTGCAGCAGCCGGCTGCGGGGCACCGGGATGGCCAGCAGGTACCGCAGCGAGGACCAGGACGCCTCGCTCGCGACGGAATCGCCGAAGAACAGCGCCACCACCACGATCAGCAGGAAACCGACCGACATGAACAGGCAGAACACGGTGAAGTTCACCCCGCCCCTCGTGCCGAGTTCGATCAGGTCGACCGCGCCGGACCCGGAGTCCGACCCGCCGATCGCGAACGCGACCGCGAGGATCACCGGCAGCAAGGCCAGGAATCCGAGCGCCAGATGGGTTCGCCTGCGCCTGAACTGGCGCTTGAGCTCGGTGCGCAGCGGCAGGGTGTGCGTCGCCCGGTAGCCGGCCGCCCTGCCGTCGGCATGGGACGTGACGTGGTTGCTGGTCATGCGTCCTCCCTGTCGTTCTCGCGGTGGTCCGAGATGTCCACGAGCCGGAGGAACACGTCCTCCAGGCGGGTCGTCTTCGACAAACCCCTGACGCCGATGCCTGCGCCGACCAGGGCGCGCACCAGCACCGCCGGGTCGGATCCGCCGAGATCGACTCGCAGCCTGGGATTCTCACCTTCGATCAGACGCACGGGCCCGAGCCCGTCGACCGACTCGAGAACGGCGGCCGCCCCGGCCGGGTCGTCGACGCGGAGTTCGGTGGCGCCCTCGGCGGAGGTGAGCTCCTCGACGGTGCCGGAACTGATCACCCGGCCGTGGTTCATCACCACCACGTCGGTGCAGGTCTGCTCGACCTCGGCCAGCAGGTGGCTGGAGACGAGGACGGTCCGTCCGGTGCGCGCGTAGTTGATCAGAACCTCCCGCATGGTGCGGATCTGCGGCGGGTCGAGCCCGTTGGTGGGTTCGTCCAGCACCATCAGGTCCGGCAGGCCAAGCATCGCCTGCGCGATCGCGAGCCGTTGGCGCATCCCCTGGCTGTAGGAGCGGACCTTTCGCTCGATCGCGTCGCCGAGGTCAGCGATATCGAGGGCCTCGTCCATGCGGGCCTCGGCGGCAGGCCGCCCAGTGGCCTCCCAGTACAGCCGCAGATTGTCGATGCCGCTCAGGTGCGGCAGCAGTCCTGACCCCTCGACGAAGGACCCGAGCCGGGAGAGCACGGGCGCGCCGGGGGTGACCTTGTGGCCGAAGACGCGGATCTCGCCCTCCGTCGGCGCGATCAGCCCCATCAGCATCCGCAGGGTGGTGGTCTTGCCCGCGCCGTTGGGACCGAGCAACCCGAGAACCTGGCCGCGGCGGACGGTGAAGCTCACCCCGTCGACGGCGCGGAAACCGTTGTCGTAGGTCTTGCGCAGGTCGGTGATGACCAGGGGAGTGTCGACGAGGGCGGGGTCGACCTCGGCCGCAACGCGGCGACGGCGGCGGATCACGCCGACGGTCACGAGCAGCGCGGCCCCGCCGAGGATGCAGGCGATCCCGATCAGCGGCGCGATCGGCAGCGACCGGCTGGAGGTTGTCGCGGGCACGCTCGGGACAAGGAGGCCGGCGTCGTCGGCGAGGGCCACTGAGTACTGGGCCGGGCTGAGGGGGTTCGCGTAGGCCTGGTCGGTGGTGGTGACGACCACCTCGAGGTGGTGTCCCTGCGGAACCTGGAACGCGATGCCGGGCAGGGTCACCGAGATCGGGATCGGTCCTGGGCCGTCGGACAGCCGGATCGCGGAGACCGCGCCGCCGGGAAGGGTGCGCCTGCCGTCGGGGCTCACGTCGTACAGCTTCGCGAACAGCACGGCGTCCCCCGGCGCGGAGGCGCCGGTGACCGTGAGCCGCACCGTGGGGGCGCCCGTGATCGTGAGCGGGCGATCGAGCGGGGCGGTGGCGAACGCGGCGGACTGGCCGGGCGGGTCGGCCACCAGCTGCGCCGCCGGTCCGCCCGCGGCACCCAGGTTCGACAGTGCCGAGCCGAGGCCGGGTACCGCCGACAGCGCGGCGGGTGCGGCGCCTGGCGGCCGGATGATGCTCTGCGACGCAGGTCCGGCGAGCGGGAGATCGGACGTCGGGGTCGGCGGCGCGCCCGCGACGAGGCCCGGGTAGTCGGCGGCGGTCATCCGCCGGTAGGAGGGGCGACCCTGATCGGTCGGGGTGCCGGGGAGCGAGAACACGAACTCCCCGTCGACCTCGCCCGACCCGCGGAGCCGGTCCGACAGGAACCGTGACGTCGCGGACTCGCTGAACCGGGTGCCCTCGCCCCCGGCGTCGTGCCCTCCGGGAAACCAGCGCACCTGGACGGGTGTGCCGGACTCGGCGATCTGGCGCGCGGTCGCGTCGGACTGGTCCAGTCCGAACAGCGTGTCCTGTTCCCCCTGGATCAACAGCGTCGGCGCGGTGATCGCGCCCGCGACCGCCGCGGGGGAGTGCGCACGGAGCAGGTCGAGCAGTTCCTGGCTCGGCTTCCCGGACACCGCGGCCGCGGCGTACTCCCGGCAGAACTCCAGCGCGAACCGTCCGCACGGGTCCGGTGCCGGTCGTGGTCCGGCCGCGTCCGTGCCCGCCTCGGATGGGGCCGTGCCCGCGCCGAAGAAGATGCCCGCCCAGCCGCGCTTGAGCACGCCGGGGCCGCCGTATCCGGCCGCCGCGGGTGTCGAGGATGGTGGCGTCTCGAGCGTGCCGAAGTTCGGAAACAGGGCGTGGCCCAGGTCATTCCACGTGATCGCCGCGGCGATCGCATCGATACGCGAGTCGAGTCCGCCGAGCATCAGGGCCAGTGCGCCGCCATAGGATCCGCCCGCAACGCCGATCCGTGGGTCGCCGGGGGCGTCCCGCTGGACCTCGTCGCGCGCGGCCAGCCAGTCGACGAGTCCGCGAGCGTCCGCCACCTCGCGATCGGGGTCGTTCAACGAGATCTGGCCGGTGCTCTGCCCAAAACCCCTTGCGCTGTATGCCAGCACCACGAACCCGTCCTCCGCGAGGGCGCGCGCCTGCGTGGCGACGGAGTCCTTGCTGCCGCCGAACCCGTGCGCGAGGAGCACGGCGGGGGCCGGGGTGTGCTGCGGAAGATACAGGCGGGCATCGATTTTGACCTGATCCGACTCTGCGGGACCAGCGGGCATCGTGACCGCGACATCCTCGGTCACCGGCGCGGGCGGTTCGGTGATCGACCTGGTCACGGCGACGGCACCGACGCCGACCGCGACGAGTGCGGCGGCCACGACGATTCGGGTCCTGATTCCCTGCGGCCGGGGGATTCGCATGAGATCTAATGTAGCGAGGAGGCGCCGATGTGCGTTGTGCCGCAATTCCCCCTAACCCGATCGTGATCCGGCTAGGGTCTTTCCCAGCGGCCGGGCTGTCCGTGTTCTCTGCGGCGCTTCGGTCAGACCTGAGCACCTTGGAGGATTCAATGAGCGCCTACCGCACCATCGTCGTCGGAACCGATGGCTCGGATTCGTCCCTGAAGGCAGTGGACAAGGCCGCGTCGCTGGCGTCGGATGCCGGCGCGAAGCTGGTCATCGCCTGCGCCTACTACCCGGCGGACCCGAAGGACATCGAGGCCGCGCAGGACACCCTCCGTGAGGACGCGTACCAGATCACCGGTTCCGCGCCGACCTTCGAGATCCTTCGGACCGCCCGCGAGCGGGCGCACGCGGCGGGTGCGACCGATATAGTCGAGCGCGCGGTCGTCGGCGCCCCCGTTGACTCGCTGCTCGCGCTCATCGACGAGGTCGAGGCCGACCTGCTGGTGATCGGCAACCGCGGACTGAACACGCTGACCGGGCGTCTGCTCGGATCGGTACCTTCGGACGCGGCGCGCAAGTCCACCTCCGACGTCCTGATCGTGCACACGGTCCGCTAGCCGCGTCCGACATCTCCCGCCCCCGCCGGCCGCGCCGACGGGGGCGGTTTGTCATTGCGCCCGTGAAAGCTATTCGAGTACAGACAGTTTCGACAGTCCGTCCGGAAGTGGGTGCGCATGCACGACGCCAAGTCGCTGCGTGGCGCGGGTGAGCGCGACGTAGAGGTCGTTCATGCCGCGCGGTGACTCGTCCACGATCCGGCCGGGCTCGACGATGAGGACCGAGTCGAACTCGAGCCCCTTCGCCTGGCGGACCGAGAGCACGCTCACCGAATCCGAGACCAGGTCGAGGTACTCGTCGACGCCGGACTCGCTGGTCAGGACCGCGACTAGGCCGGGCCCGGTCTCCGCGGCGACCAGCCGACGGACCTGTTCGGCGACCTCGCCCTCCGGAACCCGCCGTGCCCACGGTCGCGTCCCCGAGTCACGCACCGAACGCGGCACCGTCTGGCCGGGGTCGATCCGGGCGAGCACGTCCTGCGCGACCTCCATGATCTCGGACGGCGTGCGGTAGTTCACCGTCAGCTCGGTAAGCTTCCAGCGCCGGGCGACGTACGGCTCGAGCACCGTCTGCCAGGACGAGCTGCCGGCCGGATCGCCCGTCTGGGCGGTGTCGCCGACCAGGGTCATCCAGCGATTCGGGATGCGCCGCATCAGCATTCGCCAGGCCATCTCCGAGAGTTCCTGAGCCTCGTCCACGATGACGTGACCGTAGGTCCAGGTGCGATCGGCCGCCGCGCGCTCCGCCGCGGTCTGGGACTGCCGCAGGTCCTGACGCTGCGCGAGCTGCCCGGCGTCGATCAGGTCGTACGCCATCAGGATCTCGGGATCCAGCTCGTCCTCGAGGTCCTGCGGGGCCGAGCCGGTGAGAATGTCCAGCGCGCCCTGGGCGTCGGCGATCTGTGCCCGCCATTCGCGGTCCGCGCGCTCGCGCTCCGCCGCGTCGTCCACACCGAGCAGTTCGGCGAGCTCGTCGAGCAGGGGAGCGTCGGCGGCACTGAACCCCGCGACACCGATGCGGTGCAGCAATTCGCGCTGCTCGGCAGTGAGTTCGCGTGCCGCCGTGGCCAGCCGTTTCCGCGAACCGAGCAGGTCGGCGAGCACCCGCTGGGGCGTCAGCTGCGGCCACAGCCCGTCGATCGCGGCCATCACCTCGGGGTCGCCGCGCATCTCGTCGCGGATGTCGGCGATGTCGTCGCGGCTGAGCAGGTTCGCCCCGCCGAGCACGTTCGACCCGATCCGGGCCGCGTGCTGATCCGCGAGGGCCTCGATCACGGCCGAGACGAAGATCGGCCGGGCCAGGTTGTGCGGGCGCCGCGACGAGCGGGCCCGCCCGCGCGCGCGGGTGACGACCTTGCGATCGAGGGTGATCGGGTAAGAGTCGAACCTCAGCCGGATCGGCTCCTGCGGGGTCTCCTGCCGGTCCCGGACCGCCTGCTTGAGCACCTCGACCATCGCGAGCGAACCCTTGACCTCGCCGCACTCGAGCGAATCCTGATGCGTGGCACGCACTCCCGGATAGAGATCGCCGATGGTGGAGAGCAGCACACCGGTCTCGCCGAGCGAGGGCAGCACCTGGCCGATGTAGTCCAGGAAGGTGTCGTTGGGTCCCACGATCAGCACGCCGCTCTTCGCCAGCTGCTGCCGGTAGGTGTAGAGCAGGTACGCCGCGCGGTGCAGTGCCACCGCGGTCTTGCCGGTTCCCGGTCCGCCCTGAACGACCATCACCGACTTGTGCTCGGACCGGATGATCGCGTCCTGCTCCGACTGGATGGTCTCGACGATGTCGTTCATGTGGCCGGTCCTGGCCGCGTTGAGCGCGGTGAGCAGGGCGCTCTCGCCCGCCACGCCGCCTGCGCCGTCGAGGGCCCCCGAGCGCTCCGCGGTCGCGAGGTCCAGGTACTCGTCGCCGAGCCCGGTGACCTTTCTGCTGCGGGTCCTGATGTGCCTGCGCCGGGTGACGCCCTCGGGCGCGGCCGGGGTCGCCAGGTAGAACGGCCGGGCCAGCGGCGCCCGCCAGTCCAGCAGCAGGGTCTCGTAGTCGTTTGCCTCGTCGAGGATGCCGACCCGGCCGATGTAGCGTCGCGCGTCGCCGTCGGGGCGTTCGGTGTCCTGGTCCTGCCCGTCGAGGTCGATCCGCCCGAAGCAGAGGCCGTTCTCGGCCGCGTCGTACTTGGCGATGTCCTCGGTGTACATCAGGCTGAACGACTCGCGCTCGCTGCGGGCCTGGGGGGTGCCGCCCTTCTCGAGGAGCACCTTGCGCAGGCGGGTCGCGGCGTAGTCACGCATCGAATCCAGACGGTCGTACAGCATCGACACGTACTGCTGCTCGCGCTCACGTTCGTCGTGCTGCAGCGCCTCGTCCGGCAAGTGGTCTCCTCGGGCGGTAGGGGAGGGAAAAGTGCCAAGCGAGTCTAGTGGTCGGGTGGCTCGGACGCAGAAGGACCAGGTCAGCGAGTTGTCCTCACCGCGGTCGCGTCGTCAGTCGGTGCGGAGCGTCTCGTGTACCGAACGCCAGCGCAGTCCGTTGCGGGCGCCCGGCGCGGGGACCAGGACTGCGGTGACGATCCGCACGCCGGACCCGCCCCCGGTCTCGGTGTGATGCGTCTCGTGGAACCGGGCGATCGCCACCTCGGCGGTGACGAGCTGCACCTCGACCGCAGTGATCACGACCCTGAGCCCGGGGGCCGCGTTACCGGCGCCGCGCAGCGAATCCGCGAGCTCGTCGCCGGACACGATGTGCCCGTCGGTCGTGACGAGGGAGAAGTCCGCGGTGTGGGCGCCGATGAACTCGGTCAGCAGCGCCGGGTCCGCGACGGTCCCCAGCCACCGTTCGAGCACCGCGTGGTGATCCTCGATCTCTCGGATGATCCGGGATTCGGGGGCAGCGATCACGAGCCCAGGTCCGCGACGGCCCGTCGGGCCCGCCGCACCGCGCGTTCGGTGCCCACCCCGACGGTGTGTCCGAGTTGGGCGCCGCGCTCGGCAGCCGTTTCGGTCCACTCGGCGCCGTGTTCGCGCGCGACCGAGAGGAGCTCGGGGGCGCGTTCCTGTGCCGTCTCGGCGAGCGCGGCCCCGCGTTCGGCGGCGGCCTCGGTCCACTCGGCGCCGTGCTGGCGCGCGAGCGAGAGGAGCTCGGGGGCGCGTTCCTGTGCCATCTCGGCGAGCGCAGCCCCGCGTTCGGCGGCCTCCGACGCGAGCCCGCGGACCCGTTCGGATGCGGAGTGGAGTCGCTCGCCTACCGCCGCGTGGACCTCACCGTCCTTGGCTGAGGGCAGCGCCGCCAGCACCGCCTCGGAGGCCTGACGGGCAGCGCGGCGGCCCCGCCAGCCGAGGGACGGCTTGCCCTCGGTGTCGACGCCCGCGATGAGCAGGCCGCCGAGCAGGCTGATGTTCTTGAAGAACTGGGTCCGTTGCGCGGCTCGTTGCGCCGGGTCCGGCTCCGACCAGAAGGCATGGCCTGCGAGCGTGGTCGGCAGCAGGCTGCCGGCCAGGGTCAGCGATGCGACGCGCGGCACGGTGCCCGTGGCGAGCAGCGCGCCCGCGCCGACCTGCAGCGCCCCGTTCAGGCGCACCAGGTTCTCGGGGTCAGTGGGCACCAACGCGGGGAGAGCGCCCCGCGCCCGTTTGATGAACGGCTCCGCCCGCTCTGCCTTCCCCGCGGGGTGTCGGAGCGCATCGATGCCGCCGGTGATGAACACCGCTGCGAGCAGGGGACGGGCGATTCGACGGACCAACATGGCGTGGCCTCCCTCGTGATCGGGTGTACTCCACCCTAGTCAGGGGCCGGGCGTCACCAACCGCGTTCCTGCCACTCCGCGAGGAACGGCCGCTCGGTGCCGATCGTGGTGTCCTTGCCGTGACCCGGGTACACGACGGTGTCGTCGGGGAACCGCTCGAAGAGCTTGGTCGTCACGTCCCGGTACAGCGAGGCGAACTTCTCAGCATCGGCGGTCTTGCCGACTCCGCCGGGGAACAGCGAGTCCCCGGTGAACAGGTGGACCTGGCCGGTCGCCGGATCGGTCAGTGCCAGCGCGATCGAGCCCGGCGTGTGACCCGCGAGATGGATGACCTCGAGTGAGAGTCGGCCCACCTCCACCAGGTCGCCGTCGGTGACGGTGCGGTCGGGCGCGACCGGGAGCGGGCCCGCGTCGAGGGCGTGCGCGATGGTGGGGACGCCGGTCTTGCCGACCACCTCGGCGAGCGCGAGCCAGTGGTCCGGATGCTGGTGGGTGGTGACGATCGAGGTGAGCGTCGGCGCTGCGGTCGAGACCAGGCTCACGAGCCGGTCCGCGTCGTTCGCGGCGTCGATGAGCAGGGATTCGCCGGTCTCGGAACAGACCACGAGATAGGAGTTGTTGTCCATGGGGCCGACGGAGATCTTGGTGATGCTGGCGCCGGCGAAGGACCGCCGCTGCGGGTCGGAATCCACCGTGAGCTCGCCGGTGTAGTTGTCGTCGATTGTCATCTGCTGCCCGTCCATGGTGGGGACGCTACCGTCGAATGGGTGCGGGCGAGGGTTCGGGCGCGCGATCGGCCGCGGGTGGGCTCGGGGTCGTCCGATCGCGGCTCAGCCGACGATGTCGGTACCCCGGCCTACCATGTGCAGCGCGTGAGGACTACCTCCTCTGCGTCGACGAGAAGGGACATCGAGTGGCGGACCGCTTGATCGTGCGAGGAGCGCGCGAGCACAACCTGCGAGGCATCGACATCGACCTGCCCCGGGACAGTCTCATCGTCTTCACCGGATTGTCCGGATCCGGCAAGTCGTCGCTCGCGTTCGACACCATCTTCGCGGAGGGCCAACGCCGCTACGTCGAATCGCTGTCGGCCTACGCCCGCCAGTTCCTCGGCCAGATGGACAAGCCCGACGTCGACTTCATCGAGGGCCTCTCGCCCGCGGTGTCGATCGACCAGAAGTCGACCAACCGCAACCCGCGGTCCACGGTCGGCACCATCACCGAGGTGTACGACTACCTCCGTCTGCTCTACGCCCGCGCAGGCACCCCGCACTGCCCGGTGTGTGGCGAGCAGATCGCGAAGCAGAGCCCCCAGCAGATCGTCGACCAGGTGCTCGCCATGGAGGAGGGCACCCGTTTCCAGGTGCTCGCGCCGGTGGTACGCACCCGTAAGGGTGAGTTCGTCGATCTCTTCGACCAGCTCAACACCCAGGGCTACGCCCGCGTCCGGGTGGACGGGGTGGTGCATCAGCTGACCGACCCGCCGAAGCTCAAGAAGCAGGAGAAGCACGACATCGAGGTGGTCATCGACCGCCTCACGGTCAAGGCGAGCTCGAAGCAGCGGCTCACGGACTCGGTGGAGACCGCGCTGCGGCTGGCGGACGGCATCGTCGTCCTCGACTTCGTCGACCGGGACGAGAACGCGCCGGACCGGGAACGCCGCTTCTCCGAGTCGCTGGCCTGCCCGAACGGGCACGCCCTCTCGATCGACGATCTCGAGCCGCGGTCGTTCTCGTTCAACTCGCCGTACGGCGCCTGCCCGGAGTGCACCGGCCTCGGCATCCGCAAGGAGGTCGACCCGGACCTGGTTGTGCCGGATCCGGAGCTGAGTCTCGAGGACGGGGCGATCGCGCCGTGGTCGATGGGGCAGACCTCCGAGTACTTCGGCCGCCTGTTGTCCGGGCTCGCCGACATCATGGGCTTCGAGATGTCGACCCCGTGGAACGAACTGCCCGCCAAGGCCCGCAAGGCGGTGCTCGAGGGCAGCGCGGACCAGGTGCACGTCAAGTACAAGAACCGGTACGGGCGGACGCGCTCGTACTACGCCGAGTTCGAGGGCGTGATGCCCTTCCTGCACCGTCGGCTCGAGCAGACCGAGTCCGAGCAGATGAAGGAACGCTACGACGGGTACATGCGCGACGTGCCGTGTCCGGCGTGCGACGGTGCCCGGCTCCGCCCGGAGATCCTCTCGGTCACCATCTCGGCGGGGGAGCACGGCAAGAAGTCGATCGCCGATGTCGCCGAGCTGTCGATCTCGGACTGCGCGGATTTCCTGAACAGCCTCACACTCGGCGCCCGCGAGGAGGCCATCGCCGGTCAGGTCCTCAAGGAGGTGCAGGCGCGGCTCGGCTTCCTGCTCGACGTCGGGCTCGAGTACCTGTCGCTCTCACGTGCGGCAGGCACCCTCTCCGGCGGGGAGGCCCAGCGGATCCGGCTGGCCACCCAGATCGGTTCCGGCCTGGTCGGCGTGCTCTACGTGCTCGACGAGCCGTCCATCGGACTCCATCAGCGTGACAACCGGCGGCTGATCGACACGCTGACCCGGTTGCGGGACCTCGGCAACACGCTCATCGTCGTCGAACACGACGAGGACACCATCAGGACCTCGGACTGGGTCGTCGACATCGGCCCGCTCGCGGGCGAGCACGGCGGCAGGGTCGTGCACAGCGGACCGTACGAGGAGCTGCTGACCTGCGAGGAATCGCTCACCGGCGCATACCTTTCCGGCCGGTCGACTATCGATGTGCCCGCCATTCGCAGGCCCGTCGACAAGAAGCGTCAGGTCACGGTGATCGGGGCCAAGGAGCACAACCTCAAGAACATCGACGTCAGTTTCCCGCTCGGCGTCCTCACCTCGGTGACCGGCGTCTCCGGCTCGGGAAAGTCGACACTGGTCAACGACATCCTCGCGACCGTGATGGCGAACAAGCTCAACGGCGCGCGCCAGGTCCCCGGCAGGCACACCAGGATCAACGGGCTCGACCAGCTCGACAAGCTGGTCCAGGTGGACCAGTCGCCGATCGGCCGGACGCCGCGCTCGAACGCGGCCACCTACACCGGCGTGTTCGACAAGATCCGCACCCTGTTCGCCGCGACGACCGAGGCGAAGGTCCGCGGCTACCAGCCGGGACGGTTCTCCTTCAACGTCAAGGGCGGCCGGTGTGAGGCGTGCTCGGGAGACGGCACGCTCAAGATCGAGATGAACTTCCTGCCGGACGTGTACGTCCCGTGCGAGGTGTGCCACGGGGCCCGCTACAACCGGGAGACCCTTGAGGTGCACTACAAGGGCAAGACCATTGCCGAGGTGCTCGACATGTCCATCGAGGAGGCCGCCGGCTTCTTCGAGGCGATCACCTCGATCCACCGCTACCTCAAGACGCTCGTCGAGGTCGGACTCGGCTACGTGCGCCTCGGCCAGCCGGCGCCCACCCTGTCCGGCGGCGAGGCGCAGCGGGTGAAGCTGGCCGCCGAGCTGCAGAAGCGTTCCACGGGGCGCACCGTGTACGTGTTGGACGAGCCGACCACCGGCCTGCACTTCGAGGACATCCGCAAGCTCCTCGGTGTCGTCAACGGGCTGGTGGACAAGGGCAACACGGTGATCGTGATCGAGCACAACCTCGACGTGATCAAGACCTCGGACTGGGTGGTCGACATGGGGCCCGAGGGTGGATCGGGCGGCGGAACCGTCGTGGGGGAGGGCACCCCGGAGCAGATCGCGGCGGTGCCTGCCAGCTACACCGGCAGGTTCCTGCGGGAGGTGCTCGACCAGCAGCCCGCCGTCAACGGCAAGGCCAAGGCGCAGGCGGCGGGTGAGACGAAGCGGAAGCGGGCCCCGCGCAAGGCGGCGGCCGCGGTCTGACGCGGAAGGCAGCCACAGACGGCAGAACGGGCCGGGTCGTGAAGACCCGGCCCGTTCTGCTCAGAGCCGTGCTCTAGCCGAAATTCCTCAGGCGCCGGTGCCGGTGCCGGTTCCTGCGCCGGTATCCGCGCCGGGAATGGACGAGCCGCCCGCGATCATGGAGTTGATGATGTTGGCAATCGATCCGAACAGGCCGTCGATGTCACTGGGGTTGGGCATGTGAGCTCCTTCATTGCGATATGCGGTGTTCATTGCCGAGTCGCTGAAAGCCAGCGACCTCGTTGGCTGGAGACGAATCGAGCTGCTGCCCCATCCCCGGATGTCGGACGACGGGGCGGGTAGAACGAAAGTGATCCCCCGATCCGGAATCTTTGTACACGAGCGGGACTGGACGCACGTACGGAATCCGGGAGCCGGTTTCAGCGAAGGATTGTGATGTCAATCACAGGCCGCGAGCGGGGTCGCCGCCGATACGTACGCACGGCCAACTCCAGACGTGGCACCACCATGTTCGGGTCACCTTTGGCCGGCAGCACCAGGGCCGTCGGCCGCTCGAAGGTCTGCGGCCGCGAGCCGACCAGACACCGCCGGCCATAGCCTGGGGACAGTCCCGGCGAGCCCCGCATCCACGGCCGCGGAAGCGGCCGTCAGGCCCCAGGCGCTGCGTTTCTACTGCGTCCGGGGTTTGCCGGGGCAAGGCTCTTGGTAGGGGACAACGGCCGAGACCCACTCTTTCCATTGTGCTTCGCTTGGATTGACGGTCAGCTTGGCGCACAGTTCGTGCTCCCATTGCAGGGGTGCGGGAAGCCGCCAGATCGCGTCGCGGCCTTCCTGAGGCCCCTCGCCGTTCAGGGACACGCCGTGCCCGACGACGTACACCCAACGGCCATCCCCGCTGAACTTGACCCGGGAAGTTGCGCCGAGTGGCGTGGTGTCCACCGGCTCACCGATCTGGTTCCCCGATTCTGTATCCCAGAAACGCAACGTGTCGTCGGTGCCCCCGCTGCCGATCGACGACAGGTAGCGGCCGTCGGGGCTGTAGGCGATGTCGCTGACACCTTGGTTGTGGCCCTTCATCTCACGGCCGTGCGTCTCGTCGGTGCCGACGTCCCATTGCTGAATCGTCCCGTCGCCTGTGGCCGCAGCGATCAGGTTGTCATCTCCGTTGACCGCCATTGCCGTGAAGAAATCTCGGTTGCGATCGCCACCGAGAGCCTTTCCGGTGGGGTGCTCAATCGTCAGGTCCCAGATCTGGATCGAGCCACCTCCGCGAGTGAACAGGTGTTCGCCGTCATCGCTGAACACGAGCTGCCCCACGGCGTCCTCGTGTCCGGTGAGCGGCTCGCCGATCTGACGGCCCGCGCGCCAGTCCCACAGTCGCACGGTGTTGTCGGCGCTCGCACTGGCGAGGGTCTGCCCATCGGGGCTGAACTCCAGGTCGTTGACCGTGTCTTCGTGGCCCTGGAGGGGACTGCCGACGAACTGGCCATTCGATGTGTCGAGCACACGTATGACGTGGTCTGTACCCGCGATTGCAAGCCAACGACCGTCGTGGCTCGCTTCTTCGTCGTTCATCGACACCGGAAGGCTGTTCGAATAGGCGCGGTCTTCTCCGGTGTCGGCGTTCACCCGGTGCAGGGCGTTGTCTCGCGCGAGAACGATGTATGGGACGTCGGTATTGATGTCCACACCGATCAATTCGTCGGGGCGCAAGGCGGCGGCCTTGCTGCCGGCCGACTCCACCGGCATGTGTGCGTCGGGATCCGCGTCCACAGTTTGTGCGCCGTCCTCGGACACCGCGATGATCTTGTTGCCTTCGCGGGTGAATGCGATCTGCCAGACGTTCGATTTGAAGCCGAGCGGCTCGCCGACCGGCTGGCCCGTCCTGGCGTCCCACAGCCGCACCGAGTTGTCGTCGCTGCCGGTGGCGATCCGTTGCCCGTCAGGACTGAACGCGAGTGCCCGTATCCGGCCGTAGTCACCGACGACGGGTGTGGCTATCAACTCCCCGGTGCCGGTGTCCCAGAGTCGCACCGGTGATCCTCCGCTGACGGATCCGAGGCCCACGGTCCTCCCGCCGGCGGCAACGATGCTGCCGTCCGGGCTGAACGCCAGGTTCTCTATCGTGTCGTCGTCGCCCAGGCGCTCATCGCCGGCCGGCTGCGTCCTCAGCAACGCCGCGCCCGTCTCGGTATCCCAAAGTTGCACGCTGAGCTCGTCACCGGCCGTGGCCAGCCTGCGCCCGTCGAGGCTGAACTCGAGCGCCCTCGCCTGAGTCAGGGTGGCGATCAACCGACCGGACTCGACGTCCCACAGCCGCGCCGTCCTTTGGGCATCCGAGGCGGCAACGAGGCGCCCGTCTGCGCTGACGGCGACATCGGCGACGTAGCTATCGGAGCCGCTCATCGGCTGTCCGATGTAGTTCCCGGCGTCAAAGTCCCAGACTCGAATCACCTTGTCGGAATAGTCGAAGCTCCCGAGGTAGCGCCCACTGAAGCTCAGGCCCATGCGAAGCCACTCCAGTTCTCCGAACGGGTGGCCGACCGGCTTCCACGTCTGAGTGTCCACCGTTTGGGCACCCGCTGGGCCCGTCGTCACGATCCGCCTGCCATCGCCGCTCACGAACCCGGCGGAGGGATCGATTGCCTGTATCCGAGACTTGCGATCGAGCGCGACGAGCAGTCCTCCTGGGTTAGCGTCCGGCGAAATATGCTGTGCTGTAATCAGTTTGACGAAGGCGGCAAGCTCGCTGCCCGGTTGCCCGCCGGTGAGGATAGCCTGGCCTTCTGAGGTGAGCCGCTGCGCGAAGGCTTCGTTGGTGCGTTTGTCTGCCTCTTGCCGTTGTGCATCGGCTTGCTGCTGTGCGTCGTTCGCTTGCCGGAACGCGACCACGGCAACGACAGCCGCGACGATGGCCACGACGGCGATGAGAGCGGTCGCCGCCAGCACAGCACGCAGAACCCGAGAGCGTTTCTTCGCCTTGTCCAGCTCGGCCTGCTGACGCTCCCTGTCGGCCTCGAGCTCTGCCGTACGTGCCGCGAGCGCTGCCTTGTCCTCGGTCGCGCGCCGCGCATCTCTGTGCTCGCGGACGACGTCGGTCAGCACATCGTGCGTCAGCTCGATCCACTGAGCACCGTTGCGGTCTTCTTCGATTCGAAGCAGGCGCGACTGAATCAGCTGCTCGAGTTCGTCGTCGGCGAGGTACGTGGGCACCGCGTCCTCACGAATGTAGCGGTCCCGGAACCCGGTTTCCGTGATCAGCTCGGACTCGATGAACCTTGCTACGCGCTTCGGCAGGTGTCCGACACACGACGAGTAATAGTTCGCCAGAGTGTGTTCCTTGGCGTCCTCGACGAGCTGCTCATCGAAGTGCGGCAAGGACCGCCGCTTCCGCATCTCGTTGAGTTCGCGGCAGAACAAGCTGAGGAGGGCGGGCTCGACATCGGCAGGTTCCAGTTCGCCGTTCGGAGGTTCGGGTTCGGTGCTCTGTGGCGTGCCGGCTGGCTGAAGATCCTTGCCGGCAACGATGCTCACCACCCGGCACGCCAGGTCGTCGGTGATCAGGTGTGCTGCTGGCTCGTGCACAGCCTCCAGCGCGTGGCTCGCATGCAAGCGATGCAGCCGCACCCGCGAACGTCCCAGTGCTGGGATCAACCCGCACCACTCCTCGAGTGCGGGCAGGAAGTCCTCTCGAAGGCTGATCAACAACTTGAACCGGCGCGATCGCAGGTCGAATTGGTCTGCCACCGTCTCGTCCTCGTCGATACGCGCGGCCAGACCGGCTGGAATGCGGTTCTCGGCGAGGTCGCCCAGCTCGTCCCTGAAGGCATCGACCAGCGCAGGCACCCGATCGCCGAGTGTGAAGACCTCCTCGAACTGATCGATGACGATCACCGGTGTGAGCAGTTGGTTCCCCGTGCTCCAGAGTTCGAGGCCCTTGCGATGCAAGTACTCCCACAGGGACTCGTCATCCGCGGGCAGCTCGGCATCGGGCGCCTCCGCCCGGATGGCTCTACTGACAGATTCATGTAGCTGTTGAGACAGTCCGGGCGCGCCCGGCTTGAGTTCCAAGCGCACGTAGACCGGCAAGAAATTGCGCTCGCGAAGCACCGGGAACAGACCGGCTCGCAACAGCGATGTCTTGCCGAGTCCGGAGCTCCCGTACAGCACCGTGACCGGCGTATCGAGCACATGACCGAGCAGGGAGGAAGTTTCGTCGGTGCGGCCGAAGAAGAAGGCATGCGCGTTCTCTTCGAACGATGCGAGTCCCGGCCAAGGATTCTCGCTGTCGAGTTGCGGTGCCGTGGTGAGGGTCATGCTGCATCGTTGGCGGGTCGTCGCATGTCGCGGATAGCGACCTTCAGCGCGGTGAGCAGGTCCATATCGGGCTCGCCTGCCGGCGCATGCCCAATGTGCAAGTGTCCGAAGCGGTCCCGCATTCGAGGATATGCACTCGCGCTTCCCGTGTAGTCATCGTCGATGACGACTGGCACGATGAAGCTGCGTCCCGGAATGCGGCGTGATCGTTGGAGCGCCTCGTACCACTCGGTGAAAACGTAACCCTCCTCGACCCGCTCGGTGTTCGCCGAGATGATCGGAATGAACAAGCGAACGTTGCGGCGTATCGCGGAGAGGATCTCGGTGTGCCAGTCGTCGCCGGGGAGTAGCCGTCGATCGTCCAGCCAAACGTCACCACCGAGATCTTGAATGGCATCGCAGACTTGCCGCGCAGCGTGAGCATCTTCGCGCATGTAGCTGATGAAGATCGTCGGCGTGTCCGCAGGGGAGCGCCTTGGTGCGGGCTCAGGGGTCCATGGTCTCGGACCGGATTCCTGTTCCCAGCGGGTCTTCAACTCTGCGACGAACTCGGTCGGAGACACGCTCAACTGCTGGACCTGCGTACTGCGGCAGTAGGTTTCGAAGAAGTCCGATAGTGATGGTTCGTACATCGATGAGCAGCCTGCGAAGAAGAACTGCTTCTGCTCGACCGACAGCCGACCGTTCGTCGACATCCGCAGCAGGAATCGGCCTACCCAGTCGGGTATTTCGCAGCCGATGAACAACAAAGCGCAGTCTTTCAGCTGATGATTGAGCCAGTCGGGAAGACTGGCCGTGTCACTCAGTAACGCATGCATCCATTCCAGTCGATCCTCCTCGTGAATCGCATATTGAGGAGTGGCGGCGGCTCGACCGAACAGATTCAGCACCACGGTTTCGGCTGCTGCGGGTGCCTCCGCGTTGTAGGAGTGTTCGCTCGTGGACTGTGTCGGGGAGAAAGCGATCTCGCGCGCCATCGGTCGGCCGTTGAATCGGACTTCGTTGACTGCTTTCGCGAGTAATCGGTCGGGTGTCGTGGCAACGAGGAGGCGGAAATCGTCGATCGCGGCCAGGTCGCGGAGCGCGTCGCCGGGTTGCGGGTCCAGTGTCGCGATGATCTTGTTGATGTCTCGGTAGAGCCGGTCGCCCTCGATCTGACCGCGTTTCCTCAGGAATTCGGCCACCGCTTCGCCCATCGTCGTCACACCCGGTGGCACGGTGAGGCCGTGCTTTTCGACGAGGCGCTCGCCGATCAGGGCGGTCAGGGTCTGTTGGTTGTCACCGACGACATTCAATTCGGGCCCGACGACCGGCACCAGTCGCTGCTCCCGAATATGCGAGAGGAGATCGTCCCAAAAATCTTCGTCGTTCACGCTCATGCGCCTACTCCTGCGCCCTGACGTGTGTCATAGAGCACTCGTCACACAGGTCTAATGGTGTTCGCTGAGAGTGCGGCGCAACAGAGTAGTCGACTACTCGAATTCCCTGTTTCGGTGATTTGGCGCCGACCCGCTACGCCGCCGGAATGTCGAGTGGAATTCGCGATCGTCATCGACGACCCCGGGGTATGCCGCTGAACTGCGCCACCCCCTATGACGAGGTTCCCGGCGACCTCACATCGAAGGTCGACCCGATCTCAGGAGTCGGCGGACAACGCGCGGGCGGCGCGCACCGAGGATTCGATCAACGCGCGGAGCTCGGACTCGTCGACGTCGGCGAGTCGCTTGATGTAGAGGCAGCCCTTGCCGGTCCGGTGCTTGCCGAGACGCTGCAGGGCGTCGCGGTGGTCGTCCAGGTCCAGGCTCAGGTAGAGGACGAGGGCCGTCGATCGGGGGGCGAAGCCGATCAGTGCCGTGTTGCCGTGATGCCCGCTGGCGTAGCGGTAGGTGCGGTTACCGAACCCGATGATGCTCGGGCCCCACATGGCGGCCGGCTCGCCGGTCGCGGCGCGCATCAGGTCGATCAGGTGTCCGCAGTCGGCTCTCGTGACGTCGTCGGTCAGCGTGCCGAGGAACTCCTCGACGTCGGCGCCGGTCGGCTGGGTCTTGTTCGCCACGGATTCAGTATCGCCGTTCGCCCCGGCCGCCACCGAGCGAATCGTGTCACTCGATGGCGGCGGGGTGGAGCGGTCAGTAAACGGGTCCGGTGTACTTCTCGCCGGGGCCGTTGCCGGGCTCGTCGGGATGGGCGGATGCCTCGCGGAAGGCGCGCTGGAGCGCCTGCAGTCCCTCGCGGATCGGACCCGCGTGCGGGCCGAGGTACTCCGCCGAGGCGGTGACCAGGCCTGCGAGCGCGGTGATCACCCGGCGGGCCTCGTCCAGGTCGAGGTGGTCGCTCTCGTCGGGGTCGGGCGAGGAGAGGCCGAGCTTCTCGGCGGCCGAGCTCATCAGCATCACTGCGGCGCGGCTGATGACCTCCACTGCGGGCACATCGGCCAGCTCGCGGACGTCGCCCGTGTGAGTTTGCTCTGTCATGCCTGCTAGACTTCCATACACGACCGCCCCCGACGATGTTGGGGGCAGCAAGTGGAGTCCGACTCCCACCGCTATCCGGCGCATCAAACACGCTGGTCAGCGGTCCGGTCGCCCGCCCTTGGGCTTGATCTCGGCACGGTGTTCCGTGCGGAGATCATCTCAGGGTCGGGTTCCCTCTCCTGAGGGGGTGAAGGCCGCGATGCGATCGCGGCGGACATCGAACCGGTCGACATCGGGCCTCGCATGGTGAAAATCCAGCGGGGCTCTTTTGTTGGGAGAGAGCGGGCAACGGGCTGCCGGCGGTCAGGACGACCACGCCGCTCAACCTAGGAGGCCCCATCAGCACTGAGACCCGCATCAACGATCGCATCCGCGTACCCGAGGTTCGACTCGTCGGACCTGGCGGTGAGCAGGTCGGGATCGTGCGTGTTGAAGATGCACTCCGCTTGGCCCTCGAGGCCGATCTCGACCTGGTCGAGGTGGCGCCCGACGCCCGTCCGCCGGTGTGCAAGATCATGGACTACGGCAAGTTCAAGTACGAGGCCGCGCAGAAGGCGCGCGAATCGCGCAAGAACCAGACCCTGACCGTGATCAAGGAGCAGAAGCTCCGTCCGAAGATCGACGACCACGATTACGAGACCAAGAAGCGCAACGTCGTGCGCTTCCTCGAGGCCGGGTCCAAGGTCAAGGTCACCATCATGTTCCGCGGTCGCGAGCAGTCCCGCCCCGAGCTGGGCTTCCGGTTGCTGCAGCGCCTCGGTGCCGATGTCGCCGACCTCGGCTTCGTCGAGACCTCGGCGAAGCAGGACGGCCGCAACATGACGATGGTGCTCGCCCCGCACAAGGGCGCCAAGACCCGAGTCAAGGCCCAGGAGAGCGCTCAGGCTCCGGTGCCCCAGGTTCCGAGGCCCGCCTCGGCGCCCGCGCCGGAGGCCCCCGCTGCGGCACCCGAGGCTCCGGCCGGAGGCGCTGCACCCGAGGCGCCGAGCAGCTAGCCAGACCAGCACCACCGAAATGCAGTACCGAAGAAACACAGAACTGAGGACTCCATGCCCAAGATGAAGAGCCACAGCGGCACCTCGAAGCGATTCAAGGTGTCCGGCAGCGGCAAGATCCTGCGCCAGAAGGCCGGCCGTCGCCACCTGCTCGAGCACAAGCCCACCAAGGTGACCCGTCGCCTCGATGGCAAGGCCGTCGTCAGCAAGGCTGACACCCCGCGCATCAAGCGCCTGCTCGGCATCTGATCGAGACCAGCACTTTTTGACCAACCCAGGAGCGCCCGTCGCGCTCCGAGATTGACAGGATTTCCCAGTGGCACGCGTAAAGAGGGCGGTCAACGCCCAGAAGAAGCGTCGTTCGATTCTTGAGGCCTCCAAGGGCTACCGTGGACAGCGCTCGCGCCTGTACACCAAGGCCAAGGAGCAGCAGCTCCACTCGCTCACCTACGCGTACCGGGACCGCCGCGCGCGCAAGGGTGACTTCCGCAAGCTGTGGATCACGCGTATCAACGCCGCCGCGCGCGCGAACGACATGACCTACAACCGCTTCATCCAGGGCCTGAACGCCGCGGGTGTCGAGGTCGACCGCAAGATCCTCGCCGAGCTGGCCGTCTCCGACGCCGAGGCGTTTGCCGGCCTGGTGGCGATCGCGAAGGCCGCCCTGCCTGCCGACGTGAACGCCCCCGCCGGGGAAGCAGCCTGAGCAAGCTGAACCAGGAGCGACCCGTGGACCCGTTCACCGAGCGGACTCCACGGGTCGTTTCTGCTGTCAAGCTGTTGCGCGGCGCCGAGCGCAAGAAGGCGGGGCGCTTCCTCGCCGAGGGCGCGAACTCGGTGACCGCGGCGCTCGCCACCGGTCGCGTGGAGGAACTCTTCTTCACCGACGAGGCCGGCGCCAGGTACGGCGAGCTCATCGCCGGGGCAACCGCAGCGGGCGTGCGGGTCTCGCCGATCACCGAGCGGGCCGCCAGGTCACTCAGCGACACGGTGACCCCGCCGGGGTTGGTCGCGGTGTGTGGACTCCTGGACGTCCCGCTCGGGCAGGCGTTGGGCGGGTCGCCCAGGTTGCTGGCCGTCCCCGTCTCGGTGTCCGAGCCCGGTAACGCGGGAACGGTGATCCGGGTCGCGGACGCGGTCGGGGCCGACGCGGCGATCCTGGCAGGCGACAGCGTCGACCCGCACAACGGCAAGTGCGTGCGTTCCTCGGCGGGCAGCGTCTTCCACCTGCCGATCGCGCGGGAGCGGGACGTGGCCCTCGTCCTCGAACAGATCACCGCCGCGGGGGTGCAGATCCTGGCGACCGCTGCCGACGGCGAGGTCGACCTCGACGACGCGGACGAGTTGCTGGCCCGGCCGACGGCGTGGCTGTTCGGCAACGAGGCGCACGGGCTGGACCCGGCGATCGCCGCAGGGGCCGACCACCGGGTGCGGATTCCCATCCACGGCCGCGCGGAGAGCCTGAACCTGGCGACCGCCGCCGCCATCTGCCTGTACGCGAGCGCGCGGGTGCAGCACCGACAGGACCGACCGACAACCTAGGATTGTTCTGCTGTGCGCCGGGTGCGCAGGGCGCGACGACCATCGACGAGGAGTTTGACCAGCCGTGGCAAAGAACGAGGCCGAGACTTCAGGACCGATCGACACCGAGGCGCTGACCGAAGACGCGCTCGGTGCCTCGGCCGAGCGGGCCGAGTCGGCGTTCGCCGCCGCAGGCGATCTCGATGCGTTGGCCAAGGCGAAGATCGACCACCTGGGCGACAAGGCGCCGCTGTCGCTCGTCCGGCGTGCCCTCGGCGCGTTGCCCGGCAAGGAGAAGGCGGACGCGGGCAAGCGGGTCAACGCGGCGCGCACCAGGGCCACCACGGCATTCGACGCCCGCCGTGAGGTGCTGCTCGCCGAGCGCGACGCCGCCGTGCTCGTCGCGGAGGCGATCGACGTGACGCTGCCCGCCCAGCGTCGTCCGGTTGGCGCCCGCCACCCGATCACCATCATCTCCGAGCAGGTCTCCGACGTGTTCGTCGCGATGGGCTGGGAGGTCGCCGAGGGTCCCGAGGTGGAGACCGAGCACTTCAACTTCGACGCGCTCAACTTCCTGCCGGATCATCCCGCCCGCACCATGCAGGACACGTTCCACATCGCGCCCGAGGGCTCGCGACAGGTGCTGCGCACGCACACCTCGCCGGTGCAGGTCCGCACCATGCTCTCGCGGGAGGTGCCGATCTACGTGGTGTGCCCTGGGCGCACCTTCCGGACCGACGAGCTGGATGCCACGCACACGCCGGTCTTCTCCCAGCTGGAGGGCCTGGCGATCGACAAGGGCCTGACCATGGCGCACCTGCGCGGCACCCTCGACGCCTTCGCCAGGGCCCTGTTCGGCCCGGACACCCGGACCCGGATGCGGCCCAACTACTTCCCGTTCACCGAACCGTCGGCTGAGGTGGACGTGTGGTTCCCGGGCAAGAAGGGTGGCGCGGGCTGGGTCGAGTGGGGTGGCTGCGGCATGGTCAACCCGAAGGTGTTGCGGGCCAGTGGAATCGACCCCGACGAATACTCCGGATTCGCGTTCGGCATGGGTCTGGAGCGAACCCTGCAGTTCCGCAATGGCATCCCGGACATGCGCGACATCGTCGAGGGCGACGTGCGATTCACGCTGCCCTTCGGTGTCCAGGCCTGATCGACGAGAACGAGAGAGCTGAGTAGACGTGCGAGTAGCGCAATCGTGGCTGACCGAGATCCTGCAGCGGGCGACCCCCGACTGGGAGGTGACGGCCGAGGAGTTGGACGCCGGTTTCGTGCGCGTCGGCCTCGAGGTCGAGGAGGTCGACGTCCTGCACCGGGTGCCGGGGCCGCTGGTGGTCGGCCGGGTCGTGTCGATCACCGAGCTCACCGAGTTCAAGAAGCCGATCCGGATGTGTCAGGTCGACGTCGGAGAGTCCGAGCCCCGCGGAATTGTCTGCGGTGCAAGGAACTTCGCTGAGGGCGACCTGATCGTCGCGGCCCTGCCCGGCGCGGTGCTGCCCGGCGACTTCAAGATCGCCGCGCGCAAGACCTACGGCCAGGTGTCCGACGGGATGATCTGCTCCGTCGCCGAACTCGGGATCGGCAAGGATCATTCGGGCATCCTGGTGCTCGAGCCCGGCACGGCCGAGCCCGGTGCAGACGCCAACGAGCTGCTCGGCCTCGGCGACACGATCATCGAGCTGAACATCACCCCCGACCGCGGGTACTGCTTCTCGGTGCGCGGGCTGACCAGGGAGCTGGCCTGCGGTTTCGACCTCGAGTTCGCCGACCCCGCGGTACTGCCCACCCACGGGACGGACGGGGAGGCCTGGCCGCTGACGGTGCAGCCGGAGTCCGGGTCACCGCGCTTCGCGCTGCGTCGCGTCACCGGGATCGACCCCGCCGCGGTCTCGCCGTGGTGGCTGCAGCGCAGGCTGCTGCTCTCCGGTGTGCGTCCGATCTCCCCTGCGGTCGACGTCACCAACTACGTGCTGCTCGAGCTGGGACAGCCGCTGCACGCCTTCGACGCGAACAAGCTGACCGGTGGCCTGGTGGTGCGCCGGGCCGCCGCGGACGAGAAGCTGACCACGCTCGACGGGGTGGAGCGGACGCTTGACGCCGAGGACGTGGTGATCGCCGACGACACGGGCGCGGTCTCCCTCGCCGGTGTCATGGGTGGTGCCAGCACCGAGGTCGGCGCCGGGACCACCGAGGTGCTGCTCGAGGCCGCGATCTGGAACCCGCTCGCGGTGTTCCGGACCTCCCGCAGGCACAAGCTGATCAGCGAGGCGAGCAAGCGGTACGAGCGCGTGGTGGACCAGGCCCTGCCCGTCGCCGCGCTCGACCGCGCGGCCGCGCTCCTTGTGGAGATCGCGGGCGGCCGCATCGAGCCGGTCCTCACCGATGTCGGCGGGGTCGACGAGCCCGCTCCGATCCGCATGGACATCGATCTGCCCGATCGGGTGGCCGGTGTGGCGTACCCGAACGGCACCGCGGCCAGGCGGCTGACCCAGGTCGGCTGCGGCGTGGACGTGGGGGTCAGCGAGTCCGGCCACGGTCAGCTCGTGGTGACCCCGCCCACCTGGCGGCCGGACCTGGAGCAGCCGGCGGACCTGGTGGAGGAGGTGCTGCGCCTCGAGGGGCTCGAGCAGATCCCGTCGGTGCTCCCAGCCGCGCCCGCAGGCCGCGGCCTGACCCCGCAGCAGCGTCGCCGCCGCGCCGTCGGTCGGGCGCTCGCGTTCGACGGGTACGTCGAGGTGCTGCCGACGGTGTTCCTGCCCACCGGGGTCTTCGACGCCTGGGGCCTCGACGCCGACGATCCGCGCCGCACCACCTCGAAGGTGCTCAACCCGCTCGAGTCCGATCGCCCCGAGCTCGCCACCACGCTGCTGCCGGGCCTCTTGGAGATCTTGTCCCGCAACACCTCTCGTGGCCAGCGCGACCTCGCGTTGTTCGGCATCGCGCAGGTCGTCCTCCCCGGGCCCGATACCAAGCCGGTGCAGGCACTGCCGGTGGACCGGCGCCCGACGGACGAGCAGGTCGCGGACCTGCTGAAGTCGCTGCCCGCGCAGCCGACCCACGTCGCCGCGGTGCTGACCGGGCTGAGGGAGCCGAGCGGGCCGTGGGGCGCGGGCCGCGCCGTCGAGGCCTCCGATGCCTTCGCGGCCGCGGAGACGATCGCCGAGGCGGCCGGCGTGTCCCTCGAGCGGCGGGCCGCCCAGTACCTGCCCTGGCACCCGGGCCGCGGCGCCGAACTGCTGGTCGACGGAGTCGTCGTCGGGCACGCAGGTGAGCTGCACCCGGCTGTGCTCGAGCGCAGCGGGCTGCCGCCGCGTACCTGCGCGGTGGAGATCGACCTGACGGCGCTGCCGATCACCGAATCGCTTCCTGCGCCTCGGGTCTCGCCGTTCCCCGCCGTTCTCCAGGACGTCGCGGTGGTGGTCGACGCCACCGTGCCCGCCGCCACCGTGGAGGCGGCGCTGCGCTCCGGCGCGGGCGAGCTGCTCGAGGAGATCCGGCTGTTCGACGTGTTCGAGGGTGCCCAGGTGGGCGAGGGGCGCAAGTCCCTTGCCTTCGCGCTGCGGTTCCGCGCCGCGGATCGGACGCTCACCGAGGACGAGGCCTCCGCCGGTCGGGACGCGGCCGTCGCCGCGGCCTCCGCCGCGGTGGGTGCGCAGCTTCGGGCCTGACCCCCATCCGTCGAGAGTGCACCTGCCGGGGCATCGGCCGAGTCGGCCGCCGGCAGGTGCACTCTCGACGCGGGCTGCCGTAGCCTTGCGGCAAGTCGACGGAATGAGGTGTCATGACCGATTCCCAGAGCGTTGCCGATGGGCTGAGCGGGCTCACCGACCAGGAACTGGCGCGGGTGATCGCCGCCGCGACCGCGGGCCGTCCGGCGCTGGCGTCGATCGCGGCCGCCGCGAACGCGATCGGCGGCGAGGTCCCCGCAGCGCCGGACGTGCCGATCCCGGCCGAGGTGCCCGGCCCGGCCGACATACCGATTTCTCCCGGCCCGACGGTGGTGACCGGCGCCCCGGTGCCGACGGCGGGACCCGGGCTGCCGACCGCGATGCCCGCGCCCGACTACACCGACTCCGGTGTGCCGACCTTCGACTCGGTTCGGGAGAAGATCGAGACCCGCGCCGGGACCGCGGCGGGTGCCACCGAGCTCGATGCCGAGTCCCCGGCCGGTCGCACCGTCGCGGAGCAGTGGGACGAGCGGCAGAAGGCGGCGAAGAGCAAACTCGACGAGATCCGAAAGTCCATGGACTCGTAGGACCCCCGGCGTACGGTGTAGCCATCCCGCTCTGCAACTTCACAACCAAGACGTGGAGGTAATGCCATGGTCTGGTCGGAAATCGGGGTCGTGTTCGGCTTCGTGGTCGTCTGCGCCGCCATCGCGGTCGTCCTCATCGGCGTCACGATGCTCTTCATCGTGTCGATCTGGGAGAACTTCGGGCAGCGCAAGCCGCGCGGGTTCCCCGACGAGCCCGGCGGTCGCCGGTCGCCCGCATTGCGCCTGGAGTGAGCGCGAACGGCAGGCGCGGTCGGACCTGGGTCCGCCACCGCGCCTGCCGTCCTCGAACTACTGGCGGTCCAGGATCGCCGTGAAGTCGGTGCCAACGGGGAGCGTGCCGTATTCGAGGTCGCGCTCGGGTCCGAGCCGCGCCGCCAGGAACGCCTCGGCGACCGCGGACGGTGCGGTGCGCAGGAGCAGCGAGCCCTGCAGGCCGAGCGCCATCGCAGCGGCCACGGGACGTGCGCGCAGCTGAGCCTGCGCCGTGTCGAGGGTCGCCAGCTCGGCGAGTGCGCCGCGAATGCGGGTGAGATGTTCGTCGAACAGCCTCGACGACCCGGAGGCGAGCGCGAGCTCCGCGTCGAAGGCCGCGACGGATTCGGGCTCGCGCGTCATGGCGCGCAGCACGTCGAGGGCGATCACGTTGCCGGAGCCCTCCCACACCGCCATCACCGGCTGCTCGCGGTACCGGCGAGCCAGCGGGAACGCCTCGGTGTAGCCGTTGCCGCCGAGGCACTCGAGCGCCTCGTAGGCGTGGTGCGGTCCGCGCTTGCAGATCCAGTACTTGCTGACTGCTGTGGCGAGTCGGCGGAAGGCCTTCTCGGTGTCGTCGCCGTCCTCGTCGTGGGCGCGGGCCAGGCGCAGCGCGGTCGCGGTGGCGGCCTCCGATTCGAGCGCGAGGTCCGCGGCGACCGCGGTCATCGCGGGCTGGTCGATCAGCGTCGCGCCGAACGCGGCCCGGTGGCGCACGTGCCACAGGGCCTCCGCGACCGATTGGCGCATGCCCGCTGCCGAGCCGTACACGCAGTCCAGGCGGGTGCGCGAGACCATCTCGATGATGGTGCGGACGCCGCGGCCGGGTTCGCCGACCAGATGCCCGATGGTGCCGTCGAGCTCGATCTCCGACGACGCGTTCGACTTGTTGCCGAGCTTGTCCTTGAGGCGCTGGATGCGGAAGACGTTGCGGGTGCCGTCCTCGAGCACCCGGGGGACCAGGAAGCAGGACATGCCCTCGTCCGTGTAGGCCAGGATCAGGAACCCGTCCGACATCGGCGCCGAGCAGAACCACTTGTGCCCGGTCAGCGACCAGCTGCCGTCGGAGTTCGGGACCGCGCGGGTGGTGTTGGCGCGGACGTCGGATCCGCCCTGCTTCTCCGTCATCGCCATGCCGAACAGCACGCCCGGCTTGCTGCCTGGCGCGGCGAGTCCGCCGTCGTACCCGCGTGCGTAGAGGCGCGGCAGCCACAGCCCGGCCAGCTCGGGGGAGAAGTCAAGGGCGGGCACGACCGAATGGGTCATGGAGACCGGGCAGGAGTGACCGGGCTCGACCTGCGCGAACATCATGAAGGTTGCGGCGCGGGCGACATTGGCGCCGGGCTTCGGGTCGGCCCAGGCGGAGGTGTGCGCGCCGTGCTCGACCGCCGCGCCGATGATCCGGTGATAGGCCGGGTGGTACTCGACCTCGTCGATCCGGTGGCCGTACCTGTCGTGTGTGTGCAGGGTCGGGAGCACGGTGTTGGCCAGCTCGGCGTCGTGCTGGAACCCCGCCGTGCCGACCAGTGCGCCGACCTCGGTGAGATCGCGCTGCGCCCACTCGGCGTCGTAGCGGCGCACGCCCTCCACGAGCGGGACGTTCGAGGTGTACTCGTTGACGTCCACCCGAGGGGGTGCCTGGTTGAAGACCTCGTGGGTGCGGTGCGGCGAGGCGACTGCGTTCGTCATGTGTTGGTTCCTTCTTGGGTATCGGCTGCGGTCAGGCGGCGAAACCGACCGCGCGCAGGCACAGTTGGAGGATGGCGTCGACGATGTCATCGTCGGAGAAGGTCTCGGGTAGCTCCACGGGAACGGGGGAGAGCCTGCCGGTGAGGGACTCGCTGATGGCGCCGATCAGCGCGGCCGCGGCGATCCCGACGTGCTGCTCGGGCAGCTCGCCCTCCTCGATGCCGTCGCGCAGGATCGCGGTGGTCAGCTCGACATAGGAGCCGCGGTAGACGAGCCGTTCCTCGTCGACCCGGGGATCGACCGGTTCGAACAGCAGTGACCAGGCCATCTGACGCCCCCGGATGGCGCGCCGGGCGAAGGTCTCGACCAGCGCGCGCAGTCGGTCCGCCGCGCCCGAGTGTTCGGCAACGGCCATCCGCACTTCGTTCAGTTCCTGGTCGGCGCCGCGCCGGAACACGGCGGCCAGCAGGTCGGCCCTGCCGTCGAAGTACGAGTACACCGATCCGACGCTCACGCCGCAGTTCTCCGCGATGGCCTTGACCGAGGCGGCGGAGAATCCGCCGGCCGCGACCAGGTTCCCGGCCTCGGCGAGCAGCACCTCCCTGCGCTCCGCCTGGGCGGCGCGGGTCTTCTCCGTCGCTCGGTAGGCCATGTGGTCGGCGCCTTTCGCAAAACTATGAATCGTGATTCAATCCTTGTCCATCCCGACTGTAGAACGAATCGCCGTAGACGGCAATCCGGCCGCAACGACATGCCGGGCGCCACCCGAGGAGGACCCATGGACCTGACGACGATGCTGGAGAGCACCTGCCGGAAGTTCCCGGACAAGGAGGCGGTGGTCTACGGGGCCGAGCGCCTCAGCTACCGCGAACTCGTCGCCGCGTCGAAGCGGGCGGCCGAGGTGCTGCGCGGCCGGGGTGTCCGGCGCGGCGACCGGGTCGCGGTGATGACCTACAACACCCCTGGCTTCGTGATCGCGGCCTTCGGGGCGTGGCGGGCGGGCGCGGTGCTGGTGCCGGTCAACCACAAGCTGGCGCCCCCTGAGGTCGAGTACACGCTCACGCATTGCGGCGCGAAGGTGGGTGTGGTCTCGGCCGGGCTCCGAGCGAACGCGGAAGCCGGTGCGCCGCAGGTGGACTGGCTACTCACCGAGCTCGGTGACGACGCCGAGGGAAACGCCGACCGGGACTTCGACGCGCTCGTGGACGTCGCTGACGAGTGGGCAGGCGTCGAGGTCGAGGAGACCGAGATCGCCCAGGTGCTCTACACGTCGGGAACCACCAGTGCCCCCAAGGGCTGCCTGCACACGCACCGCTCGATCACGACCGTCGCGCCGTACATCGCGACCACCCTCGGCCTCGACCGCGACGAAAGGGTGCTGATCGCGATGCCGATCTGGCATGCGGCCCCACTCAATGTCTGGTTCGTCCCGACGATGTTCCTCGGCGGCACGGTCGTGCTGATGCGCGAGTATGCGCCGCTGCCCTTCCTCGAGATCATCGGCGCCGAGAAGATCACCGCGTTCTTCGGCGCTCCGATCGCCTACCTGGCGCCGTTGCAGGTGGTCCGCGCCGCTGGCATCGACATGTCCACCTACGACTTCTCGACCATGCGGCGATGGACATACGGCGGTGCGCCGATCGGTGCCGAGGTGGCGCGGCAGCTGCAGGACGCGTACCGGTCCGAGGACTTCTATCAGGTGTACGGGATGAGTGAGATGGGCCCGACCGGCACCGCCCTCTACCCGCACGAGCAGATCGCCAAGGCCGGGTCGATCGGGCGCGGCGGCATGCCGGGCGTCGATCTGCGCGTCGTCCGGCCGGACGGCCTCGACGCCGGGCCGGGGGAGACGGGCGAGATCTGGCTCGCGAGCGACACCCGCATGGTCGGCTACCTCGACAACGACGAGGCCACCGCCGAGGTGTTCGAGGGCCGCTGGTACCGCTCCGGCGACGTGGCACGGGTCGATGAGGACGGCTACCTCTACATCGTCGATCGCACCAAGGACGTCATCATCACCGGCGGCGAGAACGTCTACTCGCAGGAGGTGGAGGAGGCTATCCGCCCGCGCGCGGACATCGTCGACGTCGCGGTGATCGGGCGGCCGCACCCGCAGTGGGGCGAGACGGTGGTCGCGGTGGTGGCGACCGTCGGTGGCGCGACGCTCGAGCTGGACGAGCTGCGGGAGTACCTGGCGGACAAGCTGGCCCGCTACAAGATACCGCGGGAGCTGGTCGTTGTCGACGAACTGCCGCGCAATCCCTCCGGCAAGCTCACCAAGCACGTGATCCGGGAGGCCGTGCTGTCCTGACCGGCGCGAGGCCCGCCTGTCCGGCCTGATACCGTCCGAACCGCATCTTCCCGACACGGTGTCGGTAAGTTTGGGACAAGGGTGTGGTTTCGGCGATGAACGACTTCAGTGGGATCGACGGCTTCCTCGGCACGAGGGCCTCCGCGGCCATGGACATGATGGTGCTGTTGATGGCGCTGGTGGTGGCGGTCCTCGGTTGGAGCGTCTACCAGGTCAGGGTCGGCAGGCGCTTCCGGCTGCACAGATCGGTGCAGCTCGCGCTCGGTATCGCGCTGCTGGTGGCCGTCGTCCTCTTCGAGCTGGACGTGCGCTTCAACGGATGGGAAGAACGGTCGGCTGGCGTGGTCGGCGGCTCGGCGTCGACCCTGGTGTGGTCGGTGCTGGCGATCCACCTGGTGTTCGCGGTGTTCTCGGTCCTGCTGTGGCCGGTGGTGATCGTTCGGGCGGTGCGGAACTTCGGCGGCTCGCCGCACCCGGGGGCGCACAGCGCGTGGCATCGGCGATGGGCGCGGATCGCCGCGATCGGCATGACCATGACCGCGGTGTCCTGCTGGGCCTTCTACTGGGTCGCGTTCGTCGCCTGAGGCCGCCCGCGCCCTGGCTATGAATGGGCTTGCATGATGATGCATAATCAATCGTATGGTCACTTCTGCAGCTTCCTCAGGCCCGGCGTCCACGCCGATCCGGGTCGCCATCGCCGGTGCGAGCGGCTACGCGGGCGGTGAGGTCCTCCGACTCCTGTTGGGTCACCCCGCCTATCGCGACGGCTCGCTGACCATCGGCGCGCTCACCGCGGGAAGCAACGCGGGCAGCAGGCTCGGTGAGCATCACCCGCATCTGCTGCCGCTGGCCGATCGCGTCCTCGAGCCGACGACCGTCGAGCAGCTCGCCGGCCATGATGTGGTGTTCCTCGGTCTGCCACACGGCAATTCGGCCGAGATCGCCAAGCAGTTGCCGGAGAGCACCGTCATCATCGACTGCGGCGCCGACTTCCGGCTGGCGAGCGCGGCGGATTGGGAGAAGTACTACAAGAGCGAGCACGCCGGGACCTGGCCGTACGGCCTGCCGGAGCTGCCGGGCCACCGGGAGAAGCTCGCGGGCGCGACCCGGATCGCGGTCCCCGGTTGCTATCCGACCGCGGCCAGCCTTGCGCTTGCCCCCGCGGTGGCCGCCGGGATCGTCGAGCCGCGGGTGACCGTGGTCGCGGTCAGTGGCACCTCCGGCGCGGGTCGCGCGCCCAAGGCCGACCTGCTCGGTTCCGAGGTCATGGGTTCGGCCCGGGCGTACGGGGTCGGCGGCGTGCACCGGCACACCCCCGAGATCATCCAGAACCTCTCGCCCCTCGCGGGCACCGACGTCACCGTGTCCTTCACGCCGGTGCTGGCGCCGATGCCCCGCGGTATCCTCGCCACCTGCACCGCGCCGACCACCGTCACCGAGGCGCAGGCCAGGGAGGTGTACGAAAAGGCTTACGCCGACGAGCCTTTCGTGCACGTGCTGCCCGAGCATGTCTTCCCGCAGACCGGTGCGGTGATCGGATCCAACGCGGCCCAGATCGGCGTCACGGTCGACGCCGACGCGGGCCTGCTCGTCGTCATCGCCGCCATCGACAACCTCACCAAGGGGACCGCGGGCGGCGCAGTGCAATCGATGAACCTTGCCCTTGGCCTGCCCGAGACCGATGGTCTCTCGACAGTGGGAGTAGCCCCGTGAACACCACCCCCGTCATCCCCGACTCGGTCGCCGTCGCGGGCGGCAAGCTCGTGCGCACCCAGGGCGTCACCGCGCCCGCCGGATTCCGCGGCGCAGGAATCGCCGCGGGCATCAAGGTCAGCGGACGCCAGGACCTGGCGCTGGTCTTCAACGAGGGCCCGGACACCGCCGCGGCCGGCGTGTTCACCAGCAACAAGGTCAAGGCCGCGCCCGTGCTGTGGTCGCAGCAGGTGCTGACCGGCGGCAGGCTCCGCGCGGTCGTGCTGAACTCGGGCGGCGCGAACGCCTGCACGGGAGCGCCCGGCTTCCAGGACACCCACCAGACCGCCGAGCACGTCGCGGCGACGCTGAGCGACTGGGGCACCGAGACCGGCGCGGGGGAGGTCGCGGTGTGCTCGACCGGGCTGATCGGCGACCGGCTGCCGATGGACAAGCTCCTCGCGGGCGTCACCGAGATCGTGCACGAACTGGCAGGCGGGATCTCCGGGGGCACCGACGCGGCCTACGCGATCATGACCACCGACACCGTGCCGAAGCAGGCGGCCCTGCACCACGCGAACAAGTGGAACGTCGGCGGGATGGCCAAGGGCGCGGGCATGCTCGCCCCGGCGCTGGCCACCATGCTGTGCGTGATCACCACCGACGCCATCGCGACCCCGGCCCAGCTCGACGAGGCGCTCCGCAACGCGACCCGGCTGTCGTTCGACCGGCTGGATGTGGACGGCGCGACCTCCACCAACGACACCGTGCTGCTGCTCGCCTCGGGCGCGAGTTCCGTTGCGCCCAGCCAGGACGAGCTCAACGCCGCCGTGCTTGCGGTCTGCGACGACCTCGCCGACCAGCTCATGGCCGACGCGGAGGGCGTCACCAAGCGCGTCACCGTCACGGTGTCCGGCGCGGCCTCCGAGCAGGACGCGCTCGTCGCCGCGCGGACCGTCGCCCGCGACAGCCTGGTCAAGACGGCGCTGTTCGGGTCCGACCCGAACTGGGGCCGCGTGCTCGCCGCGGTCGGCATCGCCCCGATCGAGCTCGACCCGAACCGGATCTCGGTGTCCTTCAACGGGAACCCGGTCTGCATCGACGGTGTCGGCGCGCCCGGCGCAAGGGAGGTCGACCTCTCCGGCATCGACATCGCGCTGCGGATCGAGCTCGGCGTCGGTGACGCGGAGGTCTCCATCCGCACCACCGACCTCTCGCACGCGTACGTGGAAGAGAATTCGGCGTACTCGTCATGACCGGGCACATCGACAGCATCGAGCACATCACCGCGGCGGAGAAGGCACACGTCCTCGCGGAGGCGCTGCCCTGGCTGGAGCGGTTCCACGGCAAGATCGTGGTGGTCAAGTACGGCGGCAACGCGATGGTCGACGACGACCTCAAGCGGGCCTTCGCCGCGGACATGGCCTTCCTGCGCACCGTCGGGATCCATCCCGTCGTGGTGCACGGTGGCGGTCCGCAGATCAACGCGATGCTGGCGCGTCTCGGCATGGAGGGTGAGTTCCGCGGGGGCTTCCGGGTCACCACCCCCGAGGTGATGGACGTGGTCCGGATGGTGCTGTTCGGTCAGGTGGGGCGCGAGCTCGTCGGCCTGATCAACAGCCACGGCCCGTACGCGGTCGGGATCTCGGGCGAGGACGCGCACCTGTTCACCGCGACCAGGCGCACGGTCCAGGTCGACGGGGTCGCCACCGACATCGGGCT